>JAFGIN010000193.1 GCA_016929595.1 Chitinispirillaceae bacterium
ATAATTATTTTTGGAAGAAAATACAGGAAGAAGAAGTACAATTTCAAACTGATGAATCTATTGCAGTATTAAATTGGTGGCCGCAGTCGTCTGTTATCTATATAAAAAAATTATGGATCGCCGGGCGAAGGAGTATGGGCATGTTAGAGCGTGCGACGTCGAAGCTTCGGGTGAACCCATACTTACAGGCATAAGCTATCGCCGGAGTAATTGCTATGTCCCTCTCAACAAAGTCATTAATGATCTGTTTAAAAGTACCTTTACGTACGCGCTCACCACAAGTACGGCGGAGGCTGTTGATTTATGCCATTATCTTGTCTTTCAATGAGCTGTAAGAATCTATTACATCATACTTAATGTCTTTATGTCCTAAAGCTTCAAAATGCTTTTTTGCATAGCTGATTTTCTTCTGTTCCATTTCTTTTAATTGCAAAGTCTCCATGCTGCCTTTTGTTTCTGCGATGAAATAAACGTATTTGAATTTATTGGTATCAAAAACTATTGCCCAGTCAGGGTTGTAATTACCGACCGGCGTGGGGATTTTAAAACCGGAAGGGAGTTTTGCATAAACAAGAACTTCCTCACACTCTAATTCTGTTGCGAAGGATCGTTCGGTTTTTGAATCTGTTTTCAGGTAATCGTAGATATGTTTCTTGACTTCGAGTATATTTTCTTTCAAAGAACCCTTGAAATTATTGATTGTAAAAATATCATCATCATAGGTTTTATCGGTTTTGGAGTAGGTGATATTATTTATCAGCGTAGCGGCTTTCTCACTGTTGATTAAGTTTGAAACGCCTTTTATGAAACTTTCCGGGTTGACTCTGAAATTGGAGAAAGTGCTTGCACGCAATCCCTGCACTATTTTGACAATAGTTTTTCTGGTCAAATTTGTTTCTTTTGCAATTTCGGCAATCAAGTCATATTTTAAAGAACCAAGCAGCGAATCTGCCTTTTCGGTTATGTTCTTCAATTTCTCCATGCTATTGCCTGATCTCAGGCTTTCTTCATCAATTTTATCTTTTTGTTCGCCATCCGATATATTTATCGTGACTTTCTTTATCGATAGATTGCTTTCAATTGCTCCTATACTCTTTTTAATGAGTTCGGTGCTGTCAAAGTCAACTTCGTAAACGGTTTTTACTTTCAATTTCTTCCACAAATCCTGAAATTCCTTCTTTGCGAAGTTCTCATTGGGTTTGAGGATGGCTTCATTGATATTATTTGCCTTTTCATCATCTGCAGCTTTGAAGTTGGCCGTTGTATAAATGCTTTGGACTAATTCTTCTACGCACGATTGAAAGCCTTCAAGTCTTGCAGGCACTTTGTAGGTATGGTTTTCAATAGCTTTGATTAGGTCTTCGGTTACCTGGTAGTTCTCGTCAACATAGCCTTTCATCTTGAAATCAAAAATTAAATCCATTGAAGTCTGATTATCGAAAACGAATTTGTCACCCTTATCGTTTGTAAGAATACGGTCAACCAGAACATCGTTGGTCAGTTTTACCGGTCGTTCAGAAAGGGATTCAACAATTTCGCGCTGCAAATCACGGGCAAAACTTTCATAAGATTCACTTGCAACAACGGTTAATTTATTAACTTCAAAGAATTCGTTTTCCAGTACAGATTCATCCATCCGCTCGCCATGTTCATTTACGCAAATACGCAATCCGCGGCCTATTTCCTGTCTCTTGCTGATATTTGATTGACTGTGTTTAAGAGTGCAAATCTGGAATACATTTGGGTTGTCCCAACCTTCACGGAGTGCAGAATGAGAAAAGATAAAGCGGGTAGGCTCATTGAAACTTAAAAGCTTTTCTTTGTTTTTCATAATCAAGTCGTAAGCACTCTCATCGTCACTGCCGCCTTCACCTCTTTTTTCACTGGAATTGACGAATTTCCCTTTTTTATCTATTGAGAAATAACCCTGATGCACTTTGTCTGCGGGATGTTTGGATAGGTATTGGTTATAGTTTTCTTCAAAAATATTCTGCTCGGCAATTGCATTATTGTATTCCTGCTCAAATATTTCTGCGTATTCACCTTTGAGCTGGTTATTGCTCTTATCATAAACCCGGTATTTTGCCACTTCATCAATGAAAAACAGAGAAAGAACTTTAATACCTTTGGGGAACATGATTCGTTCTTTTTCGATATGGGATTTTACCGTTTCACGAATCTGGATTCTGCGGACATGTTCTTCGTCCACGTCGCCAATGGTCTGCCCGACATGCATTACTATACCGTTCGTGAAACTGACAATGTTTTTTAGCCCGTTGATTTCTTTAACCGTAAATCCTTTGTATTCCGGTAACTCATTGGAATGCACAAACAGTTCATCTTTTTCTTTAATCTTCTTAATTTTCTTTGCAATGACAGTTTTTTGCTTTACTTCAAGCTCTATAAACGCAACAGGGTAGTGGTTTGTACCGACCTGGATTCTGTCAAGAAAAAGGTAGCTGTTAGTGCCGCTGTTACCGACAACTTCAATCCCTTTTACGTTGATTTTTTTTACCAGTTTGTGGTTGTATGCATCGATTGCATCAAGCCGGTAAATCTTGTTGAAATCGTTTTTGTGGGTTGCGGAATAGCGAAGCGTAAAAAGCTGGTTAAATTCTCTATCGGTAAAAATCTTCTCGGCCTTATCACCAAACCGTTGCGGTTCATCTATGATAAGTATAGGTCTGGCCCTTTTAATAATATCAATCGGTTTTTCGGACTGAATGGAATCAAGCTTCTGATAAATTTTGCGGGATTCTTTGCTCGTGGTGGCAAACGCCTGGTAGTTCATGATAATCACTTCAATATTTGCCGTCTCCGCAAAGCTCTTTATGTTAATGAGGTTTGATTTGTTCTGCGTGTTATAAATCGAAAAGCGGATCTTCTTACCGTACATTTCCTGAAAGTGGTCGGCGGTAATTTCAAGGGATTTATGTACGCCTTCACGGATTGCAACCGATGGAACCATTATGATAAATTTACTCCACCCGTAGTGTTTGTTCAATTCGTACATCGTTTTGGTATACACATAGGTTTTACCGGTGCCCGTCTCCATTTCAATAGTGAAATTCAATCCGGCTAACTGGCTGCTGATTTTAAGGCCCTGTTCCCTTTGCATTTCCTTAATGTTTTTGAGAAGTTCTTCTTCACTTATCTCAAGTTTTTTATTTGAGAATATTTCATGGGTCAGAAAGCCGGTGCGGCCGGAAACTTCTTTCCTGAACCCTTTGCCCTGACCTTCAAAGCACTTTACCGTTGCCATTGCCGCATCGGTCTGATATGCTTGTTGCTTGAATTTAAGTTTCATTGAATTCCTTTTTTTGCCACGAAAAACACGAAAGAGCACGAAAAAAATACAATTATTATGGTTTACAAATTGTGGTATGTTCCAAAATGGAACCAATCACTTTATTTGAATATTTCGTGTGTTTTCGTGCATTTCGTGGCCAATCTTATTCTTTATTCTCTAAAAATTTCTGGATTTCCTTGTCAAAATCACTCCTGAATAATCTATCCTGAATCGGCCGGTATTTTTCAAATTCACTTTCGGCGAATAATCTTGCTATTTCTGCAGTTACTTTTCCGGCATTATGTAAAATATCTTCTTCATTAAATTGTAAGAAAGCGTCCAGTTTTTTCACCCAGTCATGCATAGTCATAGGAATTCCCCGTTCAGCCTGATGTTCGGCATAATCGAGGTACATCGTTACAATCCGGTTAAGCGGCTTTAATTCTTTTTCGGTCAGATAATTTTTTGCAATAACGACATCGGTCTTTCTGATTTTTCCCTGAGGAGAATATTTCCACGATGTCAACCCGATGTACTCTTTGCGATGATCTGCGCGGGATACGATTACTTCCGCAGCTGTTTGACCGGTGATTGCCCAGTGAAGCTTGTTCTGAACTGTTGCAAAAAAAAGTTGGGTAATTTCTGCATTTACATCATAATCTATGCTGCATTCTGCATAAATATCGGTAATTTTTTGATACAATCTGCGTTCGCTACTGCGGATATCCCTGATCTTTTCGAGCTGCTCGGCAAAGTAATCCTGGCCAAAAATTGGCGTTGGATTTTTCAAACGCTCCACATCCATTGTGTAGCCTTTGATGATAAATTCTTTAAGAATTTTCGTTGCCCAAACTCTAAACTGTGTGGCTCTAAAAGAATTAACTCTATAGCCAACAGCAATAATTATATCGAGGTTGTAATAATTGATCGGTTTATCGGAATGAGCAAAGTGCATTTTTTGCACATTGCTTTTTTCTTCAAGTTCGTTGCTTTCAAAAATGTTTTTAATATGTTTCGTAATAACAGTTCTATCTACATCAAAAAGCTGTGCGATTTTATTTTGGGGTAGCCAAATAGTCTCATTTTGAAGTAAAACATCAATTTTTACATCACCATTCGGGTTTTTATAGAGTAAAAATTCTGTAAGTTTTTCCTCTTTTTTCGTGTCTTTTCGTGTCTTTCGTGGTTCCCTCATAGCACCGTAATCCTGGTTTCAGGCGAAAGCCTCTTAAACCGCTCTTCCACATTAATTCTGTCTTTATCATCTTTGAAACTGGCATCTTTGAACACCACCTTTAAAGGCTGCAAGTCGGCGATTTCATCCATGATTTTGAAGTTGATATCGTTGTCGAAACAGGCGACCAGGGCGTTTGTCTGGACGATGAAGACGGTGTTGCCATTGGTTCCTGAGCCGGGTCGAAGGATCTTTTTTTCGATAGGAAGACTGAGTTCCAGACCAAGGTCGAGCAGTACCTGAGTAAGAAGGTCTTCGGGTGTGCGGTCTTCCTTGATGTTGCTTATCAGGCCGGCAAGCGCTGTCTGCTGCAGCTCTGTGGGGTGGTAGAAGATGTCTTTCGTATTTGATGAATCTACCTTGTAAACACGGAAACCGATGTCAAGATTTTTTTGCCACGAAAGACACGAAAGGTCACGAAAATTTTCAGTTTCAGCTTCGCTGAACAAATTCTCCTGATTATCATCTTCTTTTTTTCCGTGTTTTTTCGTGCTTTTCGTGGCTAACTCTTCCAGTATTTTCTTCCCCGCGCGGCGTATTCGTTCTTTGCCGATGTCGGCAATGGTTTTGTAACCGGCTTTGTAGGCTTCGCTGGAGGGATCGGTTTGTTCGGGGAGTTGGACCATGATGAATTTACGATTGCCAACCTCGCCGGTTGCTGAGCTTGTCGAAGCATCGGCGTTGAGTTGCATGACGGCGTGGGCGGTGGTGGCGGAGCCGGAGAAGAAGTCGAGGATTATTGCATCTTTTTCTGAATTCAAACCTATTTGAATTAATTTATATAAAAATTTGGATGGCTTAGGAAAATCGAATATCTTTGCATCATTAAAAATACCAACAAATTCATTTGTTCCATGCTGTGTGTAGATGTCATCTATAATTGAGAATGGTTTGGTTTTTCGCATTTCTCCACTCTCATCATTTAAATATTGTTTTGATGATAATATCCAATTACCTTGGTTGTCTTTTGAAAATTCTATTTCATTTCTTTGGAGTGCATTTTCTACTCTCTCTTCTCCCCATCGCCATTGTCGTTTAGGATAAACTAAATCTCCATTTGGTGCCTTGATTGGAAATTTTAAATTCTCTCTGACATCAAAACTTTTCATTGCTTCAAGCGGATGTGTTCTATATGGTCCTTTAACACCAAAATGTTCATCTTTATTTTTATAATATCTGTCAATTGCATCATCTTTTAATGGTATAAATAGTTCATTAAGTGAAGAAATGTTTTTAGTATATACCAATACATATTCATGTAGAGCAACTAAATATTTCTCTTTTGCCCCCCCGCCATAACGTTTTTTCCAAATTATTGGATCTATAAAATTCTCCTCCCCAAAAACCTCATCACAAATTTTCCTCAAATTATGCACTTCATTGTCATCAATACTAATAAAAATCACCCCATCATCCCGCAACAAATCCCTCGCCACCACCAACCTCTCATACATCATACTCAACCAATCCGAATGGAACCTCCCGTTACTATCCGTATTCCTGAAAAGCTTTCCGCCGTCTTCATCTTCAACCCCCAATTCTTCTTCGTACTCTTCTTTACTCTTTTTAAAATCATCTTTGTAAATAAAATCATTCCCGGTATTATACGGTGGGTCAATGTAAATCATCTTGATTTTACCGAGGTAGCTCTCCTGCAGAATTTTCAACACCTCAAAGTTGTCACCTTCAATATAAAGGTTTTCTGTGGTGTCAAAATTGACACTCTCTTCCCTGCACGGCCTGAGAGTTTTATCAACAGGCGTGTTTGCCTTTAAAAGCGAAGCCTTTTTCCCCGGCCAGTCCAGGCGGTAACGCTCATTATCATCTTCAACAAGCACACCGGATAACTGCTGTCGTAGCAAATCAAAATCTATTGCTTTTTTATATCTCTTTTTTTCGTGTCCTTTCGTGTCTTTCGTGGCTCCATCTTCTATTTCTGTAATGACATTTGGAAATAGTTGGGCAATTCGCTCGATATTCTCCTGCGTTCTGTCCGGTGTCTGCATTTTCAGTTTTTCCATTAGTTATTCTCACTTTTCAGACAATCGCTATTTTTTAGAGATTTTTTATTTTCTGCGTTTAGTTTGCGCTCAACTTTTTTTATATCTTCTTCCGGAGGAATGTTTTCGGGAACAATACCTCTGGAAATAAGCGTATTTCTTACTGTTTTGTTATTGGTAATATGCTCATCGGATATTTGTCTCTCTGTGTTCATGCTTTTGTCTTTAGCATTATAAATTGTAATTTCTGCAGCAAAATCTTTTGCTTTTAAAAGGATGGTGGGCATGTGATCGGCAAGGGGTTTCTGAGCGATACCCCATTTGTCTTTCATTTGCTGTGTTGTTCTGTTAAAAAGAGCCTGGTCACCTTTACTTCTAATAAGTGCAAAATTTTCATTTCCGCCGGTTTGCTCAAAAATTACTTTAGAGAGTTCTTTCTCGGTTTGTGCAAGTTTATGGCGGGCTTGAACTCTTTCGTATTCTAAGATTTTTTGTTCAATAATTTCGGCTTTTCTTGTCTGAACGGCAAAATATGTTTGCGCAAATGCAATCTCTTCTTTGCGCGGATCACCGTTTTGCGCAATAAGATAACACGCGTATCGGGTGAGCATAACGTCTTCTATTTCTTTTGTCGCGCCCGATCCAATATCAACCATCTTCCCGGCGTCGGGAAAATGGTCTGCGACATTTTGACCCGATACTTCACATGCTGTTTTAGCTTTGACTATTACATTTTTAAAATTGTCCCATTTACCGTATCCAAGGAGCGTTTGTAAATCTCTTGCCAGCCAGAATTCTACACCGCTTTCGGATTTGTTTGCGAAAGATTCAAAATTATTGGTTAACGATATTACTATGGCTTTTTCCATCGTCATTAATCTCCTGTAACTTCTTTGAGTAACGCTTTTTTTTCCAGTAAATATTTATTAATCTCAACCTTCCGATTGAACTGTTTTTCCTGCCTGATTTTATTTTCCAACAGCGCGATTTCGGTTAATAATTGTTTTTTTCTGGTATCCCCCGCAACAAGCTCGCTAAAATCCTTCTTTGTTTCGGACTCTACAGTGATAAACGCCATTACCAGCTTCTGGTAAACTTTTTCTAAATCGATTCCGGTAAAATCAAAAGGGACTGGTACATCCCACGCTGAAAAATAGTAATTTTCAGCCTTGTTACCCTCCTTTAAAGTGATACCCCACGCAAAAGAATTCTTGTAATAGAATTTATACAGTATTTGATAGGGTATAGCGCGGTCAATAACTTTTAAAACCCGCTCCGGAATGATCTGTTCCTTCAACTCAAGTTCAAAAATCTGGATCTCTGTTACTTTTTCCGTTTTTGAAATGCCGATTGTCTCTTCGGCAAGTTTATACTTCCAGGTGATTCGCTGGATGCTATCAACGAACTCTTTATGCAGGCGGGAACTGATATTTGATCGTTCATAGAATTTAGTCTTCGCGACGAACTTATTGACAAATGCTTGTTGGGGTAGGTTTAATTCATTCATTTTTAGCCACGAAAAGCACGAAAAAACACGAAAGAGTATAAAATATTAAAAGGATAGCTCTTGCCCTGAATTTAAAAACATTCATGTTAATATATAACTTCTGTCATTCTTTTTTTCGTGCTATTTCGTGTATTTAGTGGCCAGTTTTTCTTTTAGCCACTAAAAGCACGAAAAAACACGAAAGGGTTTATAATACTATACGTTTAATTTCAACTTTTGGGTATGCGCCAAAATTGACTATCAAACCCAACTTCAAATCTGTTGCTTTTAAATAATTTAACACTTGAGCCTGATGCTCCTTTGCAATCGCAGAAACGCCTTTTAGCTCAACAATAATAGCATCAAAACAAATAAAATCAGGTTTATACGTTTGTTTTAACGGTTCACCTTTATACATCAAAGAAAGAGTTTTTTGAGAATCAAATGGAATTTTCCGCAGCGAAAATTCTCTTTCCAGACATTCCTGATATACAGCTTCCAGGAAACCGTTTCCCATCTCTTTATAAACTTCAAAAACAGCACCTTGTAACAGGTAGCTTTCTTCTTTAAACAAAATTTCTTGCATTTTTTCGTGCCCTTTCGTGTATTTCGTGGCTTATTTTATCACCACAAAAGTAAGCAGCTCAAAATCTTCAAGTCCTTTGATAGTATTTACCAGAGCTGTAGTTCCACCCGCACTGAAAAGGCTGTCTACATCCCGTTCATCCTTGACAGAAATTATCGATTCAATTGACTTGTTTAAAAGTGAGGAGTATTTTTCCATCTCCTTACCATCACCTGTTTCATCGTTAAATAATTCGTAAACATCTTTAAGCGGTTCATTATACCCTTTCGAAATTAACCTTAAGATATCCAGTGTTTCCTTCACATTCAGGTGGTTTGAAAGAATCTCACCATTTTCCTTTATGTATACCAGATAGAAGGGATGAAGCTGGTTTGTTTTGTCAATATTTACCGCGTTATTGATGTTTTTCAGCACATAGATAACGCCTTCATCAATTCCTTTTTCTTTATCTTTCCGGCAGACCGTGTGCATGCCGTTTGCGACATCCTCAAGCGTACCGTTTTTCTCAATGTAGCCGACCAGATCCATACGGAAATCATTAAGACCTAAATCGGTAATTGAAACGCCTGAACCGATATCCTCAATATCTACGACTTCTTCCTGTAGTTTTTCGAGTTGTTTTTTCCTGAACAGTAAGTCCGAGGACTTGTTGGTAAGGACATTGTCTTCACCGGTAGCCGTGGCATCTACCATGAACATTTTACTTTCAACTCTGCTTTTCAGGTTGATATAGTCATCAAGGGAAAGCTGCGGCCAGAAATTTATAAGCTGAATGTCCTTGTTTACAGAGCCAATACGGTCGATACGGCCAAAGCGCTGAATAATCCGCACTGGGTTCCAGTGGATGTCGTAATTAATGAGCGTATCGCAATCCTGCAGATTTTGCCCTTCAGAAATACAGTCGGTTGCAATAAGCACATCAATTTCGGGGGCTTCTTTATTTTTTCTTTCTTTGGACCGTGGTGAGAAATTTATCAGCAGGTTATTAAAATTTGCATGGATTTTCAGGGTTGTCTGGTTTTGATCCGATCCCACTATTTTTGCCGATTCTAACCCATACTCTTCTTTTACATGTTCAGCAATATTTGTATAGAGATAGTGCACGGTATCTGCAAATGCACTGAATACCAGTACCTTTTTATTACCTGCGTTAATCGGGTTATTGATTTTAGCAGCAATGACCTTTTTCAAATCCTGCAGTTTTGTATCATGCTCCGGTGTTACCCGTTTCATCTCTTCTGAAAGCGTGGCAGCAATATAATAATCTGCCTGTAAATCCTCTTTCCACCCGGTAGTATTCATGTCGGCGAGATTGATTTTGACCTTATCACCAATACTGAACTCATCATTAAGCCAGTCATCGCTGTTATCATCAAGGTTTACATCATCAAATTGTGTCGCAGTGGTAAAAGCTTGCGATCCGTTTTTTTCAAATTCTTCAATAGCAAAAATTGTTCGTTCAATTTCCTTGATAAATTTGCCGAGTGTAATCCGGAATGAGTCAACAGAACTTTCAAGCCTTTTAAGCAGATTAACCCTCATAAGTGTTTGGAGATTTTTTTCGCGGTGCGACTGCTTGAAACTGGTGTTGTCCTTCAGTTTCGTATCGTAAACATCACTGTAAAATTCTTTTTTTGAATCGAGGATATATTCAAAGGGGGAATAAATAGCCATATTGAGGCGCGTCAGCTCTTTATAAAGGGAAGCTATTTCGATAAAATCCTTCAGGTCGGTAATATCCGCATGGTGGGTGATCGGCTTCAACCTGTTAGGGAATTTACCGATTTTACCAGTGTCATAATACTTCTCAATATGCTTTCTGCTGCGTGCAATGGTGACGCTATCAAGCAGTTTGAAAAAATCAAAATTAGTATTGAGACTCGTTATAAGCTGCTGGCTGGTGCGTTCCTCTATAGGCAGTTTTGCCCAATCATTGAAAGTTTTCTGAGCGTTTTTAAGGATATTGTCAACCGATTTTCCTGTTTCCAGCTTTGTATCTAAATCACCTGTTTGTCCTTCAAAGGCCAGCGCCAACTGGTTTTTCAAATCATTAAATCGGTTGTTAACCGGTGTTGCAGAAAGCATAAGTACTTTTGTTTTGACTCCGGCTTTCATGACGTCGTTCATAAGTTTCTGGTAGCGTGTCACCCTGTCTTTACGGGGATCATTGTTCCTGAAATTATGAGATTCATCTATGACGACCAGATCGTAATTGCCCCAGTTTATCCGGCTTAAATCGATACCGTTTGATTCACCGTTTTCCCTTAAAAGGTCCGTGTGGTAGAGCACATCGTAATTCAGGCGGTCTTTAATAAGCGGGTTGTCATCGTAGTTATTCAGGAATGTCTGCCAGTTATCACCAAGCTTTTTAGGACAGAGTATCAGCACAGTCCGGTTGCGTTCCTGGTAATACTTTATTACACCCAATGCAGTGAAGGTTTTGCCAAGGCCAACACTGTCGGCAAGGATGCATCCGTTATGCCGTTCCAGTTTATTGATAATACCAAGTACAGCATCTCGTTGAAAATCGTACAGTTTATTCCAGATTACCGACTGCTTAAAGCCTGTTTTTTCGTTTGCCAGTTCATCTTCGGAAATATCCTCAAGGAATTCATCGAAAATATTGAATAGGGTCAAATAGTAGATAAATTCTGGTGAATTCTCTTTATAGAGGTTCGATATATACCCGGCAACTTCTGCTGTTACATCTTTGAGGATAGTAGTATCATTCCAAATCTCTTCGAATGATTGCATATACTGTTTTGTGGTATCATAATCATCAGTTTTAATTACCTGATGCAGGATTGCATTGTCCTTTTCATACCCAAAGCCAGCACTGCTGAACTCATGTATCCCCATATACACGAATTTTCGCTCTTTCGTGTCGAGGGTGATATGCGGCTGGATATACTTATTGCCGAAATTGGTTTTAAAATGTACCTTTTCTTCTATCCACTTGCGACATTCCCGCGCAATCGCTTTGCCCTTTAGTTCGTTTTTAAGGTTAATCTCGAAATTTGAACCACCAATAGCTTTCTGGCGTTGGTTGGTTAAAATCTGGAATTGCCTGCTCTCCCGACTATTTTTGTCAATATCAACAAACGTTGGATCTGTGAAAATGAAGTTGAGACTTTCAACTTTCTTCAGTTCTGTTTTCAGTGATTCAAACCCGTATATTGTAAAAATCCCCGCAGCAACTTCCAGTTTGCTACCTTTGGTAATTTCTTTTTGTAGGTCGTCACCGACTTTTTCGGTTCTGTTATTAAAGGAATGGATCATTACGAATGGCTCTCAATTGAAATTAACATCGGTGGAATATTCCATTTTCTTTCCCCATCTTTCAAGGTTAGCGCTGCGGTTAATGCAGCGATAATATCATAGGCAGTAGCCTTATCGGGTACAGGCAATTCAGCGCCTCGGTGCAGTTTATTCCCTTCACCTACATAAGCTTGGATGCGGACACCGGAAGAATCTCCCCATGTCTTTCCAAGACAAGTAACCCATACATTGCCCACATCATAAGGAGTGAGTATCAAAGCAGTAGATGGTGTCCTGCGGCGTTATGAGTTGAAAAGAGTAAAATAGGATCAGTTGAGACAAAAGTCAACACTGTATTTTTATAATGTGTTTATCGCTTGTGTAAGAGTGCCAAGGCCATGCTTACATACTTTTAATACTGTTTTTCCGGCAGGGAAAGAGGGTGCGGTAACCATAACTCTTCAGCTGCAATAATCGATGCTCTGCAAAGCATTTATATGTAATAATGCCATAATCATACTACTGTTTATTTACCTGACAATAATTTAGTCAGGCGGGTCCCCCCTGAACATGTATCAATCTTAACAAATCGCTGCCCGGGGGGTACACATTCGACAAGCTCAGTGCACCGCCCAGACTGAAGCCTTTAGCCCCATACTGGTTTTGTATTGGGGCTTTTGTATAAAAAGGTAACGAAAAGATTATCAAGCAGCAGCAGGAATTTCAATGAAACTCCATTTCGTATCCCATTTTCGTACCAGATCAGACTCTGTCAGGAGCCAACTCCGGAAATATCGAGTGTAATCTTTCCAGATCGGAATCATCATACGCCCTGCCCTGAAGAACTTTAACAAATGATTCAAGTTCTTCAATGTGCAAGGTATATCGGATATCAGGGTTTTCAGATTTTATTCTGGAAAAATGGTTGTAAACGGTTTTAAAGCTGACTGGTTTTGTTACACGTGATCGGCCTTTTGAAATTTCTAAAAATAACACATCCTGTTCTTTTCCGGCAGGAGCTTTTAATGTCCTGTCGATAATCTCTCGTGCACGATTCCAGGAGATCTCTCCGTTTTCGAGTTTCTGGTGTATCTCATTTGATACCATAGGGGCGTATTTTAAAATATCCTCAATCCAGGATACGCTTTTGTCGAGAAATTCGGCAATGCGTTCTGTTGACCAGTTAACATTGTTTAAATAGATGACCGTTTCAAAATAATCGGTTATTTTCGTATCAACACGATCTGTATTCAGTTTTAAATTAAGAGCTCTTATTTCATCAGGTTCACCCGACACAACCCGTACATCAACATGTTCAAAATAGCCAGGGTTAGCATTCCGTATCCCTTTTATAGCTTCAAGACGATGAAAGCCTCCAACAAGAAAGTATTCGCCCTGATTGCGTTCCCAGACAACCAGTGGCTCGAGAAGACCATTACGGAGAATATCTTTTTCAAGATGAGAAACTTTTGATGGTGATAACTGACGATGATTGCCTACCGAAGGGTGAACCGCAATCTTATCGAAATTCAAATATTCGTAACGTCTTGTTGTTAACATTAGCTTTACTCCTTTATGGTTGGAATTGATAGCACCATATTACCTGGTTCTGTGTTTTTCGGTTTTTCAAGAAACTGTTATGTTTAATAATGACTATCTGATTTTTTTTTACGATATAATAATACATCGATTGCCCAGAAAGTCAATAGATATTTTTAATCCCTATACAGTCAAGACGTTATGACGCATCAGAGATTTCAGCGAAAGAGGAAAACTGTAATAGAGTTGTAAGGTTTTTGCTTATGTATTTTTTACAGGGTCCGGTTCTGTAGAGAGTTTACATAATGCAAGCAGGTTCAACCGGCACTGTTGACAGATCTGCAGATGTAAAATCGCATGCAACTTTTATTGTAACCTATTATTCGGGCAATTAAATAGTACTCACTGTAATCTCGCTAAAGCTTATAATTTTGAATCCTGTCCTTAAGAACAGGCCACCCTTAAGTGTTGAACGGGCACTATTTAATTGCCGATTTAGGTGTAAGGTAAAAAACGTGGTACAGAAGAGTATACGGGATATTTTTCTAAAACTGGAAGCGAAACAGTAGATTAGAATGTAAAACAGGGTGCACCTGTATTGCTATCTGTTTTCTTTCAGAAAACATTTTTTTGAGGTATGATCACCATATCTGGTAAAATAATAGTAGTTTAAGAGAATATGAATTAATCCGGAGGTGCTTATATGAAAATCAGTTCACTTTTAATGATCGTACTTATCTTTTGCACTAAAATTCAGGCATTTCAGTCGGTACATACAGTACGCCTCAACAGGACTGATGGAATACTTTTTAGTGAAAATGGCGAAATATCTGTCACTAATGATCAATGGAAACAACAGACTGACTATGATTTCTATTTCATTCCTGGAAGATACCCGACAATCTGTCCTGTTAAAGAACCGCTGGAAATTTACGCAAAATCAAAATTCTATATTTACAAAAACAAACAGAAACCATTTTCATTTTATAACCAGACAATAAATCTTGAGAGCAGCGATTTTGATACAAGTATCAGCGTTGTGCACAGCAACTATGCTGAATATTTCTCTTTTTTACATATAGAAAACAGCGTACCTCAATTTTTTATTTTCAAAACTACTTTAAACATGTGTGCACTTCTTATCGTTGACTCAATGAAAATAGGACCGGGTTGTCCTGTTACCATTCCTGAGTGTTGCAGGGCTGATTCGATTGAAGAACTCCACGTTACCATTGTACTTCAATCAAACGGTCTTCCACAATTCCCGGTGATCGGCACACGAGTGAAAAAGATTGAATCATCACGAAAATGCGTCCTGACCCGACAACATCCCCGGTTAATTGATATTCAGGGACGCATTATTGACAGAACCGGGTACGCTGCCGGCTTACGATTGATTACGACAGGCGGCGACATTCTTTTAAACAGATACACCATTACAGATTGAATTTTGACAGAGGAGTAGAAGACGGTAAAATAGTTGTTACTGATCAATTACTATATACGACGACATAAATAGTACACCTATCCCATCCTTCCTCCGTTAACGGGGAAAGGTGCCGAAAGCGGATGGGGGAACCGTGCATAACAAGTCAGAAAAAAATATCTATTCGCAATTTAATATGTCGCTGTGTTTAAAAACTGTATTTTCAGTTCTTTTTCCTGCTCTGTAATTTAGCGATTCTTTTGTCAATAGTCTTGTTGTTGGGGCTTGAAGTTTTTGCCTGTCGCCAGAACTTTTCAGCGGATCCTAAATCGTTCTCCTCGTATGCAACATCCCCTGCAAGACAATTAACAGATACATCTTCAGGTTTAAGCTTCACCGCTTCGGTGGCAGATTGCCGGGCATCGGCAATGTTTTTTCCTTTAAGCGCTGCTGCGCCAAAATTAACATAAGCAAAGACCAGGTCGTTGCGTATGTCATCATCTTGCGGAATTAAAGAGTTGGCTTTCTTAAGAATTTCGATTAATGCAGACCATTCGTTTTTCTTTTGACACTCTGATGCAAATGTACGGCAGGCAGCGATATAATTTTTTTTAATCTGGGCATTATCAGGGCTGCATGTTACTGCATCCGAAAAGTATTCCGCAGCACTTTTGTATTGACCCGCTTTAAATGCATCTACACCCTGTTTATTATAAGCGGTACAATCGGTACCCAATACCGGAATGCAGAAAAAAAACAGGAGTATGTACCATGATTTAAACACCATATACTGAAAAATTCCTTTGAAAAGAGAAATGTGTACGCCTGGAGGCGGCTATTCTTTAAATTTTTCATTAAAGAGTTGTGCAATTGCCGCCAGCGCAGCCTCTTCATCATCACCGTCTGTTCGTATCGTTATCGTAGTCCCGAACTCCGCACCAAGCATAAGTACATTGATGATACTCTTTGCATCTGCAGCGGTACCATCTTTAATAATTGCTATTTGGGATTTAAACCTGATAGCTGTCTGAACTATCATTGATGCCGGACGGGCATGGATTCCAAGGCTATTTATTACTTTAATTTGTTGCTCTTTCATCTGTTTCTTTTTTCTTCCGCTTTCCGAAACCGATTTTTACTCTGAGTTTGAGTGCGTTATGCTGTACATCATTTATTAATGTATCCAGGTTGGCGACACTTTTTTTCAGGTCGGTATAAAATTGTTTATCTTTTATCAGCATGTTTAGTGTTCCGTCGCCTTTATCAATTTTATCGATCATCAGTTTAACCGAACGGATCAGAGAATCGGCACCGTTGCTGATTGTTACCGCATTTTCCAGGAGTGTGTCTCCATTGCTGATAATATTGTTGATACGAGTTTTGCTGCTTTTAACAATAACATTCAGTTCTGTAGTGAGATAATTGACTTGTTTGATAATCGAATCGAGTTTAGGTTCATTATCCACAATAATCGACTGTCCGGTACTGGTTATTGTATCCAGCCGCGAGAGTAGAACGGTGAATGTCTCAGAGAAGGAGGGGTCGCCCACAGTTTGATCGATAATCCTGGAAACATTTCCTGCGAGCACTCTTACTTCGCTTAATACGGTACCTACCATACCCATAGCCTCAGCAATTCCGGTATCAAAATATCCTTTCAGATATGTTGTATCCTTTCCTCTGACTGGTGGAACGGTAGTTCCGGCTGAAACGAGTGTAATGCCCACACCCCGTTCACCCATAAGGCCGATATTCTGGACTGTTACCTGACATGAATCAGTTAAACGAATGTTCCGGTCCAGATCAAAAACAGTCATAACCATATTATTTCTGATATCCAGATTTTTAACAGATCCTTTGGGAATCCCGTTTACCATGACCGGATCTCCAGCCTGCAGTGTTCCTACATTTGGAAAAAGTACTGCATATGATACAAGCTTCCTTGAGACAGATACTTCTTTAAGCCACAGTACACCCGTGATAAGAATTATCAGAGAGAACAGAATCGATGCTCCAACGATAAGATCGACATTGGCTTTCTTCACGTAATAAGTACCTTTCACTCAAAAGAGCAGAGTAAACTGCGGTATTACCTTAAATATAACATCTTTTTAAAGAAAATTTAATCCAATTATCAGCGATAAACCTGGAATGTGTCAGAGTTGACAGCAATTGTGCTTTTATCGGTGCCGGGTTGAGAAATAAAATGGGCCGGAGGCTATTATGCTCTTTCCGGCCACTATAGAGGCTGTTATTGATCCAGTTCAGGAATCATATCCGGAACTACCATATCCGGAACTGTAGTTTTATGATTTTTAATTTTTTCATTTAATTTTTTTAATTGACGTTCTGTTTTTGAAAGTGCTTCATCAATAGCTTTTCCAAGGTTATCGGCTTTAGCGCTGGCTACGACCTGATGACCCGGGGCGCTCAAAGTAATTTCCACTGTCTTATCCACATGCTCACTGTCAAGAATGACGTGACATGATGTAATCTTATCAATAAATTTCTCCATTCGTTGAAGTTCTGTAGTAATAGTGTCCTGCAAGGCCTGTGATGCTTTGTTGTGGCGCGAGGTGATTTGAATCTCCATAGTCACCTTCTCCTTATAATTAAGGTTAACACTGAAACTTCGGGATTACAAAAAAGCCACATCCTATGTAGCTGTTTCTGTTGTCCCTCTATTTTGAAAATAATTTATATCTTACCATAAAATCAGCTTAAAAAGTAGCTCCATAATGTCAGCACTGCTAAGCTATTGTCATTTATTGAAATATTCCTCTGCCCTGTAGGAACTTCGTATGAACGGTCCACTATACACGGCATCAAACCCCATTTTCAAACCCTCTGATTTATACATTTCAAATGTTGAAGGAGTAATAAACTCCTGTACCGGTATCTGTCGTGACGTTGGTTGAAGGTACTGACCAATTGTCAGAATGGTACAACCATGTTCCCGAAGATCGTTCATGGCATCGATAACCTCCGTCGTTTTTTCTCCGAGTCCAACCATAATTCCCGATTTTGTTGTAAGACCATTTGATGCCGCTTTACACAAGACATCAAGTGAGCGGTGGTATTGTGCCTGTGGTCTGATCTGAGCGTACAACGATGGAACCGTTTCGATATTATGATTCAGGATGTCAGGTTTGCTTTGAAAAACAACCTTCAAAGCTTCATCGTTGCCCTGAAGATCGGGAATCAGAAGCTCTATTGTTACCGACGGTATCCGCTCTCTCAGCTGGTAGACGATCTCACTGAAAACCGATGCTCCTCCATCCTCAAGATCATCACGTGTTACCGAAGTGATAACAACATGTTTCAGTTCCATTTTTTTTACAGCATTAACCAGGTTTTCCGGTTCCTGTTTATTCAGTTCTCCCGGTGGATCGTGACTGATACTGCAAAATGCGCAGTTTCTTGTACAATTTTCACCCAGAATAAGAAATGTGGCAGTACCTCGGGAGAAACATTCACCCCTGTTGGGGCATTTTGCTTCCTGGCACACCGTGTGCAATCCATATTTCCTGATCTCATCATGGACTACATTCTGCTTTCCGGAGTATGCAAGCGGGCGTTTTAACCAGACTGGAAACCGTTTAACAGCTTTATTCAATTACAATCCTGACAATTTAAATAGTAACTACTTTAGATTAACCGCTAAATATCATGAATATAAAATACGGGAAGCTAGCCTTATTTGTTTAAAAAAACATTTATAATTGTGTATTCAGAGGAATGTGTGTCAGAGCGCGCGGTTGCTGATTTTTCCGACTGCTGTCCACCGTATACAGGTCATTGCAACAAAAGGTCTGATCTTTGCTTCATGCTACACGACTGTTTTCTCGATGTAGCTACAGTGAATTACCATTTTTGACAAAGTGTTTTATCAAGGAGATTACATATGCGAATTGCGATGTTAACCTGGGAGTCTCTTCATTCAGTTTCCCTGGGAGGAGTGGCGGTTCATGTAACAGAACTTGCTGCTGCACTTGAACGAAAAGGGCATGAAGTGCACGTTTTCACTCGAATGCGATGGGCAGGCGATTGGCAGTATGACCAAATCCATGGCGTTCATTACCACAGAGTACCGTACTGCGGAGCACTGGATGTAGTCGATGATACTAACCAGATGTGCAGAGCTTTTGTGGATTCAGTTTTTCATAATGAGAATTATATGGGGGCGCATTTCGATATTGTACATGCTCACGACTGGATGTCATCAAATGCCATGGTCTGGATCAAGCAGGGACGAAACCGCAAAGGCATCCTTACTATACACTCGACAGAGTATGGCAGGTGTGGCAATAATTTTTACGGCGGACGATCCGGAAGAATAATGGATCATGAGCGCCACGGGACCTATTGTGCTGATAAGGTTATAACTGTTTCCCAAATGTTGAAAAATGAGATCCAGTGGATTTACAATGTGCCTGACTGGAAATCCTCCGTTGTTCAGAATGGTATTTCGTACCACTCTTTTGATGGGTTTGTTGATCCGGGTGTGATTAAAGCTCGTTATGGAATTGGTCCGACTGATCCAACAACCCTTTTTGTGGGAAGAATGACTGCACAGAAGGGACCGGATCTGCTGGTCAGAGCAATACCGCACATTTTAAGGTATTACCCAAATGCAAAATTCGTTTTCACTGGTGAGGGGGATATGCGTGGTCATGTTGAAGAGCTTGCAAGAAATCTGGGTGTAGCACATGCCTGCAGGTTTTATGGCGTGTTTCCAAGAGGTGAACTGATAGATCTTTACAGAGCCAGTGAATGTGTGGCTGTTACCAGTCGTAATGAACCATTTGGTATAGTGGTTCTTGAAGCATGGGCTGCAGGAAAGCCGGTGATCGCAACTCATAACGGGACAGAGTTTGTCTGGCATGATGTTAACGGATTTAAAGTCTATCCTGACCCCGGTTCTATCGCCTGGGGCATAGGTTCTCTTTATGCTGATTTTGATCATGCCCGGTGGATGGGGAAGAATGGGCGGGAAGCCGTTGAACAGTCGTTCTCATGGGATATTGTGGCTGACTACACTCTGGGTGTTTATTGTAATTAAACTCATACAATCGCTCATCGCAGGCTTTTGCAATGCCCGATGAGCGATCCTGCAACTGATCTAATTGTGCTCATGTTTTAGTGCTAGATTATAAGTTTTAAGCCTCCGCTTATCCCAGGCTGCCTGGTAACGGTTCAGCCACAGCAACAAATATATAGCACAACAGCGAATAAAATGACATAATAGAGCTTGGACCTGATAATCGTTCGAGGTACTTCCTTGCTGCTTGCAAGTATATGTTCAAATCAGACTGATAGTGGTAAAAACGCTTGTAGTCAATAAATGAATATTCAGAGGGTGTTTACGCAGGCCTGACAGTGAAAGATGCACAGCATAATGAGAAGTTATATATACACTATTTTAAAAAGGGTGATTTCATCTGTGGACCTCAAATTGGTGACAGATGGTAATATGGAGCGGCAATCATCGTCGAAGTTTAAAGCGTTGATGGAACCGAAGGGTAAAACATGCCAAGGAGCAAGAAATGATAAACTTTGTTGATTTGCATGAGAAAGATCATGTCAGGTTTGTTTTAGATGGCGAACTGGTTGCAGGTGGAATGGACAAACTGCGTGAATCCTTAAAAAGACATATCGAAAACGGTGTACAAAAAGTTGTATTTGATATGGAGAGGGTGTCAACGCTCGATTCTGCCGGTGTGGGTTTTCTGGCTGCAGCACATAATTCTCTTGTCAAAGTCAACGGATCGATTAGAACTGTTCAACTTTCAGAAGAGATGTACAATTTTTTTGTAAGTTTACGTTTGAATACCCATTTCAATATTGAGCAGCGGACGTAAAGAATCCTTAAATCTTTTAAAAAATTCTAATTGGGGAATTTACATGCAAGATTCGCTATTAAACGATTTTCTGGTAGAATGCAGGGAGCACCTTGAGGGAATAGAGTCTGATCTGCTTGCCATAGAGGAATCTGGAAAAAATGTCGATAGTGAGTTGGTGAATAAAGTATTCAGAGCTGCTCATTCGATAAAAGGCGGTGCGGCTTTTTTCAATTTATCTCAAATAAAAGTTCTGGCGCACAGAACAGAGACTGTCCTTGATATGATTCGCTCCGGAAAATTACAGGTTTCACCTGAAATAATTAACATCCTTCTGAACTCATTTGATACGCTACGTTCGATGATCAATAATCCCGATGAGATGGATTCTGTAGATATTTCTTCTCAGGTAGGAGCACTTCAGGAAATCGTTGACAACTCAGTAACAGAAAAAGAGAGAGGTTCTTTCAACCGTTCAACCAGACTTGCAGATCTGTCAGGAACATGTTCAGTAAATGTACCGGAAATTGATGTCAAGACGGCAGAAAAAGAATTCCAGTATATCTACCTTATAGAATATGACTTATTGCATGACATAGAAATGGCTGGGAAATCCTCTCTGATGATGCTTAATAGTTTATCCAGGATGGGAATCATTGTTGATACTCTCTTTGATATAGAAGGGGTGGGGACACTGGATGATGAACCTGTAAATTCTATTGTGGTAAAACTGATATATCGGACGGTTGTAGAGCCGGATCTGATCGAAACTGCCGTTGAAGCAGGACATGAAAAAATAGTTTGTATCTATAATCCTCATTCTAAAAAAGAAAAAACGGATGATACAAATGCGGATACACAGAAAACTGAAACGTTTAATGATGCCGGGAATGATGACAAAGGTGGTGAGGCACATACTGCGAACCTTTCACAAGCCGGGAGCAGTTCTGTAGAAGGTCGGTCGAAAAATCCGGTAACGGTGACCGAAACAGTTAGAATTAACGTAGAAGCACTTGACACATTGATGACGCATGCTGGTGAACTCGTATTAAGCAGAAATCAACTAATCGATGCAATCAGCCGCAATGATCAAAAGGCTCTGAAGACCTCCGCTCAGCGGCTCAATTTTGTCATTTCCGAATTGCAGGAAGCAGTAATGCAGACAAGGCTGCAACCTATTGGAAATGTGTTCAATAAATTTCCCCGGATGGTTCGTGATCTATCAAAAACGCTTAATAAAGAACTGCACCTCAATATTGAAGGGAAAGATGTTGAGCTGGATAAAACAATTATTGAGGGATTGAGTGATCCTTTGACACATATGGTTAGAAACGCTGCGGATCACGGTATAGAATCACAGTCTGAGAGAACAAAAAAAGGAAAACCCGCAGCAGGTACTATTACTCTGAAAGCTTTTCATGAAGCTGGACATGTAAATATTGAACTGAGTGATGATGGTAAAGGTATCGATTCAGAAAAAATTGCCGATAAAGCTTTTTCGATGGGGCTCATTACTGAAGAAAAATTAAGAGGTATGACAGATTACGACAAAACATCACTGATTTTTCTTCCAGGGTTGTCAACAGCTGAAAAAGTCAGCGAAACCTCCGGACGGGGAGTCGGGATGGATGTTGTTAAAAATAATCTCGATCGTCTGGGTGGCAAAGTTTCGATCCAGTCTGCAATTGGGAAGGGTACCGTTTTCAATATCAAATTACCGCTTACACTGGCGATTATACCTTCATTGATAATTCATGAAGAGCAGGAGCGATTTGCAATACCCCAGGTGAATGTTATAGAATTGCTTCGGATACCTTCAGTACAGATTAAAGACAGGCTTCAAATAGTGGGAGATACTGAGGTTGTTGTGGTAAGAGGGGAATTGATTCCTATAGTACGCTTTGCCGACCTTTTAGGAATACCAAAAACGTATATCGACCCCAATACCGGGAATGTTGAAATTGATAGACGCAGTAGAGTTGCTGATCGAAGGTCAAAGAGACGGTCGATCGATGGGCGTATGGATGTTGTGTCTGCAGAAATAGAGCAACGCCGAACGGGAAAAGACAGACGTGTAAGAGCCGCAAGTGATGTGAATATTGTCATTGTTTCCAGCGGATTGCTTCAGTATGGTCTCGTTGTCGACAATATGAGAAATACTGAAGAGATTGTGGTAAAACCTCTGGGTACGCACTTCAAGAAGATGCAGGAGTATGCCGGTGCGACAATAATGGGTGATGGGGGTGTTGCGCTCATTATCGATGCTACAGGTCTTGCACTCAAAGCAGGTATTACATCTGTATCGGCAGCAAAAAATAAAGGAAATATAGCGGATCTATCGGGCAGTGAAGGAGAACACTCGTTACTCATTTTTGAAAATACTCCTGGTGAATGCTGTGCTTTATTACTGGAACTGGTATTAAGAATCGAGCAAATCGCAGCGAACCAGGTCGAATATAAAGGTGGTATTCGCTCAATGCAATACCGGGGAAAATCACTACCTCTGGTACAGTTGTCGGATGCTGCAAATGCAGGTGATGTACCGCTTGAAAAAGAACTGGTTGTGATCGTGACCCGGGTTTCTAATAGGGAAATCGGTCTTCTGGGACTTATGCCCGTTTCGGTTGAAGAACGAAACTTTATTGTAGATACTACAATCCATCGGCAGCCGGGAATATGCGGTTCAATGATTTTTGATGAAAAAACGGTTATGATGATTGATGTGTTTGAGATAATAGACAAAGTGTATCCCGAATGGAAAACTGAAAAAAAACGAGACGAAAGAAATGTCGGAACTACGGTACTTCTGGCTGAGGATAGTGAATTTTTCAGAGAACAGGTTACAAAATATTTGAATGATGGCGGATATAATGTTATAGCTACCTCTGATGGGATGGAGGCATGGGAAAAACTTCAGGAGCATAAGAATGAAGTAAAATTAGTTGTAACCGATATAGAGATGCCTGTTATGACAGGATTGGAATTGTGCAAAAAAATCAGAACCGATAAGACATTTTCATCATTGCCGGTTATAGCATTGACATCTCTGGCTGGAGATGAAGACCGCGAAAAAGGTCTTGCTGTGGGAATTACGGATTACCAGGTAAAATTTGATAGGGACCGTCTTAATGAGGGTATCAAAAGGTTATTGTCTTAAAATGTATAAAAATAAAATATAATGGAGGATGGAACAAAATGAATCTCTTCTCAAAAATAAAAATTGGTAAAAGACTCATGTTATCATTCGCAATGCTGTGTGTTTTTACTATTGCGATAATAGCAGTTACCATAAGCGGACTGGTAGATGTTACTAAACAAGTTAATTTGAACGCAAGAAACTCAGAACTGCTTTTAACGTCACAGGATGTATCCGTATACGCTCACAAAATTGGAGAGCTTTTAGCTGTGATAACAATTACAAATGATAAAAATCAGAGAGAAATGTATAAATCGAAAATCGGGAAAATCCGTCTTGCATATCGTTCATTACTTGATTCGCTGCAAAAACAGGTTGCTAGTGAGGAAGAAAAGGTGCTTTTGAAAGCGGTCGTAGATGTAATAACGGGTGTCCAAGTGTCAACTGATCAGGCAATTGCATTAGCTGATAGCGGGCTGCTGGATAATGCACGGTCCCTTTTTTCTGAAAAGGCTGTCGTTGAGTTGGAGAAGATAACTGAAAATGCTGAAAACTTTGTTGCTTTTCAGAAAAAGCAAATTCTTAATCTTGAAAGCAAGGTTAAAAAAACTGTTGTATCCCTGTCGAGACTAGTAATTTTTCTGGGAGTACTGCTCGTTGCATTTTCGATCATAATGTCGACATTAACAACCAGAAGTATAACCAGGCCGCTGGCTGAAATCGGCAGTAAGATAGTAGCGGTGGCAGATGGCAATATTGCATCAGATATATCACAAGAGCTGCTGTCGCGATCTGATGAAGTTGGCACTATAGGAAAGTGTGTACAGAATCTGATTTCAAATCTGAAAAATAGTATAGTAAATTTGACATCAGGTATGAAGGATATTGCTAATTCTACAGGAGAACTTCAATCAATTGCAACAACGTTAAATAAAGAAACTGCCGGATTAAAACAACGTGCAACAACCGTCGCTGCATCAACAGAAGAGATGAGTGCTAATACCCACTCTGTGGCATCGGGAATGGATGAAACAAGCAACAGTATCTCCTCGGTCGCTGCTGCAACAGAAGAGATGAATGCTACCATTTCTGATATAGCTCAGAATGCAGAAAAAGCAAGAAGTGTAAGTGCTGAGGCGATGAAACAGGGGGAAACAATCGTTGATGTCGTTAAAAAACTTGGAATTTCCGCAAAAGATATCAATACCGTTACTGAGACAATTACAAGTATCTCCGCTCAGACAAACCTGCTTGCCCTTAATGCGACTATTGAAGCTGCGCGTGCAGGTGCTGCAGGAAAAGGTTTCGCAGTCGTAGCAAATGAGATAAAAACACTGGCCGAACAAACATCAACTGCAACCGGTGATATAAAAGCTAAGATAAATGGTATTCAAACTGCTACCGAAAAGGCAATTGCTGATATTCAACAGATTACAGGAGTGATAAAGGATGTCGGTGATATCGTAAATGGTATTGCAACTGCAATAGAAGAACAGTCAACCGTTACAAAAGATATCGCGGCAAATATCTCGCAGGCAACTGATGGCGTAAAGGATGCAAATGTCCGTATCAGAGAGACTGCAAAGGTTTCTAATGAAGCTGCCAGAGATATTTCTATAATGAAAAATGGGTTTGACGGGATTGTGGAGGTAACCGGACAGGTAAACTACAGTACTGAACAAATAGTAAATGCTTCCGGAAAAATAAAATCTATTGTAGAGCAGTTCAAAGTCTGAACCCGGTCACTATTATCAGAGTAAATTAAAAACGGAGTACTGATGATATCAATTGAAAATACAGAACAGAACAGTATCCTGACGGTCATTTTTGTGGTTGATGACATCCTCTTTGGTCTTGATGCAGGTATCATTCAGGAGGTTGTACAGGTAAAAAAAATAACTCCGGTACGTCAAGCGCCACCCTATATTGCAGGCGTTATGAACCTTCGCGGACGTGTTGTTACAGTGATCGATCTGGGAACAAGACTGGAGATGCAACAGGTCGAAATAAATGATCAATGCAGAATACTTATTGTCGAGTGGAAACAGGAATATATAGGTGTGCTTGTTAATTCTGTATCTGAAGTGATCCAGGTCGAAAAAAGTGATATAAAATCGTCACCTGGAAATGTCAAAGGGGTACAGCAGATGTTTATTTCCGGTGTTTTTAAAAGGTTGGATCAAACGCATGCGTGCTTGCTTGATATAGACAAACTCTTAGATCCTGAATCCAGAGAAAACGAAAAAGATAGAGTTGAATAATTTATATATGTAAATTATTGTTCTGCACTGACCCTTACCACATTTTATTATTGACAAACAATTACATGAGGAAGTAAACGAATGAGTCTTCGGGTTCTGGTTGTCGATGATACTATCATTTTCAGGACGATACTTGCTGATGTCCTGAGAGAAATTGATGATGTTGAAGTTGTGGGAACTGCACCGAATGGAAAATCTGCAATTGCCAAAATAGCAGAATTAAAACCCGATCTTGTTACGCTTGATATCGAAATGCCGGGAATGAATGGCATTGAAGTACTCGAACAGATCCGTCTGAATAATTACTCAACTGGAGTGATTGTCGTAAGTTCCTTCACAGAAAGCGGAAGTACCTATACAATCCAGGCGCTTGAAAAAGGTGCTTTTGATTTCATTACCAAACCTTCAGAAGATACCATTGAGAAAAACAAGACATTTATAAAAAATGAATTGCAGCCTAAAATAAGGATTTTTTTACGGAAGTGGGAGATCCGGTCGATTCTGAAAGGTTCGTTTTCGCCTGCTTCTGGTGGTCGTAAGCCAGGTTTAGAAAGTAAGGTGCTGACTACTCCTGTACTTGTCAGCAGTACTACCACAAAAAAAATGGTACATCCTCAGATGATTCTCATAGGAGTTTCAACAGGGGGGCCAGCAGCGCTTTCTGTTATTATTCCTCAGATTCCTTCAAATATCAATGTACCGGTTTTTATCGTTCAACATATGCCGCCCATGTTTACGCAGGCACTTGCCGAAAGTCTTCAATCAAAATCAAAATTAGAAGTAATGGAAGCTGCAGATGGAATTGAACCAATGCCCGGCTGCGTTTATATCGCACCTGGTGGAAAGCAGATGAAGCTTGTAAAGACTCCTGGCAATTTAAAACGCATCGAGATTACAGATGATCCCCCCGAAAATAATTGTAAACCAGCGGTTGATTACCTTTTTAGATCGGTTGCAAGTAATTTTCCGGCACAGTCTGTTGCGGTTATACTGACCGGAATGGGCAGTGATGGGACAATCGGTTTGAAATTACTTAAGAGGCAGGGGTGCCAGATCATTGCACAGGATGAAGCAAGTTGTGTTGTTTTTGGAATGCCGCGTTCTGCTATTGAAGCTGGAGTGGTTGATGAAGTGCTGCCGCTTGGCAAAATCGCTGAACGAATGACTGAGATCGTAAAACGGGGTAGGATTTGATACCCGTTACATCTCAGGAACTTCAGTTGTGGGGTACATTTATAAAAAGTGTGTGCGGGAATAATATCGAAGATAAAGCTTATCTCATAGAAAGCAGACTTTCTCCAATCGCAAAAGAATTAAACTGCGATTCATGGCAGGAACTATACTATAAAGTAAAAAATGACATAAGCGGAACACTGAAAAGAAAAATAATTAATGCCATCACTACAAATGAAACCTCGTTTTTCCGGGATAACAGCCCGTTTGAAATGTTAAAATACAAGATTCTCCCTGATCTTATAGATAAACGAAAAAAAACTACCCCTTCAGGAAGTGATATCCCTATAAGAATCTGGAGCGCAGCATGTTCGACCGGACAGGAGCTCTACAGTATTGCTATTGCTATCAGAGAAACTGTCGGGAATCTCAAAGGATATGATGTGCGCCTGTTAGGAACTGACATTTCTGATGATGTGGTGACAAAAGCCAGTCGGGGTATCTACGGCAAAATTGAGATTGAACGCGGACTTGCTCCCGATATGCTTAACAGATATTTTGAAAAAAAAGACAGTGAATGGAAAATCAAGGATGAAATAAGGGCTTTGGCAACCTTTAAACATATTAACCTGTTGGAATCTGTTACATTTCCCAATAAGTTTGATATCGTTTTCTGTAGAAATGTCGCAATTTACTTTTTAACAGATGATCGTAAAAAACTATACACAAACATAGGGAAAGAGCTTGCTTCTGATGGCTATCTTATAATAGGTGCGACCGAATCATTGGCAAATCTTTGTCCGCAGTTTCAATCTTTCAGATATCTGCGTTCAGTTTATTACCAACTGAAGAGATAGTAACGGCTTCAGAATTGTCGAATCTTCTCTCGATAGTAGTTATCGGGATCGATTCTTAATTACAGTGCTTTTTGATACCGATACCGAAATGAATACCGAAATGAATACCTGTCCATCGTATTATGAGGCGGTTAATAACTCATTGCGCAGACCTGCTCTGTTGTGCAAAGCGATTGAAAAGAAATAACCCTGCCATCACCTGTATTGACGTGCAATTAGAGATAATCTCATCCTGAGGCGCAAGGTCAACGGTTATGTATTCTTTTTCATCACTGTTGCCGCACTTTTTACCCTTAAATCCGTTGAACTGTTCATCACTGACCTCTTTTATACACCCAAAGAAGTAGATCGCTTCATCGGAAGCACCAGGTGAGCTGTAAAGAGGTTCACTGTTTAACGGAAATATTTCATTGTCACTTATAACAAGACCGGTTTCTTCCTGGAGTTCCCTGATCGCTACCCCTGTAGGATCATCGGTTGAATCATCAAGCATACCGGCAGGAAACTCTATAGTCAATTGACCGCTGGCAATACGTCGTTGCTTAACAATTAAAAAGAGCTCTTCGTTCGTCTTACGGTTTCTTATACAGGGTACAATTACCGATGCGTGGCCTCGTATAAAAACTATGCCAGGAAGCGGCTTCCCTTCTGGTGATATTGTTTGTGTGTCCAGCAATGCAAACAACAATGATCTGTCTTTTTTGCGGATTTCGGCAACAGATTGCACCGCCTGTACCTCTGTACCCGATTTTTTTAATGTGTTAAGCCAGTGACGGACTTTTTTTTCGTTGTTAATTGTACTCATTATAAACCTGTTCAATATGTGTGAATAACCGGTTCTAAAACCATCACAGTATATGCCATCATATCTATTTGAAAAAAAAGTGACATACAAGCAGAGAACCAAGAATTCCAGCTGCATCAGCGCAGAGCGCAGCCGGAAGTGCGTGTCGTGTCTTTTTTATGCCGGCAGCACCGAAGTAAACTGCCAGTACATAAAAGGTTGTTTCTGTTGAACCCTGAATTACAGATGCGAGAAATGATGAGAAACTGTCGGGAGCTTTGGAAACAATTTCGGACATGAGTCCAAATGCACCTGTACCTGAAAGAGGTCGAAGAAGTGCCATTGGAAGAACTTCTACCGGCATCCCTATAAGTGAAAGGAGCGGTGATGTCAATTTTGTAAGAATTGTCAAAGCTCCACTTTCACGGAAAATTCCAATTGCTACAAAAATTGCAACCATATAGGGTATTATCCGCACCGCAACATTAAATCCCTCTTTTGCACCTTCAGTGACGCTTTCGTAAACTTTTACACCTCGGAGAAATCCAAACAGCAGCAATCCTCCCATGATTATGGGAATAAGCCAGTCAGTCATTTTTGTAACGGTATCCAGGGAGAATGGTGGCATTCCATGTTTGTACCATCTGGCTGCTATGGCATAAAGGAACAATGCCAGAGCAGTGTATCCGATTATCTTCATAATGACCGATACTTTGACAAGTTCAACTTCCGGTTGTACAATCTCCTGCTCAAGGTTTTTTGTCAAATTCTCTGCTGATGAATTATATACATCCTCACTACATGATGAGCGACCAGCCAGGAGTTTGGAAACAATGATTGCAACCGTTGTTGAAATTACTGTTGCAAGAATTGCCGGTATTAGAATCGCTGATGGCGTAGTTGCTCCTGCCGCAGCTCGTACGGCAATAACTCCCAGTGGTAAAATTGTGACAGATGATGTATTGACTGCAAGAAATAAACACATCGAATTTGTTGCAGTACCTTTATTCGGATTTATTTTTTCAAGTTCAGTCATTGCTTTTATACCCATGGGGGTAGCTGCATTTCCCAATCCCAGCATGTTAGCTGCCATATTCATGATCATCGCGCTCATTGCCGGGTGTTCAGCCGGAACATCCGGAAAAAGCCATACCATTACAGGCCGAATTGCCTTTGCAATAATTTTCATTAGTCCGGCATGTTCGGCTACCTTCATGATACCAAGCCACAATGCCATTGCTCCGATAAGATTGAATGCAAGCGTAACAGCGTTTTTAGCTGAATCAAAGGATGCTTTGGTAATGACATCCATTTTATTGGTATATGCAGCAGTGAGTATACCGCTGAGTATGAGAAATAACCAGATTACGTTGATTGCAGCAGGCTTTTTTTCCATGAGTCTATCCATTTGTTATGATGCGTAATGTGAGATGTCCGGTTTATTTACCTTCCCAACCGTGTTCACCAATAAGAGGCACAAAAACCACATTTGCTGCAACTTTACAGGTGAGTTCATGTTCAGTTCTGTCGTATTGGAAAAGCTCCTGACAGCTACGGTCACCGGCAGGAATTATCATGCGTCCATTAATGGAAAGCTGATTGCATAGTGTTTCCGGAACAGTAGGGGCTCCGGCTGTTACAATAATTTTATCAAATGGTCCATGCTGAGGCCAGCCGCAGGAACCATCAGCTACTTTAAATACGATATTTTCGTATCCCATATCCCGAAGTCGCTTTCGTGTGGTATCACTCATCTCCCGGTGGCGTTCGATGGTGTATACTCTCCGGGAAAACTGCGCCAGTATTGCCGTTTGAAATCCACTGCCGGTTCCGATTTCCAGTATCTTCTCATCCTTCTTTAACGCCAGAAGCTCTGTCATCAGTGCTACGATATAAGGTTGAGAGATAGTCTGGCCGAATCCGATTGGTAAAGCGTTGTCATCATACGCCTGTGCATACATGGCGCCATCAACGAAGAGATGTCGTGGGACTTTTCTGAATGCGTCAAGAACCCGTTCATCTGTAATACCTTTACTTCTAAGTATTTTGATCAGACGTTCTGATGCAATTTCCGGTTTTAAATGGTTGTTCATGCGTTTTATTGTATCTTTTTGAGTTGAGAATGTACCGAGAGGACTGCCCGGACCCATCGGATTGTATCATAAAAATGAGAAATATGACTCGTTTCATCCAAATATACTGTCTGAATCGGTACAAATCCTACAGAATAACCGGCGGATGCAGCCTTAAGAAGGACTTCTGACTCCATTTCAAAACGGTTATACTCGATAGTGATAGAAGTAATGAAAGAAAGTGAATAGATTCTGTATCCGCATTGTGAATCAAGGATTGGCTGCCTGCAGTATGCAGACATAATCCACGAGGTAATTTTGTTGGAAAGAATTCGTGCTGCAGGCATTTTTCCTATACGCATCTCCCTTTTACCAACGCATATAGCGGTTTGAGGATGCTTTCCGATGTAATCCAGAAAAACCGGGATATCTGCTATTGCGTGCTGCCCATCTGCATCCATCGTAAAAATCCAGGATACGTTACCTTTTTTTTCAAAATGTTGAAATCCGGTTCTGAGTGCGCCGCCTTTACCCTTGTTGACAGAATGAACAATGCAGGTTATTCCGTATCTCTCACAAACCCCAACGGTGGCGTCTCCGGATGCATCATCGATGACAATAATATTTTCTGCAGGGACAATGTCAATGAGTTCCGGTAAAAAATTTTCGAGGCTACCTGCTGCTTTATATGCGGGAATACAGATACAGATATTTTCAGGCCAGCTTGGAAGCAACATCAAATTTCTCCTGTATCAATGTCCTGACAGACTCAACCTTATCATTAGAGTCTGGTACATCCCCTGCATAGAGTGGAGCGCTGACATGGATGTTAACTCTTGTAAATGGTTTAGGGATCATGAACCTGTCCCAGCTTTTTAATCTCCACACCTGTTGAGGCTTTACAGTCAGAATAATTACAGGTGCACCTGAGAGTGCAGCAAGTTGAGCCGCTCCCGATTTCACCACCTCCCGTGGCCCGCGTGGGCCATCTGGTGTTATTGCTATTGACCCCTGATCATTGAGTACTTTAATGCTCTGGCGTAGAACCGCCGTGCCCCCTCTGTGAGAAGAACCTGAGATGATCGAGTGACGCCATTTACCGGCAATATATGAAGCCAGAATCCCATCACGGCTTCGGGAAACAATCGCGTGTATTCCGCTGTCTCTGAATTTAAAGGAGAGCGGCAGCAGTTGGGAGTGCCAGAATGCGTATATTCGTCCGTAATCTGCTCTCTCTGATGGTGCCATATTGGTCTGACCGCTCAAAGATACTTTCCAGGTGAAACCAATCGCGCTGCTGAGCGCCCATATCGCAGTTCCTGCAGCTCTTGATGAAAACTGTGCTGGAACAAGGGTATTATGATCTGATCTGGAATCTTCTGATATATGCATTGTCAAATGTTTTATTCTTTGTTATCCCTCTGGATATATGCTGTAACAGCATCTTTCAATGTGCCTCTGCCACCGAGATAAATCAGGTCCTGCAGAATGTTAACAAAAGCGATACCGAAAATGTTTCTCTGGTCACTATATACGATGCGATATTCATCTTTCTGGAAAACGGTCCATATATCGATACTATGACCGTTCAAGGTTTCACATTTCACCTTTTCTGGCTTTACAAAGTACTGTTTGAGCTCCCTGAACTCCTCTGGAAGCAGCTGCACTTCCTTTTTCATGAAATCTTCGACGGTCTCACCATTCATTAGAAATCCTTCCTGTGAATATGTTTTGAAAAAATTATATTCTGCAGGCTTCTAATACATATATTTCCATCATTATAGATTAAATCTGATGAAATTTCTCCATTCTTTTTTCGAATAGTATGCAATTTTTTGATACACACTGCCATCTTCAGGATGAACGATTTAAAAATGATGCTGATACAGTTATCAGGCAGGCCATTGATGATGGGGTGGAGTATTTTGTGTGCTGCGGCAGCAGCGAATCGGATTGGGGAGATGTTGCGAATCTTGCACGAAGCTGGAAACAGATCATTCCGGCATTTGGAATTCATCCCTGGTATCAGAAGTGTCGAAGTACAAAATGGCAGGAGCATCTGAGATTCCATCTTTATGAATTTCCTGAGGCGGCAGTAGGGGAGATTGGTCTTGATCACCATCATACTTCAAATGACTGGAATGAACAGAAGAGTCTTTTCGTCCAGCAACTTCAGCTTGCCGCTGAACTGAACCGGCCGGTTTCAATACATTGTCTGAAGGCCTGGGGAGATCTTATCAGTGCTTTTTCTATGGCCCCTGAACTAACCGGCGCTACAATACTTCACTCATTTTCCGGCTCACTTGAAATGGCAGGAGTGCTGGAAAAAATGGGGTGCTATTTTTCATTTTCCGGTGCTGTTACATATGATAATCATACAAAAATCCGCAAAGCAGCTCAGTTGGTACGACCAGAACGAATACTGCTTGAAACTGATTCACCCGATATTGTTCCGATGGGGTATAATGGATATACCCGGCCATCAGCTATACAACAGATAAATAAAGTGGTAGCATCGCTCAGGGGTCTCAATGAGCTGGAGATGTCGGATATTGTATTTAAAAATGCTCTTAGATGTTTTAAGGTAGATAATGAATAAACGATTTTCCCGTACTGCATTATTGCTGGGTGACCAGGGGTTGGAGCGGTTGCAGGTCGCACGGGTTGTTGTATTTGGACTGGGTGGTGTCGGTGCGTATACTGCAGAGTCGCTCGTTAGAAGCGGCGTCGGATATATACGTATCGTTGATTTTGATACGGTAAAGCTTTCAAATTGCAACCGTCAGATTCTTGCACTGGAAAGTACTTTGGGAATGCTTAAAACCGATGCTGCGTATAACAGGCTCAAAGATATCAATCCATTGTGTGAAGTTGACAGGCGGGTTGAATTTGTTGACGAAAAAACAGCACCCGGTCTTCTTGAAGGAATCGAATATGCTGTCGATGCTATCGACAGCGTATCATCAAAGGTATCGCTGCTTGCGCATGCTCATATGTTGGGCATACCGATAGTCACATCGATGGGATCTGCAAGAAAAACAGATCCGTTTCTTATTCGCAGTGGTGACATTTCAGAGTCGTATAACTGTCCGCTCGCTAAAATTATCCGCAAACGTCTTCACAGAAGAAATATCTTCGAGGGAATACGGTGTGTCTATTCTGTAGAACCTGTTGATAAAAATGGTGATGCAGAGAGGGAACTGGATTCAGAGGAAACATTTACCCGTGGAAGAGAGAGGGCTCCTCTGGGCAGTATTGCTTATATGACGGGAATGTTTGGACTGGCTGCAGCCCGTGAATTGATCGACCTTATCCTGAACCCACACTCTGACAAGGCCAAAGAAGACTTAATGAGTGGCGTTTGTTAGAATTTTATACCGGTTCGATTACTCAACTCTTCATTGCTATTGCGTTTGAATTTGTTTTTCAAGAAGTTTTGCGAACTCCATAGCCGGAATCGGTGGGCTGAATAGATATCCCTGCATCTCTTCACAGTCATGTAGTGATAGAAACTCCGCCTGTTCGATCGTCTCAACTCCTTCTGCGATTACTTTGAGGTGCATGCTGTGGGCAAGCGCAATTATTGCAAGAACAATTGCTGTATCATTGAGGTCGGTCTTGATGTCAGATACGAATGACCGATCAATTTTTAAGGTGTCGATAGGGAACTTTTTGAGGTAACTCAGGGAAGAATAACCGGTTCCGAAGTCGTCGATCGAAATATGAATTCCCATCTGTTTAAGTTCTTTTAACGTCCGCAATGTCAGCTCCGGGTTTTTCATACCAAGGCTTTCGGTAATTTCAAGTTCGAGGTACTTAGGTGCGAGGCCGGTTTCATCGAGAATCGTTCTGACAGTGTTGACAATATCCTGTTGCAGAAACTGTCGCGCTGAGAGGTTTACAGATATTGTAAGGCCCTTTTTGTATTGTTTTCGCCATTGTTCCGTCTGGCTGCATGCTGTGCGCAGGACCCATTCACCAATCGGAATGATTAAACCATTTTCTTCTGCGATAGGAATGAACTCGCCTGGTGAGATCATTCCAAGTTTCGGGTGTTTCCACCTGATAAGGGCTTCGATACCGACAATCTCATTTGTTTTAAGGTCGACCTGAGGTTGATAATAAACAATAAACTCCTCTTTCATGAGGGCTTTTCGAATGTCGTTTTCAAGAGTCAACTGCTCGACTGCACGGTTATTCATTGCAGGCTTATAGTGCTGATAGTTATTGATCCCAAGCTCTTTGGCACGGATCATAGCATCTTCAGCATTTTTCAGTAATCCTTCATGACCCTCAGCATCAGATGGAAAAATACTGATACCGATACTTACTGTTGCGTACAGCTCGCGATTTGCAATCGTAAAAGGAAGAGAACATGTTTCTATGATACGTTTAGCGACTTTTGATACAGCTTCCGGTTCACTGACATCATCGAGTATAATTGCAAATTCATCATCCCCCGAACGAAACACCGTATCAACATCGCGGATGCTTGATGACAACCGGGAGCCAAGTATTTGAAGCAGAGCGTCTCCCGCTGTATAGCCCAGTGTATCATTGATCATTTTAAAACGCATTATATCAAGTAGAAGCACTGCAACTACACGCTTGTTTCTTCGGGCAAGATTGAGAGTAAACTCGAGTCTGTCATGAAGAAGTAAACGGTTGGGCAATCCTGTGAGGGAATCATGCTGAGCATTGCTCTGGATATTTTCATTTTTATTGATAAGGTTGGTGATGTCGTTGAAAATTGCGAGGAATTCTTTATCCGCACAGTTCTTATCAACGAGTGCGATTATTGAGAGCCATTGGGGGTAGATCTCACCATTTTTTCGTCGGTTCCATATCTCTCCTTGCCATGAGCCATTATTTTCCAGACTCTCATAAATCTGTCCGTAAAATTTTTTGTCGTGGCGATTGGATTTGAAGATTGACGGAGTCTTTCCGAGCACTTCTTCTTCAGTGTATCCGGTAATATGACAGAAGCCCGGGTTTACGCGAATAATTTTTTTCCGGGAATCGGTAATAAAGATTCCCTCAACTGAATTGAGAAATATTGCATCCGCTTCAGCTATTAATTTTTTGTGTAAGATGTCAGCCTTCTGCCTGTTTGATTGTATAAAATCATTGAGACGCTGAATCTCTTTAATGAGCTGTGGTTTTGTACTTTTTGAATATTCCATTATGCCTGACAATACTATCTGTTTTACCTGCATTATTATGCAGGTAATTAAAAATCAGGATATATTTTACTAAAGAACCCTGTAGCACCTTTTTCGATTATAGCATTTTTATGGGGGTGTTTCAACTAAAAAGCCTTACGAATGTTCCCGAACTGGCAGAAAATTTGCGCAGTATAGTAAATGCGAACCCGAAATGTTTGGTAATCGTGCTTATGTATCCATTTTAAACCGCTTCATACTACACCCTTGTAGTTTAAAGCTTTTCCAGAAGGACGGTAAAACATGTCTGCAACTCCATCAACAATGCTCGCACTTGGCACTGAAGCCCCTGTTTTTTCTCTCTATGACACTGGGGATAATCTGATTAAACGGGATGATTTCAAGGGGGCAAGAGCATTTCTGGTAGTATTTATGTCCAATCACTGTCCTTATGTAAAACACATAAGAAAACATCTGGTCTCACTGATTACCGAGTATCAGGATAAAGGTGTTGCTGCCGTAGGTATAAATTCCAACGATGTGGAGAACTACCCCGATGACTCTCCATCACGTATGGCTGAGGATGCTTCTGAGTATGGATATACATTCCCCTATCTTTTTGATCCCTCACAAAAAGTAGCTAAAGCGTATAAAGCTGCATGCACACCAGATTTTTTTCTTTTCGACAGTGCATTCAAATTAGTCTACAGAGGTCAGATGGACGATTCCAGACCAGGCAATGGAAAGGAGATTGATGGGAAAGACCTCAGAAACGCCCTTGATGCAGTTCTTGAAGGACGGCCGGTCTCCGAAGTGCAGAAACCCAGCATGGGGTGTAATATCAAATGGAAGTACGATAACGAACCTGAGTATTACCATAAGGTCTAACGGCCACTATTTTTTTAAATTGATGGTTGATGTGCGATGGATACCTCTCTCGTCGTACTGGACGTTTATTAATACACCTGTCCGATTGTTGCAATTCCCCCCGGGAAAGAATCGTCTTCCATCAATTGTGTACCTGACCGCCATTACCTTCTGTGGGAAAACAGGATGCGGTGTTTTCCTGCGTACATTTGTCCCGCTATCTGGCATGTATTTCCAGAGGCCAGTCCGGGTGCCAGCATACACTGCTTTTGAATTTCCAGGATTAAGTGAAACGATACCATAAGATTTGAGGCTGGTTGTGTTAACCCATTTATTGGGGTTCAACCGTGGTGACAGAATATAGATTCCGCTGTCAGTTGAAGCGAATATCTCCCTGGCATTAATGCTGCTGTCAAACGTTACGCATATATGATGCACCGGAGCAGCGTTCAATTGCGGAGACAGAGGAAACCACTGGCCTGTGTCAAAATCGCTGGCACAGAAAATGCCGCGTGAAGTTCCTGCGTAGAGTTTACCGGAGTAATCGCTGGTAAGCGAAAATACGTTACTGTCAACACATTGGTTGATAATACATGTGCTGTTAGTCCAACTGTGGGCATTGCTGCTTCCTGTCAATACTCCACCGAATCCATCAGTTCCCGCCGGAATATATGATCCTGCCAGAAATGGTGCGTTCCACCAGGTGATCAGTGATGTAAAGTGGGGAAGACGTGACGGCTCAGGTAACCATTTGGATACACTGCATGCTGTCCAGGTACCAAAAGGTGATTTAGCCCTGTATAACTCAGTTGCTGTTGCAATACAGTAGGTGGTGTCTCTGTTTGCTATTGCTATTACTGGTTCAGAGGCAAATTGTGCAATTTTTTTCCATGCAGGCAACGAGGAGAACATCATGCTTTGCCCGTAAAGACCACTATCGGTTCCGGCAAATGTCTCAACTCCGTTATTGCTGACAAAAAGCGCACGAACCGCTCCAACAGGCTTATCCGATGCTCCCAGATTGGGATTGGGGTAGCGCTTAATACTATCATATTCGCCAAAAATGCTAAAAATTTCACCAATCTCCGTTCCCGCAAAAATTGCTTTTTGTTGTTGATGAAAGATGTCGACACCTGTAGTAATCGCTGTAACATCTACTCCGGCAAGCCCGATACGGTTCCAGGCGGAGAATAGAGTCGTTGCGGTTCCGCTACACAGGATAAGAAAAATTGAATGGAGAAGAATGTTACATTGCCTGAAATACTGGATGATGTTTTTAAATGTATGCATGCGTGGATCCTTTTATGGGGCGTACTACTGGTTCTTACCATAAAAATAGAAAAAAGAATTGAGTAATGCAGAGATGAAAAAAAGATTCGTTGTTTGTAGACAACAGTGTGGGCGTGATTTTATTGTTAAGCCTATTTCGCTTATTGAACTGTGATAATGCTATGCATGCGTAAATTATACTACCGATGATTGAAACGAATATAAACCAACTTCCTCCCAGCCAGATTAATGAGCTCCGTAGGAGTGCGCACTTTCTGATTTCAGGGTCTTCACTGCATTTAAAAATTATTATGATAAGTTAATTATCGAATGCATACATGATAAGAGCCATGTTTAGCGCGAGTTATGCTATAATGGTAACTGCAATAGTATGTTTTCTACTCATATAATATGACGTTTAGCCACCAAACATTTGTTGCAATATTTGTATTGTTTCAACTTGTTGATATATTGTCTGATTTGGTTTTTTTTCCCAATAAGATATAATCTATCATCCATTGTCCGGGCATCAGCAGGATTCAATTTAAGACGAACACGTATATTGTTTTTTGATAGTTGTTATTGTATGTTTTGACAAATGACTGTCTTCTTGTTAAACGGATATTTCGATCCGTTTTATTCATAATTCAACATTTATACTTTGAGCTTCTATTCAAAATTTCCTTTTTTGGTTGCAATAAGATAAGTAATATATCACTTCTTGTGAAGTCTTTCATTAAATTCAGATATGGATTGTTTTTGGTCTTATCGTAGCTATGTTACTATACTAACAAATAAAATTTTATTTGCAGTTATGTAAAAAATGCAATTATATTACATTTTAACTTTTTTCATATTTTCACGCCTGAATTACAATGCTCATCTAAGCGCTGAAATATGGACATTATAAGCACCTGAACTGTATAAAAAAAAGGAAGGTATTATCATGCTTCGGTATGCCATTTTCACAATTGTATTTTTGCTGCTCTCTATCGCATCTTGTAATTTGCCAGATCCTTATAACCCCGGCAACAGTGGAGTTGACCTTATTCTGACTTCCTCAGATGGATTATCCAGTGGACAATTGGTTGTAGATTCTGTAGATCATGATATCAGAATTTCTGTTGCTTATTTCTTTCCAGAATTTGTCCGGTACACAACGGTTCACATCGTGAATTCTGATAACAGTTTTGCTTTCGACACGACGTTTTACATGGCCACTACACTGGCTTTAGATACCGTTACGATAGTAAGAAAAATATTGACACCTGGTGAAAAAAAAGTTATTGCGGCGATTCATATTAATAATGGGGATGTTAAAGCAGATACCTCAAGGTTAACAATTCTAGGAAAAATAAATGAGAACAGGCCGCAGGATGAAGAGCTTTTCGCGCCAGGACATCTCCATATCATTAAAACAATCAACGATTCACTTCTTCTTTTATGGGAAAAGGTGCCAGCTGCAGACTGCTATACCATTTATGCGTCAGCACAGGTCAACAACGGATTCACAATTCTTAGGGATTCCTTGAAAGCTTTCGAGTACAAAACTGCCAATACTTCGAATATGTTTTATTATGTGATTGCAAAAAATAATACCGGTGTTTCCGGACCCTCAAATATAGTTTCATCTGCGGATACCGGGAATATTGCTCCGCAATGGGATTCGCCGGATACATTCAAAGTGGAGATGGTTGCTGATAAATCGTTTAATTTGCATTTGAAAGATACCTGTTATGATGCCGATGGTGACCATCTTCTTTTTAAACTGATTGAAGGGGCTCCTTTCGGAGATATCATTGAAAACGGGATCTATACCTTTAGTGTATCAGAAAAAGATACGGGTAGTTATCTTATAAAAATTGTTGCCTTTGATCCTGATAATTTAACTGATACACTATGTTTGAACATGACTATTTTTCCTTCGTCTGAATCTGACACTTCAATGGAAGATGATCTCGCACCGTCGATGCGTATTGTTGAACCAGCGGAAAATGGAAACCGGGTGTTTTCTGAACCTGCCATCATTAAAATTGTATGCAAAGATGAAAACGGTATAAAAAAAGTTGAGTATCTGTTTAAAGGTGCTATTACAGAAATCGTAAGTAGTGATTCAGTTTATACTGCGACTGTTACCGGGTTAACAGCGGGTGGAAGTGATACAATCACTTTCAAGGTTACTGATAACTCAGCTAATGCAAAAAGTGCAGAGTTTCCAGTGATTATAAAATTTAACCGTGTTGTTAATGCGCTTACTCTGGTTTCACCAATTGGTGATCTTAGTGGTGTCTCTTGCACACCGGAATTTACCTGGAGTAGTGGTGATGATCCTGATGGGGACAAGGTGTATTACAAAGTAATGTACGGAACATCACAGCTAAGTCTGGCCAGTCAATCTCCCGAACTAACTGAGAAAGAGTACACTGTACCGCAAGGGAATGCGTTGAACAGTGCATCAGAATATTACTGGCAGGTGATTGCATACACAACGGTATTCAGAGATACCAGTTGGTCACCAGTACAAAAATTTACGACCATTGGTATGGCTCCAATTGTTACGCTGCATCCGGTGAATCAGTCAGCAAAAATCGGCCAGGCAGTTTCATTTTCTGTTACAGCCACAGGAACAGATATTCAATATCAGTGGCAGAGAGCTGGAGTGGATATTCCAGCGGCAATTGCAGCAACCTGGATAACATCTCAAGTAGTCAAAGAGGATAATGGGGTTGCGATCAGGTGTAAGGTTTACAATACAGTGGATACAGCATTTTCACAACCGGGGATAATCACTGTTCTGACAATGGTTACCTACGATGACAATGGTGCCCTTACAGGCATAGCACCGGCAGATACGGTCGGGTATGCCGAATACGCAACTGTAATAATCAAGGGTGGTAATACGCTTGCCCGTTCTGGAAATATATTTGACGGTTGGAGCAGGGTGCCGGATGGTTCGGGAAAAGTATACAATGCAAATGACACACTGAAGATGCCTGCTGGAGGAGTAACCCTTTATGCGCGATGGACAGTTCAGACCTGCCGGGTAACCTTTGAGTCCAATGGTGGAACTGCTGTTGCAGCACAGGATGTAACCTATAACGGTGTTGCTGCAGTATCGACTGCTCCAATTAAGAACGGTTATTCGTTTGGTGGATGGTATATATCCAATACATTAAATACAGAGTTTGACTTTGCAGCAACACCAGTCCTTGCTGCAAGAACACTCTACGCTAAATGGAATCTGGTAACCTATTCTATAACATATGTATTTAACGGCGGGATACTTGCGGCTGCCAACCCTGCTTCTTATAACGTTGAATCACAGCCGGTTAAGTTGAATAATCCAGTGAAAATCGATAGCACATTTACAGGATGGTACACAAGCTCTTCAGTTACAGGAACGCCGGTAACACAGATACCAACAGGATCCTATGGTAATAAAACGTTTCATGCCGGCTGGGTATGGGCAAATACAGTCACCGATATCGATGGTAATGTATATCCGACGGTAAAGATTGGGAATCAGATATGGACTTCGGTGAATCTGAGAGTGACGAGGTTTAATGATGGAAGTGCGATAAAGCATGTTCCCGATAGTGTAGAGTGGTTTATTAGTGGAGTAGGAGCTGCATATTGTTTTTATGCGAATACTGCAAATCTCATTGAGCAGGTCAAATATGGCGCACTTTATAACAGAACCGCAGTTAATAATAGCTTAATAGCGCCTCCAGGGTGGCATGTGCCCACTGCTGATGATTGGCTGAAACTAAAAGAATTTTTGTGTAATGATACAACTCCCGAAAACAATACCGCGAAAGCTATTGCTTCGCAAAAAGATTGGGATTATTCTGATTCTGTTGGTGCTCCTGGTTTTCCGTTAGGTATTAATGATCGAACGAGGTACAATGCTAAACCTGCTGGGCACCGTGGATTGTACATAAGTTCTGATGCTTTTGAAGATAAAGGAAGTGTTACCTACTGGTGGATACCTCAATCGGGCGATCCTGAAAGCCACTATTTTATCCAGATTCGCAATTCGTCGAAATATTTATTTGATGCAAAGTCATGGCGAATAAATGGTAAAGAAGGTTGTTCTGTTCGTTTGATTAAGGATTAGCTTTTTATTACTTTTTGTCCCTTGATGGAAGACTGGTACTGGAGAATCAATTTTTCAGGAGTTAAAAAAAGATTCATTTATAGAAAAAGAACTCTCGGAACGTTTTTCGAACGTACTTATTTTGTGAAAAAGGGGGGCTCAATAATGGTTTAGTTGAGATACACACACTCTCTCCACTCTTCACGGCATTCCTGACTCGACACTCCTGAGATTTTTCCCGATTGCCTGAACTTAACTGCCTATGTATATTACTAAATCCTTTAAAATGCTCCGGTTGTTGTTTATTAAAACTCCTGCCGTGTTCTTGTTTATGGTGAAGTCCTTCCTTAAGCGCTTATTTTAGGCTCTGGAAGTGGTGTCTGCATAGAAATCAAGTTTGTCTGGAGTTTTTTTCGTATAATAATTGTGTACTTATACATTCTTTGAAGAGAGGGTAATATGAACCGCATAGTATCGATGCTTTTATGTGGAGCGGTTTTTCTTGCGACTTCAGCTTTTGCTGTCGAGTGGCAGAAAGAGAGTGCTCCTTTTGAATTTCCAGTTTCAGCCGTTAAATTCTCAAGAAATACAGCTAAGGGCTTTTACCTTTCACATGGAAAGCGTAGTGGTAAGAACCAGATCGTGTTCAGATACACACTCCCTACTAACAATGCCGCAGAGCTTGAAATCTATTCGATCAGCGGAGTTCGACTGGCATCGCTCCCGCTTGCGAAGAAATCATCAAGTGTTATCTGGAAAACCACAACAAAACACGCATCCGGAACCTACACCGCACTTTTAAAAACCGCGGATCTTCAGAAATCCGTACGCTTTGTCATTGCAAATTAAGGATTATCTATAATGAGAAACAGAAAAATAGTTGCGATAGTCGCTTTTATAGGATCTCTTTTCGCCATTAATAATGCAGATCTTTCTGCTGTTACCGTTCCCATTGAAATGATTCATGCTCCAGGTGCGGGACTCGGGTATCTGGGGAAAGTTACGTACACCTTAACGATCGATACGATCGAATTAGGTTTCTACCAGTATGATTCAATTTATGTTACATTAGAAATAGTGCCTGAAGATGGTGGTTCTGCTTTGACTCTCGATGCAATAGAAGGTGCAGTTGGAGTCGTTCACATTCTTCCGAAACAACCTGAACGTGATATCTTTTTCAGATACAAAGGCTCGCCTGCTGGGAGATATAAGGCTGTGGTTAAGGTTACAGCAATTGAAACTGAGGTTTTGAAAAAGACAAAGGCAATGTGTAGTGAAGCATCTGTTGCTGATATGGTTAAATTGTTCAGTGGGACACCCACACCAGGTTCAACAGAGTCTGAAGCATCTTTTTTTGAACAGGTTGGTATTACCACTGCATCGGGAAGTTTAAAGAATATCAGGACTGCTGATGGACCACATGGAGTGAATGTCCGGCAGGATGGTGGATGGGCGACATGTTTTACAACCTGTGGCGGTATTGCATGTACCTGGGATGTTGATGCAGCATATGAACAGGGCATTGCAATGGGGGAAGAGTTCCGGGCGGATAAGCGTAACGTCTGTCTTGGTCCAGCGATGAATATCGTTATGAATCCTATGGGAGGTCGTGCTTTTGAATATTACAGTGAAGATTCTTACCTTTCTGGAAAAATGGCTGCTGCTCAGGTAAAGGGGCTTGCGGCAAGAGGTGTTATCTCTGCTATCAAGCACTTTGCAGTAAACAATAAAGAAAATGATCGTCGTAATATGTCTGCTCAGGTAGATGAGAGAAGTCTGCATGAACTCTACCTTCCGCAATATAAAGAGTGTGTTACAAAAGCTGGTGCTCTCGGTGCTATGACAGCATATAACAAAATCAATGGACAATATTGTACTGATAGTAAATATTTAGTTGAAGATCTTTTAAGAAATACCTGGGGTTTTCTTGGGTACACCATGAGTGACTGGGATGCGCAAGTAAATGATAAATCGTTGGGTGATGCGGTTAAATATGGCGCTGACCAGCTTTTACCAAGTATCTTGTATAATGAGAACCATTTTAACAGTAACCCCGTGTATGCAAAGAAAAAAGCCAAACACATACTGTATGCTAATGGAAAGGCAGGACTACTCGATCCAAATTATAACCATGAAGCTTATAAAAATTCTTTTAGATCTAATGAACACAAAGCCCTTGTTCGGAAAATTGGCGCAAAAGCTTTAGTGCTTACAAAAAATGATGGAAATGTTCTTCCAATCCCAAAATCAGGAAAGAAAATATTTATAACAGGTGCAAAATATAATGCTGGATCCATGGGTGCAAATCCCCGGCAAAGTCAATACAATGGACAATTTGAACATCAGGTCGCACGACTTGGTGGTGGTGATTCCTGGTATTGGGAAAGCTCGCTGGTAAAAGTCCCCGATGAAGACAGGATCAGCCCTGAACGGGGTATAAAAGAATACCTTTCCCAATTAAATCTCGATGGAAAAACTACTATTGTTGACAATATGTATACTGCTGATTATATCATAGTTGTTACAGGTACCCATGATGAAGGTGAGGATGCAGACAGACCGAATCTCAATGTATTTGAGGATGAGATAGTAAAGCAGGCCATGGCAGTTACTACAGCTAAGACAATTGTACTTTTTTCGGGCGGCTCCGCAGCAGTTCCGGGTAACTGGTCAAATGCACCTGCGATACTTATCTGCTTTGGGCCGGGCCAGCAGCAGGGGTATTCCATTGCTGATGTACTTTTCGGTGATGTTTGTCCCGGAGGTAAACTGAATATGACATTTCCAAAAACAGCTTCGCAGACAGCAAATTTTCAGTATGATGAAGGAACTGTCAACCTTCAATATGGGAAACCAGAAGAAGCTCACGGATATTTCAAGGTTGATCATATGGGAGAAGAGCCACTGTTCGCATTTGGACATGGCTTAAGTTACACGACGTTTTCATATACAAATCTTCAGGTATACCCTTCAAAAATCGAAAAGGGTGATCGTATCTATATTACTGTTGATGTTGCCAATACTGGCAGCATTAAAGGTGATGAAGTCGTCCAGTTGTATTTATCACTACCTACTGGCATAGTTCCTGTCCGCAAACAGGATCTCAGAGGTTTCGATCGTATTACTCTGGAGCCTGGTCAGAAAGAGACTGTTCGGTTTACACTGGAACCGGATGATATGGCCTACTTTAAAGTTGGCGCGCAGGAGTTTGATGGCAATGGGAAATGGGAAATACTCTCAGGAAATTACAAAATACGCGTGGGTACATCGTCAAAAATAACTCCGGCTCCAGCAGAGCCTTCTCTAAATGGTTCTTTCAGTGTTAACTGATTAATCCTTTGAATAAAAGGTGTTTTTTGATCAGTAGTGCATTGTGTAATATATAACCAGAAATTACTATAAGGACGTTAGGAACCTGTTTCAAACGTCCTTATGTTTTTAAGTCTTAATTTAAGGCGGTTGATTATTTTGTGATATAGTAATTAAAATTCGATTGAGCATTAAATTTTCATAGTATATTAATAGAAAAGTTGTTATTAAAGGGGAAAACATGGTTAAACAATTCAGGTTGATAATGTGTTTTATTGCATGTTTACTTGCAATAAATATTTCTGCTCTTGAGTTGCAAACTGCAAATGATCAGTTTCAGTTAGATTTCAAGGGGTATGGTGCTTTTTATTGTGGACAGGTGGTACGTGGGACCGGTATTCAGGGGGGAGGGCCGGTCGAAAAAATATGGACAGAAAATGCTTATGGAAATCTGCTCGTTGATGTCTTATACCAGGAAAAACTTCAAATAGTGTTGGGTATAGAGGCTGAAACAAAATTTTCCTGGCCAATGGAAGCACAGTTTTCAGTAACAAAAACTGCACGTCCTGAAGTTACTCTCCTTGAATCATATGGAAAATACATGCTAAAGGGGCAGGCCAATGATCTGGATATTACTGCAGGAGTTTTTAAATATAAATATAATCAGGATGTGCGCAATCTTGGTGAGTTTATGTTCAGATCTGCAACTTATCCAGCATACGTAAAAACTGATTTTGATGAGCCGAGGGCAAAACTGCTTGGTCTCAAACTGAGTCATAAAATTATGGATAGTTTCTTTACGCAAGACCTTCTGCTTACTACAGAAACTGTCTTTTATCCAGCAATGGACTGGTCGTTATCTTACCTTTTTAATTTTGATGTATTAAATAAAGGTTTCGTAAATTTTGGCGCTGGCATCAGTCTGGCACATCTGTTTTCGGTGTATAAAGATGGAAATGCAACAACACCAAAGATAATTGGGGAGCAGGGAAACCAGTATATTACAGCTGCTGGAGATACTGCGTTTTTTACCTTTAAAGGCAGCAAGTTTATGGCTAAATTAGCGGTAGATCCTTTAGCCTTTACAAGGGAACACTTAACGTATTTCGGAAAAGAGGACCTGAAATTGTATGGAGAACTGCTTATTGTAGGCTTGAAATCATACCCTGATACAACTGTATATGGTGTAAAAACACCATCCTATTCAGATTGGAAAGAAAAATCCATTGTGACGTTTGGTTGTAACTTGCCAACATTTACTATCCTTGATGTAATGAGTCTTGAACTTGAGTACTGGGGATCAGAATACTACAACGATTATAGAGAAATCTATGTTGTGGCAGGAAAACCATTAGCACCGGGAAAGAATGCAAACGTTAAAGAGTCGAAATGGAAATGGTCTCTGTATATGAAAAAGTCATTTTTTAATGATCACATTGCTTTAACCACACAATTAGCACGTGATCACATGCGTCTTTTCAGTTCTTATTACGATCATGCAAATCACCGTGAAATGCTCGTTGAGGCTGGTAACTGGTGGTGGGTATCAAAGATCAGTTTTAATTTTTAAAAAACGGGAACACTTAAAAGTTGATGGAGATTTTATGAAATATACAATGCTGTTTTCAATGGTTATAGTTTTAATGGGCACAACACATTCCGATCCTGCATTTATGATCGGTATTAATGGTAATGCTACAACAATTACGGGTAGCGGTTCTCTTATAGAAAGCAGCTCTTTCAGGCCAGGCTTAGGATTGAAATTAGGCTTCGAACAGAATTTTACTGAACATATTTCTTTGGTGATCGGCGCAGGTTTGGATTCCAGAGGAGAACAGAATACACTCAGCAAGAATCTGACTGAAACTATCAGGCAGGAGACAATTGAACAAATCGATATGCTCAGTTTACAGATTCCTATACTTGCGCAGCTAAATATACCGCTTAGTTTTTTTCGGATCAGTCTTTTTGGCGGACCCGATTGTGGAATTTTCCTCAATGGCAAAAAGTACCGTGAAAAAAAGGTGTATGTTCCCGCTGTAAATGATCAACCGGCTCGTGTTGATATTACTAAAGATACCCTGGATTTTTCCCGTGACATAAAAATGTTGGATTGTGGAGTAACTGTTGGATTCGGGTTCGAAGTTAAAACCGGTGTTTTTGGTACATTCTTTCTTCGCCCCACTGCATATATTGGCCTTTTAAATATTCTTCAAACCGGGCACGAAGTTGAAAATAATGTTAATCTGGATGGTAAACATCAGGCTTTCAGTGTTTCAATCGGCTACAAATTCAATATTCGCCAGAAAATGAATGATGTTTCTGACTACAAAACATCTGAGAAACCGAAAACTTCAGAGAGCAGCTCTACCGGATCCAATCTCGATGCATACCGCAATTACAACACCGACTCACAGGATGAGAGCAGTTTCGGGTTATGATTCATTGATGAGCGAGATTACTTGGGAACGGATTCTGGTGCAGCATGGCTTTTATTCCGGGCAAGTTGAATCTGTTAATGCAATCCAGGATGAAAGATCATTTGATGATAATGACCTGCCCAGAGTTTTTTTCCATTCACTCCAATGCATTCTTACAATCTCCACTTGCCCAGTAAATCATTCCAGTGTTGAAAAAAACGATTGGTGAAGTGCTGTCTATGTGTGTCACCAGAGAAAACATTGAGAGTGTCTTTTTAATCTCATTTCTTTCTGGTGATTTGGAGGCACCAAGTTAAGGTGTAAAAGGCTACTCGTCATAACTGTTTTAAAATCAGAATCCTATATCATTTGGGCAAATGGTGTCAGTTGCTGTATCAGAATTCACTGAACACAGGATAGTTTGATTGTTTGTTGTTAATTGCACGTTTATCACTTTTTGCTTCGCATTATATCTTAGCATATTAAAAAAGGACTTGTGATGGTTCACAAGTCCTTTTTTAATAACGTAAACTGAAACCTGATTTACTCTTTCACACCCATCTTTCTTGTAAAAACACGTTCCTGACCATTTTTCTCTTTGAAACGTATCTTGATAAGGTATGTACCTATTCCCACTGTCCGCTGATTAACGTTTCTACAGTCCCACAGAAAGCCATAGTTTACAGTGTCGCCGGGGTTGTTGTTTGCTTTTCTCATTTCTAGTGTATTGACAAGATTCCCAACAGCATCATAGATATACCCTGTACCATATTGATCGGGTTTTCCGGGAGTCGGTTCAAGCCGGGCTGTTGCATGTACCGCGACCAGCATACCGCTGTTATTGTCCTTGATAACATTATTGAACAACGTTCTGACCTTTGATGAAAACGGTTCACTGGTATTCGGTGAAAAGGGGTTAGGAGTAATGTGAACTGTTAATGTGTCCGGTGGTGGAACATAGCTGTCTTCAATGTTAATCGTCGCCTTTGACTGGTCCTTGTTTATGTAGTATCGTATCTCTTTGTTACCAAACTTGTCTAAAAGCTGGACGTTTACAGTTTCGGATTCTTCATCGAGTTCATCATCGAGAGGGGTGATGATAACAGTAACCGACTTTTCACCATCTTTAAAAACGACAGAATCCGTTGCCGTAATGGTAAAATCATCGTTGATCGTTGCGGTTCCATCTCTCTTGAAATAAACCGTTACGCTTCCATCTGTATTGTTTCTGTTAACGGTGATTGTGCCCGGCTTTGCATCTTTTTCTTTTGCGTTTGCTTCTGTCGCCTGAACAGAGATGGTATAATAAATGGTGTCTCTGCAATCCAGAGCAATACCTTCAGAGAGTGCTTTTTCGTTTGAGCGAATAACATCAAACGAAACCAGTACTGTCGTATCCTTTTGAATATTGAGTGAATCAGATTTTACGCTGTATTTTACTGCGATATCAAAATGGGTAAGGCTGTCGTTGAGCTGCAGACCGTTTCCAATGTCAAAGGTTGTGCTGTCTGAAATTGTTGAGTATATTTTGCTGTTGATAGTAAGTGACGTCGGTTTCTGCTTGACGCTGAAAATTAGCGGATTGAAAATGTTCTGCATCACTAAATTCATCAACGTTTCATAATTTGTTTGAATTGTCCATAACTGGCTTGACGGGTTTGATGCAGAATAATTGTTGATTTTTATATTTTCAGTCATTCTCTGCAGGCTTGCAGGTGCCTGTTCGTCTGCTCTGGCTGTAAAATAAACAGTGAATGTCGTGGGAACTGATACGCCATTTTCATAGTCAGTTACCGGTGTTGGTTCAGTTGTCGTGTGTGCTTCACCATCAGAAATGAAAATGATATACTGATTGTCTTTTGTAAATGAGGATGCTTTCATTGCTTCTTTAGCTGCATCAAAGGCTACGTTTATATGTGTACCGCCAGAGCGATCATATCCGGTTGGTTGATAAACCAGATCTGTGCTCCAGGTGGTATCTCCACGCCTGATATTGGAGACCACTTTTTTTGTCTGAAGAATATGTTTAAGATATTCGATTCCAGTCATTTCGTTTTTCTGTTTTACATTTAATTTCATGAGTGGTATATAAGCCTGGTTTGTTAATTCCTGTGGAGCGGCGAATCCATCCGGAAGCTTCTGGAACATCGGATCATCATCGGAATTAAAATACAGTTTATCATAAAAAACGACCAGGCCAACCTCTGCATCAGGAAATTTGCTATAAAGTGTATCAAGTAGAGAACTGGTGACAAGGAATCGGGAGCCATCACGGTCATAACCACTCGAACCCATCATACTATTGGAATGATCGATGATGAAAACAATTGAAGGTGGGGTACTGGTGCCATTTTCTATAACAGTTACAGGAATACATACTTTGAAATCTGGTGAGATGGACGTTACATACTCGGGAACATAAATCGTTTTGCCGTCAAAGTCCTCAGGACAATTTTTCAGGCTGAATGAACAGATTTTGTCTGCCTGAAGTAATGCAGGCAGAAGGATAATGATCATCAATAGTGAAAAGGGAATTATCTTTTTGTGTTTCATAAGATTGCAGCCTCCTGTTTAAACTCCCATTAGGCATTTTTAAATGCAAATGTGTTCAAAATTATTTTGTTGATAATAAAATAGTCATTTTAAACATTATATCATACTTTCATTACATCGTTCTTCAGTATGTTGAGAAACAAATATCACAAAGGTTAAAATGGCTATGCAAGGCTCATATATAAATATAATACCGAGTAATCTTTTTTTTAGGTACTTCGTGACTATTTTTCAAAAAACTGATTTCAACAAGAATACAGGCCGGCCTGCAATAGAACCAATCCCGACATGAACAGAAACCGCTTACCGAAAAGAAGACCTGTGGTCATCGAGCGAAGTCCGTCCTGGGGGCGTCCTGTGGTCATCGAGCGAAGTCCGTCCTGGTGGGCGTCCTGTGGTCATCGAGCGAAGTCGAGATGAAAAAATTTCTTTTGGTTACTGCAGGAATTATTTTTACCAACTACATGCGTTCAAGATTTGTGTTTGAACAAGTTTGAAAAGAAGTATTTTCTGTGTGCCGGTTTAAGAAACGATGTAGCGTTTCTTTATCGGGAGCAGAAAAGATCTGAAAATATATGGGCCAGGCCCTGCGCAATTAAAGGCCGTGAACCCCGCCAGGCCTGGAAGGGAGCAACGGTAAGCGGATGCTTGATGTGCCGCAGGCAAACTTGGCCCTTTTTTATATTCTTTTAAATTATGGCCCTATTTAAGTGTAAATGAAGGGCTGGGACAATCAACTGGTTTTATTCGAATTATGGTCGTTTCCTGAAATTTTATGAGTTACCTTGTATTTGCAAGAAAATGGCGTCCACTGACATTTGATGATGTCGTGGGACAGGAGCATATTACCGATACGCTCAAAAAAGCTATTGAGAAGAATCGGGTAGCTCACGCATATATTTTTACTGGTACCCGTGGTGTCGGTAAAACTACATCAGCCAGAATACTTGCCCGTGCCTTGAATTGCGAAAAAGGTCCAACAACAAACCCTTGTGGTGTGTGCACATCATGCAAAGATGTGATTGCCGGGTCCAGCTTCGATGTCCTGGAAATCGATGGCGCATCAAATAACTCAGTAGATGACATTCGTGATCTTCGTGATAATATCGGCTACTCTTCGATGGGGGGGAAGTATCGGATTTTTGTTATCGATGAAGTACACATGCTGACAAAAAACGCTTTTAACGCACTGTTGAAAACGCTTGAAGAACCCCCAAAAAATGTAATTTTCATTTTTGCAACAACCGAACCTCAAAAAATTCCTGCCACGATACATTCACGATGTCAGCGTTATGATTTCAAGCGTATTGGAGCTGAACAGATTCTTGGACGTCTGGTGCATATCTGCACAATGGAGAATATCGCTTTTGAACGATCTGCCCTGATGCTTGTTGCACGTAAAGCTGAAGGAAGCATGAGAGATGCTCTCAGTCTGTTAGATCAGGTGTATTCGTTCTGCCGTGAAAATCTCAACGAAAAAGAGGTCAGGTCGGTTCTTGGACTGGTAGGGATGGAAGTCTTTGAACACGTTGTCGATGCCATTAAAGCTAAAGATGCTGCCGGCGTTCTGAAAGTTGTTCAGGATGTTCTTTTTCAGGGGTTCGATCTCCAGGAGTTTATTCTTGGGCTTCAGGAACATATCCGAAACCTGCTTTTTGCACGAATCCCGGGTGCCCTTCTGTCTCGAGGAATCGAACTTGATGCTGAAGCGATAGAAAAATTGACCAGTGTCGCTGCTCATTTTTCCGAAGGGGATCTGCTGAGAATGAGTGAAATAGTTCGTAAGGCAGAACAGGATCTTAAATGGAGCGCGTATCCCCGGTTCCTTGTGGAACTGATGGTTCTAAAGCTCGTATTTCTCGATAATACCGTCTCTCTTGAGTCCCTTATGCGGATGATCGGCAGTGATGGTAATCTGACTGAATTATCTGATCCTATTCCCACCAGTGTTGCGTCTGTAGCGGACGATCAAAAAAAAAAAATCTGAATGATGTAAAGACTGTTTCAGTAAATGAACAGTTTGCAGACAGCGTTGAGGCAGACCTTACTGATTCGAAGAGTACTGGTGAACTGCAGGACTTTTCTCAGGCAATTTCAGGCCCGGAACTGCTGGAAGACTCTTCAGTCAGAGAAAAATCGGTACAGGAACAGCATCAAAACAGTTACTCCGATCAGGAATACTATGAAGATCCGGACGATGAAGATGATGATTCAGATGATAATCATGGAGTATTTACTGGTATAAAGAGTCCTGCAGTTCCTGAAACTAATGTTCAAACTGAAACTGCCCCTTCTAGACTCAGTGACAGCGCTGGTCAACGGATCGATATAAAAACGTTCTGGCCCGCCTTCCTGGATCATTTAATTCACGAACGTCCGAACATGGGTTCATTTCTGGCCCTTGCATGCGCATTTCCTGCAGGTGAGGATGCAATAGATCTCAAATTTTCTTCAGCATACCGGTTTCAATATCTTGAAACTGTCAAGAAACAGAACAAAGATGAGATTGAGCAGCATCTGAAGAATTTTGCCGGGCGGGAGCTGTTGCTAAATATTACTATAGAGAATAAACCGATTGAAAATCATGAACAGAATTATATAAAAGCAATCGGAAATGTTCCGTCAACTATTGATGATGAAATTGAGCGTGAGCCAATTATCAAAGCAGTATTGGATATTTTTGATGGCGAAGTGTTAAATTGATGTATGTACACTATTATATAACCGGGAGGTAGATATGACAAAAAATATGGGAAAGATTTTGAAACAGGCTCAGAAGATGCAGTCGCAGATGATGAAAGCTCAGGAAGAGCTTCAGAAAAGGGAGATCGAGGGAACTTCCGGGGGCGGGATGGTAAAAGTTATGCTCAACGGGAGCAATCAGCTTGTGTCAATAAAAATCAATCCTGAAGTCGTTGATGCCGATGATGTGGAGATGCTTGAGGACCTTATTGTTGCAGCTCATGCAAACGCGATGGAAAAAGTTAAGGAGATGACAGAGTCTACCTTTGGATCAATTACAGGTGGCTTGTCAATACCCGGTATATGATTCAGCCTTTAGAAGAACTGGTGGAAGCATTATGTACGCTTCCAACAATCGGTCGGAAGAGTGCATGGCGGCTGGCACTTCATTTGATGGAGCGTCCGGAACAGGATGCGCTGAAACTTGCCGAGTCGATTGTAAGGGTTCGTCAGAAACTTACCAGGTGCAAGAGATGCTACAATTACAGCGAGACGGAACTCTGTCCGATCTGTTCATCTGCGTCAAGAGATCAGAAACAAATCTGCGTTGTGGAGAAACCTGTTGACCTCTTCGCTTTTGAGCGTAGCGGCAGGTACCGGGGAGTGTATCATATTCTTGGTGGTGTACTTTCGCCACTTAATGGCATTACAGTCGATAAGCTGCGTATCAATGAGTTGAGTATGCGTATCATAAATGAACAACCCGGTGAACTGATTCTGGGGCTGGGGGGGAGCGCTGATGCAGAAACGACTGCGTTGTATCTTGCGCGAATCTATCGGCAGCAGGGGATTCGTGTCACACGGCTGGCGCGTGGACTTCCGGTCGGAATGGAACTGGAGTATGTTGATCAGATTACTTTAAGTCAAGCACTGAATGAACGGACTGATGTACATTATGAAAGCTAAATTATCTAATTCTCCACTCTCCTGGTTGAGAAGAGCCGGAGCAAGTCTGCTGTTTATCGGATATTTTCCCTGGGCATCAGGTACAATCGGCTCAGCGGTTACAGTTGCCGGAATCTGGTACCTGAATACGAAGTACCCGTCATTTTTTACATCATCACACTATTTGCACTACTGGTTTGCAATGGCGGCGATAACTGTGGTGAGCATATTTTTATCAAATGGCAGTAAAAATGTTTTCGGTGATGATGATCCATCGGCTGTGATTATCGATGAAGTCGCCGGGCAACTGGTTACTTTTTTTATGGTGCCGTTAACAATAAAAACACTTGTCGCAGGATTTCTGCTGTTCAGGTTTTATGATATTGTAAAACCCTGGTTCGTTAATAATCTTCAGGAACTTGATGAGGGTGCCGGGATAACTCTTGATGATGTGGCTGCTGGTGTGTTAGCTAATATCACATTGATGTTGTTACTTTTCGGGTATAACTGGGTAAAGGCTTACTTATGACATTCCATACCGTTGTGCATGATGTCGCTCAATTTTTAAAACAAAATATTCAATTTATCACATTCGGTATCACTGCGGTGACCGTTACTCTGGTCGGGCCATTTATTAATGGCACCGTCAAACGAATTATAGCTTCACTGCACTGGATACTGCGCTATATCCTGTTTGTTTTACTATGCACAATAGGGTATGGATTCCTGTCACATACACTTTATTTCTGGTTAAAAAAATGGTTAACCCATTTACCGGAAATCCAGTTGATTATATGGGTCTCAGTTATCTATTTAGGGCTTGCCTGGGTTGCAAAGCAGCAAAAAGAGATCTGAATATTCAAACCTTGAATTGACTTGAAAATTTCTTCAATGTGATTGACTGACGGGCAGAATCATGAATTAGATTTATTCTACATTGTTAGAATACCAAATAGCATCACCCCGGCCATTGATCCCGAGCTCGGGATCGACGACCGGAGTGTAATTCTAACAACGTAGATTGATAGTAGAATATTTAACAGATCAATTCAGAAAAATGATTTTTACCTGAAGGAATATGATGCGTCTAAAAAAAGGAACTTTTTATGCAGGAATAATTTCAATCATCTCAGGAACCATTTTTCTGTGTTCTTCAAGAAAGCAGGTGGTGGTACTTCCTGACCAGTCTGTACTTTCTGAGAGTACGGAGCATTCAGATTCACTCACCGAAAATCTTAAAACCGATGAAACAGGTATATTGATAGTTGAACCACAAAACTGGGTTAATGAGCAGTTTGTTCTTTTGGGAAAACCCGTGATGTTCCGGCGTTTCGGATACGAACTATTCCGGTGTCCAGATTTAAACCGTTGTGCCCGGGTAGATACTTTATATGAGCTTTCGAATAGAAGATTAAAGTATGAACGGTTTTATCTTGATACGCTTACCGTGAAGGGTGTGACACCGGATGAAGGTGGAGAATGGTTAATCGAGTTTCTGGATAAGAGGTACTCCATCAGTCTGTTTGCCCGAACAAAAAAATCTGCACTGCAGGAGATGATTTTCCTGAAAGACTTTGATGCGGCTTGCAGACGGTGGCGTGGAAAAACAGTATTTTCAAGAAAAGGTGTTATCTCTGTTGAGCTACCTGGAGGCAATTTGACAGGTGAAAAGGTTAAGAGATACGATTCACTCAAAGTAACCGATGTCCGGTATGGACTTTCCCCGCTTCCTGTAAATCCGATATGGTTGATGGTGACTACTGCAAAGGGGACCGAGGGATTCATTGCGGTTCGTTTCAGCTGGACCAATACGATGTCTGATCAGGTTTCTGAATCTCTGTCGTGGAGAGATGATATTGCTGAGGTCAATCCGATGCTACAATACGACTGGGACGCGACTACCTGGGAGGTTATAGAGAGCCACAGGATCACAGTTGGGATGAATAAAGATCAGGTTACAATGAGTTGGGGAAGGCCACTAAAAATTGTGGATACAACTCTTAACAACAGTAAGGTACAATGCTGGAATTATGCTGCTCAGAAGTTATATTTTAGCGATAACAGTTTAACTACAATTGAAGATCAGGGGAGTTTTAAATGAAACCATGGGTAACTGTCGTTATAGGAGTCTGTTCGGCAGTAGTGGGGTATGTTGCGCATCTTCAGATTTCGGCATCTGAATCGGATTCATTGCAACGTTCAAAGTTTGAACTGATCGAACTGGCTGTTCAAAAGAACATGCGTCAGTTGTCAGATGAAATAGAAGACCGTTTGTCCTCTTTTGCTGGTGCAGTTTCTGATGATGGGGTGTTTTCTTTAAGGCTGTTGGGCGAACAGGACAGGTCTTCTCCGGATGTTACTCAATTTGCATCAAGGTTTATCAAACCTATGGGTTTCTCGGTTCTTGATATTGTTGATTCCTCATTTACTGTGGTTTCTTCAGGGCAATTCACAGCAAACGCAGGGAGTAATGTTGCAGAAAAAATGTCAGCACTGGGGAAAAAGACTGGTTTTATTAAAGACAAAATAATGGGTGAATCGGTACTGACACTTCAGGCTAAAAAGTCTTTTAAAATTGCCGATATACCTTTTTTGGTTTCAGGAGGACGTCGTGTTGACAAAGAGCTTCTTAAACAGATTGCTCCGCATGATAGTTGTAATCTTTTTATAAAAATCGGCGATGAAATTTTTGGGAACGATACAATCCGTACCGTTTCAGAATTAACAGGGCATACGATGGTTATTAACGATAAAGAATATGATGCGGTTGTTGTATCGGTTGCAGCTGAATCGAAATTATCACCTGAAATCGTAGTTTTTTTCAAAAATAACCGGTAAAGCCCTTTTTTTAAATATTTTTTGCAGGGGTCGAAACATATTCCTGAATGTAGGAGTTTCAGGGTAAAAAAAATCATTAATCTTTGAATTATACATTATATTTGTATATAGATGCCGCAGAGGCTTACATAATAGACAGGTGTGCAGAACCACGGATGGTTTTTATGGAAATTAAAGGAATTGAATTCCGGCAATATGACAGCAACGGGAATACATGGCCAGGCGACACTGTTTTTTCTAAAAGAAGACGAAAGAATTCTCAAAATACGAAAAGACCTGTTAGTGCAATGACTTTTGATATGCTGGATCTGAATGTCAGGACAGTTGAAAACGATATTGCTTTGTTGTCAGATCTGGTAAAAAGCCTTCCTGATGAATATGTTCGTGATCGTATGAGTCAGGTTAAAGATGTGTATCCTATTATCGATGATTATCTGGTTGAAAAACTGATAATGGAAGAGCTTTAGCCCTGTTTTTAAATGCCGATCGAAATGCGACCTCTGATTTGCTGCATTATTTCTCAAGTGATATGTATTTTTAGTTAAACGTTTAAAAGAGTTATGCAATGGGAATCGCAGAAGATATTAAAAAAACTATTCAATCGAGACTGGTAATTCGCTACTGTACCGAGGAGATGCTTAAAAACCCTGAAGTGTTTTGTATTGTCTGCGAACGAAGGTTTAAACTCGACTCAAAACTTTGTATGTACATTCGCGGTGACGGACATATCTGCTCCAGTTGTTCGGATCGGTACGCACCCGAGCTCAAAACGCTGCTGGATGTTTCTGGGGATGTTGTTAAAAATAGGGGTACATTTTCGCAGCACCTGACTATTCATGAATGGAAGGAAATCTGGAAACATCTCAGCGTGCTGTTGAAGCTTACGGTAGAGCTGTCGCGCGGGATCTCAAGGGGAATTGTTGAAGCTCCTTCAGGGCATATCGGGTTGCTTCATCTTGCAAAGGATATTGGTAAACCTGCCCGGAAAGAAGATGAAACCGATAAAGACTACGATTTACGGGTAAAAAGTCATCGTATGGTTCATTTGTTTGATAAAATTAAAAATGAAACCTGGGGTCGTGTGGCTGCATTGCAGGAATATTTTGCAAAGCTTGGCATGCCTGCTTTTCCTGATAAAGAAGAGGACCCTGGTGATGGAAGAGTATTTTGATGTTCTGGATGAGCGGGGAAAATGTACGGGGCAGGTGTGTCCGCGCAGTGTTGTCCACCAGAATGGTTATTTTCATGCTACCGTTCATATCTGGGTAATTAATCGAACGTGCGATATCCTTTTACAGAAAAGATCCTCTCAAAAAGATACACATCCGGGTTTATGGGACATTTCCTGTGCGGGACACCTTAGTGATGGAGACCGTTCACTGGATGCGGCTGTCAGGGAACTCAAAGAGGAACTTGGAATTGCGGTTGCAAATCCCTCTCAGTTTCAATACCTTTTTCAGGTATTCAGTTTATACGTCTCGTCTGACAAGTTAATAAAAGACAATGAATTCTCTGATGTCTATATTTTGCGTATTGATAATGAAATCGCAACAATACAATTTTGTACTGAGGAAATATCAGAGATAAAATATGTTTCACCTGCCGAATTCGGAAAAATGGTTTCTACGGCTGATCCCTCTCTTGTTCCTCATGATGAAGAGTATCGGAAGATACTTGATTATCTCAACATACATACTCCGCCGTTAGCGAATTAATACCTGCCTGTTAAGACCATAGAAACAAAAGTACCTGCTGTTTTCTGCTGGAAAACAGATAATGCTTTGCAGCGATTCAACTCAGGGCAGTAAACGGGTATATTAAAGTTGTATGCATGAATTTGAAAAGAGAGCGTTATCTTTGAAAGTCACAGTACCGATGTTATCGCATCCCTGAATAAAAGTTTAACAATGGTCAAGGTAACAGGTAACGGTTTGTCACTTCAAATCGTTCTATCAGGTGCTGGTTCAAATGTAACAAGAGTTACAATGCTTGATATATCGGGAAGAGTTGTGCAGCAATGGGTTGCCAATATGAGATCAGGCAATATGGTTTCGGTTAAAATGAATAAGCGATACAGTGGAACATTTTTAATACCGGTTCAGGTAGGGGCAAGAGTACTACAGGAAAAGGTAGTACTGCCATAAGGCGCGTAGGAAAGCAAACGTGCAAATGGCTTCAGATAGGTTGTTTCTGTTGCCAGAGAGGGTAAGGAGCAGAATGAAATTCTGCTCCTTTTCTTTTAGTGTAAAGACAGTCTGACTGTTTCTGCTGTTTTATGTATTTGTACCGAAAGGTATATCACTTGAGAACTAAGTCCGGAATTAAATGTGTGAGAACGGGCATTATCGAACTGCTTTTTAAATAGTACGCTTCCATTGAGAGCGTACCCTGTAAGTTGTACCGGTGAAGGATTGCTTAAGTGCAGGGTGATACAATTATAACCGGATTGAACAACTCTCAGTGCTGGAGAAGATGAGGTACTCTTATTGGCAATCTGCTGCGTGTGAAGTGCCGGATTTCGTATCGCTTTATATGGCGTCCACTCCGGACCTGTAAGATTTACTATACGCTCTCTGCATCCGAAAACGGTCGATGATGCCTCACTGATGACTGTTTCTGCCGGGTCTTCTGCTTCAACGATCAGTATTGCATGATAGCCGTAGGCGCTGGATGCTTTGACCAGTGCATCACCGGCCTGAACACTGGTGATTGGCACTGTAGTGAAATTTTTGTTGTTGTAAAGATTTGTAGTGTTTGTCCGGGCGATATTCCAGGCAAAACAGAGGAAACCGGAGCAATCGGTACCAGTTACTTTACCTGATGGGTCGCCGAAAACGTTGTAATGGCACTGATGTGATCCTGCCAGAAAGCCTGTAGCGAGACGTGTCCTGAAAGTAAACCATGGGTCTTCACCACCGTATGAATATGCAATCCCCCTGTACGTTCGTCCGGCAATGAAATCGCAGTGCCGGTATATGGTATCGCTGCCGGTACACTTGTTACCATATTGAGTATACCATAGTTCTGCTGTATTGGAAGAGTCTGGAGTCCATTCGATAGCGACACAACTGTCTGAACGGGTGATAACTGTGTCCAGTGAGAATGCATGCTGTGCCGAACTGGAGAATAATGCGGCGGTTAGGATAAATATCAGGACAAATTGTCTCATTTATCCCCTGATAATCCGGTGCTGATTACTGAAAAACCGGATGCAGTTACAATACAGTTGTAAATTTTATCTCTAAAAACGACCAGCGATTTACCTGAGAGAGTATGTCTGACGGGGGCAAGTTGTGCGGTTTTGTTGTGCCATTCAATTTTCCCACTTCGGTATAGTATCGGATCTTTGCTGCTATAGATCGCGAGTCGGCTGCCATTGATATATTTTTTTACCTGTTTTGTGGTGACTTTTTGAAGAACAGAACTTTCATCAATAACAAAGACCGCATGATTGTTGCCAATCAACAACTTTGAATTGTCAACAAATATTCTGTTAATCATTTTGTAACGGCGCTGGTTCCGTTCCATCGGAATTTCTTTTGGATAAACAATACTTTTACGTGCTAATCCTTTTTGGAGATCAAAAAACTCGAGTCTCAAATCCACAGTGTTAAGAAAGACTGCTTCGTTATTTCTTACGATGAAATCATCACCAACATATTCCCCGCGTCCGATGCTTTGGAGCTTTACTTTTCGGACAAATGTACCGGCGGTATCAAACAATGCGATGGATCTGTCAGCCATATCGTAAAGGTATATATTTTGAGAATCCGCCGTGACAGCTGTAATCGTTATCAGTTCGCCAGTTTCTGAACGTTTGTATTGAAATTGATTGCCAAACGTTTGCCGGATTAATGTGTCGTTGGCTGAGAAGCTCAGTTGAACAATAAAGAAGATGTGAAGTGCTGTAAGTGCTGCTCTGGTAAGAATCTGTTTTGTTTTCATATAGATAATTATACCTGATCGCAAAGCTGAAAACAAGGAGTGCGGAATTGAGTCGGAGTTTGGATGAACTGGTCAGAGAATCTTTTTTCCGAATAACGAGCCTGCCAGTTCAACTGCAAGTTGTGCGGTCTGGTTGCGGTGATCAAGAACAGGATTTATTTCAACAATATCCATCGAATGAACTTTCCCGCTTTCGGAAAGTATCTCCATGAGCGTGTGTGCTTCCCGGTAGGTTAGACCTCCTGATGCCGGGGTGCCGACTCCCGGTGCATAAATTGGATCAAGAGCATCCATATCAAGGCTTACATGAAGTTTTCTAAGGTGACTCAGAGACTTAAGTGCAGAGGAGACGGTTGATGCTATGCCATTTTCATCAATCTCTTTCATGCTGAATATTTTTATGGAACTTTTTTTCAGCATGGTTTTTTCATCATAATCCAGATCCCTTGTTCCGATAAAAACAATATCGCTGTTTTTCAGTTTTGGTCCGATTTTTCCCGTGTTGATAAGTGATGGCATTCCGATCCCAGTAAGCACAGCTACAGGCATACCGTGGATATTTCCATTCGGAGACGTTTCTGGAATGTTGTAATCTCCGTGAGCATCGATCCACACAACACCAACTGGTTCCCTGCATGACATTCCTCCAACAGAACCGATCGCTATTGAATGGTCACCGCCAAGAAAAATCGGGCAAAAACCCTCATCAGTTGCTTTTATCGCAGCATTATAGACGAGCTGGTTAACGTGTGTTATCTCAGGAGCGAATTCAAGGGCACTTTTATTACCGAGATGTTCTCGTATCGGGACAGGTATATTTCCCGAATCATCTACTTCATAACCAGTTCTGACAAGATATTCTTCAAGCCCTGCATATCTGATTGCGGCAGGGCCCATATCTACTCCCCTGCGGCTTTGTCCAAGGTCCAGGGGCACACCAATGACTCTGATTTTTTTGTTATTCAGCATTATGGATTAAAGATACAACATTCTGAGTGTTTAATAACATCAAATTTTTCTGCATCAAAGGGAAAGAATATATAAATAATCAACAGTTGATAGCACTGAATACCTATCCCTTAAGGAATGAAATGACAATATCTTGCGGGTTGAATAAGACCCGACTGAAAGACCCGACTGAAAGTCCCGATAAATTTATTCGGGATACATTTATTCGGGATTCGAGACAAGGTCCCGATTTCCATTCGGGATCGTCACCAACTGCCGTTTTCAGGTTATTAAAATGTGCAACGGTTGTACCATAATAAAAAAGGAAAAGGTGCAGGTTTGTTACATCTGCACCTTTATTGGGGGAAGGGTAGCGCCTCATTGAACGAATCTGATTATGGCAGAAAGACAACAGGGAATAGTTTAACACCTCAATTTTTTAAGCTTCACTCCTTGGATTGCTTTCGTTAGTTCATAATCATTCATATCTAAAATATAGACCAGTTTTGAAATTCTGTCTGTGACGTAGATCACAAATCTGCATTTTTTTTTAAAAAATTCTGAACAGTACTTCCAATTGGAAGAGGTGAACCGAAGTTATAGTTTGATTTTGATAATTTCAGATCTATTTTAAAATTAAATTGGCTTAATAATTGAGAAATTGGATAATTATGATTCTTTTTTTTCTAATCCGATAAATATCTTTATACCGATACATTTGAAAGGTGCTTTCAGACATGTCAAAAAAAATACCGCCAGCTCAGAATATTCAAATAAATGCTTCAATAAACGGTTTTTCATTGATCAGGATTCAACCCATTGAAGAATTAAATGTTACGGCATATGAATTTATCCATGAAAAAAATGGTGCCCGTTTAATTCATATTTATAATGAGGATCCAAATAATCTTTTTTCCATAGCCTTTAGAACACCTGTATATGACAGTACTGGTGTTCCACATATTCTTGAACATTCAGTACTCTGCGGTTCAAAGAAATTTCCGATCAAAGATCCATTTCAGGAGCTCCTCAAGGGGTCGCTGCAGACATTTTTAAATGCGCTTACGTATCCTGATAAGACCGTGTATCCAGTTTCTTCACAGGTGGAAAAAGATTATTTCAATCTTGTCGATGTTTACTGTGATGCGGTATTCAATCCGATGCTTACCGAGAATACCTTTTATCAGGAAGGGTGGCATTTTGATGTTGAAGATACATCAAAACCGGTAGGTATTAAAGGCATTGTATACAACGAGATGAAGGGCGTTTTCTCAAATTTCTCAAGTCATGTCGATCGAAAATCACTTTCGGCAATATTTCCGGATACAACATACTGCCATGAAAGTGGTGGTGAACCGGAGCAGATCATAAATTTGACATATGAACAGTTTAGAGAGTTTCATCGCAAATATTATCATCCATCAAACTCTTTTATAATTCTCTATGGAAATATTCCGTCAGAAAAGACACTACGTTTTCTTAATGACAATTATGTTAATCATTTTGAGCGGCTTGAGATCGACTCTGTTATCAAACGCCAGGTACCATGGAGTGCGCCAAAAGAACAGTCAATTCTTGCTCCGGCACCAAAAGAAGATGATGGAACTGCTACTATTGCTGCATTATGGATCTTTGGCGATGCTGCTGATCCTGTTTCATCCCTGGCTGGAAAAGTGCTCACACACTATCTCTTAGGTACAGAAAGTTCACCTCTTAAAAGGGCGCTTATCGATTCTGGTTTAGGTGAGGATCTGGATGACATTTCAGGATTTGAGTCTGATCTTGCGCAAACGATTTTTGCCGCCGGTTTACGAAAATGTCTTCCAGGAAATGCTTCAAAGGTACTTGATTGTATCATGTCAACTCTCAGAAAAGAAGTCGAGAGGGGAATGGATACAGAACTCCTTGAAGGCGCACTTCGTCAAATTGAGTTTTCTTTGCGTGAGGTTACCAGCGGACATTTTCCATACAATTTAAGGCTTGCTGAGAGATGCTACCGTTCATGGATCTATGATGGTGATCCTTTTGCGCACCTTGCATTTGAAAAACCGCTTTCGGAAATAAAGAGTAAAGGAAAGGAATTTTTTATCGGACTGATCCGTTCCAGACTTCTCGACAATCCTCATCGACTTCTTTCTACAGTAACTGCTTCATCAGAGATGGGAAAGAAGCTCGAACAGCAGACCCTGCAGCACGCGCAATCGCTGACACAGAATTTTACGGATTCAGATAAACAACGCTTCTCTGTACTCACGGAGGAACTGTTACACCAGCAGAAGACCCCCTCGGCTCCGGAAGCACTGGCTTCATTACCGAAACTGGATAAGAGAGATTTGCCTCGTGAAGGCAGGAAATATCCGATTGAGATAATTGATGTTGACAGTGCAAAATTGCATCTGCATGATGTATTTACATCTGGGATTGTCTATGTCGATTGCGGTTTTGATCTCGGTGGTATTCCGCTTGAGCTTATTCCGTATGTACCGATCTTTGCTGAGTTAATCACACGATGCGGTGCCGGTGGTAGCAGCTACGAAAAGATGGCTACCGAAATAGCGTTGGCAACCGGAGGTATCGATGCATCTATTGTATGTAAAACAAAAACAGGTACTGATGACGAACTGGTGATGTATCTGTTTCTTAGTGGTAAATCGCTGCACTCACGGGTTGATGAGATGCTTGGTATCATGAGCAAAATTCTTCTGACACCTGAACTTGATAATGGTAAGCAGATTCGGGATATTTTAAAAGAAGAACGTAACAGCCTTCATTCCTCGATAGTAGCAGCCGGACACCAGTTTGCGATCATGAATGCTTCTTCACATATATCAAAATCACGGTACATCGATGAACTGATGGGAGGAATTTCGCAGTTGCGGTTTCTTGATTCATTGGTTACCCGAGACGCAGTTGAAGAGATTGTGAGTGCAATGAAAAAAATTCAATCTCTGCTTCTCGATCGAACACGGTGTGTCCTTTCTGTGACTGTTGAGAATCCCTATGAACTTCAGGATAAACTCAAAACATTTTTGAAATCACTTCCAACGCTTAACGGAAAAACTGTTCAGTATGAGATAAAAACGACATTGCCGGAATTACCAAAGGCAATCGAACTAAATTCTGCAGTCAACTTTGTCGGTAAGGTCTGGAAGCTCTCGGGGCTATCGGCGCAAGATGCAGGTATTCTCTTTCTCGCTACCCGTCACTTATCGACAGGTTATTTATGGGATAAGGTTAGAGTCGAGGGGGGGGCGTACGGTGGTATGTCCATTATGTCTGTATCTCATCCAGTTTTTACATGTGCATCTTATCGTGACCCGAATCTTAAAAGCACAATCGATCATTTTACCGGCGGTCTCAAAGAGATCGCTTCAGGAATACCTCAGGAAAAAATCGATCAGAGTATCATTGGAGCGATTGGAAAAATCGATTCCCCGAGGCCGCCACATTCGCAGGGATTCGGTAGTACCATAGATTATCTGTCTGGATATACAACTGAATACAGGCAAAAACTGCGTGAAGCTGTTCTTGGAGCGGATACTACGACATTGGCAAATGCCGCACAGATAATACTCGATATAAAAGAATCTGCAGTTACTGTTCTTGGGGGTACTTCGGCGATAGAAAATGCTATCAGGGAAGGAATGCAGTTTCAGAGGGAATTACTGCTGCCTGAGAGTTGATTAGCATCATACCTGAATATTTGGTATCGAAAATAACGGGTTTTCTGGTGGGATGTCGGTGTTTCGCACTTTTGGTATTCTGGGGGCTTGAATTATAACAACTGTTGGCTTCGAGAGACTCAGCCAACGGTGCCTGAGGTTCTCGAAGGCATCGCTGGCAACCACAATCTACTCAAACCTGCTGTGCATTTCATAACTGGACTCCGCTCAGTACAGGTACTCCGATGCTGCTAAATACGGTTTGTTAAGGATTCGTTCGAATTAGGCTAATGTCGGGATATTCTGACCTTTATTCTTAAAAATGAAATGGTTTCACAATTGTTTTTTTAAGCTGCTGGACGATATTTTTTTTCAAAAAACTGCTGAAACCACAATTCCATTGTAGCATATCGATTTATAAGAGCGGTGTTATGCTTTCCATGCAAATGATTACTCCAGACTGCAGCTACCTCGTCTCTATTAAAAAAATGGGCATAAATTGCATCGGGATTGGTAAGAAGCTTTTCGATAAAGGATCTTCCAGGTTCAAGTAGTGTTCGGTTCAGATGATTCACATAATTTCTTTTATCTTTAACTGGCAGACCAAAATGTTCAGCAGCGCGTAGTAAATGGCTGAAGCTTTTTTTACTGATGGATAAAATGTTACTGTACACTGCCGGATAAGAAATCGGTAATCCCGTTTTCTGCCAGGGAGTAGTTTTAAAAAACGCAGGATAATTATGTAACAATATTTTATTGTAAATATTTGATTTTTTGCGTAAATCGGTAGGCAATGACAGCTGAAATTCCAGTAGTTTATTATCATAAAAGGGACAACGCACATGGTAAAAAGACTCATCAAACCTGAATCCCTGGCGAATGTAGCGTCGCCCGCGCGAACCATAAGGGTCACCGGAGGAATTAGTGTGCTGATGGTGCATAGTAAGAAATGACCCTCCATGTAATGCATCGCCACCGATGCCATTAAAACAAATGTCAATATGTTCTGAAATAATCTGGAGATATTCATTGCCAATTGTATCAAGTAACCCGATTTCTCCATCTGCAGCCCATACTGCAGCACAATTACCTTCAAGCCAGGAAACAGGATTCAGAACACAATTGTGATGTTTTGTTCCCTTTAATGCTGCAACTTTAGTTGCAATCAGGATGTCATCACAATGTTCAATACCAAAAGTAAAAGAATGTATCTGGTCTTCCAATTCTGGTAATGCAGCCAGGATACACCTCGAATCAAGTCCTCCACTAAGGGTAATTCCAACTCTTTTTTGGGGAAATAATCGACGCTTCATTGCTTTATCAAAAAGCCGACCCCACTCCTGTGCACATTCCGTTTCGTCTACACGCAGTGTGCGTATTGTTATCGAATTCCAATTCCAGTAATGTTTTAACGAAACACCTCTTGAACGAAGATTGAAAATCAATATTGATGCCGGCGCAAGTAGCTTTACGTTTTCTAACCATGTCCGTTCATCGGTAAGATATCCGTATTCCAGAAATTCTTTTACAGCGACAGTATCTACTCTGAAACCGGGTCCTGGTAGTGTTGTGAGAGATTTGTACTCAGAGGCCCAGGCAAAGTAATCAGCGCATTGTGTCCAGTGGATGTGCTGCAATCCATAACGGTCATTTGCGATTATAATCACGTCGCTGTTCTGGTCGTATATTACAGCTGCGAATTTGCCATCAATTTCCTTCAAGAATTTCATTTCGGGATCAATAATGTAGTGATCGAGAATTATCGCTGCGTCTATTCTTTTTTTTTCACCGACTCTAAGGGGGAGCTCGTCCTGGTTATACAATTCTCCATCAAACCAGACTTCAACGCCGCCTTTTTCAGAATAGTACTGTGCTTCATTATAAACTCTTCCAAGTTGTGAAAAGCCATTGTAAAGGTTATTTTTTCTGCAAGTACATTTTTTGAAGGATGTTGAAGAAGTGTGTAGCTGACACATGTTTTCGATGGATTTAGTAAATGAAACGTCATCTTCCTTGAAAACAATTAAACCGAATATTCCAGGCATCTTATCAACCTTTAGTATTTTACATTACATATTTACTAAAATCGAACCATTGTTTTAAATAAAAATAGCCTATATTAAAATATACTAAAACAATTCAATTACCAAACAAACTATTGTTTTTATTAATTCGGGGTACGATTCAGACAAATCTCAACTAAGTATTTAAATTATCAATCTTATGATAATGACATCTCCAATGGCAGGGTATCTTTTTTTGTATTGTTGTGGAATTTCAGGTTTTGTTTTCACGATGGCGGACGATGTCGCCGTTTATCATGTATATAACATCTTCAGCGATATTAGTTGCATGATCGGCGATTCTTTCCAGATTTCTTGCTACAGAAAGAAGAAGAAGGTATCCATTCACCTGTTTGGGAGTCCGGATTATCTCCTCCTTAACGTATCGTACAATTTCTCTGTTAATATTATCAATGTCATCATCAGATTTGCATACTTTATGAGCGATAGATACATCCATTTTGAACAGTGAATCAAGACATTGCCGAAGCATCAAAACCACTTTTTCGCACATTGTCATTAAATTCACATTGAAGTTGAAAGATTCTCCTTTCGGAAGGATAACAACTCTGTCAGCAATATTGGCGGCAAGATCTGCAATTCTCTCCAAATCATTGTTGATCTTCATTACTGCAATGATAAACCGGAGGTCAATTGCAACCGGTTGGTGCAGAGCAAGAAGTTTAAGACAATCCTCTTCAACTTCAATTTCAAGCATGTCAATATTGTGATCAAAGGAGATTACTCTCTGAGCGGATGTAATATCTCTTTTTTCAACTGAAGTGACAGCTGTTATTACCTGCTCTTCAACCAGAGAAGAGAGAGACAGGAGTTTTTTCTGGAGCGTATCAAGTTCGCGCTGCATATGTTGAGGCATAATAGTCTCCTTTATTCATGATCATCCGAAACGGCCGGTAATATAATCTTCGGTTTTTTTCTGTTTTGGCATTGTAAAAATCTGTTTCGTTTCCCCAAACTCAATCAATTCACCTTCAAAAAAGAACGCAGTGTAATCAGATACACGCGCAGCCTGCTGCATATTATGTGTTACGATGATTATGGTGAAATTTTTTTTCAAATCACCGATAAGATCTTCAATGCGGGCAGTTGATCGTGGATCAAGTGCTGATGCCGGTTCATCCATTAGTAGCACCTCCGGACCAACAGCGAGAGCACGAGCGATACAAAGGCGTTGCTGCTGTCCTCCGGAAAGGCCTAAAGCATTATTATTCAGACGATCTTTAACTTCATTCCAGAGGCCTGCCTGTTCGAGACTCTTTTCAACAATTGAATAAAGATCGCTTTTATTACGAATTCCATGGATTCGAGGGCCAAAGGCGACATTTTCAAATATGCTTTTAGGGAATGGATTAGACTTTTGAAACACCATCCCCACCCGTTTTCTCAAATGAACAACGTCAACATCAGGTGCATAAATGTTCTGATCATCGATCATAACGGTACCTTCAATGTAGGTTCGATCGATTGTGTCGTTCATACGGTTCAGCGTTCGAAGAAAAGTGGATTTACCACAGCCGGAAGGTCCGATAAACGCAGTTACCTGCTGTGCTTCCATTGCCATGGAGATTTTAAATAATGCCTGCGATTTACCGTAAAAGAAATTAAGTGAATCAACGCTGATTTTGGGCTTTTGCATCGTGCTACTGTCAATCATACTTGCGTACCTCCTGTATTGGAATTGAGCAATGGAATGTGAATGTAAAATGTACTTCCCTGTCCAGGAGAGCTTTTAACTGTTGCGCGTCCATTATGTACAAGTGCAATATGCTTAACTATAGATAGACCAAGGCCACTGCCGCCAAGTTTCCGACTGCGTGCTTTATCGACTCTGTAAAATCGTTCGAATACCCGTTCATGGTGCTCAGCAGCTATTCCACATCCGTTATCGGTGACCGAAAAACAGATTTCGTGAGATGGTACATCAACAGTGCCAGATATGATTACATGGCCGCCTTCCTGAGAGTAATTAACCGCATTGTCAACAAGATTGATAAGAGCTTCTTCGATAAGAGCCCCTTCCACTTCAACTTCGGTTGTCTGGTCACATTGCAGTTTAAGTGTTATATGTTTGGCAGATGCACGTGTCCCACAGGTCTCCTGCACAGCTGTCAATAAATTAACTATTTTAACTTTCTGAAGATCCGGGCCTTGCGACTTGGCTTCCTCCTCGATACGTGAGAGTGTCAGTAGATCCTCGGTAATGTTTGTAAGACGCTCTACCTGTCTGCTTATTATGTCAAGAAAACGCACGGCCTCTTCTCTCGAATCGATGGCTCCCGAAAGAAGAGTTTCAATAAAACCTTTTACAGAGGTAAGCGGTGTACGTAACTCATGTGACACGTTGGCGACAAAGTCGCTTCTCATGGTTTCAAGCCTTTTCAGACGTGTTGTATCGTTGATTACGGTGAGAACCCCAATAGCGTTTCCTTCTGCATTACGCAATACATTCCCATGCAATTGTAAAATATGGCTGGATGTTTCTCCCATGGCCATATTGATAATAAGATTAATTTCATCCTCGAGAGCGTTACCGCTTTGCTGCACTTTTTTCATGAAACCACTGACAGCGGCATTACGGAGTACTTCGCCGATCCAGGTCCCTGTCGACGGTCTGCTCCAGAGACCGAACAGGCGGACCGCTGCATCATTTATGGCAATTATTTTTTCATTGTTATCAAGAGCGATCACACCTTCAACCATACTTGAAAGAACTGCGTCAATTCTGTTGCGTTGTTCAGTAAGGCTGTCGATAGTATTGCGCAGTTTCCCGCCCATTTCATTGAGAACATTGACAAGCTGGTCGATTTCGTATGTACCTGAAGGATTGATCTTTACGGCAAAATCCCCTGAGGCTATATTAAGGGCACCCTGCTTCATTGCTTCGATCGGTAAACTGATCTGTCGGGAGATAAAGAAACTTGCAAGTGCTGCAATAATTGCAAGTACTAAATAACCAAGACCAAATCTTAGATACATCAAGGTAAGCTCTTGATTTATTACCGATGTCGAGATTGCAGAGCGCACCACGCCAAGGAGTTCCTGATTTCGAAAAACCGGAGCTGCAACGTACATCATCTGTTCATTTAAGGTATTACTGAATCTTTGTGTAACACCAACAGTGCCATTGAGCGCAGAAAGTACTTCAGTGCGATTTTTGTGATTCTCCATTTCCCGGGGGTCTTTATCCGAATCGCCAAGAACAGAACCGTCGGTAGCGATGACAGTAAACCGCATAACAATATTTTTCCCAATAGTTTTGCAAAGAGAATCGATAATTGCGGGTGGTGTCAAACCGATAAGACCTTCCATTTGTACACCGATCTGATGTGACCGCTCGGTAAGCTCGTTGACGGTTGTTTTTATAAAAAAATTTCTGAATGTCGCTGTTGAATACCAGGTGAAAAGAAGTGCAGGTATAGCGATAGTAAGCAAAAACGCGCTATAGAGTTGCCAGATAAGTTTTCTATGTCCCATAAAAGTCCTTACGTTTTTTTGGGGTACCAGTTAGTTTATGCAATACGTTTCTTTCTTAATTGATACCGAATTATAATTGCAATAAAATTAAGAATAAATGTGAGTAAAAGCAACACCAGTGTTGTTGCATATTGAATCCCAAGGGTTTTCTCAACATTCGTCGATTGTGTTGCCATGACATATATATGATACCCAAGCTGCATAAACTGGTCTGTGACACGTGTTGGAATATAGGGTAAAAAGTAAGCGACACCGGTAAAAAGTATAGGCGCGACCTCTCCGGCACCTCTACTGACCGCCAGAATAGTTCCTGTCAAAATACCTGTAATAGAGTTTGGTAAAACAACTCTTATGATGGTTTCCCACTTTGTAGCACCGAGAGCGAGGCTGGCTTCCCGCCATTCACGTGGAACGGAAGTTATTGCCTCCTCAACAACGATAATTACTGTTGGAAGAGTGAGCAGTGCCATGGTAAGACCGGCCCAGATCAATGATGGCTGTCCCCAGATAAGTTCACCGGGTGGAGACAAAACTTTATCCATATTGCGGCCTACAAATTGAATGAAAAATCCAAGACCGAAAAGACCAAACACAATGGAAGGAATTCCAGCAAGTGTATTTACTGCAAAACGGATAATTTTGGCCACAGGAGAACTTTTCTTTACATATTCACATAGGAAAACGGCAGTTATGGTGCCTACCGGTACTCCTAAAATGGTCATGATGAACACTAACATGAATGTACCTGCAATAGCAGGGAAAATTCCACCTTCAGTCATACCGTTTTTAGGTGATGAGAAAATGAATTCCAGGCTTAGTGTGTTCCACCCACCATGAATTATCGTAAGAAAAATAAAGATCACCAGGCCAATGATTAAAAATGCACTCGCCTGAGTAATGAAAACAAACCCGGTACCAAAAATACGTCTTCCCGGTTTCATGCTCCTCCCTGAAATTTTTTCATCATGCGCTGCTTTAAAAAGAACTCAGCAATAGCATTGAGTGTAAAGGAAAAAATGAAGAGTAACACTCCAATAAAAAAGAGAACATTGTAATGTGCATCACCGAATACGACTTCAGCCATTTCTGCACCGATTGCAGCAGACATGGTTCTGACAGATTCAAATATGTTGGTAGATGAGAGAGCTGCATTTCCTGTTGCCATGAGGACAATCATCGTCTCCCCAAAAGATCTTCCCAGACCGAGCAGAAAGGCAGCAAAGATGCCTTGTGTAGCAGCAGGGAGAAGAACATACAATGATGTTTCCCACCGTGTTGCACCAAGTGCAAGGCTCGCTTCAGTCATCGTTTTGGGTAAAGTATTCAGTGCTTCTTCGGTAACTGTATATATGATAGGAATCACGGCAAGTGACAATGCGACTCCGCCTGTAAATGCATTAAGCCTGAACCGGAGATTAAAAACATTTTGAAAAAAGGTTGCAAGCACCATTAATGCAAAAAAACCGATAACAACTGAGGGAAAACCTGCAAGGATCTCGATTACAGGCTTCACAATCTCCTTTGTCCGCTTTGACGCAAGAGTGGCTGTGTAAAGTGCAGCAAGAACTGCAATTGGAAATGCAATGATAAGAGATATTGCGGTAACTTTGATACTTCCAATGATTAACGGCCAGATCCCGAATTGCGGGTGGTTAGATACCGGAATCCAATTGTTTGAAAAAAGTGCAGTCAGAGAAAGCTTGTTGTCTTCCTCCATAGCATATCCCAGAACAAGCGGAATAGATTCCCTGAAAACAAAAATGAGGATCAGGAATATAAAAACAAGTGAGGTAGTTGCTATTGCCGCAATTGCTTTCTCTGCTAAAAACTCATTAAGACGAAAGTTGGCTTTTTTGAAAAATTTCATATTAGAATCCACATGAAAAAGCTGGCTTATATATCGATATCAACAATAAAACAATTCGTTGAAAACTCTGTAAGCCAAGTGCGAAAAAAGGCATAAACGATCAACGGTGATCCTTTATGCCTTTTTTAAAAAATTAGTTTACAGGAAAGTAACCAACTTTTGTTACAAGTTCCTGACCCTCAGCACTCAAAATCCAGTCAATATATTCCTTCATTGCACCTGTCGGTTTTGCTCTGGAATACATATACAGGTAACGGGCAATCGGGTATTGACTATTCTTAATTGATTCAAGTGTCGGGGCATACGCCGGAGATGAATCATCTTTCTTAACATTAACGATTTTGATGCCTTCTGCGTAAGCTGCACCTCCATATCCAATACCATTTTTATCTTTAACAATAGCATTGACAACTGCGGCTGTACCTGGAAGACTCTGCATTGATGACATGTAGTCTTTGCCACCGAGAACATTATCTCTAAAGTAAACATAGGTTCCGGAACTGTTCTCACGACCATAAACTACAATTGGTGCATCAGGACCTCCAAGATCCTTCCAGTTGGATACTTCGCCCAGATAGATCGCCCTGATCTGTGCTATTGAGAGTTCTTTTACGGGATTTGATTGACTGACGTATACGGTGATACCATCTTTGGCAACCTTTATTTCATTACCGAGAGTGTTGAAACGTTGTTTAAGTTTGTTAAATTCACTCTTTTTCATTTCACGGGATGCATTTGCAAAATCGGTTGTCCCATTGATAAGCGCAGAGATACCGGTTCCTGAACCACCGCCGGTTACCTGAATCACAACTTCAGGGTGTGACTGCATATATTTTTCTGCCCAGCGCTGTGCAAGAATGACTAGTGTATCTGATCCTTTGATAGTGATCGTTTTTTTAGCTGCTGCAACAAAAAGCAGTGATCCGGCGAATGCCAATCCTATTACTGATGCTGTTTTCATATATTTTTTCAACATTCAAACTCCTTTGTTGTTTGTTTCTGTGATTTAGAACTTGTACTGTAATCGTAAAGTAAATACATTGTCTTTCAGGTCACGGGAAAAGTTTTTATACGGATCCTTGTTTGTCAAATTGAAGGATTTCTCATTTCTGGGTATATCGTAATAGAACATAAACTTTAAATTTGCATCCCAATTATAGACAAGACCAACGCCGGCAGTTTTAAATGCAATATCTGCTATGCCGGTACCACTTCCGCTAACGCCAATATCATGTTTTTCAACATCGACGTTTGGATCGTAATAGTCTGCCTTGATAACAGATTGTACTTTTGTACCCCAGCACTGTACCCAATACAGATATGCACCTGAAAAATTTCTGGAGTAAACAGCACCATGTGGTGCACCACCAGATGATGGCTGATAAAATGAAGAACTGGATGAAGTTCCTGGCTGAACTCCCCATAGATACTCTCCACGGAGAGTGAGACCACCAATGACTGGAATGTCAAGATAATACTGAAGGTCAAGACCAAAGTACTGACGGTTGAACTCTTTCCCTTTCTGACCTGTCATTCTTTTGAAAACTTCGCCATACATTTCATAGGCTGCTCCTTTTGTGATACCTGTAGCATTGGTATCAGTATTAGTAACCTTGCCAAGATATGTGGAAAAACCTCCATCGATTCCCATACCTGCATTGCGAAGTGGAATTTCAAACCCTGCACGTCCTATGAAATCTTTGCTGTCATCATTGTCAAGTTGAAGGGTTGTTACACCGTTGAAAATACCTGCTTTCAGGTTGAAAAAGCTTGCGATACCCTGGTCTGCAGAAAATGCTAATTTCGCTCCGATTTCTCTTTCTTTTGGAAAAAGCGTCTGATACACTCTTGAACGTTCCGGTGATTCACGCATGCTTGAAGAATAGGATATTTCATAACCGAACGGACGATCAAAAATACCCATAGTCGCTGTAAAATTTTTCAACCAGGGTTCTTTAAAACTGAGGTATGCATCTTTTATCTCAAACCCGCCACTTGATGCGTCAAATTGAAGTACGTACTGGCTCAATCCATTGTTATAATTGAATTTGATGCGACCTCTGCGCACAAAAAAACGATTGTCTGTACCCTTGTCAAATTTAGCTCCGGCCTTACTGGTCGATACTCCAAGTGTTTCTGCATGGGCCCATTGAGCCTGCAGGTAACCGCTTACTTTTAATCTGGCAAGCTTTGAAACAGTTGCTTTAGTTTCAAGATAACTTTCTTCAAGACCATTAACTTTACCTTCAAGTTCTGCTATCTTCTCAGAACTGCTATTATTGTTCGATTCATTTTGAACTGCTGCATTATCACTTTCCTGTCCAAATATAACAGCAAAAAAAACTGGTAGTGCAATCATCAGTTTTCTTAACATTAGAAACTTCCTTTCATTCTGATTTTCATTGTAAAGATGCCCGTCTGTTATTGTTTTTAAATTTCCCGTCCCTCATAAGCACATAAGATAACCCCCGATTGTTAGGAATGTGTTTGGAGAATGTTCTAAAAAAGTTAGTAAATCATTTCTTTTTTCAAAGAGCTGCATTACATGTAAAATATCGCCGGGAATTGTGAGTCTGAGGTTAGGTGATTACTAGAAGTTTATTAGTTGAGTATGATGCTATGCTGTTGTTTTGTTTGGAGAAAGGAGAAAGGAGAAAGGAGAAAGGAGAAAGGAGAAAGGAGAAAGGAGAAAGGAGAAAGGAGAAAGGAGAAAGGAGAATGGAGAATGGAGAATGGAGAATGGAGAATGGTGAATGGTGAATGGTGAATGGTGAATGGTGAATGGTGAATGGTGAATGGTGAATGGTGCGCGCGTGAAACGCTGATATTTCTAATACTGAGTACTATTTGAATGATAGTGCGGATAAATTTGTGTAAACACTTTTAATAACAGGCGTTTTTTTTCTCTTTTTACTTACTCCTCACCTCTCTATACTGTTTTCCGTTTGCATCAGAGTGATAAAAGCTTAGAAATAATACCAGATCGATTCATAATCATCCGGATTATCACCATCATTGTGCAATCGAAGGAGGTAATTGTAAATAGGGACATCCGTATACAGGTAAGCATCTTCATGAGAATGACGTGATTCCCAGGGGAAAAACCGGTATACGCGCGAACCATCCGGATTGATCATAATTGGTTCATGATCCTGCCATGCACGCAGATGGGATTTTCCTAACCGGGGAACATTGAACACCGGCTCATCAGTTCGTACAAGACCGGGAAGAAGGCGGGCTTCCTCTTTTCGCTCCTGCTCAATTCGAGCTATCGGTACACGAAAATCAATAGTTTCCTCCTTACCCTTGGTGTTGAAAGAGTAATAGGGATCAAGTCCGCTTAGCTTACAGATTTTCCTGAGATATGATGTCTCAAAACGGTGGCTGTTGTAATAAGTGAAAACCTGCTGGTTATAAATGTTGATTCCAACCCGTTTAATCCGTTGTACCGCATTTAGAACATCCGGGGTAATTTCAAGCGGATGCTCGCAATGAGTCATGATTGCAATCTCTTTGCTCCCCCAGCGATGATGTTTTTCAAAAATTGAGAGAAGTTCATTGTTGAATCTGAAGGGGATTGTCACTAGTGTACGTGTTCCAATACGAATTCTATCGATATGAGAAATTGAGGCTAATGAGGAGATGATCCAATCCAAATATTTGTTATCCAGTGTTAATGGATCTCCACCGGTGACAATAACTTCATTAATCAGTTCATTTTCACTTATCCAGGTAATAGCGTTCTTGATTTTTTCTCTTGAAATAACAGCGTCATTGATTCCGGTAATCTCCCAGTTTCTCTGACAGTAAACACAAATTTGCGGACAGGAGTCAAATGGTTTCAGGATGACAATCTGAGGGTATCGCCGGGTTATTCCTGCAATTGGACTGCAGCTTTGTTCATCCATGTAATCATGACTTTCGCCCTTGAGACGGCTTGTATGAATCTGATTGCAATAATCTGTAGATGGGATGACCTGTGCCCTGACAGTGCGATCGTGTTTTGTTCTGCCTGATTTATTAAACAGTGAAAGGTAGTATGGGGTGATCTGTACAGGTATTCTGTATTCCTTTGCTTTGTCAAGTCCTGCTGCTTCATCCGGCTCTAATTTGACAAATTGCTCAATAGTTGTTCTGTCTGTAATGAGATTTCTGATCTGCCATCGGTAGTCTGTCCACATCTGTTCTGTTGCGCCGGATGCTCTAAGAAACGCGGCTTTTATTTCCTCTTGGTTACTGATAATATCCGGATCTGTTCCTTTTTTGAACTGAGAAGATGCATCGGCTAGAAGCGATGCGTATTTATCAATGCGATCTGAGCGTATCTCAGATGTTGAAATTCTCTCCGGGGAATACTTGAACATATAATTGCCAGTAGTGAGATTGATTCCCTGGAGCAGACGAATAAACTCACAGTAAAATCCCTTACCTGTTGTGGCAATAACCTCTTCATTTCCCTGTGCACTCTGCATGAGGGTTTCAAGGGCACTGAATTGTGTAAGTCTTTCATTCTCTGTTCGAAGCACGTTCTTGAGTACACGAATGCACTCTTTTGCACAATCACGATCTATGATGTGAGCATCTGTTCTGGATTCATCCGAGAAAATGTTATAGTATCTGCGTTCATAACTATCAATATATGCAAATATTTTGTTGCGTGTCTCGATAACATCGGCTGATTCTCTCAGAAGTTGATAAAAAATTGAATCTGAATTCCATAGCTCGTTAAGTAATTGTGGTAAAGTGAGTTGCAATAAGGCTGAAAAACTGGTCATCTGGCACCTTTGTGAAAAAAATGAAAAAAGATTCAACCTGATTTCCGGATCAGGTTTCTACTGTTAATAAAGATGTTATGGTAACCACAAGAAGTGGAGCTGTCAGAACAATCTGACCACAAAACCTGGATAATTAATAAAATCCAGGGATAAATCAGGAGCTGATAAATTTAATATAAACAATTATCATTCGATTTGAAATGATTTTTTCTTTCTACAATTTGATGCTGACGATTACTTTAAGATGAGATCTATTTAATTGCGACCCCGATTTTTCTCTGGTGGAGTACCGATTGGCCGGTTTTCAGATCAGTCGCTTTTGCCAAAAGAAGATAGGTACCGTTTCCAACCCGTCTCTTATTCTTATTGGTGCCATCCCAGGAGCATTTAATCATACCATTACTTTCCTGTAAATTCCTGAATAGCAGATTTCCAAGGCAGTCGTAAATTATAATTTAAGTCCGGATTTTTACGGCAGATTTTGTTTGCGTTTCAGGGTCGGCCGTTATGATAAATCGTTCTTTTGCAGGATTGAATGGTGATGGACCGGATATTACATTAAGGTTAAGAGAGACCGGCCTTGTTTTTAATAGTGCCCGTCGGTTGTTATAATCAGTCTGGACATTTCCATATTTATCTGAGACCTTGCCGGAAGGAGTGATAAAGACAGAATCATTCTCTTGAGGATAGCCGTCTCCTTCTATATTGTAAACTTCGAAATAATACTTCACATCGTTATGTCCGGAGCCTTTTACAAATAGCGTATATGGGTTATATACACCCTGAGGAGATTTAAATGTAAATGGCTGATCGGTGTAGTTTTCCGTAATCTCCTCTGAAAAGATAACCACCAGCGTGTCCGGAGAGATATCTCTGGAAGCGGACTGCGCGTTCTCAGAAAAATATGCATCAAGAATAACCGGCGCAGCGCTGTCACTCACTGAATGTGTTGCGGTATAATCGGGAAAATCACTGAGTGTCACTGCAATAATCATTGTACCTGAAGTAAATCCATCGACAGATTCCTGGAATATATCACGGATATCGAATGTAAGTACAGATCGAGCCGATGCATGAGCGATTCTGCTCTCACTGATCGATAATGAGGTCAGAGACCTGAATGATATTATACCTTTCACACTATGAATGGTAATATCTTTATCAAAGAATACCGTAACTTCATCGAGAATTCCGTCTGAATTCACGTCCCTGTAAAAAGCTTTATTGATTTCAGGTGGTTTTTTTCTTATGGTAAGTGCCACAGGACGGTTTTCCGGATGCGGATGGTTGCCATAGCAATCCTGAACAGGGCTATCGGAACATAATCGTAAACTGTCGCCCTCGGCAATTGTAACGCCATCAAGTGCCTTTGTAAAGACCCGAAACGAGCTGCCGATAGAAATAATGTCAATTACAGTCAATGTACATAAAAGAGCCGGTTTTATTAAGAGTAATGACTTTCCCAGACAGGTGGTATCGATTATGTTTTCTGAGAATTGCAGAATGAAAGTGTCAGGGCCCGCAACTGTACGTTCGGAAAATGAAGCCGACGCAATAAGTGGACCGATACTATCTGCGATTCTGAATGAAATTATCGATAATGGATTTGAGAATGAGGTGTCCAGTGCGTAACAGACCCCGAGATTGTCTGTGCCGCCGTAAGTGGTCGCTTCAGGGCGGAATGTTTCAGTTGCTTTAACTGTAAGGCGATTTTTATCTTCATTATAAGAGATAATGCTGCTTCCGGTAAAGACTTTTCTGTCCGTAAGTGATGGCCATGCAATTATGATTGAATCCGGCAGCTTTTTCAACGTATCTTTGAAATAGATTTCTGCACGGTCAGCTCTGCCGTAGCCATTGTCGGCAAAGAGTGCAGCGGAAATTACGGAATTTATTATTTGTACCGGCTTTTGTGATTGTGTGACAATGAATATCAGTTTGTTTGACTGATCAGGATTTTTTGAAGAGTAATACGTAATTGTGTAAACACCTGGTTCAAGCCCGGAGATGTTTTCTTCACTTATTATTATCTGTGAATAATCCGGAGAGATAGTCACCCCATTCCAGTGTGTTCCGGCATCAAGTTTTTGAGCGGTATCAAATGATGGGCCCTTGATGTAAAAGTTAACAATTGCTTTAACTGTGTCAATTACTTCGCCGGATACATCACAGGAGAGAGAACCCTGAGTCACTTTTTCGTACAGGTCATATTGAACACCACCTGCAGGATAATCTGATTTTGTATAAAAAAGGTTACTGCTGGTGCGAAGATTGATCGATGTCACCATTTTAAAATTTGAGCCGCAGCAGTGACGTTCTGCAAAAAACAGTTTGAAACTATACGATTTACCCTGAGTAAGTCCCAGTGTATCCAGGTCAACAGACCGTTCGATTGGTCCATGAATACCGCCGATATCGACTACCAGCTGGCTGTCGATAAATACCCACACATCATCATCACCCCGGAAATAAAACGTCTGACCTTTACGGTATTCAAATTCACATCCCAGCTCCATTACAAAGTGAAAATTGTGTTCATACCCCTGGTTTCCGTCAGCCCAGTTTGGATTGGCAACAGAACCTGCGTCGTCGAGATGTTTAAAGTCGTCAATGGGAAAAAATGAGCTGGTCTGATATTCATGCAGGCCGTCATCGTTTTTATGGAGTACTATATTGCAGCATCGTTCATTTGTATATCCTCCCGTAAATTTTTCTGTAGTAAACCATTCACTGAGAGCCTTAACGGTAGAGTCTGAGGGATCATGGACCGGTTTGCCGTTGCTGCCCAGTTTCGTTTTTACAATTCCCGGAACAAAATTGGTTACTGTCCCTCCAAAATCGATATGATTTCCAATATCCCAAACTTTTGCGGCCAGGGTAATTGGCGGGCAGTCGGCGACTCTCCCTGGAAATGTTTCAGATAGCACCGGTGGTCCTTCAGGGTAGGGCATTGGCAGGAGCCAGAGAGTGTCGGTTTTATCGAATAATCCGGAAAAGTCGATGTACGTTGTGTCATTGAGACCCATCGCGCCGTATCCGATACTGTCTGATGTATTGAAAAAATAAAGTATCGGAGTAGTAGTTGTATCAAGGTGAACGTAACTGAACCAGCCACAAAGATTGGGGACGCCCCGCATTTTAATGGATATATTTTCTGTGCCTTTGAGTACTACACGGGGGGCTCCGAGATCCCAGGGACTGAAAAACCTTACGACTTTGCCAGGTGGGGGGACAGATACAATTCTGGGTGGTTTTTTTAAGTCGTCAACGTAGATCCAGAGCTCACTGGCATTGGAATGTTCCGTGAGAATCTCCTTGAAATTCATCTGTTGTGAACCATCAGGATATTTGGCGCTGCTGTCATACTGAACATACTTTGTCGTTTCATAGCTGACAAGATTAAACCGGTCGTTGGTGCTGCTGTCTACTTCATTGAAAGTGTAGGTAAACCAATCGCCAGCCTCACGGGACATTGGAACTCCCGGGTACCAGTAAGGGTTGTACTGAACATAAAGCCCAAATGCAAGACGGGCACTATCTGAGGCCCACGGATGAAGAACATGAATGGTAAGTTCGGCCCTGGGAATCAGATGCATTACAGCTACGAATAGTGCAGCGAAAAAAACTTTTTGAAAACGAAAAACAGGATCCATGGAGTGATTCCATTCAAAAAAAGTGACAGAAAAACCGGTTGTATAAAGTTAGTGATGATTATGGACAATTAAGTATACTTTATTTTGAATTTCCGTTGAAAGACCCTTCAACAGAATACCTGTTAAAAAAAACTGGCTATCAAAAAAGGTTTCATCAAATGTAGCAGGTTGAAAAATACAAAAATGTAAGAATTCACGACAGGTACAACCTGATATGGATTCTTAAATAGTACAGTACCGAAAATCTTGATTCTAAATAAAAGCTTCTTTCTTGATGGTTCCGGAAGAGTAGTACTACGTACGCTTCAGTTTACCACTTTTTGCAAGTGTATCCGCTATCGACCTTGTTACACCTTTTCTGCGTAAAACATTGCCGTTATTTTGAAAAACATCAATTGTGTCTGCAATAGCAGGTACAGATTAATTTACAGATTTTGATAATTTCGGGTAAAAAAAAGCCCTCCGTTAAAGAAGGGCTTTTGGTAGCGCTACGGGGAATCGAACCCCGGTTTGATGGCTGAGAACCATCCGTCCTGGGCCACTAGACGATAGCGCCGGAAAAGTGGCTGGGGTGCAAGGATTTGAACCTCGATAGCTGGAGCCAGAATCCAGAGTCTTGCCATTGGACGACACCCCAAAGTTGTGTTCTAATATAATTTTTTTTTAATTACAGTGCAAGATCCATGAACGAGAAAATAAATCAACAATTAAAGCAGGAAACAAGATGACTTTCTCCGGCGTCCTTAAGATCAGGATATGATTCGAGGCACCTTTCTGTTCTCTTGGGGCACCGGGGATAATATGTACAGCCTTTTGCGGCTGATAAGGAGGAATTTTGCTCATCTTGAAGCCCCTGACCTTTGCTGGATCTTCCTTTTCCGGGGAGGGGAATACTTTCCAGCAGCAATCTGGTATAAGGATGTAAAGGAGAATTAAAAATCTGCTCTTCAGTGCCAGATTCAACAATTTTTCCCATGTACATGACTCCAAGCCTGTTTGCTAGATGACGGACAACGGCCAGATCATGTGATATAAAAATCATTGTAAGATTGAAGTCTTTCTGAAGATCCTGCAGAAGATTGATAATCTGTGCCTGAATTGATACATCCAGCGCACTCACTGGCTCATCTGCGATAACGACCTCAGGTTCTGTTATGAAGGCGCGAGCTATACCGATTCGCTGCCGCTGACCACCGGAAAATTCATGCGGAAAGCGGTGAAGGTATTCGCTGGAGAGGCCGACCTTTGATAGCATCTGCCCAATCCGATCAGAACGTTCTTTTTTTGCATAATCATGAATGACAAGCGGTTCTTCAAGAATAGATTCAATGGTCATTCGCGGATCAAGAGAACTGTAAGGATCCTGAAAAACAACCTGAAGGTGCTTTCTCAGCTCTTTTTTTCCTTTTTTATCCAGATCGTTCCAGTTTACTGGTGTTTGGTTCCATGGTCCGATTGCAAGATCGATCGTTCCTGAAGTTTTCGGGGTCAGGCCAAGAATCGTTTGCGCTGTGGTCGTTTTTCCACATCCTGATTCACCAACCAGCGCGAACATCTCTCCTTTATTCACCGAAAACGAGATATCATCGACAGCCTTTACACACCCTTGAATGTTACTGAACACCCCTTTTCTTATGGGAAAATGAACTTTCAGATTATTGACAGAAATGACTGGCGGCCGTGTCTGCTGGTTATTCATATAGAAAGCACCTTACCTGGTGATTATTTGCCGTGTTGAATATAGGCGGTTCAGATGTTCTGCACCGATCCATGCAGCGGTTGCATCGGGGATGAAACGGGCATCCACCCGGGATGGAACTGAGTGTCGGTACATCACCGGGTATGACATTGAGTCGTTGCTTTTTGCCGTGAAGATGAGGAATTGTTTCGAGAAGATTTATCGTATAGGGATGCTGCGGTGAATCGAAGAGCACGTTTACAGGAGCGTATTCCATCAGGAGACCGGCATACATGACCATCACATTGTGTGCAATATCACCAACAATGCCAAGATTATGGGTGATCATGATCATGCTCATATCTTTACTTTGCTGAAGTGTGTGCAGCAGATCAAGTATCTTTGCCTGAACCGTCACATCAAGTGCGGTTGTTGGTTCATCTGCAATGAGTAGCTTCGGTGAGCACACAAGTGCCATTGCGATCATCACCCGTTGACGCATTCCGCCGCTGAGTTGATGCGGAAAACTTGAAACTACCCGTTCGGTATCTGCAATCCCGACCTCTTTTAAGATTTGATGTGTCATATCCAGTGAGGTTGATTTTGGTACCGAAAGATGAGTATGTATACTCTCCTGTATCTGCATTCCGCAGGTAAATACGGGATTGAGAGAGGTCATCGGATCCTGAAAGATGAGCGAGATCAAGCCCCCCCTTATTGAGCGCATCTCTTTTTCGGGCAACGCTAAAAGATTTCTGCCATTGAAATGTATCTCACCCTTTTCGATAAATCCATAGGGAGCGGGGATCAGTCTCATAATTGAAAGTGCAGTAAGTGACTTTCCACATCCCGATTCTCCAACGATCCCCAGTGTTGTCTTCTCCTCCAGAGAAAAAGAGAGACCCCGGACTGCTTTTAAGACCTTTTTATCGATGGTCTTGAATGAAACTTGAAGGTCACGGCAAGAGATACAATCTGACAGAGCTGCCTCCCGAATGCTGGCGTCTATGGTTGAGTTTTCAGTGATTCGAATTCTAAAAATAACAGATTATATGTTTGATTACAATTTTAAACTAAAATTGTTTTCCAGAGCTCTCGGGGATAATGGTAGCGGGAAATGGTGACCTCCTTCGTATAAAGCTACGGAGCGCAGGCGGGTATGGGTGGGGTATTACGCGTGTATTACCACGTAGGGGCATTTTTATAAATGCCCGTCCGGATAATATCTCAAACGCAGATTCAACATAATAAGAGTGTAATAGTGTATGTAAATGATTTCAGAATAGTGTCGGAGTTTGTCATGTGCACAATTTAAGACACTGTGATTATTCCGGGAGAGAAAAAGGAAAAACCCCTGACCGCTACAGGTCAGGGGTTTTTGTCTATAAAGGTGATTTATTTCGAGAAAACATCATTCAGGATTTCTGCTGATGACAGATAATGGAATTGAATGATAGTTAATGGTTCTGTATGCAGATGCTTTGTTTCCGGCTGCATCACTGACAGAATATTGCCTGATTGCAAAATCTTCGAACTGCTGCATGGTAATGGAGACTTTTGATGTGATGTCTCCATCTAAATTATCAATTGCCGTGTAGCCCGGTTCCTGAAACAGTGAGTCATTTGTATAGCTGATTTCGAGCGGGCCTTTTAACTTTATCACGGGTGGAACAGTGTCAATACTCTGTGTAGTTGTGTAAATGATAATACGGGTTTTCGAGACTGTGTGCCCGGCTTTATCTGAAACAGTATATGTTACGCTATACACACCCGCGACGGTAGAGTCATGAAAACCACTGATATGAATGGAATCGGTCAGGTCTCCCTCAGTACTGTCATAGGCTGTAGCACCAAATTCATGATAGGGACCGTATAAGGGAATGATTACTGTATCCGGACCTTTTAATGTCAGAACAGGGAAATCAGTATCGGGAGTAGTAATGGTATCAGCTAACAAGCCACTTTTTATTGTAAACTGGAAGTATGATGGGGAAGACATGATTGTAGTATCACCATACATCCTGCGGGCACGTAATCTGACCTGATAAAAGCCGTCTTTAGGGTATTCGATAGTTAACAGCTGGCCAAGCAGGTAAGAATTGTATATGGTATCCATATCAACTGTTCGAAATACTTCCCAGTAGTAATAGAGTGAATCCCTGTAGGCTGAGCCATCAGTCGCAAGTGACAATGCATAGCAGCGGGGAGGATTGGTTTGAGTTAATTTGTAACCATAAATGTAGGGTACAGAAGGAGTCGGGATGGTATCTGAAGGAGGAGTAATAACTGTATCAATTAATAAACCGTTACGTATTGAAAAACAGAGACTGTCTGAATAATAAGATTTTGCAGCAGTATCACCATACATTCTTCTGGCACGAACAAATACAGAGTAGAATCCGTCCTGGGGGTATTCAAGTGTCAATATATGACCACGCCGGTAAGAGGAATCATACAATGCCCTGTTATTATTTCTAAAAACTGACCATTCGTAATACAAAGAATCCGGATAAACGGACCCATCAGTTGCAAATGTTAATTCTCTGCACCGGGGAGGATTTGATGAAGTTAACTTATAATTGTAAATGTATGGAGTTGAAGGTACCGGGATGGTATCTGACGGAGGCTGATATCCTTCAATGTACCCTTCAATGATCGCTGTGCCACCGGGTTGACGTAAAATGATTTTGATATATGTTTCCTGGCCTGCATAGATATTGGCATAGGAATCTCCATAATACATCAGTTTCTTTCCGCTGGTTCCATATACGAAGACTTCAAAGTGACGATTAAATCCGGCAGGAACATTTTCGATTACACCGTAAATTGATGAATAGTTGATGTACAATTGCTGGCGTATGGTTCTCATGCTATCACCAGATATTTCAACATATGCCTCAGAAATTGCAGTATCAAGACCCTTAGGTATAGCAATCGCAATTTTAATCGATTCCGACTTGCCTGTTATCTGATGTTCACTACTCGCCGGGTTCTCTGAACATTGTGATACAAAAAGAGAAAATGATGCTGCTAACATTGTCAAAAGCGTCTTTTTCATGTATCCTCCTTAAACTATATAGGGTTAAAAAAAGTGTTGATTTGTTTACATTAATAAAGATACAACATTTGCTGATAATGTCAGGGATTTGAAGGGCATAAAGTGTTCTCGTTTTGAGAACAACTACCAGAACCTTTAAACGCTTCAATTACAGGCATACAAGAACAAAAACAGCAAAGATGATTAAGAGGTAGAAAAACTGATATTATTCAATTGCTTTTATAAAAGGCGCGGGATTTGCAGCTATCGCTTCAGTAACTCACCTAAAAAAGGTTTTAAAATTGCGGGTTTGATTGAATAACATCCAGTGATAGTTACTCTGGAAATTTTTATGGAAATGATTCAGTATTATGGGAAAAAACCTTAGAAATCGAGTGTCCATGTTACTATACAAGAAGGTGGAATATGAAAATGCAGCCGGAATCGGAGAAGGTTTTATCCAACAACGAGGTTACAGAATTGAACGAAAATGTTTTGCTTCATCTCTACAGAACAATAAGCATTATAGCCTTACAAATGGTAAATGTAAGAGCCGCCCGGCAGCATCGCCTGGTTCCCTATAGTCTACGATTACTTTCAAATAATTTCTATTCTGAACGAGTTTACATTACGCAGTTCACTGATTCGTGCGGGAAGTGCAGTATTTACTACAACTGGCAAAAGAGTAGCTCAGTCTCCGGTGTTGACTCAAAACAACAAACAATACCTTCAAGCTATGTGCATGATGAGTATTTAAAAGGTGGGGCAGTTCTTTTTGTCGGGTATAATGATGTAACAATAACTGCTATGGATGATAACAGGTTGAAAATCTATCCCGGAATGTATGGAGAAATTCATATACCGATACAGAACAGGAAAAAAACCATAGGTGTATTGAGCTTCGATACCATGCAGAGGCGCATTATTCCTAATTTACAGTTATTACGTCCGATGAAAATAGCAGCACTGCTTCTGGCTAATATTCTCATTCTAAATCAGGAACAGAAAAAAAACAGCGGTAAGGTACCTTTTAATGATCCGTGTAACCTTCAGGAAATATCATCTTTACAAAAAATGGTAACAGTAAAAAATAGGCTCATTTCAACGGTGTCACATGAATTGCGGACTCCGCTGACGGGTATAATAGGGTTAACACAGGCATTACGTATGTCAGGTGTTTCTCTTACAGAAGAAGAGAAAGATACTTTCCTTGGCATTATCGAAAATGAAGGAAAAAGGCTGGCTGCCCTGATTCGCGATTTACTGGATATGTCGGTGAGTGAAATTGATGGGGTAAAACTTTCGTTGTCAAAGTTCAGTTTAAAAGAGCTGATATCAGAGATTGCCATGCTTATGGATAACTCATCGGGAAAAAGTGAAATCATAACGCAACTGAATAATGAGATCATTATACATGCGGATAAAGACAGGATTAAGCAGGTAATAATTATTCTCCTGGACAACGCACTGAAACATGGGGGCAACCGTTGTACCATAACTGCATCGCTGGACAACAAAGAAAAGTGCGTTGTGGTCAGGGTAACTGATAATGGTCAGGGAATTCTACCCGAGGATCAAAAGAGAGTGTTTGAATCTTTTTACACTACCGGTTCGCTTAGGAGAAAAAAGCCGGAGAGCACCGGGTTGGGGCTTTCTATTGCAAAGAAAATTATCGAGTCTCATGGAGGGAATATCTGGGTTGAGTCAATTCCCGGGAATGGATGCACATTTTTAATTTCTATACCGACGTGATCCACTTCTGATTCAAAAATTAACAAATGTTGTGTAAAGATATTGTGATTGTAAATCCCTATCAGGGGGCGCTCATGCCACACAATCTGCATAATTCAGGGATTTGTTTTCGATAAAACCCTGTAATTAAAAATTCTGAAGTAAAAAAAGGCGTTTTTGCAAACGCCTTTTTAAAATTTAGTTGAAAAGTTAAAATGAAAAACCATCCGGCACGACTGAACCTTTCGGCACAACAATGATTCCTTCACGAATGTGAATACCATCTTTAAAACCATTGTGCATGTTCTCTTTGTTGATCAGCTGGACGCCATCTCCGATACGGACATCTTTATCAAGAATTGCGTTTTTAATAACACAATTTTTACCTATCCCCATCCTGGGGGTTGAGGTGGAATCCTCGCTTTCATAGGAATCAGCACCCATGAATACAACCCTTGAAAGTACACTTCCAGCGTTAATAATTGCACGAACTCCAACGACACTGTCAGATATAGAGGCGTCCTGGATCATGGAACCTTCACAAATAATTGAAGAGTTAATGACAGAGCCGGTTATTTTTGCTGCAGGAAGAAATCGGGCATTGGTAAAGATCGGTTTTTCCTGATCGTAGAAATTAAATGGAGATTTAGGTTTTGTAAGATCAATGTGTGCGTCAAAAAACGCTTTGATTGTTCCGATGTCCTCCCAGTACCCTTCAAAAGGATATGCAAAGACACGATAATCGGGAATTGCAGCAGGAATGATCTGCTTTCCGAAATCATCGTAAGAATACTTGTTCAGAAGGTCGAAGAGCACTTTTTTATTAAAAATATAGACGCCCATGGATCCAACATGCGTTTTTCGGGGCCCTGGAGTTTTTTGCTTGAATTCCTTAAGATCTGAAGGAATTACAAATTCATCGATGATGACATCTTCAGTGGGCTTCTCAACAAAATCGGTAACCCGATGGTCGGAGTCCATTTTTAATATTCCAAGTTCACGCACTTTTTCCCGTTCAACCGGGACGACCGCAAGAGTCACATCTGCTTTGTTTTCATTATGAAAGTCGAGAAATCTCTCAAAATCCATTCTGTAAAGATGGTCTCCGGAAAGAAGCAGGATGGTTTCACCAGCCTGGATGAAATTGGCCATGTTCTTCCGGACCGCATCAGCAGTACCCTGATACCAGCCTTTATTGTCCATAGTCTGTGATGCTGCAAGTACCGAAACAAAACCACCGGAAAAGCTATCCATTCTGTAGGTCTGGAATATATGCCGGTGTAGAGATTCCGACGCGAATTGTGTCAAAACCCAGATACTACGTATACCGTGGTGAAGACAGTTGCTTATCGGAATATCTATAAGACGAAATTTACCGCCGATAGGAACAGCGGGTTTTGATCGTGATTCAGTAAGTGGATTAAGTCTTTTACCCTGGCCTCCGGCAAGAATAATGGAGGTTACGCGTGGATTTGGCATGTTATCTCCTGTTGTTCGTATTATTAGTGTAATTTTTTAACATATCATAAAAAAAATACTGCAGTTTAGAACCTTTTTTTCAAGTAAATATACGTTTTGTAAGGTGAGAATTGAAAGTTTAAATAGAGTCGACTGTAACTGTTATGTTCATGCGACTTTCTGAAAAAAATCTGAAAAGAAATCTCTGCTGTTTTTGAATCTTGATGGATCGATGCACATTTCTAGTTCGCTCTGGAGATCTTTCATGGAAGTGAATCGTTTTTCTTTCTTTATATTCAAACATTTCTCAACAATTTTTGTGATTTTTTCTGGAAATGATTTTCCGGTTGCTTTCTCAATTGATTGATAAACGTTTTGGACTTTTGCGTTTACAATGGCTGTAATGTCTTTCTGAGGGAACAATTGTTTTCCAGTAAGCATTTCATAAAAAATAATTCCAAGAGAGTAACAATCCGAACGTATGTCCAGTTCCTGTCCCGCCATCTGTTCGGGTGAGAGGTACTGAAGCGTCCCGACAACTTTGTCTGCTTCCATGGTGTTACATAAACCGGATTCACATGGACGGGCAACGCCAAAGTCAAGTAATTTTACTATCCCTTTTTTAGAAAGCATAATATTGGCCGGTTTTAAATCACGGTGGATAATTCCACTGTAGTTTTTACCATTAAGGGTAAAATCACTGGTATGCGCATAATTGAGCGCCTCACAGAGATACCACATTATTAACGAGGCAACATCAAAAGGAAATGCCCCATGATCACGGATATATTTATCAATACTTATGCCATCAATAAACTCCATCTCCATAAATAATCGGCCGGAGCGATTACCGATTGCATAGACTTCGATAATATTTGTGTGGTGGAGTTGAGCCGCGATTTTTGCCTCTGTTTCAAAGCGCTTAATGGTTTCAGGCGATACAGAATCGATACTACACAGTTTTACTGCACGAAAGATCTCAAGCTCACTATTCCAGATTTTAAATACTGTCGAATTACCGCCCTCACCAATTTTTTCGACAACTTTTCCAGAGCCTAATAACATATCTGAAAAACTGGATTCTGCAGTGTCCTGCGCAATTGAATTATCGATTTTTGAAATTGTGGTGGGCTTAACTCTTGATGATAGAGGTTTTTTGGCCGAATCTGAATTTTCCGGTATTTTTATCACTTCACACAGCAGCGGTTCCCGAATAACAAAACTGCAGATTGATTTATGAAGTAGAGAATAGTTTCTGGTAATTACTGGTTTACTACTGCTTTTTTTACAGAATTCATTTTGTTCCGAAGTTTGAGCCATAGATACATCCTCTTACTGTGTAACACAACAAAGATGACAATGTTTAAGTTGTTTTTGATCCGGGAGAACTTAATTCTGTCTCCTCGTTTACCCCGGATTCACCTTTTGGGCTTGCGGAATCAGAACCGTTCTGCTGGTAATCTGCTGAATTACTGTTGACGGTAGATTTGCTTCGTGCCGATCTGACAACTGAAATCAATTTACGATTAGAAAAACTACCTTCATTTAAACGTTGCAATTGAAATGTATAGTATTGTGATGTTTTAATCTTTCCAAGTATAGCGTTACGAAACTGGTCTAGTAGTTCAAATCTGTCATTGTTGACATCGTGCAGCTGCATCTCCCATTCCTGGTCGGCAACGAACGCACACGTTTCATTGCTTCTATAATCCTGAAAAAGGAGAGAAAGTATAAAAGTGATCTCTTTTGTTGATAATGGCTCGTTATGAAGTGATGAAACCGCACGCTCAAGAGTATCGAAACTGTCCGGTCTGAAATCGGGATTTGAGGAGAGCATTTGCATAACAATATTTTGAAAGGACGCTGGAATCCAGGGGGAGAGTGCATTGATCGGGATAACTGGACTTGAGAGAAACGGTGCTCTGCCCGTAAGAAGCTCATAAAAAATTGCACCAATAGAGTAAAAATCAGACCGGAGATCACCTGCAGCGTTATTGCGCACCTCAGGGGCTTGATAGATCTGGTTTTTTGGCTGATCTGAAAAGATCAGTTTTTTTGAAAAACCGCCATGCTCAAGAATTTTAATAAGTCCTCCATGTGTAAAGAGGATTTTGGAGGGTGTCAATCTCATCAGTGGATGGGGGTTTTCCCGGCTGATCCCCTTATGCAGACCCTTCAGTGCTCTGAAAAAGAGAATAAAAACAGGCAGCAAAAACCATGGCGGAAGAGTCAACCGCAATGCCGCAAGTTGTTCGATACATTGACTAAGAGTAACTCCCTCATAATACCGTGTGGCGATGAACGGTTTGCCATCCATATATCCGTAGTCAACTATCGGAGCAAAAACCGGTGGCGATGTATGAATGAGCACGTTCATATACTTCTGAAAAGTATATACCCAGGAGCCATTATACAAGGTTTTGTCTTTGAGTACTTTAATTGCTATTGTGCCGGTATTTTTATCTCTGGCCTTACCTTCAGCAATCCATAGAGAGGAGGTATCATCCTCCTGATGCAATCGGGTAAGGGTATATTTGACACCAGTGTTCATAATATTGACCGTGATAAACTGACTGACGCTTAAAAGTGCGCCTCATCACAATAAAAACGGAAAAATCGATGCATTACTATCAAATAAAAATATTCGTTACTGCCCCAGAAGTCAAAAACAAGAATATAGAATTCATTCCGAGCTTGAAATGTCTCCCGAATTCTGGATACCTGAGTAGTAGCAAATATATTACAATCGGAACTCTCCACCTTCATAGATCACCTTACCCGATCCATCATTGAGCACTGCAGTTACTTTACGATCGGTCGTAGCAATAATATCTGTATGCTCCGGAGATTCGTTATACCCAAGGTTTTGGAAATCCTCACCGGTCATTTCAGACGGATTCAAACTGCATGCATCATGGTAGGCTTTTCCAACCGCAAGGTGTGTATTACCATGATCACCCCCGAAATTTTCATCAAAGAGAGTGTTAGCCATAAATCGGTTTATTTTAGAAAATCTTTTATCAGTCAGAGAAAATTCACCGATCTTGTCTGCATTTTTCTGGGAGAGCATTTCGTGAAGTAACATTTCATTTTCAGCTGCTTTGGCAGTTGTAATAATGCCCTTGTTTATCTCTAATTTAATATCTTTTATAATGTTGCCATAGCGGTAGAGCGGTAGATCAAAAAATATCGTACCTTCAACCTCCCGCCAGTCCGGAGAGGTGAATATTTCAAAACTGGGTATATTTCTACCTCTTCCACCAAGCCATTTCCGGTTTTTTCCCAGGCCAACCCATAGATCGGTCTGGTGCGCTTCGACATGTAATTTAACAATTGGCAATTCGTTCAATTGTTTAAGAATCGTGTTCATCGAGGCGAGCACGTCCTGCCACTTTTTAATAGGATCGGTTTCATTGAGAAAACAGGCACGGTTGATCTGCTCCCAATACTCTTCAATTGTCATACCGGCTTCTTTAGCTGCACCGCTGGTTCCATACATGCATAACGTCCAGGTAAACTTTCCTGCATCTTCTTTTATATCAAGCCAGTCCCGGAATTGCTTGACACTTCGACTGGAAAGTATCACTTTACGTGGGTCTGCCTTGGATAAAAAAAGCGGGTCCTCTTCCGCAAGTATTCTGACATAATGATCAATTGAATCCGCAAGACCTTTATAATACGGTGATGGAAAGAAGGACAACTGCTCGTCGGTTCCTTCCTGAAGATGCAACAGTTTAAAATCATCATCCTGAATGTTTAAAATGGGATGACCACCCCTTTTCAAAATGGCTCTGTATATCTCTTTAGCAAGTGGCAATCCAGGGGTTTGGGTAACAAGGTATACAACATCATTTTTCTTAATACCCTGCCCATCATTGAGTGCGAAATTGATAAGAACATCAGAATAGTTTTTAAGAATAAGTGGCGAAGGTAAAAACATGTAGTCTCCTGTTGTTGAAAATAGCTACCGTCAAAAAAAAGAGAAAAAACATTTTTGAGATTGTGCAGGACTCTCCAAATATATAAAAAGCCAGCACGCATAAAACGTTCTATTAACAATAAGCTGTATTCTATGAAGAATTATTATGAATGTGAATTGTGTTTTTTAATTCCAAGCATCCGTCGTAACCGGTACCGGAAGAGTTTCCAGAAGTAGTTTTTACGATGAATACCGATCATATAAACCATGGGTTGTTTCGGATATCACCACTGATGGTATGAAAGGTAAAATGTTCTTTCCAGGCAGCATAACTGAAGCTGAACTGGTCGCGTTTGCTTCCGCTACAAAACTCATTTCACCATTGTTCCATAGTTCTGACAACTTCCCGATCATTATGCCTTCGGATGAGAACTCCTCCAGAGATAAGTCCATTGTGTTCCGGATACAGATCTTTTTTATATCGGGCCATCTGTTCCTGCATGACCAGTGGATTGTCTTTATATTTGTGTGTCTTTCCCATTTCCATAATGGCCATGTATTCCTGATAGACACAGTCTTTCTTGTCAAAAGATGCGTGATTGTGATCAAACACTGTCATTGATTTTTCCGATAAGGCGTTTTGTATCAGCGCATGTAAATCACCAACAACAAGAAAATTCGCATCAATATAGACACTGATATCATAATTATGAAGGAATTCATGTGGCTTAATTTTATAAATACTTGAACAGCGGCAAGCATCTGCAATCCCCGGTTCAACCTTAACAATTTTCCAGCATCGTGATTTAAGCGGGCGATCGGTGAAACAGATTCGATCTTATTCCTTCAAATCGTCGCTGAGGGAGCAGACCGTCATAACCTCCGCAATCGACGTATATAAAACGATTTTGTTTTGCATGAGGATGTCATTCCTTTCGCTCAAACACGATATGCCCATCTAAAATGGTCATCACGACAAGACCCTGAAGCTTATATCCTTCAAAAGAGGTGTTTCTTGATTTTGAGAAAAAGTTTTTCGGGTCCACTTTCCATGGGGTTTCGGTATCAACTATTGTGATATCTGCCGGGATGCCAGGAGTGAGCGAACCACCATGTACACCAAGAATTCTGTTGGGAATGACACTCATCTTTTTTACCATTTCAGATGGTGAAAGGATACCTTTCTTGACAAGATGGGTGTTAACAACAGAAAAAGAGGTTTCCAGGCCGATTACACCGAAATTTGCAGCTTCAAACTCCACATCCTTTTCTTCCGGAACATGCGGTGCGTGATCGCTGGCAATAACATCAATTGTACCGTCCTGAAGCCCTTCAATGATCACTTCCCGGTCTTTTGCAGTACGGAGCGGGGGATTCATTTTTTTATGGGTATCATACAGGCCGACATCTTCTTCCGTCTGGGCTATATAGTGCGGACACGTTTCCGCTGTTACATTGACTCCACGCTTTTTAGCATCGCGAATCAATCTGACAGATCCTGCTGTTGAAACATGTGCGATATGCACGCGTCCATGAGTGTATTCTGCCAGCAGAAGGTCGCGCGCTACAATAATCTCTTCAGCGATTGTCGGGATTCCACGCACACCAAGTCGTGTTGAAACCACTCCTTCATTCATGTGACCTTTCTGGCTTAAAGCGGGGTCTTCACAATGGCAAATGATAGGAATGTTGAATGGTTTTGCATAGTTAAATGCATTTCTCATGATGTTACTTTTTGCGACAGATTTTCCATCATCAGAAACTGCACGTGCACCGGCACGGATCATCTCGCCCATCGGAGCAAGCTCCTCACCTTCGAGCCCTTTTGTTATCGCACCTACCGGGTAGATTTTTGATGGGCACTGCTCTGCATGCTGAATGACATAGCGTATTTTTGATTCCTCATCGAGTGCTGGAGTAGTATTTGGCATACAGGCAACAGCGGTAAAGCCGCCAGCAGCGGCAGCTTGTGTACCAGTTGCAATTGTTTCTTTATCCTCCCGGCCTGGTTCCCGTAAATGCACATGCATATCCATCATACCAGGAATAACCCACTTGCCGGAGGCATCGATACTTTTCTTTGATATGAACTCTGCAGGAATATCATCGGTAACCGCTTTAATCACCCCGTCTGAAAGTATGACATTGGTGATTTTGTCAATGTTGTTGACCGGATCGATAACCCGGCCGTTTTTGATCACCAGCGGTTCTGCCTTTATTTTAAAATCTATAGGAAATATGGTCGCACCATTTGGTTTTCTAAGCATTTTCTCCACCTCCAAGCAGGTAGAGAACTGCCATCCGGACAGCAACACCATTAGTAACCTGCTCTAAAATTACGGATTTTGGTCCATCAGCAACATCTGATGAAAGTTCAATGCCACGATTTATTGGACCCGGATGCATAATAAGCACATTTTTTGAAAGTTTGTTTAATTTTTCGGTATCCATTCCCCACCGTTCACGATATTCGCGAATTGTCGGGAAAGCACCACTGGCCTGACGCTCAAGCTGCAGCCGCAGAAACATTACCACATCAGCACCTTCAAGTGCTTCATCAAGGTTGAATGTCACCGGGACACCAATGCTATCCATAGGCTGGGGGAGAAGTGTCGGCGGGCCGCACAACACCACATTCATTCCTAACGTACTCATACCCCAGGCATTGGAACGGGCAACCCGGCTATGAAAAATGTCCCCAATTATCGCGACCTTGAGTCCCTCAAGACGGCCAAGTTTTCTGCGGATCGTCATAATGTCCAGAAGCGCCTGTGTCGGGTGCTCGTGCAGTCCATCACCTGCATTGATTATCACTGCATCGGTACACTGTGTCAGAAAATGGGGGACACCGGCAGCACCGTGCCGAACAACAACCATATCGATTTTCATCGCTTCAATATTTTGAATTGTGTCCCGAAGTGATTCACCCTTATTTACAGAACTGGAGGATGAAGAAAAATTCAGCGGGCTCGCCGAGAGCCGCTTTTCAGCCAGTTCGAATGAGATTCGTGTTCGGGTGCTGTTTTCGTAGAAGAGATTGACAATTGTCTTACCTCTGAGTGTCGGGACAACTTTAATCTCTCGATCTAATACCTCATGAAATGAATCAGCAGTGTTTAAAATTAATTCTATATCCTCTTTCGAGACGCCTTCAAGTCCTAGCAGATGCCTACTGCTTAGTCCCATGTATCAATCGCCTTCCTCAAATTCTGTTAACCACAGAGAGTCTTCACCATCGATTTCAGCTACTTTCAGCGCAACTTCCTGATTTGGAAGAGTTGTAATCTTTTTCCCTACATAATCTGCCCGGATAGGCAGCTCACGGTTTCCACGATCAACCAGCACTGCAAGTTGAATGGTCTTCGGTCTTCCGAAATCCACCAGTGCATCAAGAGCAGCCCTCACCGTACGACCTGTATACAGCACATCATCAACCAGAATAAGATTGATATGGTTAATATCGAACGGGATATCGGTGATTCTCACTACCGGCTGCTTTAAAGCCATTCGATAATCATCACGGTACAGCGTCGGATCAACAGTCCCCGCTGTCAGCGCAAGATGCTCCAGTTCATTAATTTTCGCAACGATCCGTTTAGCCAGAAACACTCCCCGGGATTGCATTCCGACAACACCGAGTTTGGAAAAATCCTGGTTACGTTCTAAAATCTGATGAGTGATCCGGGTAAGGGCGAGATCCAGAGAATGCTTGTCCATTAAAAGTTCACGTTGTTTCATACTGAAGAAAATAGTTTGAATGGATAAGTATTGGCAAGGGATGTTTTTTGATAATGAATTAAACTTATTTTAGTAATGAAATAATGTTTTCTATTGCGCTTACATGATTTTTAAGTGCTCTGACTGATGGATCAGATTCCAGCTTTCTACTGGTAAGAGAGCGCTCCTTTTTGCTGGAAATTTCGTCCACACACTTGAGAAGCTCAGAATACGTATCACTGAGTACAGATCTCATCTTATCAAAAGCATTTTTGTATTGTATTGAAAGATCTGTGAAATACTCTTTTTTATTTACGGCGATCATTTCACCAGCGAGTTTTTCGACGCGGTTGCGGATTCGTGCTATCCGGGTTTGTCTGTTTTGAAACCAGTCGGTCCATTCAGAAATGATGTCTTTTGATGAAATTGATTTCGAGAAGTTCCAGCTCTCCTCAGCATCGACTTCTGATAAATCAAGTTTATCCTGTACTGATGACATAACAGAATCCGGGATCTCGCCTACGCAATCTATGACCATCTCATGAATTTTGGCCAGTTCACGGAGATGCACCTGGATTGCTTTGCGGTAAGGACGGTTAACGCGATTGATAGTTGCAGTACGTTGCATGGTAAGCGTCTGTAGTACCATCCTGTTAAGAGCTGATGTGAGGTTATCGATGGTTTTAAGAACTCCGGCTGAGTTGCTGAAAAGTGTTCCGATAGATACTGTTAATGCCGATTGTATTGTGGAATCTGCCTGCCTGGATTGCTCATCAAGAAATTTAAGTATCGCTTTCTTTTCAATTTCAACAAGGGCAAGTTCTTTGTCGATTGCTTTTCTGATTGTATCTGCACCAGCGACAAATCCTTCATGCTCTTTGTGCATCGTTTCAACAGGTTTGTGAAAATCCTCGATTTGCTGTTTGAGGGTGTTGGTGATCTCCCTGAGTGCATCCCCGAGCTTCTCATTCAAAGCCTGTGATAATGCAAAATATTTTTCTCTCGTCATAAAATCAAGAACGCCGCTACGGATTGTATCCATTCCACTGCCGATCCAGTCACGGTCATCGACGTGCTGTCTTTCAGCGTTAAGCCCTTTGATGGCACAGATATGAAAAAGGCGCAGATCAACTTCGTAACCCATACGGGAGATAAGTGTTCCCCTGATAAAACGGTCAACCTCCCGAAGATCCGGTTCACTTAGAAGATCTATTTTATTGAGAATGAAAAAAATCCTTGAAACCCGGTTTTGAACCTGTTTGAGAAATTCAACTTCCATTTGTGTCAATGGTGGATCTGCACTTATAAGAAACAGTGCTGCATCACATTCGACAATCGTTTCGAGTGCTGTACGCGTGTTGTGAAGGTAGGTTGAACCAAAGCCGGGTGTGTCTATCAGTACCGTTCCGTTCTCAAGAAGTACCGATGGACATTGTACTTCAACCTCTTTTACACAGAGTTGATTTTTAGGATTATGCTCTTCTGCGACATAGGTGATAAGGGTTGCAGAAATGTCTTCATTGGATGTTTGAACGACCAGATCCCCTTTGCCATTGAGAAATCGTACCACACATTTCAGATGCGGTCCCCAGCTGATCAGGGTCGGTACTGATGTAAGTGGCAGAACTGAGGTCGGCAAAACATTGAACCCGACCAGGGCATTTATAAATGTACTCTTACCCCTGTTGAATTGTCCAAGTACCGCAAGGTGCAGCCTGCCATGAGCAAGCCGATGGCGAAGTTCCTCAATATTATTAACAGAAACCCTGCAGCTATCAGGAAGATTACGGCAGACGTTCAATGCCCGATCGATGATCTCATCAATAGAAAGCGGCTCAGTCTCCACCGGAAGAGAACCATTATTATTTATTGGAGTTGATATCTGATAATTTTCACTGCTGATCATACCACATCATCTTACATACATTTCATAAAAAAATCAAGGTCTTACGCTAAAACATCCATCGTGTTGCGGACGATGCAAAAAGAACGAGATCCATTTCGGGGACATTATAATCATCTGTCAGAAGTTGAGAGCCCGAACTATCTGCAAACTCTGGCACCAAATGTATAATTCTAATATAGATAATGGCCTGGCCGCTTCAGGTAATGGTATATTAGTCGACGATGTATCTATCGATGTGAAATCCATTGCCGGATCCTTTTTTTAAGAATTAATTTTATTTTCATTCGAAAAACCGGAATCAGCAGAAAAATTCCTGTCAGATCGGTAAGCACTCCCGGAGTGATCAGAAGAATTCCTGCAATCAGTATCATTACACCATCAATCAATTCGTCTGTGGGCATTTTTCCCATCGAGAGGATCGATTTGATTCTGCTCAGGACCGATAGTCCCTGCCGGTGTGCGAGCCAGGCACCGAGAACACCGGTAAAAAAAACAATAAAGATAGTGTTCCATACGCCTATATAGGTACCAATTGTTATGATTAAATAGAGCTCAATAAGGGGAATAATAGTGAAAGCGAGAAGAAGTGTTCTGAATAGTTTCATTTCAAGGTGCTCATATCATATTTGAAATTGTATATAATGTAATTATTTTAAACCTGAACATTAAATTTTAAAGGTCGTAACATGTCGATGTATTCTCTGGTAATCTATATTCTTATTGGTGGTTGTGCTGGCGTTTTATCGGGACTCTTTGGCATTGGTGGTGGAGTTCTGATAGCACCCTCACTTATCTATATTGCAGGTTATCCACATTTAACTGCGATTGGGACCAGTCTTGCAATATTGCTTCCACCTATAAGCATTGCTGCTGTTGTGGAGTATTACAATAAAGGACATGTCAATGTACCTGCTGCAATCGTGATCGCTTCCGCATTGATGATCGCATCATGGATGAGCGCCCGTTTTACTTTCAGACTTAATGGTGCTGTTGTAAGGCTGTTGTTTGGCATTTTTCTGGTCGTAATGGGTGGGTATACGATTATACAGGGTTTATTAAAAAAATAGCACACTAACATTGGCACCTTTCAATGCTGTAGTTATTTCGGTCCGGTGCCGTTTACCTGTATGGAGATCATTTTTATTTTCTGCCGGGCAATCGGGTTAAGATCTTCAATTGATACTATGCGCTTGTACATAGTCAGAGCATCAGAGAGTAATCCAATCTTTTCATATGAAACTGCTGTCTGGAGAATGACACGGATGTTATTCGGATCATTTTGAAGAATTTTTTCAAAATAGCCGATCGCTTCCTTATACATATTGTTACGCATGCTTATCAATCCAACCCTGAAATTTGCATCCTTGTGATCGGGTTTTTGATGAAGAACACTGGTGAATTCTTTGAGTGCAGTAATTGTATCACCTTTAATGTAGAGCAATTCACCAAGATTATATCGTGTGTTGTAGTCTCCGGGATTTAATGCCAGGGTTGTACGATAGCTGTTTTCGGCAAGAGAAAAATTATGCATATAGTAGTAGAGCATGCCCAGTCGTGCATGACTCTTTACATGAAGCGGATCGAGTTCTAGTGCGTAAAGTAGATGTTTCCGGGCCTGAAATGTATCTCCCTGCACCATTTCAAGCCGTCCCAGCTGATACCAGGCTTCAACATATGAAGAATCGTGTTTGATAGCCTTTTCTAAGTATCGGCGTGCATCTGATGAGTCGATTACATTAAAGGTCTTTACTATACCCATAAAACATAACGTTCTGGCTGAGCCTGGAAAGGACGAAAGACAATCATTGAGCTTCCGGGTGGATTCCGTGATTTTTCCTGAATAAAAAAGCGCCATGGCTGTAGTAACACAAATCGACTCCTTCAGAGTGTCCGGCAGGGCTGACTGATCAAGTTCAGAAATTACAGAGAGACTCTGTTCATACATCCCAGCTTCAAGCTCTGCCCTGGCCAGAAGGTAGCGTGCCTTTATGTCGCTATTTGAAAGCTGCAGCGCTCTCTCAAGGTGAGGAATGGATTCAAAGGGTTTTCCGCGCTGAATGTAGGACTCTGCAATCTGAAGATGTGCTTCAATATCTATGGGGTGTCCTGTTACTGACGACGAATTACTTTTTTGAAATTTTCTGGAAACCGCAGGAAGCGGATTGCGGGTAGTAATTTTTAAATAGCTCCAGATAGCGGCAACAGACACTATACACAGCACAAATGAAACCAGTACTACTTTCTTTATAATATTAATTTCTGATTGACTTAAACCACTTTTTCTGATAAGATCCAGGACTTTTTTAAAAATGGTCTTCATTTTGCATGTTTCTTTGTGCCTGATCTTATGGGTACATGTGTTGTTCTTTTCACATAACCATAATAAAATCAGACGATTGTGTTGAAAAAACAAGACGATAAGTAGTGTAGCTGGCTAATCAGTGTTGCAAAATAGATCAATAATGTTTCGTTATGAAACGAGTTGAGGTTGCTGAATTACTGATTACCAGCTCCTGAAATAATCATGACAATGTTAACTATATCATTGATTATTAAAATTATCCAGGCAAAAGATATTGACACAGGTAGCATATAGAGAGCAATTATTTTCAGTGCCCGATCGTAATGAGTGCCTGAATGAGAATTTTGATAAAAACGCTATCTTTTTTATGTTATTAACAATTTAAACCAAAGGAGACGCATTATGAATGTTAAACCTCTCGCAGACCGGATTATTATTCGTCCGCTTGAAGCTGAACAGAAGACCGCTGGCGGTATCATTATCCCCGATGCAGCAAAAGAAAAACCGCAACGTGGTGAAGTTGTTGCTGTTGGTCCGGGCAAAGTGGCTGATAACGGTCAGAAGGTTGATATGTCTGTAAAGAAAGGTGATACGGTTCTTTATGGAAAGTATTCTGGCACAGAAGTTCAGATCGAGGGATCCGATTATCTTATCATGCGTGAAAGTGATGTTCTGGCTCTGCTGTAATTATTTTATTTGATGTAAACTAAATTTTTTAAAAGGAGATATTTAATATGGCTGGAAAACAACTGGCTTTTGATACCATTGCTCGTGATAAACTTCTCAAAGGTGTAGACACCCTTGCAAATGCAGTTCGTGTGACTCTCGGTCCTCGTGGTCGAAACGTTGTTCTTGATAAGAGTTTCGGTTCTCCGACGGTCACCAAAGATGGTGTTACTGTTGCAAAAGAGATTGAACTTGAAGATAAGTTCGAAAATATGGGCGCTCAGATGGTTAAGGAAGTTGCTTCCAAGACGTCTGATGTGGCTGGTGATGGAACAACAACTGCGACTGTTCTGGCTCAGGTAATTGCACGACTTGGTGTAAAAAACGTAACTGCCGGCGCAAACGCTATGGCACTCAAACGCGGGATCGATAAAGCTGTAAAAGCCATTATCGAACAGCTCAAAAAAGAATCGAAGCCAATCTCAGGAAAAAAAGAGATTTCTCAGGTTGCCTCTATTTCAGCAAATAATGACAAAGAGATCGGTGATCTTATCGCTGATGCAATGGAAAAAGTTGGTAAAGATGGTGTTATCACTGTTGAAGAAGCAAAAGGGATCGATACACACCTTGAAGTCGTTGAAGGTATGCAGTTCGACCGTGGTTACCTCTCACCATATTTTGTGACTAATTCAGAAACAATGGAATGTCTTCTGGATGAACCTCTTCTTCTCATTTATGACAAGAAGATCAGCACCATGCGTGACCTTCTTCCAATCCTCGAAAAAGTTGCACAGATGGGGAAGGCACTTGTAATTATTTCTGAGGATGTTGATGGTGAAGCACTGGCAACTCTTGTTGTCAATAAACTGCGTGGTACCCTCAAGATTACCGCTGTCAAAGCTCCTGGTTTTGGTGATCGTCGTAAAGCGATGCTTGAAGATATTGCTATTCTTACCGGTGGTATCGTTATTTCTGAAGAAGCCGGTTTCAAACTCGAAAATACGACAGTTGATTCTCTCGGTAAAGCAAAACGCGTTGTCATCGACAAGGAAAACACAACCATTATCGAAGGTGCAGGAAAAGCTGACGATATTAAAGGTCGTGTCAACCAGATCCGCAGACAGATGGATGAAACAACCTCAGATTATGATCGCGAAAAACTTCAGGAACGTCTTGCCAAACTTGCAGGCGGTGTAGCAGTTGTAAACATCGGTGCAGCAACAGAAACAGAAATGAAAGAAAAGAAAGCACGAGTTGAAGATGCTCTTCATGCAACACGCGCTGCTGTTGAAGAAGGTATTGTGCCTGGAGGTGGTGTAGCGCTTATTCGTTCTGTAAAGGCGCTTGATTCTCTCAAACTCGAAGGTGATGAGGCAATTGGTGTCGATATTATTCGTCGCGCAGTTGAAGAACCACTTCGTATGATCGTGGCAAATGCCGGACTTGAAGCATCAGTGATTTGTGATGATGTCAAGAAGGGTAAAGGTGCTTACGGTTTCAATGCATACTCCAACACCTATGAAGATCTTCTTCAGGCTGGTGTCATTGACCCGACCAAGGTAACACGAACAGCGTTAGAAAATGCTTCAAGCATTGCAGGTCTTGTTCTCACAACCGAGTGTGTTATTACCGAACGTCCCAAAGATGAAAAAGAAAGTGCCGGTGCGCCTGGTATGGGCGGCATGGGTGGAATGGGCGGTATGGGAGGCATGGGTGGAATGGGCGGTATGGGCGGTATGGATATGATGTAATATCCATGCGGTTTTATCGTATTTCACGATTTATTGCATGAACAATTAAACTGCAGAGCAGATCTGCTCTGCGGTTTATAATCAAATGTGAACCTCTTTTCCATCATGAATAACAAGTATCTTTTTGACCGGAAATTAAAGGTGCCTGGCGCTTTCGTCGGGAACTGTATTCTCGAATGCATCACCAATAGGGTCTCTCGTAACCTCTTTCGTCAGAAGTGGTTTGACCTTTCTGCAGCATCTTCACAATTATCTGTGTTGCAATATGAGGGAAAAAGAAAACCAGTTACATGCTGTTGAGTAGCATGGTGGAATATATTTTCTGATGCATCCTTGATGGCCCCCGGGTGGGGATCGGGTGTATCGGCGTGAATTAAAAAGTAGATGTTATTAATACAACAGAGGCACAGTTGTGTACTGCCCGGAGGAGACGAAAATGGCTGAAAAGAAAAATAAAAAAGATATCCTGGACAAGGAAACAAATGATGAGAAGGTAGCTGATGAATCCATGTCCCAGGCGGTTAATGAAAATTCTGGTGAAAAAAATGAGGATGCTGAAAGTGAAGCTGCTCAGGGGCAGGAACACGCAGCTGAGGAACCGGCTGAGACTGTTGAAGTACTCAAGGCACAGGTTCAGAACTGGAATGACCGTTATTTAAGGTTAATGGCAGAATTTGACAACTACAAGAAACGGTCCAGCCGGGAGTACCAGACAATGGTGGACAGCGCCAATGAGAGACTGATGACTGATCTTGTTGATGTTCGCGAAAGTTTTGAGCGTGCCGTAAAGTCCAGTGAGCAGGCAGAAGATTATAAAACAATATTTGAAGGATTGAAACTGATATTCAGTAAATTTGACACCGTTCTGGTAAAACATGGTCTTGAAGTGTTTGGCGCACCTGGAGAACCGTTTGATCCGATGGAGCATGACGCTTTGATGAAAACTCCACATCAGGAAATTCCTGAGGATCATATAGCAGACATTTACGAACGCGGATATCGTCTCAAAGGCAAGGTCATGAAACATGCGCGGGTTATCGTATCATCAGGTAAACCTGAAGGCGATAATGAAGAAAAGAAGACTGAAAAGTAAAGGTACAGGATATTATGGCTAAAGAAGATTACTATGCAGTGCTGGGTATTGAAAAAGATGCCAGTGATGAAGAGATAAAAAAGGCGTACCGCAAGCTTGCGGTAAAATATCATCCTGATAAAAATCCGGGCGATAAGAACGCTGAAGAAAAATTCAGGGAAGCTACAGAGGCTTATGAAATCTTGAAAGATCCTAAAAAACGTCAGCAATATGACCAGTTCGGTCATGCTGCTTTTGAGCAGGGTGGCGGATACGGTGGCGGTGGATTCAGCGGTTTTGGCGGCTTTGGAGGTTTTGATATTTCTGATGCTCTGCGGGCATTCATGAGCGATTTTGGAAGTTCTGATCTGTTTGGTTTTGGCGGCTCTCGTGGCGGGCGCCGTGGCGGAGGCGGAGGAGGAATTCCTGGAAACGACCTTCAGATACGTTTGCCATTAACTCTGGAAGAGATTGCCAGTGGTGTTCAAAAAACGCTGAAAGTTCGTAGAAAAGAGAAATGCAGCGCCTGTAATGGAACCGGATCAAAAAGCGGGAAGCGAACTACCTGTACAAAATGTAACGGAGCCGGAAGGGTTCGCCAGGTTGCACAGTCCTTTTTTGGTCAGGTTATTCAGGAAAGTGTCTGCCCGGTATGTCGGGGTGAAGGTCAGGTTGCTACTGATTCGTGTAATTCCTGTGGAGGTTCGGGGCTTGAGTCTAGCGAAACAACAGTTACGGTCGACATTCCTAAAGGCGTAGCCGAAGGAAACTATATAAATGTGCCCGGGAAGGGTGATGCTGGACGCAATGGTGGACCGGCCGGTGATTTGATAGTACTTATTCAGGAAAAAAGGCATGATTTCTTTCAGCGGCACGGTATCGATTTGATTTGTGATGTTGATATCACATTTTCCAATGCAGCGTTAGGTACCAGTAAGATGGTTGAAACCATTGATGGAAAAGTAAGTCTTAAGGTACCATCCGGGACTCAATCTGAAAAGATATTTCGTCTTAAAGGCAAGGGGCTACCTTCTCTTCATGGTAGAGAGACTGGAGATCAACTTGTCCGGGTACACGTCAGAACACCCGAGAAACTCAGCAAAGATGCAAAAAATCTTCTTGAAAAGCTTGCCGAAATGGGGCTATAGCCTATAGCTCCATTTTGTCCAGGGCTTTTTTTATCGCTGCAACATGCTCTTTTACAAACTCTGCGTTTTCCGGATTATAGGAAATTGCGTCAGAATGTTCTGCTATTTCAAGACATGTTTTCCGGAAAAATTCTGTTACGCCATTACATTGACTTGTCAGGTCATCGAGGCGGTCTTCAGTTCTGAATGCAAGTTGCGCATTTAATTTTCCGTTTCGGAGGCGGTGAGCCCACTTTTCGATCTTGTATATCGGAACTGCGATCTTTCTGGAAGAGATGAGTCCGATAATAAAAGCAATAGACACGCCCACCAGTTCAACTGCAAGGATTGGAGGAAGTATCGTTCCAAGAATACTTTTCAGTTCCAGCAATTGAAGATCTTGTCTGATATCATTACTCATGTAGTAGTAGCTTCCATGCTGGGACTTCCAGTCGTAAACAAGAACAAGAACCGCCAGCGTGAGCAATGCTGATACCAGTACGGATACGAAAATTTTAAATGTCACTTTGAACTGTAATGATTTTTTGATAAAAAAATTCCTGAAAGGGCGTCGATGTATTTTTTCTGTCACGATTGGATTTTTTCCTTTCTAATAACATATTATTAATAAAATAGAAAGTGAACGCGTACTGCTGCAATACATATAATTATAATAGAATTAAAACTTACCTATTCTCAAATCGTTTCGAAGGAAACTTTCAATGAATCTTTCATCTGTTGATACAATTGTTGTACTGGATTTTGGAGGTCAGTACGCCCATTTAATCGCGAATCGCATTAGAAGATTGGGGGTATACTCAGAAATTGTTCAACCTGATGTCGACCCGGCTGCACTGAAACATTTTAAGGGAATAATTCTCTCCGGATCACCGCACAGCATTCTTGCTCAGGACAGCCCCTGTTTTAATGGTGAACTGTTGTCTTTGAAGCTACCGGTTCTTGGTCTCTGCTATGGGCATCAGCATCTCTGTTCGTCGTTAGGTGGTGTCGTGAGCAGAGGAACTACCAGGGAGTATGGAATTGCACAACTTCAGATTAAAAATTCAACAACCCTTTTCAACGGACTGGAAAAAACAGAGCAGGTATGGATGAGTCATGGTGATACCGTAAGTAAGATCCCCGATGGATTTGAGATACTTGGTAGTACTGATGATTGTGCATTTGCTGCAATCGGTGATGAGAAGCGACATTTTTATGGCCTGCAGTTTCATCCGGAAGTTACCGATACCCCATGTGGAATGAAAATTCTTGAAAATTTCATCGGGATATGTGGATGTAAACATCAATGGAATAGTGATACCTTTTTTGAATCGATTGCTGAAGACATTCGTAAAAAAGCAGGAAACAGAAATGTATTTTTGCTTGTGTCAGGAGGGGTTGATTCGACAGTTGCGTTTTCACTCCTTAATAAAGTACTTGGAAAAGAGCGGGTGTTAGGGGTTCATATCGATAACGGGCTGATGCGGTTACATGAATCTGAGGCTGTGCTCAACTATATGAATGAACACGGTTATGATAATCTTAAGGTCGTTGATGCTTCGGACGATTTCCTCTCGGCGCTCGATGGGGTGATCGAACCAGAGAGGAAACGCAAAATTATTGGAGACATGTTTCTTACTGTTAAAGAAAAAACGTACGAAAAATTCGGACTTAACGCTGATGAATGGATTCTTGCACAAGGGACAATCTATCCGGACACGATTGAAAGTGCAGGGACAAAGCATGCCGACAGAATAAAAACACATCACAATCGTGTTGATCTCATACTTGAGCTCATTGAGAAGGGGCTGGTAATAGAGCCGCTTGCGCATCTTTACAAAGACGAGGTACGTGAGATCGGTGAAAAACTGGGGATACCTCATTCACTGATCTGGAGGCATCCATTTCCCGGGCCGGGCTTAGGTGTCCGCGTTCTGTGCTCAGATGGAATTGTTCCTCTTACCAGTGATGATCAGAGTGCAGTTGACTCAATTGTCTCAAAATACGGCTATATGTCATCAATACTTCCTGTGAAGAGTGTTGGTGTGCAGGGTGATGAACGTTCCTATGCACATCCGGTGCTGATTCGCGGTACATGCGACTGGGAGCTTTTAGAGATACTTTCAACAAAAATTACCAATTCAATACACTCTGTCAATAGAGTTGTTTTCGGAATAAAGACCGGAGCAACTCCTGAATACACACTCATAAACGCTCAGATCAATCGCCAAAGACTTGATAAGTTGCGACAGGTGGATCACATTGTAACTGAAGCACTTCGTACCTCTGGTGAATATGGCACGATATGGCAACTTCCGGTAGTATTGCTTCCGTTACTCAACAGTGATGGCAATGAGTGTGTGGTTGTTCGTCCGATCGTTTCCCAGGAAGCAATGACAGCAAGATTTGCGCCACTGGCACAGCAAACAATCGACAGGATAATTCAGCAGGCTGCAGAAATCGATGGAATTGGTGATCTGTTTTTCGATATAACGCACAAACCCCCGGCAACAATCGAATGGGAATGATTGCACGGCCTGCGGCCGCCAATCAATCGATATCGGCAGATTGAAATTTTCTGTTCAATTCCTGCGTTGAATATCCATCGAGAATGGGAATGATCACGGCTTTGTGCGCGAATTCTTTTCCAACAATTTCATCGACGGAATAATTACCACCTTTTACAATAATATCGGGCATTATTTGTGTCAGTAATGTTTCGGGTGTTACTTCGTCAAAGATGGTGACAAAATCAACATCTTTGATTGACGATACAACAAATGATCTGTCCTGTTCGCTGTTGACAGGGTAGCGGTTACCCTTGATTTTTTTCGCCGATTCATCACTGTTGATTGCAACTACAAGGACATCACCCATTTTTTTTGCTTCATTGAATAGATGAAGGTGGCCTCTGTGAAGCAGATCGAAACAGCCGTTGGTAAAAACAATCTTCTTACCCTCATTCTTTAATGTCTGAATTTTTTGCAGAAGACTTTCTGTACTGGTAACTTTACTGTTATCCGTTGATGAATAAGCGGCCTGAAGTTCTGTAAGTTCGATTGGAGCTGTACCTATTTTTCCACAAACTATTCCGGCGGCTTTGTTTGCGAGTCGTGTTGATGTAACGATATCATATCCTGATGCCAGTGATGCTGCAAGTGTTGCCATGACTGTATCTCCAGCTCCTGACACATCAAAAACCTCCCTGGCTTCTGTCGGGAAATGGCTGCAACTGGATTGATTGAGGAGACTCATCCCTTTTTCAGAACGTGTTACCAGCAGGTGTTCAAGTGCATAGGTGGTACGAATTCTGGTACCGGTTTCGCAGACGCTGTCGTCCTCATTATCAATTAATGTACCTGAAATTTCTAAAAGCTCCTTAACATTCGGAGTAATGATTGTTGCATTTTTATATTTGGTCCAATCGTTACCTTTGGGATCGATAAGCACTTTCAGGTTACGTCTGGAGGCGTTTTCTATGATGTGTGAACAAAGGCCGGGTGTGCAGAATCCTTTGCCGTAATCACTTATTACAACAAGGGAAATTTCATCAAAAACGGAATCAAGACTTTTGAAAAGTTCACTTTTTGCCTTACTGTCAATAAACAGGGGGTCTTCAAAGTCTACTCTGACGATCTGTTGATGATCCCCGAATACACGGATTTTTACAATTGTTTGAGAAACGCTGCGTACAGGTTTGAAATCGATTCTACCCGCGTTACATCTGGTATGGATCAGTTTACCATGATCATCGTCACCGATTGCACCAATCAGAATGCAGGCAGCTCCAAGATGGACCAGGTTATTTGCAACGTTTCCGGCGCCACCGAGGGTGTCATTGGTCGAGGCTATTCTGGTAACCGGTACCGGTGCTTCAGGAGAGATTCTTGTCACTTTACCGAAATAGTAACGGTCAAGCATGCAATCGCCGACAACCAGTACTTTTGCATTTTTGAAATCGAGGTTCATATATATCCTTTTTTAGAATTCTGCGCCAAGTGAGAAGTAGTTAATCGGACTACCGACTTTTTCCCAGTCTGTAGGCCAGCCCCGATCATAGCGAAGCACGAAAATTCCAAGATTTGCACGCATGCCAAAGCCAAAACCGCCATAAAGTTTATCGGGTAAAGGGAGTCCATTATTTTTAGTACCTTTATCCCATGCGTTTCCAGCATCGAAAAAGAGTGCACCATTAACATATTGTATTCGAAGTGGCAGGGGCCATGCAAGGGAAATATCTCTGATAAATGGAAAACGGAATTCTGTGTTAAGAAGTACTGTCCTTGTACCTGTGATATCCAGGTACTTATGTCCTCGCAAAGGTGTTACGAACTCTGAGTGAATAGTGTATGCAATATTGCGCTCATATTCGTTTCGGTTAAGATCATAAAAAAGCCAGTTGTCATTACCTCCAAGAAAGTAGCGTTTATCGGAGGCCGCATCACTGATTGGAAAACTGATTCCGGTAAATAGACGGTTTGCCCATACAAATCGTTTCATTATATGAAAGTAATGTCGTATGTCAATATCAAGTGAAATGTATGGATTGACAATAAAATCAAAGGGGGGCGTGATGTCCAGTGTAACCTGTGCCCGTGTACCATTGACAGGGCCGGTGATTCCCCAGAGAATATTATCATAAGAATAGCCAATGGACGGTTGAAATATAGTACTTATGATAGTTGTATCTTTGGTGTTAATCGGATCGCGTTCGAGATGGTTAACCAATAAACTGAATTCCAGGCGTGAAATCAATGAAAACGGGTATTGTGCAAAAATAAACCCGGTGATCTCTTCATCGTGAAATAATTGTTCCGCGAATAATCCCAGGTAGGAATATTCTCTGCTGACATACCCGCCGATACCAATGTCAAGACGCTGTTTTAAATAAATGTAAGAAAGGTAGAGATGAAGGTAGTCTTTAAAGTTACCCTGAAGGTCACCGGCGACAGTGATACGATGATCACCCATTACATCACTGAAAGAGAGTTGTGCCTGACCTGCTGGTGAATAAATGGTACTCATACCGACACCAACCGCTACAACATCGGGCGAAAATTTCAGTCTGTACGGAACTGTCGTCATTTTCTCCTGTGATGGTAATTCTTTAATTGAAAAAGAATCCTTTTGTGTCGTCGTGTCCCGGGACGGAATATTTTCAGTGATCGCTGCAGAATCAGAAGATGAGTCCGATAGGCTTTCGACTTTTACCTGAACAGAGTTTGAATCTGAAACTAACTCAGTATCTGTTTCTTTTATTATTATATCAGAAATTGTTGCTGTATCAGCCTCTTTCTTTTTATAGCGTGAAGTTTTTGAGGACTTCTCAGTCAGTTCAACTATTTCGGTCGTATCTGACTGATTTCTATTTCCCGGTCCGATTTTTTGTTTCATGTTTTTACGAATCGTATCTACCGGAATAGGATTTCTGGAGAAATAGTGTATGGAGGTGTCAAGATTTGATTCTACCCAGCGTGTTACAGCAAGGGTATCTTTTTTGATTTTGGAGTGTGGTGATTCGATAATGCGGACGTTCCATCCCCGGTTTTGAAAAAGGGTGAAGGTGATAAAATCGCCAGTCCAGTCAGGATTTGAACAGCTTCCCACATAATCAGTAAGTGGCTTGGCCTTTGAAATGGAATCGATTGGTGCGATGTATATATTATCAATGCCGTTGCGATCAGAAACAAATGCGACAAAATTTCCATCAGGAGAAAAACAGGGTTGTTTTTCACTCCAGGGTGTTGAGGTGAGAAGAGTGATTGTACGGGTGTTGATGTTGAGCATGCGAAGATCTGACGGGGATCGTCCATACGCGTTTTTCTTTATATCGGCAGTAAGGCAGGTGTCCTGATAGGAATAGATTATTTCGGAACCATTTGGTGAAAAATGAGGGTCGGTTTCATCTGTAATTGTATTTGTCAGGCGCACAAGTGAATCGTTCCTAAGATCGTACATGTAAATGTCTCTCCAGCCACGGTCAATCCCGCTGAAAACAAGATGGTCTCCATCGGTGGACCAGTCAGGGCTGCTGAGGCTTAACAGATTTGTTTTGACTTTTCTGATTTTCCTACGCTTTGTGACGTCTATGATTCTGATCTCATCACGTCCTTCAACCAACGTGACGAATGCTAATTTTTTGCTGTCTGAAGACCAGCATATTCCGCTGCGAAAAGGGTGAAATGATTGAAAATATCCTCCATATCCGGTTTGGGAAATGGATTTTTGAATTTTTCCATCTCTGTCAGTCAGCAAGATACTGGTAAAATCTTTGTGATCACTGAAAAATGCTATCGTTGAGCAGTTCGGTGCCATACGTGGTTGAAGGTTGAAGTAGTTGCGGGATTTAAGATGGTTGGTGACCGCAGTAGAGTTTTCTGAAGGATCCAGCCTCTGTCCTATCTCAGGCCAGTACATCTTTTTTAATTCTCTGAGCCATTCCTTTCCAAGTTCATCAGGTCCCTTTGCGTAAATTCTTTTAAATGAAGTTTCAAAGTTTCTGGAGCGTCTGAATTCTTTGAGAAAATAGGAAAATGCGCTGTCTCCTTTAGATGCCTCAAGAAAGTGAAAAAAAGATTGTCCGCCCTTGTAAGCCATGTATCCATCAAGATAAGGTCCCGGGAGGGGAATTTCACCGTGTATCGTCTGGTCAAGAAGAAACATATCCGCTTCAATATCCCATCCCGATGAAAGATATTCAGCAAGTCCTTCCATGAACCACAAGGGTACCTGAACCCCGGATGTAAAAATGTTGCCGCCAATCTGGTCAAACAGTATTCCAAATTGAAAAGCATGGACCAGTTCATGGTGCAATACGTGTCGTAATTCGTTATAGGAGCCGTTATAGGGAATTGCAATGCGGTTTTTAAGTACTTCTGTAAATCCACCAACCTCTTCAGGCAGAATCTCTGTTATTATGTTTGTTTGTGTAAAGAGATTCGGATTTCCGTAAATCACCAGGGGAATGGGGTCTTTGTGGGTAAAATTGAAACTGTTTGAAAGACGGGTATAAGCGTCTTCAATCATTCTATTCGAAAGAAATGGCAAGTCGCCCTGATCCTGATGGAGATATGTTCTGAAATGAGTAGATTGTATGTAGCGCCATTGAAGTGGCTGATACTGAACTTTGTTCAGACCAAAAGCAAATGAACTCTTTGAGAGTGAAAAGATTATAATTACAATTTTAAGGGTAGTAAAAAAGTTAAAAATTTTCATAGTGGTACCAGGTTGGACTGTGCTCATTAAAAAAAATCAAACAGATTGAATTTTATTGTATATATGGAAATTAATAAAGGTATAATAGAAAATAACAGGGTTATTTTTTATTGTTATAATGCTGGTATATTTAGTCGTTGGATAGAATAATAATTGTAACCTGATGGTGATAGATTGCGGGAGTTCCACACCTTTAGAGATATTTTCAAGATTTTATTTATGCGATTCTGCTCTGCAACAGAAATACTGTCATATAAAGGATCTATATTGAGGGATGGTAAAACCCGTATTACAAAATAAATCTTTTAATCGGTTAAATGAACTTTGTACACAAAAAATTTTTTACAATATCCAGAAAAACACTATATTAATGGTTACTTGAGGTTAAAGTTTGAAGTAACACATTGTATCTGTATTATATTTGTTTTATATTACTACGATAAATGTCGCGTGTGCTGTTACAGATGTTCAAATTTGATGTATACTGCGAAATTTAATCGTTAAATATGGTTACTCTGTATTTGTATTGTGTGTGTGGGGAACTTGAATGGTACTTTGGAAAAAGATATATTTAAGAACCTCTTCGACGTATAAAGGAGTAGGCTGGTAAGTCTTCTTTAATTTAAGCCCTTAATATACCCGGGTTTTTATGAACAAACGAGATAGTTTAAAGTCAGTTCGTATCCTCTCCCTGATCGTAATGGGAGTATGCCTTTCAATGGCAGGTAAAAAGATCGTAGTACCTCACGATTACCCGACTATTCACCAGGCATTAGGTGAGGCTGATGAGGGTGATACGGTTTATGTTGGTAAGGGAGTTTATTACGAGAATGTCACAATGGTTGATAACGTGGTTTTGCAGGGGCAGGATATGCTCGGTACTGTTATCGATGGACGAAGGCTCGGACCTTGTGTTACAGGTGCCGATGATGCGACTATTACCAATTTTACAATTCGAAATGGTACTGTTGGTGTCCTCTGCAAGAACACCAGGCCGATTATTAAACGGAATCTCATAATAGATAATAAGGGTACAGGTATCCACGCGCTGATTTCATTGCCGGATATTAACAACAATGTAATATATCGCAACGAGTGGACTGGTATTTTCCTGGAAGGTTCACGGGGTACCCGGACCAGTGTCGATCATAATGTCATTCTTGAGAATGGTTACTGTGCTATTTATTGTGCCAACAGGACAGAAGTGTTAATACGTAACAACATTACCACCCGGAATAAACAGTATGGTGTATTCATAGAGCCTCAAGCCAGAAAAACCCGTATTATTAATAACAATTTCTATGAAAACAGAGCTCCTTTCAATAATGTAGCTGTTGTTCATCAAAGCAACATTCAGAAGGAACCGATATTCATATCAGAAGGACATCCGGATTTTAATTATTTCGTTAAACCTGTATCTCCCTGTAAGGGTACCGGAGAGAACGGAACCGATATTGGACTCATTACCGATCAGATGGTTGAAGTACTCACTACGGATAAAGACGGTGATGGTATTCCCGACGACGTCGATCAGTGCCCTGATGTTGCGGAAGATAAAGATGGATTCGAAGACATAGACGGTTGTCCCGATTACGATAATGATAAAGATGGAATTTACGATGCTCAGGATCAATGTCCCGATGAACCTGAAGACAGGGATGGATTCCAGGATGTTGATGGTTGTCCGGATCTGGATAATGACAAAGATGGTATTCCGGATGTGTCAGATGCTTGTCCAAATAATCCTGAAACTGTTAACGGTTATAAAGACACGGACGGTTGTCCTGATGAAAAACCGGAGGAAATTAAACAGACACTTGTATTACGTGGAGTGAATTTCAAAACTGCAAGTGCAGAACTGCTTGAAGAATCCTACTACGTCCTTGAACAGGTATATAACAGTCTGGAAGCATATCAGAATGTACGAGTGGAAATAGGCGGTCATACTGATGATCAGGGATCAGACGATTATAACCTGGCTTTGTCATACGATAGAGCAAAATCAGTAGTGGAATACCTGGTGATGAGAGGAATCAGTGCTGATCGATTAGTTGCTCGTGGTTATGGAGAAAGTAAACCAACTGCAAAAAATAAAGATGCAGAGGGTAGGGCCAGGAATCGGCGGGTAGAGGTCGTTCCGATACATTAAACCTTTTAAAAAGGCTGGTATGCCGTGAAACGTTTACAAAAAGTACAAATGAGAGTGATTGGTTTTGTCGTTGCGATGATGCTTTTGGCTGGTTTATATAAAACTGCTGCAGCCAAAGCCAGTGGAGGGTATGATGCGCCCTATTTCCAGGCAGACTTTACTGAGGATCTTAACGACTGGACTTCCTCATTGATTAATCCGGCACTGTTGTACCGTGTTAATCAGATGCATGTCGGACTGAATTTTTATAGATGGTCAGCATTTGATGACGGACTGGGATTTCAGAACTTACGGGCACTTTTTCCCATTCGTAGAAACCATACAGCCGGATTTACAACTGTGTGGACAAGCGGTATCATGGAAAAAACAACAACTTCGGAAGATGCCGGTGTCAGTGATTCAGGATCAGTACGATTCCTTGATCTTTGGGCAATTGGACATTACAGTTACCGGATTTTCCCATTTTTAATGGTTGGGGCAAACCTTAAATTCAGACTCCAAAACCAGTTTGGTGAAAATATCGCGTTCTCGCATATACCGGGTGTGGACCTTGGTGTTTACTGGAATCCCATAGATCATTATCGTCTGGGAGATCTGGGCTTCAGTCTTACTTTTCAGGATCTTCTTCCAACGCAGGTGAAATGGGAAGATACTGAAAATCCGGAAATTACCATAAGTCGTGTACGTGCCGGTGTTCGCTATGCTCTCTTTAATGATAATCTGGTTCTTGATTATGAATTAGTACTGGATAATGGACTCTCACCGATATTTCAAAATTGGAAATCTTATGCAGAAATGTTCAAAAGTGAGGGTAAAGGAAGCATACCGATAACCTATCGTAATGGTTTTCATGTAAAGTATATGTTTATCCCTCAGATATGGTTCAAATTAGGTTGGACGAATAATAATATCCCTTATCTGGGTTTCAATTATAATCTGATGTATCCATTACCTGACATGATTAACTATGTCAATTTTGATTTCAATGGAGGTTACAGTTTTATTGAAACAGTACTTCCTGGTGGTGATAAGAGAGATGAACGTGGGTTTACGGGTACGTTCAAGCTTTCAACTGATTTCGGGCAGACCCGGGAGCAGAAAGAATCAAAACGTCTTTACGATCAGCTGATTCTTGCTCCCATGGACGCTTATAATGAAGCTATGCGGTTGTATCTTGCCGGAAAATACTGGGAAGCGGCGTTTGCCTTTGGTAAAGTGCTCTCACTGTTCCCGAATTTTCATCTGAACGACAAAGCAACCTGGTACATGGGAAATAGCTACCGATTCCTTTATATGAACGATATCGCTCGTCAGGTATACAAGGATGCACTTGAAGAATTCACAACATCAGAAATGCGTTCGAAATACATTTTTGGTTTGCAAAGTCTTGATTATCGTGAAAATAAGAATGATGATGCGCTTAAAAACCATGCATTTATTACAAATCTGTATGCTGACAGTGATATTCGTCCTGATGCGGACTATCTTGCTGGTCAGATTCATTTCAGTCGAAAAAATTACAATGTTGCAGAACAGCTGTTCTCGGCTATACAGCCTGGAGATCCTAACTATCTTTATGCTCAATACACACTTGCAATTATAAATGTTGAGAACGGTAAAGATCAGGCTGCCCTTAATCAACTGAAGGCTATAGTAAGTGATACAACACAGGAAGTTTCTGATCAATTGCTCCAGGATGCAGCAAATACTAAACTGGGACATTTGTATTACGAAATGGGAGATAAGCTTCGTCTTGCGGTTGAGTCCTACCAGAGAGTTGAGGAAGGCTCTACGTACCAGGATGAAGCATTACTGGGTACGGCATGGGCATGGATAAAGGTAAATCAACCAAATGTGTCCTTGCAGACCTCAGAGAGACTGATTTCATCCTTTCCTGAGTCACCCTTGATTCCTGAGGCATTTCTATTAAAAGGGTATGCTTTAATGTTACTTAAAAGGCAGCCTGAGGCTCTGACTGTTCTCGAACAGTGTGTAGCTGCATGCAACAGAACTTTTATAACTGATGAAGATCTTGCCGCGAAAAAATCTCAATTTGAGCAAACTACCAATGAGTTCGCTCCGACAGCAGAGATGATACTCAAAAATGCAAAAAGAAAGCCAACTAACAGAACGCTTGAAGAACGGTCACCGCTTCAAAATGAATTTGAGAAATTTGCAAAAGAATCGAAGGCATATTTTAATTACACACTTCTGGCGAAGTCTCACACACGTTTTTTCAAGAGAAAAGAAGAGATTCTCATGGATGCTGAATATGCTCTTGCTCGTGTAACCAAAGCTGTTAATGCAAAGAAGGCTAATGAGTTGATTCGGGATGCAAAAGAGAAGAGTGAGAAGATTGATGAAGAGATCGAAAAATTAAAAGAAGAACTCGATAAGCAAAATTAAAAAAAATTTATTATAGTATAGTATCACAGCTGAATAATATAACAGGAGTTAATGAATGCGCTTAAGGATTGGATCATCGTTGTTTAGAGGAACTTCGGTTATTGTCCTGCTACTGATGTCAGTGAATTTTGCTCAGGACAGCAGGAGGCAGGAAGAAATAAAAAGAAAGATTGCAGAACTGGAAGCCAAAAGGAGAAAAGTTGCAGAAAGACAGCCACAACTAGATAATGTAAGGCCTTCTGGATCAAGGCTTCAGGAAATTATCGCCCGTTATGAAAAGTTGCTCGGTGGTTGTACCGGAAGAAAATCGGAGCGATGTGCTGATGTTATATACACGCTTGGAAATCTTTATTACGATGAATCTCGTGATGCATACATCCAGAAAAGAGAAGAGTACGAAAAAGCGATGGAAGCGTACTCAAAGACAGGCCGTGGTCCTGAACCGGTTAACCCGATTCCGGATTATTCAAAGCCGTTAGGGATGTACGAACGCCTGAATCAGGAGTACCCTGATTTTCCAAAATTAAGTGAAGCATATTATCAGATGGGTACTATTTATTTACTCATGGGTGATCTTGACAAGTCAAAGGATGCTTTCGCTAACCTTGTAAATAAGTTTCCAAAAAGTCCCAGAACGTCATCTGCTTATTTCCGTTTGGCCGATCTGACATATCTTGATCATGATATGAGCACAACAATTAAATATCTTGAGAAAATCAACCAGAATGAGGTTGACATTCAGTCTTGGGAAATGGTCAACTACCGAAAAGCTGAAGTTTATTATAATCTTGGAGATTTAGACAAAGCTGTCGATCTGTTTCATACCTATGTTGAAAATTGTGATGCCAATATTTATCCCAAAAAAGAGTTCAGGGATATGGCACTCGAATTCATGGCGATCTCATTTTCTGATATGGGTGATGGTGCAAAGCGAGCAATTGATTACTTTAAACGTGTGGGTAAAAAACCATATGAAGACTACGTAATGTATACTATCGGTCTTAAAAATCGTACACATGGTCAGTTTGATGATGCAATTGTAGCTCTGACAACAGCTCTTAAAAGATTCCCGAATTATAAAGAGGCTCCAACTGCACGACAGGCACTTATCGAATGTTATGTTGTCAAAAAAGAGCATGAAAAAGCTAACCAGGAGCGTGTTCGTCTTGTTGATGATTACGTTCAAGGCTCCGAGTGGTTTAAATATAACAAAAGCCAGCTTGCCGTTATCGAGAAATCACAGAGTGAAATGAGAAGAGCTTTGGGCCATATTGCCATTTATTATCATGCTCTTGCTCAGAAAAAGAAAGACCGATCTGCATATGAGATGGCTTTGAAACGTTATGAGGAATATTTTGTAAAATTTCCTGGTGACAAATGGAAAACGTATGAGTTCAAATACAATGTTGCCGAAATTTATAATGCCCTTAACGATTGTGCCAAAGCCGCGGAAAGTTACGATTATGTGGCGATGCAGGATCTCAGCACCTATCCGAAGTATTCAGCAGAGGTTGATACGCTGGGAGTGGATGCTGACGATGCTGAAAAAATGAAAAAGGAAGCCGGCAAGGGGCCGACTGTCATTTCCCAGGAAGATGCGGGATATAATGTGATTGTTGCTCTGGATAAATGTAAGAAACAGACAATGTCAGAAAATGGGATTACGGATGATAAAGCCTATGAACTACCAGAAACAAAAAAGCTTTTAGAATACACAGAGCGTTTCCAGCAGCGTTTCCCAAAGAGTTCAAACTCACCGGAAGTGTTGTATCTTGCAGGAAATGTGCATTTTTCTGCAAAATCATATGATAACGCTATAAGAGTGTTCAAGCAGATTACCGATAACTATCCAGACGCAAAAGTTGCTGACAAAGCAAACAGAATGCTTGCCAACAGCTATACTTCAAATAATCAGTATGATATGGCAATGGGCATCTATAGAAAACTTCTTTCAAGAGAAGCTTCAAATTCTCCGGAATATACTGAAGTTTTGGATCTTGCTGCTGGTGCGATGTACAAACGGGCTGAAGGTCTCAAGAAAGATGGTAACGCAGATGCGGCTGTTCAGGCATTTAAATCGATTTATACAGAATTCCCAACCAGTAAGGTTGCAGACCGTGGATGGTTCGAAGCGGCTGTTATTTATGAAGAACAGAAAAATTACGCAATGGCAGCTCTGGTGTTGGAAGAACTGCCAGGTAAATTTCCGAAGTCAACATTAAAGGAAAAAGCATTCTTAAGAGCTGCAGAAAACTATAAGAGTGCGGAACAGTGGGAAAAGGCGGCTCAGGTCTATCAGACTGCTGCAAACAATATTACCAATGCAGAATTTGCGATACCAAGTTTGTCTTCTGCATCTGAATGTTACCAGAAAGTCAACCAGTTTGATATGGCTGGAAAAATGTTCGAAATGATTTATGAACGTTACAATAACGATCCAAAAACACCTCAGGCACTGTACAATGCCGGTCTCATATTTGAGAAGGGTAAGCTTTATCCAAACGCTATCAATGTGTATGATATTCTTGCAAAACGGTTTGAACAGTCCGAATATGCAGCTGAAGCATTTTTCTCTATAGGATTGTGCTACGAAAAAATGGAGCAGCACGATAATATGGCGAAAGTGTTTTCTGAATATGCCCAGAAGTTTGCCGGTGACCGTTTCAAACAGGTTCAGGCTCTTGTTAAAGCTGCTGATGCCTATTTCAATATGAAAAACTATGCACAGGCAAAGATTAATTATGGAATGGCAACATCAATCTACGAGAAGTTCAAGAAGGAAGCTGATATCGATGTAGCAAGTATAGCAACTGCATACTATCGTCTTGGAGAGATCAGTTACATGGATTTCCAGAGGATCAGTCTTACAACCAAGAACGAAAGGGCGATGAAAGATCTTATCAAGAACAAAACCAAAGCTCTTGAAGAACCTGCCAAACAGTATGCAAAAGCAATTGAGCTTGGAATCGCAGAGTGGACTGTCAGATCTACCTTTATGATTGGTATGGGATTTGTAGATATGGCAGAGGCCGTTGCAAATCAGAGTCTTTTTGGTTCTGCAGAGCAGAGAATTGCTTCAAGGATTAGAATTCTTTCCAGTCTGGATAAATACTATGAAAAGGCTCAGGAATATTTCTTTAAAAATATTGATTGGGCTCATACTCAGAATATCAAAGGTGAATATGTAGAAAAGTCAATAGACCGTTTTATGGAGATGCTCTATAAAAGGGGCTGGATTATGGAGCAGGTTGGTGTTGAATTCGCAAGCGCTCCGATTCCAAGGGGGCTGAGTCCCGAAGAGGTCGAAGCGTTCCGGGGTTTGCTTGAAGAGAAAAAACTCGAAGCTATGGATATGGCTCTTCCGAAATATGAAGACGGGATCAGGGCTGCTAAAGAGCTCGGTATTGCCAATAGTGAATGGGTTGCGAAAATAAAAGGGCGTATACAGGAGATCAATCCAACGTCCGAAATGCTCAGTGTTCAGATTGATGAGTGGAAGCCTTCAGAACAACAGAAACAAACAGCACTAATTTCTCCGGATGGAAGCACCGATCAGAGTGTAATTGACACTAATGATCCATTGCAACAAGGTCCTCGCGATGAAGAGTTTGACAGGAATATGTCAAGAATTCGAAATATTATGAATATGTCGATTTCAATGGAGGAGAAGATCAAGCAGCTCAACAGAATTGAAATGGATGCTAAACGTAATATTGTCCTTGAAGAGGAGAAAATTAAAGATTTGAAAGAGAACAAGAATATGTAATCAGTAAAAATATTCCAGCATTAATAAAAAAAATTATATACCTTAAGAAGAAAATTTGTAACATTTTGTTTTATTTATTCGTTTAATCTAAAAGGAGTCTTGCTATGAATGAATTGCAGATGATGGTTAAGTTTATCGTGGATGGGTTTGTCTCACCTGGAAGCGTCTATATGTGGTTAATTCTGTTTATCGGTTTTGGAATCCTTGGGCTGATTGGTGAAAGAGCATGGTTCCTTTTTATGAAATGTGGAACAAGTACTGCAGCATTCATGTCTTCAATTTCAAAATATCTGAAATCAGGGGACTTCGAAAAAGCAATCAAGTTTTCCTCAACCGTACAGACACCACTCGCAAAAGGTATCCTTGCTGTTCTCCAGAACAGAGGTAAAGGATCAAAGCAGGTTTCAAAAGCTGTTGATGAAGTGTTCCTTAGTGAAGCACCGAAAATCGGTCGTAACATTCCTCTTCTTCCAACTCTTGCAAACCTTGCAACACTTCTGGGACTGGCAGGAACAATTTACGGTTTGATGCTTGCCTTCGACGCTATCGCTAACGTTCCTGCAGCACAGAGAGCACAGGCACTTGCAACAGGTATTTCCGTTGCTATGTCAACAACACTCTGGGGTCTTATTGTTGCTATTCCGACAATTCTGATTCACGGGTTCCTTGCAGCACGTGCAGATAGAATTATGGAAGAGATGGATGAAAAAACTGCAAAATTGATTAACCTTGTTGAAGAATGATCCTGTTCCGAAAAAATCAATAGGGAGAGGATAATAAAATGAGAAACAGAAAAAAAATGACTGTAAGCCAGGACATGGACCTTAAACCGTTCATGAACCTGATGGTTACCCTGATTCCAATGCTTCTTATCTCTGCAGAATTTGCTAAGGTTGCTATCATTGATATCAAGCTGCCTGAGCAACGCGGTTCGCAGACTAAGACTGCTGTTACACAACAGCCACAGGAAGACAAAAGTGAGAAACTCCTTCTTACAGCGATTGTAACAGATTCAGTGGTAACGTTGGGAGCAAAAGGCGGATTTATGCCTAGCCTTTTCTACTCAGAGTATCATCATTATATTGCTAATGATGATAATCACGATTTTACGGTTGCGTATGAACCTGGTAAGCCCGTAAAACATCCCAATACCGGAAGAGATATGACAATTTACGAGAGATATGACATTTACCTTTATACCGTAGATGGCGAAACTCGTCAAATGATTAAAACTCTTTATACCAGTTTTGGTGAAATGCTTACTAACGCAAACTCAGAGCCTGTTCAGCAGGCAAATGTTGGAGACACGTTGTATGCTCTATCGAATCCCCGAAGAGTTATAATTGTCAAAAATCCTGCAGAGTTTGAGTTAAAACCGATGTCTGCATATGATGAGTTAAAAAATCGCCTTATGAAAGTAAAAGAACGGTATCGGGATGCTGAGGATGGCAATGATGTAATTATCGCTGCTGAGAACCAGGTTATCTATGATAAAATCGTTCAGATCATGGATAAGGCAAGGGAAGCTGAATTTCCTAACATATCTATTGCAAAGTTGAGGGGTTAATATGGCAAATGCTAAAGGTCGTACCAAAAAGGTACCAAGAAATAATGACCTGAACGTGACCTCCATGATGGATATGTTCACTATTATTCTTGTGTTCCTTCTAAAGTCGTTCTCCTCTGAAGGTAGTCTTCTTACAAACGCTGATAACCTTGTGTTACCGAACTCGGTATCCAAGAAAAAACCTCAGGAAGTCAATCTTCAGCTGGCGGTTACAAATGAAATGGTTCTGGTTGATAACCAGCCCGTCATTCCAACAGAAGATGTAAGGAAAATACCTGCAGATGATCCTGATCCTTCTCCGCCTAAACTCATAGAAAAGTTAAAGGCATGCTACGCAATGGAAGAGGAGATGGTTCGCCTTGGTGCCATTAATCAGGTCCAGGGTAAAATCGTTATACAGGTAGATAAAAACATCGACTTCGATGTTCTGTTTAAGATAATGAACACATGCGGAAAAGTTGGATACAATAACATGAATTTTGCTGTCATGGAAAGGGATCAGGGGTAATGAAATATAAAGTTCTTATCCAGAAATGTTCTGATCCTCAACGGGCAACCCGGATTGCGGAAGAGATTGCGCGATGGTCTGGTAGTACGGTCGATGTAGTTTTAAATGTAATTACTCAGAAACCTGTATGTATCAGGAAAGAAGCTGATGAAGCTGAAGCGCGCAGGCTCCAGGAGCAGTTTGGAACTGTTGGGGCAACTGTCGAACTCGTCCCGCTCGGGCAGACTCATGGTGCTGCTCCTGTCGCATCGGTTGCAACTGCAGCAAGTGCACAGGGATATCAGCAGGCACCCAGAAAAGCCGGAGATGATGACGAGGATGATGAGCCTGGACGTGTTTTATCCGAAGCTGAATATGCAGAGATGCTGAAAACTCGTGGAGATATTTTTAAAATTGAGAAACAAAATCAACTAAGAAATACCGAACTTGTTTGTATGATACTTGCGATTCTCGTCGGTATCTATTTCAGCACACGTGAAATCGTTCAGATCGCTACTGATTTCTTCGAAAAAGTTCCTGAAGAGCGTGTTGCAAAACTTGTTAAAGAAGAGGTTGATGCAACTCTCGATAAGAAAAAGGAAGAGAAAAAAGAGGAAGAAATCAAATCAGATAAGAAAAAACTTACACCAAAAAAGAGCCAGGGAAAAGGTGGTATGCAGGGAGGTGGAGGTGATCCACGTGCTCGTGTTACACACAAAGGAGTTCTTGGTATCATTTCTGGTCAGATTAAAGGAAAGTCTGTTGCATCTGCAGATATTTTTGGTAAAGGTGGATTCGCGACAGATATTGACGCTATTCTCTCTGGAGTTGGCGGTCTTAAATCTGGTGGTAGTGGAGGTGTAGGAAGAAAAGGTGTCGCCGGTATCGGATATGGAGCGGGTTATGGAAGCGGTTTTGGTGGCAGTGGTGCTGGTGGAATCGATGACCTCATCGGTGGTCTGATGGGTGGCGATGGTGGTGGGCTTAATCTCAAGAAGAGAGGTTCACTCAAGATTTCTGCACCGGAATTTCTTAAGGGTGGAGCCTTGACTGGTGGAAGAAGTAAAGCAAGTATCATGCGTGTGGTTATGCAGAACCTTGCAGCGCTTCGTTATGCCTATAACAAACGCCTGAGAGATAAACCCGGTTTGAATGGAAAGATTACATGCAAATTTGCAATTGATGAGTTTGGAAAGGTAATTTTCTGTCAGGTTGTAGAATCAACAATGGGTGATTCTGAGCTTGAAACGCTTATCGCTGCAAAGATAAAACTCTGGGTATTCGAGAAAATCGACAAGCCTGGTGATGTGACAGAAGTAGTCTATCCTTTTGTTTTCTCACAATAGTTTTAATCTTCAAAAAAATCTTGCATTCGTATTTCCAGAATGCTAAGATTCAAGTACTTGCGTCAAATTATTACAGGATGTATTCTCAATAGGATACATCCTTAATAATTACGACCGATATTACTTAACAACCTGCAAACAGTAATAATATTTTATGTGACATAATGGGGATTGAATGAATGGGAGGATCTGTATGAAAAAGGTGCTGTTTTGGGCGTTAGCAGCGGGGTGCTGTGCCAGTAGTTTTGCAACTGATGCAAGAGTTATTACAATGGGACGTCATGATGCTTTCTTTATGGATGAAGCAAGCATTTATAGAAATCCGGCAAATATAAATATTTACCCAAACATGGTATATGGGTCATACGGGTACTACAATCAGGACTCGACTGTGGATAAAGAAAATGGAAACAGAGATCCATTAGACCCATTTTTTGGTGCAATAATTTCATATTCACTCAATCAGGGAACTGATGGCGGAAGTCAGTACCCGATGCTCTCATTAGGGGCATTTTTTAACCGTTATGATCAAATGCTTGATTATGTTACACCTGGAAAGGCTAAATTTCTTGGAAATGGATTGAAAGCAAGAGAAAAAATTTATAGCCCCAAAGGTAAAATTGATCTTTTGCTTGGCTATGTGATGGAAAAAGGGGGAATGATAGGTGGAGGGGTATATATTGCCACTCAACAGATTAAAGAAGACGGTCAGGAATTTGAAACAAGTGTTTATAAAGGAAGTGTCGGTATCAATATACCCGTTGCAAAATCAATGGATCTTGAAGTATCCATTAATGGTGGAACGATTACAGCAATTGCAAAAGATTCTGCTGCAAATGGCAGTGTCTACCAGAATAAACTTGCTGAAGGGGATTATTTCGGTACGCTTGAAGCACGGCTCTTTTCATCACTTTCCTCTTTGAATGGTGATTTTGTTCCTCATCTGAGAATTGATGTACTTGAACTTGATAGAAGTAAAACGTTTGATCTTGGTCTTGCAGCTGGACTGGGCGTTAATATAAACATAGACAAAGGATTCTTCTGGACTGGAATGGAGTTTCTTTATGGGCAACAGGACTCCTCAAATTCTACAGCAAAAGAATATATTGGTGGAAGGGTTTCTTTTGGTATAGAGAGAAATATAATCTGGGATTGGTTTGTTATCAGAGTCGGTGGTCAGAAAGAGTTGAAATATGTAAGCGAGGGTTCGCAGGACGGCCACATTGAGGAAAATAACCCAGCAGACGCTTCTGATAACGATCTTGTTTCACTTGGTTTTGGAGTAAATGTCGAAAACCGATTAAGAATAGATGTTGTTGCATCTGAAGATATTGCTTATACTTTTACGAACCTTATAAGTCGTCCGCAGCACCATTTGTTTACCAGAGTGAGTGCGACCTATAGTTTCTGAAACATAACAGAAAGAAACAAGAAAAAACGGATTCCAAATGGAGTCCGTTTTTTTTATTTTTACAATCATGGAGTCTGCAAAAAAATTACAGAGACTATTAATAAATAAATTTTCTCATACAACGATTTTGCTGGCGTGTATCTTCTGTGGTGCCATTGTTGGAGAAAATGTTTCACTATCCCTTGTTGTTTCTGCATTCGGTTCGACAATTATTTCAAAGTTATACCTTGTTAATGGTGTTCTTCTATTCTCTTTACCGGTACTTTTTTTTAATAAGATAGATGGTATAAACAGAGGAAGACTGCTTTCAAAGCTACTATTTATCTCTGCTTCATCACTGTTTGTTATTCTGGTGCTGTTTATAATACAAGGTCATTTAAATCTCGCAAATACAAAGTGGATACTCGTTGCATTATACCCGTTTTCATATTTGTCTAAAACGATTCTGTTCCTGACGTTCTGGACTTTTGCAAATGACGTTTTCCCGACAGGGGAGGCTAAGAAAAAGTTCCCTTTGATAGCTGCATGGGGAATCGGAGGTGGCATATGCGGATCTTCAATTGCGTTTTTTCTTGTTAGAGCATTTCCTACATTTATGCTTATAGCTTTATGGGGTGGTTCATTTTTAATCGCATGGATTTTTTCTGGAAATATTCACACTCGTTACGAAAAAGAGTTGAAAACACATGAAGATTTCAGAAAAAAAACTCTTTTCGAGAAAAAGGTATCCGGAGAAAGACACCCCTCGTTTATACTGCTGATTTTAATGGCAAGTCAATATTTTCTGATTTTCATGTCAATATTTTCTTTGGATTATATTTTCTGGAACCGCTCACAGATGTGGTTTCTTACAGCGGAGTCGATTGCTTCGTTTCAATTTATGTTCTATCTAATTCATGCATCCGTAACTATCGCAGGACTGCGGCTTGTCCTGCCACGAATAATTGCCGGAATCGGTTTTACAAAAATATTTTATTTTCTTCCTCTGACGCTTGCAGGAGGAGGATTGCTGGTTATTGTATCGATGTTTTTTTTACCTGGCAGCAAGTTGTTCTTTGTTTTTACAACAGTACAATTTTTGAGGTACATCGTTTTTGAAAATGCCTATGCCCCTATCTATCAGATGTATTTTGCAGCTGTTGAGAAAGAAAAGCGAGGAAGAGCAAAAACGCTCATTGAGGGTATAGTAAAGCCGGGTGCAATACTATGCTGTGGTATAATTTTGCTTCTGCTCAATAATAATACATACATAATTCTGTTGATTACGATAGTTTGCAGCATACTGGCATTATTCAATGCTTATTACATACGTAGAATGTATGCGATGGCTCTTATCCCGGCGACGTACAGGCTTGTTGAACCCCAAATGGTAATAAATGAATTTGTAGGATGTTCCGATAGAGCTACCATGGCGATTGTGAGTCAATATGCTGATTCCACAGATGTTGATATGAGATTAATTTCAATTAAGCTTCTTGCGTCAATGGGGACGCAACAGGCATATGAAGAGCTGATGCGGTTGTACAGGATTGAATATGTTCAAGGCGTTAAGGAACTGATCGCACGATCCATTTCGGGTTTTTATAATTACTCCTCAAAAAATCTTATTGAGGAACTGCTGTCTGATCCAAACCACAGAATCAGGGCTAATACGCTCTATTCACTCAACCGAATGCACTGTAACTGGAAACGTCATTTGAGGCCGCTGGTCAGAAAACTGCTTTTTGAGAACAGTGTACGGGTTCAGATAGAGGCAGCCTGTTATCTATGGGAAAATGGTGATCAGCATGACCGTCTGAATACAGACAACTTTGTCAAGTCACTTCTCAACAGCTCAAATCCCAACCGTCAATCGGCAGGGATCTATTTGACAAGTATTGTTCTGCAGCCTGACTGGGAATCTGAGCTTCAGGCCAGATTACATTCACCTTACATTCAGGTGTACAGGAAATGCATTGAAGTTATATTTGGGGTGGATGACGTTAATTTGCATACGAGGATACTTACAATAATTGAATCGATGGACCGGGAACGGATATCTGTTGCTGGAGAGGTAATTGAAGCGAAAGGCGGGTCATTGTGGAATACTCTGGTCGAATTCCTTCCGCTTGCAACAAACAGAAGAATGAAATATGAGCTGATTCGCTGTATGCGTCTTCTTTCCGATTCGATACGCTCATCAGGTAAATCACTTCAACTCAGTGAAGGTACCGCGGGAGCAATTACTGAGTGGATTAACAGCGAACTGGAAGTTGTTTATAAAGATTCAGTGATATGGCATAATTGCAGGGAAGTAATTAAAGGGCACGTCAACATTACGATTTTAGATGATGCATTGCGAGAGAATTTTACACGTTTGTGTGAATGGACCGTAAATGCGATGGTCCTGCTGGATAAAAAGGGTGTAATGACATGGCGCCACAACGATATTGATATAAAGGAAAATCATCAGCGTCTCGATCTGATAGAGATTATTGAAGGCACATCATACGAAAAAATTGGAGGACTGATTTTGCCAATACTTAAAGCAGATTCATGGGAATCGCTTGCAGAAATTGGCAGAAATCATTTTTACTGTAATGATGTATCGGGCATTAATGGATTAATCTATTTTTTTAACTTCGATAACAAATGGATCTCATTGTGTGCCATGTACTCGATATTACACATATCACAAATTTTGTGGACGCAGGAGATTGAGGGAGTAGTAAAAAATATGGCAAAAATCCTGGAAGATGAGCTGATACCTTCATCGACGGAGATCCTTGAGCAAAGTTCAATTTTATCAGGTCGCTCATATGCCCTTGAATTGCTTGAGCGGGTATTGTTTTTAAAAAGTACTCCCCTTTTTAAAAATGTCAGTTCAGAAAAATTATTAAAACTTGCAGAAATAGCATCTCCGGTCGAATATGATACTGAAGATGTGATCTCAAAACAGGGAGATATTGCAGAACATTTGTATATTGTGAAAAATGGTGGTATTAAGGTTCTTAAACAGGATGGGGATACATTTAGAGATATTTCGACTATTACGGTAGGGGAGACTTATGGCGAGATAGGTTTATTTAATCAATCTCCCCGATCAGCAACAGCGGTGGCGTTAGAAAATTGCAGTTTGTTGATCATTAAAAGGGCACAATTGAAAAAAATGTTAATAGAAGTTCCGGATATTGCATTCAATCTTCTTAGTGTATTAAGTGAGCGTTTAAGAAAAAGCGGGGATGAATATGTAAATATGATGCATGCACTGAATGCTGGAGATTGCGGGAATGATGAGCCACGTATCGAAATTGATAGTGATAAGAAAAAATAAATGATACAATAATTACAAAAAACTTATGCATTTACATCGATTTTCGGTTTTTGAAAAAGTTATATTTCAACTATGACACAAATTCAATGGACTTGAAAGTATCGGAACTATGGCATTTTTAAATTTGTAAACATACATATATGAAGGGAGGAACAACTATGAAGTTCCAAAAGTTGGTTGTAGTATCGGTAGTATTGCTTGCTTCGCTTCTGGGCGGGTGCAGTAACAAGAGCAGCGGAAAAAAAATAACCGTTCTGGTGAGAATGATGCCGGCGCAGGAGCGGTTTTTCAGAGACCAGATGATTCCTGCATTTGAAAAGGAATATAAATGTAAGGTTGATATTGCTAAATTTGAAAGTGAATGGGACATTGAGAGGATGTTGAAGCTGGAAGGGTCAAAAAAGGACGGCTCAATAGCTCTTGTGAAGACACCCTTTGAAATGACACGTGTTCTTGTCAATAAGGGATTGATGAGAGATTTGTATGATGTTCTGGATTCAAATCAGGTTCTTCAGGATCTTGCCGAATATCATCAGTTAGCAACTGGCCTGGGGTTCATTGATGGTAAACCTTACTATATTCCAAGAAAGCTTGAAACTAGGGTATTTTTCTATCTCAAATCGAAAGTCGCAGATGCAGTAACCAAATTTCCGAATCATAAAGACAGAATCAATACTGAATTAAAAAAACAAAATGGCTATGGACTTCCAGCTGATTATGCTTTTGAATCGGATCCGGCGGAATGGGATCTGTATGATCTTTATGTCGCAGGTTCAATCTGGGCAAATGAGGAGTACAATGGGGTGAAGATGGGTCGCGTTGCCCATCGTGGAGCACGATATTTAGGAACAACACTTGATATTGTTGATCGTTCATTGCAGATGGGAGCATCCAGAGAAGATATTCTGAGTCTTACTTCTGATAAAAATGTTGAGACATATCTCTGGGAAAATGTTTTTGTAAGAAATGGGATCTACAATAGCGCTATGTGGCAGGATCAATGGAAAGGTGCTAATATTTATACTGGTATTAAAGATGGAAAAGTTTTCGCAACATTTATTCAGCAGATCGATGCGTTCCTGATTCATGGCTGGGCTGAAGATCCATCTATGCCGAGTTATCTTCCCGTTGAAAGTGATATGGCGCTGTGCGTAATGCCCAAAGCTGTTTCTTTTGGATTATCTCCGAAAGGTAAGCCGACATTTGAAGGTGATCGAAATATTTCGACTGGCGGCTGGTGGTGGGGAATTCCAAAAACATCGCCTGATGCAAAGTTGGCTTATCAGTTCGCACGTTTCATGACCACCCGGGAAAATCAGGCTAAAGAATGTTCACGTTTCGGGATGGTGCCGGTACGTAAAGATATATTGAATAATCTACCTGAAGTTTTTGATCAGGGGTGGGTTGGTGATATCTTCAAAAAATCAGTAGAGCAGATCAGAATCAATGGATTAACAACTGTTCCATTGATAAAAAACTATGCTGAGATGGGTCAGAATGTTATTGATGCCTGGTACTCATTGTGTGTCGAATACAAAGAGCCGCAGAATGGCGAAAAAATGAATTTTGCCACAATGAAAATGCGTCTTGCAAGTGATTATCTTGAAAAACAGAAACAGCTGCTCGGGGATGAATTCCCAGCGGAATAATCATTTCCTGTCAGAAACACTGGTTTCTACAGGTGTCTGGATTAGAAAAACGTGGCCGTTACTTCCGGCCACGTTTTATTTAATTGGTTTTTTAATAATTGTCTTTTTGTATCTTGCAACACTCAGTCTGTCTAATCCGTCTGCGGGAATAAATTTTCCCTCCTTGAAAGTTTTTTCGGAGCTTGCGCACGATCAGGCATTCGTAGATGCGTTAGTTAACTCTCTTCTTTTTACGATTGCCGGTACCCCTCTTGAATTGTTAACAGGGCTGGTATTTGCACTTATGCTATACCGCAATTTTTTCATGCGTGGAATTGTTCGCAGTATTTTCCTGATTCCGCTTGCAATCCCTGCGATTGTTACAGCGATGCTTATATATATCCTTTTTGATTTTCCCGGGGGACATGTAAATCATATATTATCCGGGTCATACCCGCCTTTCCCGCAAATAATCTCTGAGCCTCTAAACTGGAGGGGTTCGGGGTTATTTGCATTAAGTATTTCGATGCTTGGAAAGGTATGGCGGGATCTTCCAATCACCATGTTGATATTGCTTTCCGGGTTAAACACTATCGACCCGGAACTTTTTGATGCAGCAAAGACAATGGGTGCTACAATGAGAGTTCGCATAGCTAAAATCGTAATTCCATTGATTTTACCATCGATTTCTGCGGTAGTGCTGTTACGGTCTGTTGAGATGTGGAAGGAGTTCATTTTCCCTTTTGTGCTTGCAGGGCGCTATCGTCTGTTGGGGACACTGATTGATTTTTACTACAATAATGTGGGGAATTCTCACAAAGCGGCAGCTGTTGCGATGGTACTGGTAGGCTGCATACTTTTGTCATCATTTATATTGTTTATTCTAATGGATTTGCTACAGAAGGTAACAAACCGGAGATAGTATGCAGGGTAAAAACATGCCAATGGCAACAGGCAAGAAAATCATCTGGCTTACAGGGGTGTTTCTTGCGCTTCTGATTGTACTTGGCCCGGTATACATGCTTGTTAAGTACTCGGTAAGTGACTTGTCAAGTATTAACACTGGCGGGGAACCGATTCCTCTCTGGCCGTATCATCCGACATTGCGTATGTACGAGTTCCTTTTTACCGACAGCCAATTTTACAGAGTTTTTATGAACAGCGTAATAGTCTCGCTCTTTACAGTACTGCTCAGCTTACTGCTGGGTGTACCGGCAGCCTATATACTGGGGCGCTATCAGATACCTGGAAGAAAACTGCTGCTGCTTGCAATTATATCCGTACGCATGTTTCCTGATATTGCATCAGTAATTCCAATAGTTGAATTTTTTATTAAACTGGGTCTTCATCAAACATATACCGGGGTAGTTCTTGCGCATACCTTGCTTGCGTTACCTTATGTTATTTTTATTGGTATCGGGGCTTTTGAATCAATACCTCATGAGCTGGAGCAGCAGGCATGGGTAATGGGTGCCGGAAAATTTCAGACGTTTTTTAAAATATTATTTCCACTTGCGATACCTGGGCTTGCTGCGGCAGCAATTTATACGTTTCTCTTGTCGTGGGATGAGTTCATATTTTCATACTTTCTCATGTTCGGCAGGCAGGAAATTTTTACCTTGACACTTTATCTGAATGGGATAAAGTATGCTGAACCACAAAATCTGCTGGCCGCGATTTCTGTATGTCTGAGTGTTCCGGTCATAGTATTCAGTATGATGGTACAGCGGTATATGGTTGCGGGCATTTCAACAGGTTCGGTTAAGTAAAGGAGAAATATGGCAGATGTAGTTATCAATTCTTTTTCTAAAAAGTTTGGATCAAACATTGTCATAGACAGACTGAATCTGCAGATTAACAATGGTGAATTTATCACTCTGCTTGGTCCGTCCGGTTGTGGTAAAACAACGTTGCTTCGGATGATTGCGGGTCTGGAATCTATTGATGGTGGAGAGTTGTTCATAGGTGGAAAGTATTACAATAATCTTCCTGCCCAGAAGCGTCATCTTGCAATGGTTTTTCAGAGTTATGCCCTGTTTCCTCATATGTCCGTTCGAAACAATATTCTTTTCGGTCTTAAAATAAAAAATGTAAATAAAGCAAAAATGCAGTATAAGCTTACCTGGGTTTTAAATTTGTTGTATCTCAAAGGGCTTGAGGACCGTTTACCACGGGAGATCTCAGGGGGGCAGCGTCAGAGAGTTGCGCTTGCGCGTGCGCTTGTTCTTGATCCGGATGTACTTCTGCTGGATGAGCCTTTAAGTAACCTCGATGCGGCGCTTCGCGAGACAGCTATTGAAGAGTTGAAGAGAATTCATCATCAGGTAGGAAAAACAATTATTTATGTTACACATAACCAGGTTGAGGCGTTAACTATGAGTGAGCGGATTGCACTGATCAACAAGGGTAAAGTTGAACAGTACGATCGGCCAAAAGCGATGTATGATGATCCAAAGACGCTGTTTGTAGCAGAATTCATTGGAAGTCCACCTATGAATTTTCTGGAGGGTGAAATTCAGATTCAGGAAGGTTTTGGAGGAGTGAATACGTCGATCGGTTTTTTAAAGCTCGATAAAGATCGGGCTGCGAAACTTGAAGCAATGAGTGGAAGAAAAGTAATTGCTGGAATCAGGCCTCAAAACATCTATTTTTCTGAGCATGTAATTAGAAGAAGGCATACTGATACTTCGCTCGATTTAATTGTTGAATTTGTCGAAAATATGGGAGATAGGAGTCTTGTAATTGGAAGGACGCGAAACAGTATTGTTATGAGATTTATGGTTACGCGTGATGAAAATATCACATCTGATCAAAAAATGCCGGTGTTTATAGATGGAAGGTGTATTCATCTTTTTGATACAATGAGTCGGTTGAACATTTTTAATAATGATGGTAGTATATGATAAGATTAGTTAAAAATAGACGGGCTGGTTTTTTCCTGATTTCAAAGATCGGGTTTCTGTTCCTTGTTTTTTTCATCGTAGTGATGCAGTGTTCAAAAGAGGATAAAGAAGTTGTCAGGAAGAAACTGGATGTTATACTTGCGGATGATATGAAGGCGATTCTGGAAGATGTTCCGGATAACGGATTACTGGAAAATCCATGCTATGACCTGGTTTTTTATAAAGAGTATGGCAGCGGTAATTATTCTCACAAGGCTGTTGTAAACTTCTATTTCCTGAAAATTTCTAATGCAAAGATTATCAGAAAATATCGATATTACCGGAAAAAAGGAATCTGGGAGCGATATTTTAATGAATATAGCTTCTCTCCGGATTCAAATTCATGCAGAACAAAGTAACAAGTTTTGTCTGTGTTTCACCTATAGTCTTCTTTTTGTAAAAGAATTACGTAAAAAGTATAAAGTAAAGAAAGAACTGCTATTGCGTTTATTGCGGTCTTTAATTCCTGATGGAATCCGGATCGTAGTTGTAAGCTTTTTGTTTTTAACAGGGGTTGCATCGGGTGGGGAACTGCTTCAGTTAGAGATGCATGAGCATGCGATGTTTACTATTGAATATGTTTACAAAGAAAACTTCGAGTCAGCTGAGATTGAAGCGAAAAAAATAATTCGCAGATATCCGGATCATCCGGCGGGATATTTTTTTGCAGCGATTGTAGCTGATGCATGGATGGCACACTACTGGTCAAAGTCCCGTGAGAATGAGTTCTACAAATATTGCGATCTTGCTATCAGTAAGGGTGAAGAGCTGCTGAAACGGGACAGGAATAATGAATGGGCGAAGTTTTTCATAGCGGGATCTGATGGGTATAAAGGAACCTATGAGGCGCGATTTGAACGGTGGATTACAGCTTTTCGCTATGGCTGGCAAGGAGTTTCAAAGCTTATTGATATGGAAAGGACCGGAACTACTGTTGCTGATGTTAATTATGGTATCGGGAGTTACGATTACTGGCGTAGTGCAATGATGCAAACGTTATGGTTTATGCCAAAAGTTGATGATCGGCGGCAAAAGGGAATTGACCGGTTGTATCTGGTGAAGGAAAAGGGTGTGTATACCAAAGATGCAGCTGCGGCATCATTGGTTGACATACTTTTAAATGAGAAAAGATTTGAAGATGCGCTGATCTTATCGGATGAGATGCTAAAAAAATACCCGAACACACGATTGTTCTTAATGGGAAAAGCAAAGGCGCTATTTGGACTCGGTGATTATGAAAAGTCAAAACTTTTTTTCGAACTGCTTCAAAAAATGTGTCAGGAGTATCGGGAGGGGGATTCATATATGGTGATAACCTGTCACTACTGGCTCGCAAAAAACTTTTTCAAACAGAAAGATTACGCGCGTACATTGATGGAGTGTAACAGGATGACATATTATAAAATTTCAAGTGATACACGAAAAATGCTGGAAAAGTATTTCAGTGAAGCCGAATCCATCAAAAGGGCAGTATACGCAGTACAGAGATCTGGATCGCGTAAGGGATAATATACCTTCACTGTGATCTTTCATTAAAGTTAACAAAATTACAGCTAAAATTTCACCAGATTAAGCCATCACTAATCAGTTTTTAAAATCCACACACCAAGATTGTGGAGATATCCCGAAATAAGAAAACCACCATCAAAGGTTTCTCTTGCACTATTAAAATGATCCATGCCTAGACTGCCTATACACCTTGACCATACCGTATCGCATGAAGATTAGCTTTTACAATCCATTCGTCGCATGCGTCGTTATTGCACACTCTATTACAGAACAATCATTGCGGAATTCGTAGCCTGTTAGAGCATCGCAAAAGAAAATATCTTGCTTAACATTGTAAAACACGGTCTGTTTTATTAATACAAGTTACCAGTAAAACGAGTGTAGTTTTTTTTCTGATACCCTTTGCCGTTTTCATTTATAGGTTGCTTGATTTCAAGCTGTTTATTTATAAATTCAAAGCTTCCAAATAATATTTTATTCGGACCGGTTAAAATGTTTTTACCTTCTATTTCATAACTGGTTTTTTCTACTACAGTATCATTTGTACTGATCGTATACATAGTGAAAGTATCTTTATCGAAAGAAATAATTTCCGGCGGCTTATCAAATGGCTCCTGAGTGGCGTAGCCATTCTGTTCCCGTACAACCTCAACCGTTTTCATGTTTAGTTCCCAACTGCCCTGTAATTTTTCATGCTGTGTAAGATCCTTCTCACACTGCATTACCAGAACTAGAATTACAGGTAAAAAAATTGCAACTGTTTTCAACTATAGCCTCCTGCATTATTAGTGATTGTCATAATACCAGATTCCTTTATTACTGATTATCCATAGTGCGTTTTTAAACGTGAAAACCCTTAAAGTAGTACAGCCTGCCCACAGAGGAGTGTTTTGCCTTTTTTCCCAACTTTGTCCATAATCTTGTGTTAACCAGATCGCATTGTCGGTAAAAAGCCACACATTATGATCTGTAATTGCTATCCCTCCGGCAGCAAAAGGTGCAACAGCACAACTATCTTTAACTTTCACCCATGTACTACTATTATACAAATACATATCATTTTTATCTATTCCACCAAGAACCCACACCGTATCTCCAATGCTATATAAACATGCATTTTGTCGGCTTGCGATAGAGCCGTCAGGTTTCAAGTCACTCACCTTGGGACCACTGTATATACTGTCGTAATCAAAATTGAACAAATAATCTGTTCCAAAGCCGCCAATAATTCTCAAAAAACCGTTGGTTACAATAATGCGTGAATATACCAAGCCGCCATCATTGTAATATGCTGGAAGTTTGCCGGTTTCAATCCAGGAAAAACCATTATCACCAGACCCCCAAATGTCAGAATATCCTGTATAACCATTCCAGCCACCCGTGATGTATAACGTGTCGTTTTGGGAAAACATTTCGTGTCCATATCTTGTCTTTGCAGAGTAATCTGTTACATGTTGCCAATTAATGCCATTTGCCGAACGCCAAAGTTTTTCTGATTGGCTGTACATATCTATGGAACCGCCAGAAATGTACATTGCATTATTGTGTATACATGCAGCGTGTCCATATAAATATATAGAACTGTCAACATCCACTTTTTTCCACCCATTATCAGAATAAATGGGTGACCATTTAGCATAAACTGTAATTGATTTCGAAACAACGGTTCCTGCTGTAAATAGCGTACCGGTACCGTACGGTCCTGTATACCAACCATCAAACATATAGCTTACTTTCTTCGGTTGCGTTGGTAATGAATCAATTGTTTTTGCCGGTTCTGTGATGGTCATGGTGGCAGGGATTGCACTAGTCGTAGCGCCCTGTCCATCAAATAGTACAGTAAAGTTGTATGGTGCAAATTCAACTGTAACTGTATAAACACGGGTGCTGCTATCAGCGGCTACTATAGTATACAACAGAGGTGCAGTAAAATTATTGGGAGTTGTTCCACTAATCTGTTTCAATTCCCCAACTGTAACGGTTTCGCCAGTTATCACGAAGTTTGCAACTAATTGAGATGTCGTTGTCCCATAAGGCATTGTTATTTTTACAGAATTACCATTAATAATACCACTGATCGAAGTATTCAGTGCTGGATTAACAGTGTTATTAAACGAAAAAGAAGTGAGTGCCTTTGCGGTGTCTTTTGCTACAGTGACATTTACAGTATATCGCTGTGAAAGACCATTTTCAGCGGTTACAGTGTAACTAACAGGATTCTTGAAGTTAAGAGTACTGTCGCTCTTTGGAAAGATTTTTGCCGCAGGAGAAACCGTAATTGTTGGAGTAAGATTAGAAATCGCAGAGCCATAAGGAAATGCAACTGTTATAATACTATCACCAATTATTCCATTAATGTCGTTTGGAATATTGTTTTTTGCCGCCGGAAACACAAAACTGAGGATCTTCTTTCCTGTCTGTGGTGCCTGTTCATTCACATGGATGGTATAATCCTGTTTTGTGCCGTCTAAAGCAAAGACAGAATAAACCAGTGCATTTGTGAAATCATTTACAGTGGTATCACTTTTCTGGACAATTGAGCCAATCTGAACCCTTGAACCAGTGCTAGCAAATCGAGCTTTTAAGTCAGTTCTGTCGGTGCCGTATGGGACGGATACTGTGATGCTGCAACTTTCTATTACAGCAGTTAAAGAACTTTCAAGTTGTGGATTGATATTTTTGGGGAAGGAGAATACAAGAAATGATTTAGATGTATCTCCAGCGATTGTTGCGAGAACTGTGTATCGTGCGATGTTCCCATTCTCTGCTGTTACCGAGTAGTGTACAGTGTCGATTAAATTAACTGCCTCTTTTGAACCGGGAAAAATAGTGGCTGTGCCTGGAATCGTAATTGTTGGGGTAAAAACATGCTTTGAAGTTCCGAATGGCAGAACGATACTGATGTGATTGTCAACGAGCTTCCCAACAATATCGGAAGTTAAATTTACGTTATCGCCCGCAAGCAGCATGAATGAAAAGATCTGGTTGCTGCTGTCTGGTTTCTGTAGCACATGTACTTTCCATTTCAGGGTATCACTGGAACGGTTATCTGTAACCGCAACCCACAAATCAAATACACCTGTATCAATAGGTGTCCATTGCGCAATTTGCTCGTTTAGTGCGAGAAGTGTACATGAAGAGAATGCAAGTTTATCTGTGGAATCCTTATCGGTGGCAAAAAGTACAAATGCCTGCTTATCACCTGTATAGTGTAGGGTATCTGCTTTTATGGCTTTTATTGTTGAATTAGTGAACGTAGGTGGGTTATTTGGGCGTTCACTCACAACCAGTGTAATTTTATTACTGTTTATATTGCCGAATGGATTATTAATTTTGCAAGTGTATTCACCCGAATCGGTCAACCCCAATACATTAAAGAATAGTGTGTCTTTTATTGCTGTCACAAGTTTGATATTGTCTTTATACCACTGGTATTTAATTGCCGGTGATCCTTTAGCATTCACCCACAGTGTACAGGCACTTTCTTCGGCTTTATTAAAAATCGTGTCACACATTGAAACAATTGAGGGTAGTAAAGCTCGAAAAAATTTAAACGTTGAATCTGCCACATGTGCTTTAGGATTATAACAGGTTTGAACGTCGAGGGTATGCCATTCAGAATCTATTGAATCAATTGAAATTAAATACGGCATTGTTCCTTTCTCAACCCATTCACTCCACGAAATACTATCCAACCGCCATCGAAACTGACTTTTGACATCATTACCAATAACGACCATTTGTAGTATGGTATCAGTAATTGTATCGTTGTCTGAAAAAGTTGTAGTAGTAGAATCGATTTTAAAGAATGGGTATACATATTTTGAACTATCCGGGACGTAAGGACTTTCCCATGGTGCACAGGCGACAAAGAGAAATGTAATTATTGCCAATAGTAAGTTTTTCATTGTTTAGTCTATATAAAATGACATCAAAACCTGAAAGTTAGAAAAACACCTGCTGTTTCGCTATAAAAAGAAGGCGTAATAGAAATATCATTTTTCTTTTCAGTGCGTTTATTATTGTTCAAACAAAGAATTATAACTGTAGGAATGGTTACGAGGGACACTCCGCCAAAAACAAATGTTTTTATCAGTTCCTTTGTACCCTTATTTTGCAGGACTTTTTGCTGTTCAAAATCCGTAGTTTGGATAAATTCAGCTCGCAAGTCTGAATATTTATTCGTTGAAATACCTGAAAGAATGGCACACGAAAGTGCTGCTGCCCCTAAAATTACAGGTATACCTTTCTTTTTAAAGGTGTTGTTATGGGAATTACCTGTTTTGTTTTTGTCAAACACATTATAAGAGAATGGAAATCCTTCCTGAGCCTGCATGATTTTTTCGTTGATCGTGAAGTGGAACTGCCCATTCTGCAAAAACACACCGTTATCCACACGGAGGTTTTCGATTTTACTTTTGAGACCGAAAACAGAATATGAAATCAGAAAATTACAGAATAATACATTGTCGGCTTTATCGGTTATATGAATACCATTCCAGTCAAACGGATTTGCAGACTGGTTGGTATTAAAATTGTATTTGGAATCGTTTTCTGTTGTGAATGCAACAGGATGTTCTTTTGTACCACTGACTTCAATGGAACCATCTACTGTTAAACCCGTGAATGGTTTAAAGAGAAAAACGCATCCTTTATTAATCTTCAGCGTTTTACCTGATGGAACAATGATATTTTTTGTGACAAAATATGGGTTACCGGTTGAATCCAGTGTCATACCCCCAATTTTTCCACCAAGAACTGTTTCGGCATTGATGACAGAAAAAATTATTAGTGTAAGAGTGAATAATCGGTACATTGATGATACCATTAGTAACGGTTAAAATGAGATTTGATAAATGCTGACTCACCCATTGAAAATAATTGTTGCTCAAGTTAGCAGTGAACACCCAACAGTACAGGTTTTAAAATAAATCTTAATCTCATCGGCATTCTGGAGAATAGAGAAGGTGCATTGATTTAAGGACTGGTCAATATTGTTGAAATTCAATGAAAAAGTTTTTATAAAGAGAGTTTTTTTTAAACCCGGGTGAGTGATGGGGCACAGGGTTTCGCCTGGATCGCCCCAAAAAATAGCTTTATTCAGGAACCGCTTCTATTGGCTGTTCAGACTCTTTTTGAACTATGATGCTTTTTTTAAGAACTCCAATGTAAGCTGGGACTGCTAGAATTAGTCCCCCAATCAGGAATACTATTGTTTTTTCGAACGAGTTTTTAATCGATTCCTTGAACATGTCAAGTCCCATATTTCCACCAGTAATAAATGGTATTCCCGAAACCAGTACAAGGTTGATCCCGAAGAAAAGATACCAGATTTTGTTGTCCTTGTTTTTGAATTTATAGTGGAGTATTCTGATATAGTATACTAACCCGTAAAGTATTCCTATGCCAATAAGGAAAAAGATTAGTCCAGTAATGAACCCACCCTTTGTGATTTGAATGCCATAGATTGAAGCAAGTATTCCAGCGAGAATAAATGGCAAATAAATCATTATTGCAAATATGAATTTGAAAAAAAAGGTGAATAACTGTTCCAACGGTGTTACGATTCTGACATTTTGCATAGGTGCTCCTTTGATGAGTTTTATTTTCCGGTTATTCTTCTTTCTGCAATTTGGTCGTGCTTAAATAGAATATAATTTAAATGAAAAAAAATTTTAAGTGGAAATTTCTAATTGGCAAAATTATTTTAAAAGAAAACGCACTCAATAAATTTTATTACAGTACTTTTTACAATATGAGAAAATCGGCATTCTTGCTCACTATCTTGCTTCTCTATTCATTTCAAACAATTGTTCAAACTACGATTTCTGGTGATATTAGCGGTTTGACATTCAAGTCTGTTGGCAATCCCTGGATGTCAAATGAATATTCTGCTATTGTATGGATAGGTAATATCGGTTTTGCCGTTATCAGTAATAGTTTAACTTATAGCAGCTATAAAATGTGATGGCTGCCAAATACGGATTAGACTGGCATGTTTGGGGGAATACCTCAAAAAAATCTGGAAATAAGGGCTTCGATCCATCTGCTACAATTGGCCGTGGATGGGGAGATTCGCCGAAAAACTTATCCGACAAAGTGGATTGTAGTGAAGCCGAACATGTATCACAACCATCTCCAATTTCCTGTAGATTAAAAAATGCACGTTTCCATCCGGATGGTACAACTGATTTTAATAGACCATGTAAAATTACGGTTGAAGTTGAAGGTACACCGAAGGGTGCTATCCATTTCGCATTATGGGCAAAATACAATGATACCGAGCATGATCTGAATCATGTTCAAAGCGCTTTTGTTCAAAATGGAAAAGCACAGGCAGAACTAGAACTGTATTATGTTGATGAATATTATACTGATTTCTACCAAAATGGGAAAACAGAAGCAAAGGTTGAATTTTTCGCTAAAATTTCAAATAATGCTGCACGCGAAATAAAAAGCGAACTTTTTACGATGCCAATAGCTGCACCAGTAAGCAAGTTTATCGAATTGTATTTTGCCGATAAGCATGGGGTGAAAGTTAAAAAAGTTGATCATGGCGACACTGTATTTTTAATTCTAAAAACCAATGGTATGATTGGGCAAATAGTTGATATCAATATTGAAGACAGTAAATTTATATTCAAAAGTAAAAAAAATACAATTAAAAATTCCATAATTGAAGATTATCAAATTACAGACAATATTGAAAAAATTAAATTAAGAGTGATATAACGGAGTTATTCATGCTTTCTGCTCAAACTAAAGATGGAACGTTAAGATTTACCGGAGATGCTCTTGACAAGGTCAAGAATGAAGACTGGATTGAAATAGAACAACGACTCAATACCTTTTCTACTGATACAAAAAGTAAAATACATACGAAAATTCAGTCTGAACAGGAAAAAAAATGGGCTGGTATTGCTCGATCAAAAAATGGTATAACAGAACAACGGATCGAGGAAATAAAACATAAGTATAGAGAACTCATTGCAGGTGCCAAGAAAAAGGAGTATCTGTTTGCAGCCAGAGCACTTCAGCATTATCTCGATAATACCGGAAGTATAATGATTGAGGATGCAAAGAAACTACAAAAATTTGAAATTATCCGGTTCGGTGCAGAAAAAAATAGAGTCAGATTTGAATCCGATGGTCCCATAGAAAAAGGACATCACTTATTAAAATATACAGCTAATGAAATAGGTCAAGAAGGCAGTAAGATCGTAACTGATCGTTGGTATTTTAAAGTAAATTCAGCATCGTATAAGGATTGTAAAGACCTTTTTTATGCATCGAATTACAGTACGCTTTGCTCAATGGGGGCATTTAAAGTCATTATCGACGATGATTATCTAATAGTCAAGGGAATTGTCGAGCATTACTGGTATGACTATTATGATTTCGAAAAAAATATGGGTTTTGATATTGTAGTACCCATTATTGGCAGATTATCAGATGATGACGGGTGGTTACTTGAAAAAGTTCAGGAAGCAAAATCATATAGGGTAGAATCCACGTGGCGACAGGATGCAGAAGGAACATTTGAAATAGAAAATATTTATGATACCAATCGTTTCAAACTTAAATGGGCATAAAGTAAAACTGCTTGTTTTTTCAACAATCGTTGTGCTATTGGGATGTGTTCCAAATGGCTATGTAAAATACCGCCCTGTTGATTATGATATGCATAGAGGGGGATATCTTTTCAGTAAATCACCTATCAGCAATCAGCATCTAAAAGGTATCAAGTTCGTTTTCGATTATTATGGAGTGGACTATATAGAAAAAGATTCACAGACACTCTTTATACCATTATCTGTATTGCAGGATACTAACTTTGTTTTTAATTGTACGGACAAAGCTGATGATCCAGTATGGGTGGAGTATAAAAAGAAGGAATTACGGGGAGATTTTACCAACCATAATAATAAAGGCAAATTTCGTATCAAACCGCTAATTATTGCACATTCTACAAAGGGTCAACCAATAGCGGCTTATTTTACGGATGTTGCAGGGAATAGAATCCGATTTGCAGATACTAATCAAACCGTTTTTTTTAATATTTTGATGGCGTAGAAAATAAAAGACCTTAAAAAAATAGCCTCTTTTTACGATAAACAGAATAGGTCAAAACAAACATCGTA
>JAFGIN010000194.1 GCA_016929595.1 Chitinispirillaceae bacterium
AAGATCAAATTGAACTGTAAAAACGATTACTTGTAAACGCATTTTCAAACCGGTCGAAAACCTACATTTTCAGACCGGTGCCCGCATGCACCATCGAATCGGCCGTTTTAAATACGACAGTCATACTGGTATTTTCCGGATCATTAAGCTTGGGTAAGGCGCAATAGAGCAACATTGCTGTGCTTAGAAACAGTGGTGTCAGAATCAGATGGGACTTTCTCATTTCAGGACCTCCTATTGCAACGACAGGTGTCTCTTAGTGTAAGTGTTACCAGAATAAAAACCAGACACTTCTGAGATTCACCTGATTGGACAAAAATTAGTAAAAAATGTTTTGAATGAAATAAAATTTTCTGGTACAAAGCTAAAATAATCGATTTTTTCAGATAAGTATGTGATCTACATCACAAATCTGCATTTTTTCAAAAAAAAACAGACTACTAAAAGGTAGTCTGTTTTTTTAAAAACGAACAGAAATTCAGTTATTTTGTAACAGTAATCTTTGCCTGCTCGATTCCATTGACACCAGCAAGTCTGGCAATGTAGACTCCGGTACTTAATGGAGAAGGTAAGGTAACGGTTACATTACCGCTGGTTTTCATTTCTGATAGGTTGACACGTGAAACCACTGTCCCTTTAAGGTCGACCAGTATCAGATTACCCTGACAGGAGCTTCCAAGTACCAGTGTACGTTCTGCCGGGAGATACCCAACGCTGAAGCGTTTGGAAACAAGAACTGGTTTTACACTGTTAGAGTTATCTGGCATAATAGCAACTTGCTGTATTGTTGCCCATTCTTCGCAATTCTGTTTTTCAATATCATACCATTTTTGAGCGGTGCTCTCCAAATTCTTATATTTTGTTGCATCATTTGATGACATATAGCTGTCATATTTTCCGGAATGCGGGCATTCAAGATCAATCCAGCAGGCCAGAATTTTGAAATCCTTGTCGCTGAGTTTGACGTCATTATGACCCTTCAATAGATTTTTGATCATACCGCTTTGTGTAGAACCATAAGAGTAGGGTGGCATCTGTTCTGGTTGGGAAAAAATGGAGGTGATACAAACAGCCTTATTGCTGGCTGTAACACCAACCCCGGATTTAAGTGTAGATCTAAGACTTTTCGTGAGAGCAATGTACGATTTTGAAAAATCCTTTTTCGCAAATTTTGAAGTTCCGGAACTTAAATCAAAACCGGATTTATGTCCTGATTTATGGCAGCTTGCACAATTTTTTTGTATAATGGGCTCTACCATTTCTTTGTAATCGAACGGCTTACCTTCAATTCCTAAAGGTTTAGAAAGCTCCTGTACGCCTGCTGCACCAGCCATAAAAGACCCTGGAACTGGTGGAGCCTCTTTTCTATTTTCATGACATCCGTAACAAGGAAATCTTTCACCGGGCATCAGCGTCGCCCAACTGCGCATGCCTGCAATCATACATCCATTTGAGTCAAGCACTTCAAAATACAGAGGTACTCTTGCCGGAACCTTGAATGCAGCGGAGCCGTCCTCATAAATTTTTGCTTCACCCAAGACTTGCTTTGCTTCCCATGAACAGCCACCTGTAGCAATGGGATTTATAGTTGGGGCCCCAAAAACAACACCAGATGGTTGAGGACCCATAACCATGTCAGCGTAGCCCTGATCGCATGCGCCTGCAACACGATACCGGAGTGCAATGACACGAAGTGATTTGGCAACACCGCTTTTTTTATCGACACCTTTCATACCTGCACCAAAGTAAACATCATTCATGGTAAATGAACCCATACTGTCATTATAATTGGTCATATCTGCTTTCTTAACCGGCTCCTGTCCCCAGATAGCTTTCCATGGTGCAACAAGTACAGGACGATGCAGCGATTGGTCACTCCAAGCGAGAAGTTCTCGGCTCTTCCCATCAATACTCTTTAAATAAATCCTGTATTTACCAGAGCTTACACCCTCCATAAAACTGGTCATTTTATTCTCTTCCCGATAGCCAACAAGATACCAGTTTTCATCGAGCGGATATGGATTTACGGAATTTCGCCATACGCCTCCCATCGCTAAGTTATCGTTTTTATCACGGGTCTCTGTTGTACGCGGTGGGCTGATCATGGTGATATTTTTCGTTCCATTGGTAGTATTCAAATTATCACATATAAACACTTCACCTGAGTATTCACCATGATGTCCGCTTGCAACAGCGAAGAACTTGGTTGGGGCGCCGGGAACAGGTCTTCCGTGAATAAATGTTTGCGGCCAGGTTGTCTGATTTCCATAAACTTCTATTTGGGCAGTACCATCCGGGTTCATCGAAAATAATCCCATGACATTGGATACATCGCGATCGTTGTATTCCCATCTAGTGTAAAGAACTGTACCATCGGGACATAGTACAGGGTAACACGTATGAACCTGATCGTATCCGAGCCGGCGCATATATTTTCCGGTGCCGTCCATGACAAACATATTTGTTGTAGCCTGCCATCCGCAATCAATAACGCCAAAGCAACGAGAGGAGCTAAACATGATATCACCATTGGGTAAATAGCATGGTTCAAAATCCGATACAGTTAAACCTGAAGGATTAAAGGTAAGTTGTTTTTCTGATCCCGGTTTGTCAATTTGCATCTCATAGAGTAGCCACCCTGCATTACTTTTACTTCCAGATACTGCATAAACGACCTTTTTACCATCTAATGAAATACAGGGGTCTTTAATGGCAGCATTTGTCTTTGTCAAAATTTCCTTAAACTGTGAGTAGTAATTTTCGAACTTCAGGAGACAAAGCGAACCCTTTGCTGAGAATCTGGAATCAGTGCATGCGTTGTTCCCGGAACCGAGATTGACCCAGAATCCTACAGCTGTGCCGCCAAGATTATGGTGTTTTGCGAACAGGATGGTTTCCATCTGAGGATATTTTTTTATTCGGGATACTCGTCTCCAGTGACAGGCACTTTCAAATGAACCGTCGCATTTTGATTTAAATTCTTCATCGACCTCTTTCATTATTTCATCGATATTCGTACCCTGAGCTTTCCAGTCATCAAGAATCTCTTTCGGAATACTGGTCGGCATGGTTTCATCGATTGCTGCCTGTGCACCCTGTACCAGAAAACACCCAGTTATAACAGCAGTGAATGTAATCCACTGCAGAATGGACGATCTCAGGCATAAAAAATCTTTTTTAATCATACTGCTCCCTCCAAATGTGATGTAGATTTTTTAGAAAATTACAATTTTATTTCATTAGTAAAAAAAAGTTTTATAGCACTCTCAAGAAGTTAAAAACAATTCAAAAACTATAAAGGTCAGGACAATCGAAATAAAACGACTCAAAATGCAATATATACATATAGTCGATCTGAAACAGAGAAATGTTCACTAAATATGTTTTTTTTCTTGCAGGCTGTTACTAAATCCACATTTAATCCCAGACACGTTTGAAAATGGTCTGAAATTGCAGATTACAGGAGCCGATTGTGAGCATATCTGTTATCGAACAGGTGAAATTTTACCTGAGTAGAGTGTCTGTCGATCAGCAGTCTCAATCCGGAATACACGGCAGGATGAGGAGACGGTTGGTATCTGGTATTTTCCACCAGCAAGCTCTACAGGTGAACGGGACAGCTGTTTGCCTGCCAACGACCAGGTAGTCAGAAACAACTGTCTGTTACAGTGAGCGGGTAATTTGATTGGTGCCGTTATCCCATTAATTTTTATTCTGGTTGTTTTCTGTCTGGCTGGTGCATGATGGGCAGCAGCTCCACCTAAATGCGTTATATTTAGGGTTTTCGTACCCTCACCAGGTTCCAGGTAAAAGGTATCAAGGTAACAACTGATAAGTATCTGATATTTCCCGTGAAAACCGTTGAATGTAAATTTACCAGATTCATCAGTTGATCCTATTGTCTCGGTTTTCCATTCATCACGAACTTCGCGCCAGCGTTCACCGACGGGGGTTTCGTCATTCAGGGAGTCAATGAAGAAACTGCTGAGATCTGAGTGCGGTTCGAAAGCTCCACACCAGCTTCCAATGGTAAGACCACTGACCTTCGGGTTTGCAAAACAGGCTCGCATTAATTCCTCAATTTTATCAGGTGCCTGATTTACATCAATGCTGAAATCGACATCAGTGATCCATACCGGTTTTCCAAGCTGCTGGGCAATGTAGTTGATTTTTGGTTCCCATGAATCCTTATTGATATTTGCACCGAAATGTCCTTTTGCACCGACAATTTCAAATTTACTGCTCAGTGGTTTGAGCTTGTTGATAAATTTATCTGCAGCTGTCTGATCATCTGACGTAATTAATGAATAATCATTAATGATGAAGTTTGCAGAAGAATCTTTTTTGCGGGCTTCATCCAATATCCAGCGTAAAATGTCTGGATCACCACTTTTTGTTTCAAGCAGACTGCTTGAAATAAAAGAACCATCCTCTCCATGACAAATTTCATTAATGATATCCCAGAGATCAACCTTTCCTTTGAAATGATTCATCGCGGTATTGATTCGTTCCTGTAAAGCCTGTTTGAATTCGCTGGTACTGAGATTGCGTGTCCATTCCGGAATTCTGTCCTCTTTTTCATTTGAGAAAAGCGTGTGGCCGCGGACAGCGATTTTTTTCTCTTCCAACCATGCGAGCAGCGAATCTGCTTTTGAAAAATCGGGGTTGCATTTTTGAGCACATTTCATCACATTTTCCCACTTCATTTCGTTTTCAGGAGTAGCAACATCAAAATAGCTTAGAAACCATTCCCCGTAATCATCATCCAGGCTATCGAATCCATCACTTCGTATAGTACCACCGAATGTAAAATCATTTCGTATTAGCCCTATACCGACCGATGTTCCTGCAAGTGGTTCTCCACTAGTGGAAAGAAGAGTTATTTCACAGTCACGCTTCCTGTGGTTATAATCATACTCTTGTTCAGCTGGTATCTCTGTGAAAAAACAGATTAGAATCAGCAGGCTGATAAAGCTTGCGATTTGTTTGTGTGAATTTCTATCCATTGATTCCTCCATACTGTAATATCCTCAAAAATTCCAGATTGCATTTCGTTTTTTACTGAACTGTGTGTATTGTCCGCTTAAGATAACAGTGAATAATATAAATAAAATGTCATTGATAAGGAGTCAGAATCCAGAATTCATTCCAAGTTCGGGATGGATACCTGTACCAGAAGTTGGAGTAACACAGACCCTAACTTTTCAGCAAACCGTTTAACTTGCGAACTCTGTTCATCCTGCGTAAAATTTTTTTTGGATTTTTAAAATGGTACTCCTCTACTTCGACCTGAAGATTACCTGCCGGAGTAAATGCATTTTTCATTGCTAAAATCCTGCCATTACCTTCATAAGCAATATACGAGGTTTCATTTTCCTTGACAACTTTAATCCAGGAAACGGATGGCAAATGTTCTGCAAGTATGTCCCGGGTAATACATCCTTTCTGGTAAATCAAGTTCTGTATTTTAAGCAAAGCCTCCGTGCGTTGTCTGGCAGACTGGATAGATGTCTCACGGTCTATTGCATGTATCGGCTGAAGTGATTTAAGAGGAACGGGATGAAAACTGGTATGCGTTCGTTTCCGATGAATGTCAAAAATTACTTTGGCTAATAAAACATCTTTAACATTTAGTTCACTCAGTTCTGAACTCTTCCCGAGAAGGTAATTAAAGAGCTTACGCACTTGCTTGAAAAACGATGTAATCATAACATGACCGTTAAACTGATACAGAGTGTAATTGTAAATACTTATAAAAAAAATAGTATATGGGTATGCACCTGATTGGTCTAATTTTACTATCAAAAACTTAATGTTTACTAATTTCGCAAACCACCTACGATCTTCCCACTCTCCAATCGTAGAGAACGGGAGAAAACGACATATGTTCAGTTTTTCTTCCCCCTCTGCCATTTTTTATGGAGAGGGGGATCGAGGCGGCGATATGTGGACTAGTGAAGCGAATACCCATTACAATGCACAGGTTTCCATTTCGGTATCGGTATCGAATTGCTCAGTAATTGAGGATCGATCCCGATTCCGATGCCGATAGCGACCCCGATAATTATGCGATCGTTAATAAATGGCATGTGGTACCCCTCTTTGAATACTAAATTTAAGGCAGCAATTTTGGAGATTGTTCATAATGTGGTGAGATAACACGTATATTCTGGACTGTTAAACCAGAAATCACACCAGAAATCATAGAAAACTCCAAAGTTCAAAAAAATGTTGTTCAAACCATGAGTTTCACATTGATACCGGAGTAACTGTTGAGTATTTTCAGGAGACTACAGGCTGGTCTGTTCTTTCCGACCTGACGTAGGCTTTTAGCGAAGGAAGTTAGACAGGATTCAAAAATATCAGATTTAGTGAGTTTATAGTGAGCAATTTTTAATTGCCGTAATAATAATCAGACGTTTTCACACATTTTTCCGGATCTGAATCATGCTGAAGAATCCTTTGTTTATCAGTACAATTATCTTTGCCTTAACAGGTGTGCTTTTACTGCGTGGAGCTTTGCGTTCGATGGCAAAATTGAGAATTCTCCGCGCTTTGAGAATGGTTCTTCCGACACTGCTCTGTTTATCGATTTCACTGGTTTCAGCTGCTCTTCTTGTCGCCAATCATGGGTATCGCTCATTTACAAAAGAGGTTTGTGCAGCAACGGTTTATGTAAAGAAACAGGAGAAACAACGTTTTGAAGCCACAATAGTGTTTCCTGACAGTATAACTGCTGTATATCCCATTAACGGGGACATGCTCTATATCGATGCACATATCCTTAAATGGCATCCATTGCTTAATGCAGTCGGTGTACATACTACTTATGAGCTTGACCGTATAGGAGGACGCTACAATTCTCTTGATGATGAGAGAGAAATGCCGCGTACTATTCATAAACTGGCCAGGAAAAAAATTGTCGATATGTATTCTTTACGTATGCGTTACAGCTTTTTCAAACCGCTCCTTGATGCTGCGTATGGCAGTGCAACCTTTGTCAACGTGGAAAAAGATGCAACCCTGCAGATCATGGTGTCTACCAGCGGATTACTGGTTCGTCGGGAGCATTTTTAGATAACTCAGGTTCCAAAAAAATCAAAAAAAATTCGTAACTATTCAGGTACATTGACACCAATGTTTACATGACCGCTTGTGTTGAGCAGTAATCGGGGTCGCTGTCGGTATCGGAATCGGGATCGATTCTCAAATGCGGAGTATTTCGATGCCGATACCGATTGCGACCCCGACCCCGACTTCAAAATGAAAGTCTCTGCATTATTCGGTCGTTGAAGTTGAGCTGATTTGGCATGTAGTATCTGCGTTGTACAAAAACGGTACACAGTAAAGAGAAATATAAAAAAACATACCGCGAAAATTCTATCCTCAGCCTCTTGTCTTCCGGTTGCTATCCGAAGTTTACTGCTTTTTCTTCTTTTCCATCTTGTAAAAAACAGAGTAAAATTATATATTGAACATATATAGTGTGGGGGAATGATTCTATATAAAAAATCAATGATGGTTTAATGTGTTGTGTATGAGCTAAAATATTTTAGAACTCCAGCGCGAAGTATAATAACTGATTTGAATGGTTCAGGCAATGATATAATCTCATTTGTGTGATTAGTTTATTATTATGATTAAATTACTATTCCGGCAATATGCTATTACTCACATTAAACACTCCAAAGCTGCTATTTGTGCTTCCTGCTCCAGAGTTGAGGCCACCCTGAAATGTTTTACTGAAAAAAGTGTATATGGGTATGCGCCTGGCTGGTGTAATCTTTTTTATGGAGAGGGGGATCAAGGGGGTGGGGCGACATGAGGATGTTGCATTGTCACACCAGTGAAGTGAATACCCATAAATATATATTTGTAATGTTATACCGGATCTGGTTTCTGTTTTTCGTTCCCTTATTCTTGTTACAGAGTGTACATGCTGAAAATCATCTGATTTCGCAGGTACCTCCATCACTGGTTTTCGAAGTACTTGCACTTAATCGTGATCTTTCGACTAGTGGTTCTCCAAAATACCGTTCACCTTCAGCGCTGGCACTATCACCCGATAAACGTTTTTTGTACGTTGCCGAACAGACTGCAAAGAGGATATCTGTTGTTGATACCAGATTGAAGCGTGCATACAGAAAGATATTGTTGCCCAATGAGGTCACGGGGCTTGCTATAGCTCCGGATGGAAAACTCTACGCAACCTGTTTTTCAGATCTGTGGCCGGAGGGGATGGTGTGCGAAATAGATACCACTACCGGCAAAGTAGTGCGGCGACTCAGAGGTGGTTTCGGGGCCCGTTCACCAGTGGTAAGTCCGGATGGGAAACTCCTGTATATCTGTAACCAGTTTGGTGATGAGGTTCAAAGTATTGATCTTTCGGATGGATCAGCTGTAATGAGACTTCGTAAATTTAGCCAGCCGTTTTCCGCTTCAATTACACCCGATGGCTCTGTTCTTGTGGTGGCAGATTGCCTTCCACTGGGGGATGCAACCGATAATGCAAATGTCGCAGCAAAAATCCATCTTGTTAATACACAAAAAAAATGTATCGATACTGCCATTTCTTTACCGATGGGGAGTCATTCTGTTTTTGATGTAACAGTTTCCCCTGATGGGGCATTCGCATTTGTTACTCATCTGGTTGGAATGTTTCCTCTTCAGGCATCAGAAATTGAGGATGGTTGGGTGCATACCAATAATATCGCGATAATCGATATTCACAATAAAAAACTACTCAATGATTTTCCCCTTGATGATCCGCGCCTGGGTGCTGCAAATCCCTGGGAGGTTTCCTGTAGCAGTGATGGTGCTTTGTTGTGTGTTGCTCTTGCAGGCACAAGTGAACTCATGATTCTCGATACAAAAAAAATGCTTCAAATCGCACATGAGAAACATTCCGTAATAACATTTGAAAAGGGGATTCGATTTAATGGCTGTTCGCACGATCTTCATGCGCTACTACCAGTAAAGGAACGTATCGCTATTGCCGGAAGAGGACCGCGAATTGTCGCTTTCGCCGGCAGACAATTGTACACAGCTGGATATTTCGGAGACAGTACCGGGGGAGATTTCATAGAGGTATTTGATTGCGCTGATAGAAAAAATGGTACGAAACCTGTCGGTAAAATTTCTCTGGGGCAACCGATACCTTTGACGAGTGCAAGGAAAGGTAACCAGGCTTTACATGATGCATCACTGTGTCATCAGAAGTGGCAATCCTGTGCTTCGTGTCATCCTGAAGGGCGTGCTGATGGACTGAACTGGATTCTTGGTAAGGATCCTGCCAATACGTTAAAAAACGCAAAAAGCTTACTTAACTCCTGGTGGACACCACCGACACAGTGGTCCGGAAAGAGGGAGAATGCAGGTGTATCGGTAAGGCTTGGCTTTGAAAATTCTTTTTTCGTCGAAATTAATTATCCGATCAGTTCTGATATCGATACATTTATTATGCATATGCGTCCGGTACGGAGTCCCTATCTTTTCAAGGGAAAATTGACAAATGCTGCAGAGATCGGGAAGAATGTGTACTTCAAAAATTCATCCTGCGATTGTATTAAGTGTCACAACGGACCTCTTTACACCGATAAACGCCTTCACCCCTCATCGATACCGCTACAATGGGATATTCTCTCAGAGTGGGATACACCACAACTCATAGAAACATGGCGCGAGGCACCATATGGTCATCTTGGAACATTCGAACGAATCGAAGATATCATGCGGTATGACGGGCACAGTCAATCAATAAGAAATGGATTGACTGAGGATGAGTTCAGGAACCTGGTGGAGTATGTTTTGTCGTTGTAGGCGGTGACTGAGTGACTGAGTGGCTGAGTGACTGACGACTGACGACTGACTGGAGCTATGAAAACGTAAATAAAATATCCGGCATCTAATTCTGCTGTAACCACGCAACGCGTCTTTATGTAGATGGGATAATTGCGAGGATTCGCAGCAATTTTGAAGCAGCATCGGGTAGGAAATCCGATGCTGCGGTGGGACATAATCCTTATGGGTAGAGGAGTCTTATGTACCCGCAGCATCGTTCAAAACAACGTTGGGGGCAGGCCACTCCTTATCCTAGTTTGATAGAAAGATCGTTGGAAACCAGCTCCTTGATTTTTCGTTCAACGACGGTGATCAGAGTCATCGATGAGAACGCACAACCGGAGCAGTGGCCTTGTAAACGAACGGTAACAATGTCATTTTCAACATCGATGAGTTCACAGGAACCACCGTCAGCTGCAAGTATCGGATTGATAACATTTTTCAGAACTTCACGGATACGATCGATCTTCTGAATCAGCGTGAGTTTGACTTTTGGTTTATCTTTTGAACTTTTTAACCCAAGTGTCGTATTTATAATACTCTGGATGGAATCTTTACACTTTCCGCATGCGCCACCGGCTTTTGTGTAATGAGTGATGTCATCAACCGTTTTACAATTATTATCGGTTATTGCCTTGATTATCTCTTTATCGGTGATTCCGAAGCAGACACAGATTACGGTACCTTCTTTTTCGGGTGGAGGAGTGATTATTCCACCGTTTTCGTAAAAAGCAATAGCCGCTTCGAGCGCTTCTTCTCCCATTACACTGCAGTGCATCTTTTCTTTTGGCAATCCTCCGAGTTCATCGGCAATGCTTTTGTTAGTGATCTGCTTAACTTCAGAGATTGTCTTACCTTTACACATTTCGGTAAGTACGGATGCTGATGCAATGGCACTGCCGCACCCAAACGTTTTAAATTTGATATCTTCAATGCGTCCGGCTGCATCGAGTTTGAATGTCAGACGTAATGCATCACCACATGTAATATTACCAATTTCGCCAAATCCATCCGGTTTCTCAATTTCACCAACATTTCTTGGATGAAGGTAATGATCCCGGACTTTATCTGTGTAATCCCACATTCTCTATACCCCTGCTATAATAATTTTTCTTCATTGATGTTAGTAATTCCAAAGACAGTTTTTACAGTAGATTCGAATTTCTCCAGTATTTTATTTGAAGTATTCGGATCAATAGGGACTCTTCCGGCAGCGACTCTTGCGTGACCTCCTCCGCTTCCACCAAGCAGTGTCGCGATTCTTTCTGCATTTACACCTGCCAGATCGAGATTCTTGGAACGTATTGAATAGAAGATCTGGTTTTTAAAAATGCCCGAGCATATCATCCATTCAATTTGCTCGAGGCTGTGGAAAAGGTCTGCCATTTCAGCGATATAATCTGGTGTTGAAACAGTCCCCAGGTGCGTGTAGCCGACAGTATCAAAAGACACCGCTGATTCTGTGGCTTTGTGAAGCACTCTGAAAAATTCTATGTCACGATCAGGATTTTCGATTCTTGAAAGGAGGTGATGATCCATGATATCAAAAAGGTACTTGTAGCAGCGCAGATCATCAGTAGAAACCTCACGTCGCATTTCACCTGTGTCGGTTTTGATTCCATAAAAGAGAGCCGTTGCAAGTTTTGGTGAAATTGGACAGTGAGCGGAAAGAAGGTATCGGGTAATTATTGTAGATGTGGCACCATAATTTTTTCGTATATCGTAAAAAAATGGGCAGTCTGGTGATGGATCGTTGGGATGATGGTCAATGACTGCATGGATCGGAGTTTCCTTGGCCAAGGAGACGTTTCCTTTTCCCGGGAATGAATCAACGAGGATGATTCTTTCAAAGTCGTTCACCTCAGTTAAAACAAACGGGACTGTCCTGATATTGAGAAAACGGATCATTGCTCTGTTTTCTGCTCTACCGACAAAACCACCGAAAGAGATTACTGATGATTTTATCCCCCAGAAAGTTAGAAGTGTGGATATACCGAACGCAGAGGCCAGACAATCCGGATCGGGATAGTCGTGGGTCAGGATCAGAACTGATGATGCCGGGAGGATGCTACTTCTGAATGATGAGAGCTTCTCATCAAAGTCGTCACTACTTAAACTGATCGGGTTTTCTATAGAGTCAGACATTACTGTTTCACAGTCTTGATTATCCCTTTTAACCTGTTGTGTTTTATATGCAGAACAGGGCAGTGCGGGAATATTATATTTGCATTAACAATTATTCGATAATATAATTGATTTTCATGGTGTGTCGTACTTTCACGGAATATCAAAATTATTTTTGTTGAAATGATCGAGCTCAATATACCAATTTCAAGATGTCGGGCTGAGCGTTTTGTTTTATCCATATATAACAAATATTGACTGGAATACCTGATGAGATACGCAATTATTTCGGATATTCATGGTAATGTTGAGGCGCTTCTTGCCGTTCTCAATGATTTAAAAGATAGAGATATTGATAAACTAATCTGCCTGGGTGACATTGTCGGCTATTATCCCGACCCTGAACGGTGTGTGGATATGATAAAGAAGCATGCAGATTTTTGTGTTGCCGGTAATCATGATTATGCGGCTATTGGGCGTATTGATACGCAGAATTTTACCTACTATGCTTTTGCCGCTATGGAGTGGACTAAAGCTAACATCTCTGAAAAAGCATGCGAGTTTTTACGCACCCTGCCACTGACGATAGAAATTGATGGTTTATTCTGTACGCATTCTTCTCCATCAAATCCCCAGGACTGGGTGTATGTGTTTCCGGATAGTGAAGAAACCGTTTTTGAGGCATTCAACAGCCTCATTTACAAGGTGAATTTTATCGGGCATACGCACTGGCCATCGATCATGATCCAGCAGGATGACAAAGTTATTCTCCATTCGGAGCATCGTATTTATCTCGATGAAAATAACTACTATTTAATAAATGTCGGTAGTGTCGGGCAGCCAAGAGATTTTGATTCACGATCATGTTATGCGATTTACGATACCGATAATCAGGAAATATCACTGATCAGAGTTGATTATGATTTTACCGTGACACAGAGAAAGATTCAGGAGAATCATCTTCCTGCTTTTCTTGCAGAACGTCTGGAGCGAGGACGGTAAAAAGACTTTTCTCTATCCTCATTTAGTCACACTCTTTAAACGTATATAATTTTCGTTATTTACAGCGGTAATTGCTTCCGGAACTGATCTGTTGCTGCTAACCTCTGGAACAGATTGCCGTATTTTTTCAGACTCATTTTTCAATTTCCCTGTGGTGTGGCAGTCTCCGGATCGTTTTTAATGCCCTTCATAAATTATCTTGACTCTATAAGGCATTTATTGTATAAAATAGAGTTCATTAAACGGATTGATGACCAGTGATACTGATTGCTGTTTTCCAGAATAATAAAGGTCTGCACAATGTACCGTGATGAGTATGAGGTAATCGATACAATCACCGACAATACTGAATTCGCTCTGTTAAGCGTAGTTCAAAAAGCAAGTAATATCGAATTTCTGATGAAAGTGTATAAACACAATGAATTGGAGTCGAAGTTGCTGATTGAGAAAAAATTTTCAAAAGAAAACAATCTGTTCACTACGCTCGAGCATCCCCGTATCGCCCGGCCACTCCAGCACAACAGTAGCCGGAATGTAAATTACCTGCTTTTTCCGTATGAGAAAATTGCCACACTTCAGCAGTTTATTGAAAATAAAGATGCGATACCTCTTCATGAATGTATAAAAATTTCGATTCAAATTCTCGATATCTTTGAATATCTTCACCGAAAAGAGGTTATTTATTGCAATATTCATCCGGAGAGAATATTTATCTCCGAAGATAAAGGGATTTTTATTTACGATTTTGTTCAATCGATAACGGATCTTGATCAGCTAAATCACGAGGAGAACGAAGCTGTTGTTACGTATCCGTATTTCTCTCCTGAGCAGACCGGGTTTACAGCATTCAAACCGGACTATCGTTCGGATCTTTATTGTCTGGGGTTGCTCCTTTATAAGTTGATCAGTGGTGAGATACCGTTTAATAGAAATTCCAATTCCACCGGTGAATTGATCGATTCAATGCTCAAGTATGAGCTCGAACCGCTTAAAACCATACCGAAGTTTCTTAATGAGGTGCTTATCAAAGCATTACGAGCCTCACCCGGCGATCGTTATCAGACTGCTGCCGGGTTCCGAAATGATTTGCATCTGGTATTATCGCTTCTGAACCGGGAGATAAATGACATCAAATGCAGGCCTGGCGAGCTTGATTCAACACTTATATTTAAAAGAAACCACCCGTTTGTAACAAGAGAAACTGAAATTGAACTGCTTAACCAGATTGTAAAAGAGGTGCAGGCGGGAAAGCAGCACACTGTGTTGTTATTTGGTAATTCAGGGGTCGGGAAAACAGAGATTATAAGGCATTTTGTAAAAACGGCAGAACTCAGGGATATTGTATTTCTTGCCGTAAAATGCAATCGCTTTACTCCAAATCAGCCTTATTCTGTTTATAAAGAGATTATCGTAAAGTGTCTGTCAAAATTTGAACATTACAATCAGGATTTTCGTAACGATCTCAACAGCTCGATCTGTGCGTCTCTTGGAGAATATGCATCCGGTATATGCAGGGTTATTCCGGAGTTGGATTCTATTTTTGATGTGGTTCCGGGAAGCGATTTTTCAGAGAATGATAAAGAATCTGAGCGGGTGAACTGGGCGCTTTTGTTACTGCTAGAAATTATCTGCAAAAAGTGCAGAGCGTTCATTTTTATAGATGATTTACAATGGATTGACTATACTTCATTTCAGATTTTTATGAATCTTAGAATGGTCAAAGTATCTTTTATGTTTGTCTGTACCTACCGTGTTGATAATTCTGATCTCAAATATGGAATTCACGGCATGAATTTCGAACAGATCGCCGACAGGGTAATACCTGTCAAACCGTTTGTAAAAGATGAAGTACAGTGGTATCTCGATTCATTGTTTGGTGAACTGGGTGGAGTTGAAGAACTCTCGGAAGTTTTGCATAAGCAGACAAATGGTAATCCGTTCAATGTTCAGGAGTATACCTATTTTCTTGTCGAAAACGGGTACATTGAAAAAAAAGAAAATGCGTGGTTTTTTAAACGCGAACTTCGCAGTAAACTGCCTGAACGGTATGATACGTTTTCTCTGATCCTGTCGAAAATCGAATCTCTCGAACGTATAGAAAAAGAGATCTTGCTGACGAGTTCACTTTTTGATGGAATAATCGAAAAAGGCATTCTGGCATCGGTCATGGAATATACACCGGGAAAATTGGCAGAATCGTTAAAAAAACTCGAGGTTAATGGTTTCCTGAGTGCTAATATCAATGATGAATTTAATTTTGTTCACGATAAAGTTCAGGAGACTATTTATAGCAGTATTGAAATCACCAGAAGGAAAACATTGTATGAGAAGTTCGGAGCTGAATATGAAAAACTTATTCAGACAAATAAGGAATATTGCTTTAATGCAGCAGAAGCTTATCTGAAATCATCAAATCTTAACAAGGCAGTTCAGCTATCTTATCAGGCCGGCCACTATGCACTTCATAAATCAGCACTGAATCTGGCATCACGGCATTTCAGAAACTGCATGATTCTTACAGAGCAGATGCTGCGGTTTGACAGAATGCCGGATATATCCGTCACCGATATTGAACTATCACTTGCTAACACGCTCATGTTGAGTGGTAAGAATGAACAGGCCTTGAAATTATTTTTCAAATTGAAAGAACAGAAAAAAGGACTTTCAGATATTGATCTTCTCGAACTGGAATACAAAATCGGTTGTATTCAGATCAATATTGGGGAATTTTCAAAAGCAAAAGAGCATTTTTACAAGGTGCTCTATAATATAGGATTAAAAATACCGGATAACGGCTTCTCTTTCGTTGTAAGCTGTATCCAGTATATCGTTATTAAAATCTTTTCTCCCTTTTTAAAGAAAAAGAACAGCGGGTCCGATCTTCAGATGGAGATACTGAAGATCAAAATTCTTAACAAACTCTCCTACACACTGCTTTCAAACGACTTGTTGCCTGGCCTGGCAACGCATATAAAGGCGCTCATACTTTCAGAGAGAATAATGGATTGTAAAGAAAAAGCAGAAACCTTTTCCATGCATGTTATATTATCGACACAGCTTTTAATGAAAAAAAGAGCAATGAGATATCTCGATAAAGTTGCACATATAGGGAAAAAAATACAAACTCCTGAAATACGGGCACTCCAGTCATTTTACAGCGGTTGTTTCAATTACTATTGTGGTAACTGGAATAATGCACAGAAATTTCTTGAGGCTTCATTCTCGGAATATTCTCTTCTGGGCGATATACCTGGACAGATCGGTTGTATGGATTTTATATGGAAGATTGCGTTTTTCAGAGGCGATTTCAAAACAGCACTTATTAATATCGGAAAAGTTATTGAATTATGCAACAAGACAAGAGAAAAGAACCTTCTTTATACTACAAAGGCTTCCCAGGCTGTTGTTACGTTTATTACAGAAAATAAAGAAATTACCAAAAAAGATATTTTTGGTGGAGGAGAATGGGAAGCTAATTTACCGTTAGTAACCAGGATGTGGCTAACGGTACTTCAGGCTCAGTATCGGTTCTGTGGTGGGAATTACGGTGATGTGTATAGTCTGATTGAATCGATACTGCCTTTACTTAAAAAGCATACACTTAATTCGGAATACCATACAGCCGCTCTGATGTGTAAGTCTGAATCAGTTATAAAAGATATTGCGCAGGGAAAAGCAGGAGGGAGACAGATTACCGTCGGGAGCGGAAAGCTGCTTATCCGGTTTTTAACATCCATTATTCCCCAGTTTTTTCTCAGCCGAAACTATCCTGCATACAAGGGTACATTTTATAGAATTCTTGCATGGTATTTTGTTCATCTGAAAATGAGAAGAATCGCATTACATAATTTTAAAAAATCTATTAACGAATTCCATAAACTCGATATGAAATACGAAGAAGCGTGCACTCAAAAGGATATGGGTTGTATTTATGATACATTCAACATCCCCGGTTTTGCTTCAGATTGTTATAGTAAAGCTTATATGCTTTTTGATGCGTGTAATGCCGAGATGGAGATGGAAAAAATCGTTGATAAAATTAATCCGGAAATCGCAAGAAAGAAAAAGAATACTAAAAAGTCAAAAGCTGCAGCAGTTGTAGAAAATGTAAATCAGATACGCTTTGATACACTGCTCGATGTAAGCAATTCGATTTATGAACTTGGTGATATTGCTGTTTTGTTACATCAGATACTTTCGGCACTGATAAAAGCTACAGGTGCCCAATATGGTTATATTTTTGTTGTTGAAAACAATGAGCCGCTTTGCAGACTTGCCCTTGATTTCCACGGATTCGAAATGAATGAATACAATACCGATTATGATAAATCGATAGTTTTAAAATCGCTCAGGGAGAAGCAGATTGTTCTGGAAAATTTTGATAAGGATACCGTGATTGCGCGTTACGAAAAGGCGCGCTCTATACTTTGCGTTCCCTTGTACCACAAAAACGAAAATATGGGATGTGTTTATCTTGCGAATGATAACGTTTCCGGATTGTTTTCTGATAATGCTTCAAAAACTGCACAGATACTTTCCGCTCAGGCAAGTATCCTGCTGGAAAATGCTTACTTGATGGAAAAATACAAGCATCTCAACCGGGAACTAGACCTAAAAGTAAAGAAACAGACAAAAGATATTACTGATAAAAATCGGTTGCTTGAAGATACTAATTGTAAATTGGTCGAATCGGAGCGTTTAAAAGGAATATTGAGCGGAACACTGGTTCATGATATCAAGAACTATGCTGCAGGAATTGAAGGAAATCTTCAGTACCTGAGCAGAAGAATTGCTGGCGATCATAAAGTAAAACGGGTTATTGATGTTGTAAATGAAACTTGTATGGATATCATAAATCTTGCTTCTAATCTGCTTGATATTGCCAAAATGGATGAAGGACGTCTGATGGTACGGCCGGAGACGATAGAATTCAGCTATCTCGATGGGCTACTTTGTAAATTCGCATCAAATCCGCTCTTTGAGGATAAACAGATTAAACCGGTTATTAAAAGACCGCATTCGTTGTTTACAATTACTGCTGATGTTTATCTGATAGAGCGTGTCGTACAGAATATTTTCAGTAATGCTGCAAAGTATGTACCACCGGGAGGGCACGTCGAAGTATCATTTGAAAGCTATGTAAATGACAATATCATCTGCTTTTTTAATTCCGGTACTCCTATCCCCGAGAGAGATAAAGAGATACTGTTTGAAAAATACGCACGTATTGAAAACAGGCAGACTCAATATTCAAAGGGATTGGGGTTATTTTTCTGTAAGATGGTTATGCTTGCACATAAAGGCAGGGTTTGGGTTGACAGTGATGAAACAGGGAACTATTTTAAACTGGCGTTTCCAGTACCGGTTCTTGCTGATGTTTCAGAAAGCTGTGTCAGTTAGCTGGTGGATTCGCTCAGCCGCTTTTTCTGCCATTATCTTTAGCGAGAATTGATTTTTAATTCCGGCCCTTCCTGCTGCAGCTTTTTTCTGTGCTTCATCATAGTGCTCATAGACATAGCGCATAAGAAACTGAAGATGTCTTATGTCGGGAACGGCCCAGAATGGTGTGTCGACGGTTTCATAACCGCTTACATTTTTTTCTTTCATGTATTCAAGGGTACTTTCTATAAGATATCCACTATCCTGTGTAATGAAATCTGATGTTGCACCAAAACCTGTTGTAATAACCGGTTTTTCGCATGCGAGAGCTTCTGCTACCGGAAGACCGAATCCTTCTGCTCTGCAGGGATGAACATAGCAATCACAGGATTTATAGAGTCGGGGAAGGTCTTCATGTTTAAAATTTTGCAAAATATAGTGAATTGCTGCGATGTCGGTGCGGGAGCTTAACTGCTGCACTTTTCTGGCAAGTTCTTTACCATAAGAGAATGAATCTTTTATCATGAGGCAGACGTTATCAGCGTCAGTAAATTCATTTAGATATGCATTTACAAGGATGTCTGTTCCCTTACGCAGTGTTACCCCACCATTGAAAAAAAAGCAGAATCTGCCCGCCTTAAGATTTGTAAAAAGAGGCATCTCCGAAGTATCAGGAGAAAACAGACTGTAATCGATACCTGGAGGGATAATGTGTATCATGGATGATGGGACGCCTGAGAGCTCATAGCATTTTTTAAGATATGAGGAATACACCCATATTTCACTGGTGTTATCGATCATCTGATCACGCCATGTAACAGGAAGACTGCCATATTCCCAGGGGAAAATGACTACCAGTTTACCGGTTTGGGCTTTTTCGAAGTTGGGAGGCCAGTGGTGCCGTATATTCAGATGCGCCTGATCGTGAGGCTGCCGGGGCAGTTTTAAAAGATCACCATATTTGGAATTACTTTCAGGTGTATACTGATCATGTTCAGATTGAATAATTCTTATATCAAAATCTGCAAAATTGATAAGCTCTGTCAGCAGTTCTCTATTGACCATGCCCAGGCTGTGGTGAACAAACACGGATCCGTAAAAATTAATTCTCAGTCGTTTCAGAACTTCCCCCTGAACATAAAGATTATTCTTATTGTACTACGTTTGAATGCTGTTTTGTATATTAATAAAATAGTGAATGTGCTTAACGGATCTACAGGATGGTGATGTATCCTTGAATCTTTGACGTCTACTGTGGTATACTGACATTATTGCGATGTTCCAGGGTGGAGAATGGTATATTTCAGTTATTGCTCATGTTGATCCCGTTTGCGGGACAAAAACATGAGTGTTTTATGCAATTTGAGCACCTTTCTACCGCATTGCGGGATCAGGATTTACGGAAAAACGTTTTTTTTCAGTACCTCTGCAGTAACTATTTTTGTTACTACTCAGGTACCAAAAACCGCGTTTCCGCTCTTTCTGAGCTTGTCGAAGGGAGAGCGGAGTGCGAAAATCATCTCATGTTTCTCACGCCTCTTGCGGGATCAACACGATTTGCTTTGTAAATATTGTGTCGGGAGGACCTGAGTAGTAACCTATTTTTTTTAAACAGAATGCTATCATTGTCGAAATAAAAAAAGGAGTTTGATGAAGGAGCTTCTCGATAAAGCTGTTGATAAGATTTTGAGCGATTGCCTAAATCTCAGAAGGCACGAAATTGCACTGATTCTGTGTGATTCATCAGGATTTGAGATCGGAAATGTTTTCTATGAGGCATTGATTGGCCGGTGTAAAGAGACTGTTCTTACCGTTATACCGATAAGAAAAGAGGATGGGGATGAGCTGCCGGAACCGGTGATACTGCTGATAAGACAATTTAATGTTGCTTTAATTATTACCGAAAAACAGTTAGGGACGAATTCGATTAAAAATGCACTTTCCCAATGTGCAGTGAGGACAGCTGTAATGTCAGGAATTACCAATGACATTCTTTCAAGAACTGCACAAACAGACTGGCGAAAAATGGGTGTGTACACCCGTAGAGTTGCAGCACAATTGAGTGCTTCAAAAAAGGTTACGGTAGTGTCAGGAAATGGAGCAGAATTAACAATGGATAAACCTGATATATCAGCGTCAGTAGATGACGGAAGGCTGTCATCTCCGGGGGCCTTGGGACCCATTCCTTCCGGTGAAGTTTCAATTTCGCTTGCTTCTTGCACTTGTAATGGAATAGTTACAATAAATGGTTTTTATTTTCCCGGCGGAGTGCTTCAGGAATCTCTTACTATTGAAATTGCGGATGGGGTGATAAAAAGAATCCATGAACATCCGTACGCTGTTTTTTTTGAAAAAAAACTGTCTTTGTATAAACAGGCGCGTATAGTATCTGAACTGGGAATCGGTACACTTGACACGGCGATCATTTCGGGTAATCTGATTGAGGATCGGAAGTCTGCCGGAGCGCTTCATATTGTTTTCGGCAATCCATTGGTTGCAAAACAGAGTTTTTCAGCCACTGGCGTCATTCTAAATGCAGATGTTAAACTGGATGAGAAGGTCTGGATCAGGGGTGGTGGCACCGTTATATAGGTACTATGAAAAAAGATGATAAAACAAATGAGATACTTCAGCATCTGGAAAAGTATGGCATAACCGATAAAGATTCTTTTGCCGGGAATCGGGATGTCAAAAAGAAAAAACGTTTTAAAAAGAGTGATGAATCCCGAATATGCAAACTTGATCTTCATGGTCTTACAACACGGGAGGCGGCCAGGAGTCTGCGGATTACTTTAGACAGTTGCCGGCAACGAGGCGTAAGGAAGATTCTTGTGATACATGGAAAGGGGTATCATTCTGATAGTGAAAGTGGGCCGGTTCTCAAGAAACTTGTTCACCAGATGTTGGAAAATGAACTGGCTGGATTAATCCGGAGTTTCAGGCCGGCAAAACTTAATGAGGGGGGAGAAGGGGCTACTCTGGTCACGTTGCAGCCGTAAGCTTACGGCAACCAATCACTTCTTTTGCTGTTGATAATTTTTTTCAAATCAGATCCATCTGTATTGACCATCATAACTTTTCTAAGTGTATCTGCATATTCCCTGGTGAAAATTACCCTTTCTTTTCCTTCATAAAATAACGATCCAGGATTAATATCGCTCCAGGTTTTTAAGCTCTCAGGAGTAAATAGACGATTAAAACGATAGTGTTCGATATTTACTTTGTTAAGATCAAAAATATTTATTCCAGATGAGTAGACGATGGTCACGCCATCATTGAGCCAGCAGAAATTCTGAATGTTGGAGCGTGATGTTATTTGACGGTGGGCGCCTTTTAATCGATCATATACCCATAAATCTCTGTTTAAATAATAGTTGCCCTGAGTGGAAAGATATGCCAGATAATTCCCTGAGGGGCTGTAGGATGGGCTTGTATAATCAGCTGTCGAATCGGTAATTCGCACAGGCTTTGTACCGTCCGTGCCACAGATGTAAATCTGTGATGAACCGTCTCTGTCTGAGCAGAAAGCGATGGTTGAATTATCAGGGGATACAGTGGTGCTGTTTTCAGAGGATTCTTTCCAGTCAATTACCGGTACAGGTTTTCCGCCGTCATATCGGATTTTATAAATATCGTATGATAACGGATTACAGGCTGATACAGAATAGAAAAGCCACTTTCCATCAGGTGAAAATGTTGCATCACCGATCGATTTCTGATCTACTATCGTCCGCCTCGATATTCCCGGCAGATTCATTATTTGTAAGTTACTGCACGAGTCATTTTTTGATTGCGATCTGTAGGCGATCAGTTCTGTTTTCAATGTCAATGTAGGCAGGTCGCATTTTACCGTATCTGAACTTCGTGTCAAAGGAAATTCTGCATGCTGTTTCAAATCTTTAAGGAAGATTCCAGGAGTACTGTCCCGGTCTGAAAGAAACAGAAAAGTTCCATCCGGGGTGGTTCTGCCGAGATTTACACTGTCTATTCCCTTAGCGGAGAATTCGATTCGTGTAGAAAGCTGTTTTACAAGGGAATCAACTGTCGGGTCTGGTATAATATCAGCATTAACTGGAATGATATGATTTTCAATAGAGAGTACTTGTCTGGAATCATTGAATCGTATCGAACAGTAACCTGCATACTCACCATTTTTCCCCGGGCTTAAAATTGTGACATTTCCGACTTTGACAGGAGAAGAGAACTGCTGGCTGCTGTTATTACAGATAATAATATCAAATGACTGAAATTTAGCAGCTAATGAACGGACATTGTTCCAGGTTTCATCAATGACGAGAATTCTCAGATTGCATTTGTATGCTTCATCTGTAAGCATGCATTTTTCATCACACTCCGGGTTTGAATGGTTCTGATAGTTTTTCACCATAGATGATCCGATGTATGATGCAACATAAAGCCTGTAGCCATTGGATTCCAGAATTTTATTACGAAGGTAATCTTTATTATCGGTAGTGCTACTTAAGATTAATTTGTACTTCCTGTGACCTGAAGCTTTCTCTATTACCGCTGATCCGATAGCGTATTCTTCACTTCCACAGCAGAGCGCATCGATCCCTGTGTTTGTGAGGATTTCCGATGCACATCTGATACGCAACGGGTCAGATGTTTTATGAATGAAATTGCCACTTTCAATTGAAAAAAATACCGGAAACTGCTTTCTGGTGGATTTTAAAAGTGTAGCAATTCTGGCGATTCCGCCTGTTTTTGAAGGGTCAAAAGGGGCGGTAAAAGCCCCCTTGATATTACCCGTATAAAACAGTCCGATTTCAAGGTTTTTATTTCGTAAATAGCTTGATCTTATTTTCAGAAGTAACGAATGTGCTTCCCACATCGATGGATCCAGTTGAAGAGCTTTTTTTGCATAAAAGGTGCTGAGGGAATACATTTTTCGATTAAAGTATTTAACAGCAGCGACATAATAATTTTCTGCAGTTCTGGGCTGTTTTTCATTAAGTTGCAGCTTTAATGTTGCAGCCCAGACTGACCCCAGATCTCTGGACGGATTTTTCCATGAGAGGTCAAGTCCATATACGCCAATCTGTGTACCAGCTCCGACACCGAACCCCTCTATAGACAGTGGTTTTCCAAATGTGTAATCATAACTGGTAAGTAGATGAATGTTGTTCAGGATGTGTATATTGCTGTTGAAGCCTGCAACAAGAGGTTCATCTGCGATTTTTCTGATACCGGCACCCAGATCAAAGTTAACAGTTGAAATGAATGGAAGATAGTCAGGGAGCGGACTAACTTTTAAGGCAAGACCTGCCTGGGCAGGTAATTTCTCTCTGGTATGTGTGTATCGAACAGATGTTCCCAGTTGGGCTGCGTTAAGCTGCATTGTCAGTCTGGGGTGTGGTGTAACGAGAAGATTAGAGGAAAAAGATACGGCACGGCCGGATGCATCATCGATTTGGCTTTCTATGTACGAAACACTCATACCTAAGTGGATTTTTCTTTGGAGAAGTGATGTAGCCAGGGAGAAACCACCTGCGAATTCAAGCATACCAGGGTGCGAAACATTTTCATCAATATCTCTGGCCTGGGTGAATTCCCCCGGTGTAAAAATCTGTGAAAAAACGCCTATGGTTCCAATATCGGGAATTGGAAAAAGGGCTCCCGCGTACTCTTTTCTCAGTCCCATAATCCATTCCAGATGAGTAATTGCGAATTTGTTCCTGTTTGAGAGGGCTGAAGTGGCAGGAAAAAGAGGCAGATCGGTTGCATCCATGCATCCCATAAAAGAGCCGGAGCCCAATGCCAGCTGCTGTGATGAAACCGGCAGTGAGAGAAAATTACAGGTCGTATGTCCGCTATTTTTCCCTTTAAGATCGCTGAACCAATCTTTTATTGCGGATTGTGAATATACGCTCGTTATGACGAGCATGATAAATAGATATAAATGATTAGCCCTTATCATAGAATATAATTATACCGGTATGGGATGAAGGAGGCACTAAATTATTGATTTAACCTGATATCGTTTCAGTTGATTGCCAGATTATCGGTTGCTTATATTACAGTATATTTTTCTTCAGTATCGCACATCGCACTATCTATATTAATAGGTTCGTTATATAAAATGAATACTCCAGATGGATAAACCGGCGTTTGTTTACAAAAGAAGAGATTCAGCAGTACGCATTTGGTGCGGTTGCAGAGAACGGTCGAAAATTTTACTCCAGGGGCCGCATCAGCTCACTCAATGTTGTAGGTAATGATATAGTAGCAACAACAAAGGGTGATCCAGGTTTCAAAGTCGTTATAAGTAAAAGCCCCACAGGCATATCATTCGATTGTACTTGTAAATTTGCCTATGGAGGGGCCTGCGAACATGTAGTTGCTGCAATGCTTGCGGCAAATGAGCATACTGCAATACAGGTTGGAATCGATTGGGATTCATTGCCTGCATATACACCGGAACCAGTTAACAACAGAGTTTTACAATCCCCGGCAGCTATTGTTGACCTGCAAAAGACTGATATAGCCCGCACTGAAGAGATTGTCGATCTGGAGATGACTAAACCTGCGGGGAGAATATATCTTTCCGAACGGGAGTCAACACTTCTGGTTGAATTACGATTCGCCTATAATGAGGGTGAGGTCGAATTCTGTAAAGCTGATGCATCATCTTCCCGCCTGATGACCCGTGATGACGGTAGGGTGTTCAGGATTCACCGTTCAAAAGCACGTGAGATGTCGATATCGGCATTGATGGCTGATTATGATCTCATTCCGTATCAGACTGGATTTTATACACCGGTATCTGACCCTAGAATCTGGACACTGCACGATTTACCGCGGCTTATTACTGAAGGGTTTGAGATTTATGGAGAAGATAAGTTACGTTCTGCAAATACCCGAAAGTCAATACCACGGTTAAGCATAACGATAAAATCGGATAATGGCTTTTTTGATTGTAATGTAAAAATCAGTTTCGACGGGATTTCGGCAACTCTTGCAGCACTGGTAAAGGCGATCAGAGATGAAAGCAGATTTATACTGCTTGCTGATGGGTCATCAGGTATACTGCCGGCTTCCTGGATAGAGAAGTTTACAAGTTTGTTTTCAATCGTTGATGTTGACGTTAAGAAGCATACTATTGCTATCAGAGAGATGCATGTCGGTTTTGCCGATATGCTGTATCAAATGGCTGATGACAGGTGGGCTGATGATGTATTTCAAAAACACCGACTCGTTCTCAAAAACTTTGAAGGGATAGAGTCACAATCGCTTCCGGTTCAATTCAATGCACAGATGAGAAGTTATCAGAAGACCGGATATGACTGGTTTTACTTTCTCAAGAAATTCAAGTTCGGCGGATGTCTTGCGGATGATATGGGGCTTGGAAAAACTATTCAGACTCTTGCTCTTCTGCAAAAAGAGAAGGAACTTGGTGAAGGGCAGCCATCGCTTGTTGTGGTCCCGACATCACTGCTTTTTAACTGGCAGCGTGAGGCGCAGAAATTCGCACCAGCATTGACATTTCTTGTATATCACGGAGCTAACCGGCAGCAGCATGTGAGTATTATGAAAATGGTTGATATTATTCTTACCACGTATGGAACATTACTTCGTGATATTGAAACACTTTCAAAAATTCATTTTCATTATTGCATCCTTGATGAAGCTCAGGCTATTAAGAATCCACTTGCACGGATCAGCAGAGCATTGAGAGATATAACCAGCACCCATCGATTGACTTTGAGCGGGACACCTATAGAAAATAATTTAAGCGAATTATGGTCAATGTTCAGCTTCCTTAATCCGGGACTTCTTGGGGGTTTTAAGGTCTTTCAGGAGAAATTTATCAAGCCGATAGAAAAGGCGTGTGATGACAGCACTGCAGAGATGCTTAAAAAGTTGATTTTTCCGTTTATACTTCGCAGAACCAAGGAGCAGGCAGCAAAAGATCTTCCTCCTAAGAATGAGATCATTCTTTATACCGAAATGCTTCCGGCACAACAGCTGTTGTATGATATTACAAAGGAGATGTATCGTGGAAAGGTTGAAGATTCAATCAATACACGCGGGTTTGAACAATCCGGTTTTCAGGTTCTTGAGGGATTGCTCCGTTTACGGCAGATCTGTTCACATCCGCTGCTCTTCGATAAAACATTTACAGGAGATTCTGGTAAGTTCAGACTGGTTGAAGAAAGTATTACCGATATAGTATCAGAAAAACACAAAATACTGGTGTTTTCGCAGTTCGTTGCGGCGCTTGAGCTTTTACGTGAACGTATGGCGATCCGCGGAATTACCAGTGAAATATTGACAGGTTCAACCAGAAATCGTCAGGAAGTAGTTGATAAATTTCAATCCCGACAGGGTGCGCCTGTGTTTTTTATCAGTCTGAAAGCCGGTGGAACCGGATTAAATCTGACATCTGCAGATTATGTCTTTCATATCGATCCATGGTGGAACCCAAGCGCAGAAAACCAGGCTTCAGACCGTGCTTACAGAATAGGGCAGACCAAACCTGTATTTGTCTATAAAATTATAACACGGAATTCCATTGAGGAACGGGTCCTGGAGCTTCAGGAAAGAAAAAGGCAGCTTATGGATTCAGTTATACAGACGGAATCATCACTTCTGAAAAAGTTGTCAAAGAATGATATTCTCGATCTGTTTAAATAGTATCTGTTCAAAATGTCTTTGAGTATTACCCTTCTACCGAATCTGGTCTTTACCCATATTTGACTCCGGCATTGTGAGGAATCAGTATTTTGGATATGATGCTATTGTGATAATTAATAAATGCTTGTAGAGCATTTATTATTGTAGTAAAAAAGTTACATTTCATATCCTCTTTCCCAGTAGGGGAAACATTATAATGATTCCCCTACAGGGAATAAAAAGATTTTTGGTGCGCATTTTTTTGCTACAATAATTAAAGGGCCTAC
>JAFGIN010000195.1 GCA_016929595.1 Chitinispirillaceae bacterium
AAGATCAAATTGAACTGTAAAAACGATTACTTGTAAACGCATTTTCAAACCGGTCGAAAACCTACATTTTCAGACCGGTGCCCGCAGACGACGACCAGATTGCCGGAAAAAACAGATTTTACACTCTTTAACCCGCTCTGTTGGATCGTCTTGTTAACTTGACGATACTTATTAAGTGATCATCAGCATGGACGTTGATGAAAGTTCCCGATATAATGAATCGGGACTTCGAAGACTCGGCTGCTATCCGCAGGTAGCTCTTATATTGACCCTACCCTATCACGGGATGCCCCGGCAAATAAGAGCAGAACGAAAGGTAAGAGCCGAAGCACATGGATGTGCGAAAGGGAAAAGGGATGTGGTGTTGACAACTGATGGATCGCAATAAACTCAGGAAAGCTGTTGAAGAGTTTAAGATCTGGTGCAGGAAATTCCGTAATCCCGTTTTAAAACGGGATGCTCAGCAGATCGCCTGGATCATGGGACACATTAAAAGTAAGATTCAAGGTGTAATAAATTACTTTTCTCTACCGGGAAATTCAATCCGGCATAAAGAGCTGGTAATCCTTTTTCAGCGAGTGCTATTTTACTGGTTAAACCCCGATTGTTTTCGGGACTTCGTTACACTCAGCAGAGGAAGTGAACGCAGAAGCTATAATTGGAAAACGTTCTATTGTATGTGGGACCAATTCTTTGAAGGAAAACGGAAAGAAAGATTGAGGAACGAGGGAATACAGCTTAGTTTTGTCAATATGTTATTGTAATCATTCCGCCGTGGCGGGGCAGTTGAGCAATTGGCTGTCCTACGTTAACGAGTGAAACTCTTATGTTGTTCAAATTTAAGACTCAAATATGTATTAAGAAATCATTTGGAGAAAAAGGATATCGATGAATAAATTAATGCTTTTATTCTTTTTTGTTTTAGCCAATATAAACTGTTTAGGAGGCAATCGTGTTTTAGCAAATTTTGAATTACTAGAATTTAAAAAAAATAAAAATAATAACGGTTTTACTTTTTCAGATTCAATCGATGGTAAAATCAAATTTAATATTGATTCTGGTAATTGGGCTATAAATAGTCAACAGCCTTATTATTATGTCAGAAAAGTAATTTTTACGGAAAATAATTTAAAACATGAAATTGGCTATACCTGCCTAAAAACGGCTATCGTTTGGGATAATAAAAAACAGATAAATGAGTTTCATGAAATGCATACAATGAATCAAAATGAGTATCAGTCAAAATATACTTTACTTGGATTTAATTATAATAAAGTGTTTACACCTAGTTATAGTTATATTTTAACCGACAATAACTTTTCTATTCGCTATTTTGAATATTATTCAAACCAATGCTATGTCAGTATTTCATATAAATTTCCAATTAATGATTCTAATAACAAATGGTATGATTCTTTTATGAATTCATTAATACATTATTAATATACCATGTAAATTGCATGTTGGAATAACGTTAAAGTAACATTAATAATTGAGGTGTATTATGTTGGCAGTCGTGAGAGCGCCCCATACTAAAAAACCGACCTTGGAGATCAGAGGACAAATCCCAAGCTGGATGATTTCCCGTCTCAAGAGAGAGTATAAGAGTAATTTAGAGATTAAAAAATATGGAGATCAAATAGATGACGATTTAGTTAATATTTTCGAAACAGATTGGTTTTCTTCTGTAGAGGCTAAGATGACACCTGGAGATAATCTTAGGATTTATCGAGAGAATGCTGGATTATCTCAATCAGAGTTGGGAAAAAAGTTAAGAAATATCCCCCGGCAAAATATTTCATTAATGGAAAAAGGGAAACGAGGAATAAGTAAAGAAATTGCTAAAAAACTTTCTTCTATCCTAAAAGTACCTGTTTCTCGATTTATTTAACATCTATGTATTTGCGCATTTCAGATGCGTAAATACCTTGTTGAAACGAAGGCGCTCGTTACAGGTACTCACTCCAATATATCAGGGCTTTTTATCTTTGTCGATGTGTAAACAACTTGCAGTAATTACAGGCAGTTTTAAGAGGTCCATAAGGTATTTTTAACAATGTCGGCATAGAAATTACCTTTAAACAAAATACATTTACACGTTTTTCACAATTTTTTACAATATAACAACAGGTTAAAATTCTAATTGTTAAGGCGCAACTAAACCTTTGACCAAAGGGCCACGACGTTAGCGGAAATACAGCCAGCATAAAATGATTACCTATCTGCTCCTTCTCCAATTATCAAACCAAAATTTGAAACTATTTTTAAAATCTTGAATTCATTAGGTGTAAAGATTCAGTTTAATGCAATTCATGAAAGCGGGGGAAAGAATAAAAAAAATAAAAAGACATTGAACCCGGTAAAGGCTATGAAAACAAGAAAAAAGACAGCTCCACGTAGTGGTTCAAGAAGAACAAAAAATATTAATGAAAAAGTAAATTAATGCTGGCAGTACAACTGCTAACACGACCAATATCCTGTACCGCACCAGTTACAGAGTTAAGTGCATGTAAAGGTACTTTTAAACAGATCATTAAATGACTTTGTTGAGAGTGACGTTGCAATTACTCCGGCGATAGCTTATGCCTGTAAGTATGGGTTCACCCAAAGCTTCGACGTCGCACGCTTTATCATGCCCATACTCCTTCGCCCTGCGACCCATAAAAATTCTTAATAGATAACAAAACGACGACCAGACTGCCGGAAAAAACAGATTTAACACACTTTCACCCGCTCAGTTGTCCGAACTATGTTCCATTTTTAAGAAGCATCTACTATTTTCCATATTATATACCAGGATGATCGATTAAAAGTTCGCTCAACTCCCGTCCAGAGAGCACATTTTAAAGCGTAACTTACTAGAACGGTACCAACACACTCCGTTCTAATTTAAAAATCAGGTTATCTGATACATCTGGACGAGCTTATAACTTCGGAGGATCTACATGACTGTTCAAATTGGATTGATCGGGGCCGGAACTGTTGGTGGTGGTGTGATTAAAGTTCTTCAAAAGCAGAAAAGCATTCTTGAGAAAGCCGGTATGCCCGTAAGACTGGCGAGAGTCGCCGATAAAGTGACATCACGCTTTGAAACTCTTCCGGTTGGAGACGCACTGTGCACTGCCGATGCCTTCGATGTTCTCAATGACGCATCCATCGATGTTGTAATCGAGCTGATTGGTGGAGTTACTTTCGCGCGAACGGTCGTCATAGAAGCGCTCAACCGCAAAAAGCACGTGATTACCGCCAATAAAGCACTTATCGCTGAACATGGGCCTGAAATTTTTGAGTGTGCAGAGAAAAACGGTGTTTCAGTTTATTTTGAAGCTGCAGTCGGTGGTGGCATGCCGGTTATCAAATCAATCCGTGAAGGGCTCATTGGTAACGACATCGTTTCTATTAAGACAATAATCAATGGAACCTGTAACTATATTCTCACTCGCATGTCAAAGGAACATCTCTGCTTTGAAGACGTTCTTAAACAGGCACAGGCAAACGGTTATGCTGAGGCTGACCCCACGCTGGATGTCGGTGGCGGTGACTCCGGACATAAAGTAGCAATTATGGCATCACTGATCAGCAATGGCTATGTCCCCTACGATAAAATTCCAATCGAAGGGATCACATCGATCAGCCCTGAGGATATCAGCTTTGCACATGAACTTGGTTATACAATCAAGTTGCTTGGCGTTATCAATAAAGCTGAGGATAGTGAAGGTCTTGACGTACGTGTGCATCCTGCAATGGTAAAGGATGACCATATTCTTGCATCTGTTAGTGATGTGTTTAATGCGGTACTTATCGATGGTGACGCTGTAGGACGCATTCTTATTTACGGACGCGGAGCCGGTGAATTGCCAACCGCTTCTGCAGTTGTCAGTGATGTCGCCGATGTTGCCCGCAACATCATCGGCAAGACCGCAATACGTCTTCCAATGAGTTATTACAACAGCAGCAATGTTGTTACAATCAATCCAATCGAAGATATCGTCTCACGATACTACCTCAGATTCAGCGTCATTGATGAGCCTGGTGTCCTTGCGTCAATTGCATCATTTCTCGGCGAGCAGGGGATCTCTATCGCCTCTGTCATACAGAAAGAACGTCACAGTGATGAAAGCGTGCCGGTAATAATCCTTACCCATGAAGCACTGGAGAGCGGTTTGAAACAGGCGCTGTCAATTATCGAAGAGATGGATTACATTCTTGCCAGAACACAAATGATTCGAATAGAACAATGAGGATTTTATGAAGTATATAAGTACCCGGGGAAACAGTGCAGCTGTTACATCCGCACAGGCGATCAATCTCGGGATGGTACCACAGGGTGGGTTATTCGTACCGCAGAGTATTCCGGAATTTTCCACCCCTTTTATTAATGATTCTTATCAAAAAACGGCTTTTCAGGTTCTCGCCCCCTTTCTCACCGATTTTTCTACTGATGAGCTGGGTGACTGCATTTCCAGAGCATATAACAGCTCCACCTTTGATGCGCCTTCGGTGCTCGGGATTAAAAAGATCTCATCAAAAATGTCTGTCATGGAGTTATGGCACGGTCCCACTGCGGCATTCAAAGATGTTGCACTCCAGATCATGCCGCATTTCATGCAGTATTCAAAGCAGAAAACAGGTAACAAACGTCACACAGTCATTCTTGTTGCGACATCAGGGGATACCGGTAAAGCAGCTCTTGAAGGGTTTAAAAACAGTGAAGGGATCTCCATCATCGTATTTTACCCCCATGGCGGAGTCAGTGAAGTTCAGCGGTTACAGATGGCAACAACCGACGGAAGCAATACCTATGTCGCTGCAGTAAAAGGTAACTTCGATGACTGTCAGACCGGTGTAAAACAGATTTTCAGCGACCGGGAGTTCAGCACCAATCTGGATAAAAAAGGATTCGAATTATCCTCTGCAAATTCTATCAACTGGGGCAGACTCTGTCCACAGATTGCTTACTATTTTCATGCATATCGGATGCTTGTCAAAGATTCTGTCATTAAAGAAAATGATCCTGTCAATTTCTGTGTCCCGACAGGCAACTTCGGAAACATACTGGCAGGTTATTATGCGAAAATGATGGGTTTACCGATACGTCGTCTGATCTGTGCGTCAAATAAGAACCGTATCCTGTCAGATTTTTTCAGTACCGGTACCTACGACCGCAACCGTGATTTTTTCAAAACGATTTCACCATCCATGGACATTCTGATATCATCCAATCTTGAACGGTTCCTTTTTGAGATGAATGGAAAAAATGGTGATCAGATCAATTCATGGTACTCATCACTGAGTACAACGGGAGTCTTTTCAATTGACAAAGCTATCAAGCAGTCGATCGATTCGACGCTGCTGTACGGATGGGTTGATGAGCCGGAAGTACTGAATACTATCAGAGAAACGTTCGATCAGACCGGTTATATTACCGATACTCACACCGCAGTGGCAATGGCAGCCTGCAAAAACATCGGGCCCTTTGATGAGCATACGATTGTTGCATCAACAGCAAGCCCTTATAAATTCAGCTGTGATGTAATGCGCGGTCTTGGCAGGGCTGTACCCGATGATGAATTTGAAGCTGTTCAATCGATAAGCGATATCAGTAAGACTCCCGTACATCGTGCGGTTCTTGGACTTAGAAGTAAAACTGTCAGACATAACGCCGTCATCACCATCGATCAAATGAAAAATTTTACTACCGATATTATAAACACTATTGCACAGTAGAGATTCCGGATGAAATTGAAATATGCATTACTTGTCGGCGATGGAATGGCTGATAATCCAATTGCTGAACTTGACAAAAAAACACCGCTTCAGTACGCTCATACCCCCAACATGGACAGGGTCGCGCAATGCGGCAGAAGCGGTAAAGTCGCCACGATCCCGGACGGTTTACCCCCGGGAAGCGATGTCGCAAATCTTTCACTAATGGGGTATGAAGCAGACAAATACTACACCGGACGGGCGCCGCTTGAAGCTGCAAGCATGGGAATCAGGCTTGCAGCGAATGATACCGCTTTCCGCTGTAATCTAGTTACGATTGATAATGGTATCATGGCCGATTACTCAGCCGGTCATATCGATACAGACACTGCACGGGCAATAATCGAAGAACTCTGTAGAAAGCTGCCAGCGGGAACATTTCGACTCTATCCCGGGATCAGCTACCGGCATCTTCTGGTTATCCCGGATTTTCCTGATGGGCTTGACTGCACTCCTCCTCATGATATTTCCGGCCAGAAGATTCTTTCGTATCTCCCCAAAGGTGACGGATGTGAGATGCTTCTGGAGCTGCAAAAGCAGGCCCGTACGATCCTTGCACAATCAGAAATCAACAAAAACCGTATCGCCGACGGTAAAGTGCCCGTTACAGATATATGGCTGTGGGGACATGGAAAATCTATCGTTCTTCCGACACTTGATCAGCGTTTCGGTCTGAGTGGTTCTGTCATTTCGGCAGTCGATCTTATTCGTGGTATCGGGGTCCTCGCAGGGCTGAACAACAGAATTGTTCAGGGTGCAACCGGATATCTTGGAACCAATTATAAAGGTAAAACAGACGCTGCGCAGAGCGCTTTATCAACCGAAGATTTTGTTTTTATTCATGTTGAAGCGCCGGATGAGACATCACACGAAGGGTCTCTGCAGAAAAAAATTCAGGCAATCGAGGAGTTTGACAGGGAAATTGTTGGTGAGATGCTGCGATTTCAGGATGACACCGGTAACCTCAGAGTTCTGGTTACTCCGGATCATGCAACACCGTTATCGCTAAGAACTCATACATGCCAGCCAGTTCCGTATACGATGTGCGGGCCGGAGATTGAAAAAGCTCCTGTACAATCGTACAATGAATATGCAGTTACGCAAACACCTCTTATTACAGGACCGCGGCTCTTTGAGCTTTTCATCAAAGGATAGCTTAAGATTACATGATTGCCAAATTTCTTGAAAAATGTACGACATTTCTGTTTGATATCATCGCAATCAACATTGCCCTCTTTACTGCTTTCTGGCTGCGGTACAAGTCGAACCTCTTTCCTGAGGCATTTGATCCCAATCTTCAGTTTATAACCTATATTAACCCTGCAATAGTTTTGACTCTCGGATGGCTCGTTCTGTTTTTTCTTACAGGCCTGTACCGTGACTGGTACAAGGAGTCCCGGATCGATGAGTTTTTTGTAGTCTTCAGAACTGTGTTTATCGGTATATTTCTTCTGTTTCTTTTGACTACGGCTCCTGAGATCATAGAATTCAGTAAAAATCACGACCTCTCGATTCTCTTTACACGTACCCGTTTTGCGATCCTGTCAACATACGGTGTCTGCATGATGTTCTTCGCAACGGTTATCCGTTTTACAATGCATACGATAATGGGTCTTCTGTTCGCAAAAGGTATAGCAGCAAATAATATCGTAATTATCGGTGCATCAAAAACAGGTGAAGAGCTGCTTGAGGAACTGGTCAAGTTTCCAAAACTCGGGTACCGTTTTAAGGGATTTGTCGATGATGACGGGAGAAAAAAAGGTACCACATTGAGCGGCTACCCTATTCTTGGAACCTATTCAGATCTACCGGCGATTATCAGGAAGGAGAGAATTGCGGGCCTTATCATAACGCAGGTCAGTTCCTCTGCAAACGAGATTCTCAAGATAATCGAGTATACCGGCGACAGCAGGGTGATTATCTACATGGTACCATCACTCATGGATATCATCACTGGCCATCTCAAAACACATCAATTGTTCGGCGTACCTCTGATGGTACTGCTTCAGGACCACATGCCTGCATGGGAAGCGCAGATCAAACGCCTGATGGATATTGTGGTTTCATTTTCTGTACTCACACTTGGCGCACCGGTCTGGTTGTTTACTGCCCTGATGGTTAAATTGACATCGAAGGGACCTGCAGTCTTTGCACAGGAGCGTGTCGGCAGGAATGGAAAACATTTCATAATGTATAAATTCCGTTCAATGTCTGAAGATGCAGAAAAAATTTCGGGGCCAAAATGGGCGACAGAAAACGACCCGAGGATAACACCATTCGGGCGATTCATGCGTAAGACACGTCTTGATGAAATCCCGCAGTTTATCAACGTACTCAAAGGGGAGATGAGTCTGGTAGGTCCCCGGCCTGAACGTCAGTACTTTGTCGACAAACTCAAAAAAGAGATTCCCTGGTATGTCCGTCGTATTAAAATGAAACCAGGAATTACCGGCTGGGCCCAGGTGAAACACAAATATGACGAAACCCTTGAAGATGTCAAGCAAAAGGTAACCTACGACTTGTACTATTTCGAAAACATGTCACTTGCACTTGACATAAAAATCATACTTCGCACGTTATGGGTAGCACTCACCGGTAAGGGTGCACACTAAATTTTACTCACAAAGAGTTGAAAAAAAACCTCGCAACACAGCAGCCTTAATTTACAATTTACAATTTACAATTTACAATTTATAATTTATAATTTA
>JAFGIN010000196.1 GCA_016929595.1 Chitinispirillaceae bacterium
CATTTTCGAACACTTTAAAACAACATTGTTGTGCTGTGATCAATGGGAAAAATTGAATATTCATGGTTGGGAAAGTCGGATATAGCCAGAAATATTTCTTCGGAAAAAGAAAGAAATAAAAAGAAGAAGTGGAAAAAGAATGCTAAAAAATCTCAGATTCCTGTAGATGAAACAGTTCATTGCCCAATCGATAAAAGCGGCCTTCCTCCAGATGCAGTGTTTAAGTATACCGACACTGTCATTGGACAAGACATTATTTTTAAACGTAATAACACCCTCTATTTAGTCGATGTGTATTATAGTCCTTCAGAGAAAAAAACATACAGAGCCCCATTACCAGCAGGATATACCGGATACCACGGGAATGGTTTGAAAGGTTTCGCACTCACGCTTCATAATGTTTGTGATGTTACTTCTAATAAAATACTGGATTTGTTTCACAGTATCGGGTGTGAGTTATCAAAAGGTTCTTTGTCCTCAATATTACTGGGCAATACCGATTGGCTTTACAATGAAAAAAGTGATATACTTCGTGCTGGCCTTTCAGTATCCTATGCTCAAGTCGATGCTACCGGATCCAGAGTCCGGGGTGCAAATTATCATACTCAAATAATTTGTAATGAATACTTTACATCATACACAACATTACAAAACAAAAGTCGCCTCGATGTATTGGCTGCATTTCAAGGCTTACATGATAAAAACCTGTTGCAACTTACTTATAATGAAGAAGCAGTCCGTCTCGTGGCAATAGCGGATATTTGCGAAAATGACAGAGTGCTTCTGGGAAATGTATTTCGTCAGAGAGGTATGCCGATTACTCTTGAACATTTCAATACGTGTGTAGAAAAAGAATTGCCAGAGCTCTATAACAAACCGGTTGCATTTACGAAAGTTAAAGAAGCTTTTGCGTTTGCCTATTATCACTATCAAGATGAATATCCTGTAATAGAGTTATTGATAAGTGATGATGCTTCTGAGTACAACAATATAGCAACGTTATTTCATGCGTTGTGTTGGATACATGATGGAAGAAACTACAAAAAACTTACTCCAGTTATAAAAGGACACCAAGATATATGTTCAACTTTTATTGAAAAATATTGGGACTATTATCACAAGTTGCTTGAATACAAAAAGAACTCATCAGAGTACTTCGCAATGCAGCTTGAAGCTGAATTTGCTTCATTGTTTGTAGCAGATACCGCCTATGCTCAACTCAACACGTGTATAAAGCGAACCCTCAAAATTAAGGAGCAACTCCTGGGAGTCCTGAAGTATCCCAATCTACCGTTACACAATAATGCATCAGAACTTGGAGCCCGACAAAAAGCGAGAAAAAGGGATATATCACTCCATACGATGACAACAGAAGGTACTATTGTACAGGATGCGTGGATGACTATTGTTCAAACTGCAAAAAAACTGGGGGTTAATATTTATGAGTATATTACAGAGAAAATCAGTAATCCATCAAGCTGTAAAATCTCCCTTGCAGAATTAATCTATAAAAAAGCTCTCAGTCCATAATTTAAACTGAACTCTTTTCGTTAATAATAAAAATAGTACCCATGTTTATTCGGGTTGGTTTCTTCTATTGCGAGCCAGTATTTTTTGAGAGGATACTACAATTCCCCATAAGCTGTTGAATTTCTTTAGTTATCTTTTCTTCAAAAATATCATCCCCAAATTGTCTTGCATGATTCTGGATCCATTCAGGTGAAAATGCCTGTTGAATAATTTCAAACTGTTCTATAACCTTTTGTAAGCTTTCAACAGAAGAATCTTTAAAAAACAGGCCGGTTGACTCTTCTGGTGCATTCATATTTTCTACAACAGTTTCTAATGCTCCACCTTTCCCATACGCAATTACTGGAACGCCGTGTGCCATCACTTCTAATGGAACCATCCCAAAATCTTCTTCACCTGGAAAAAGTAGTGCTTTCGCGTTCATAATATGCTTTCGAATGTCATTCCATTCCAATGATCCTGTGAAAAAAATATTATTATTGGCTTTTGCTATTAGTTTTTGCCGTTCACTGCCATCTCCAATAATAATTAATCTCTTGCCATTCGCATTAAATGTATCGACAAGTAAATTTATATTTTTATAAGGTGTGATCGCTCCAAAAGATAAATAGTATTCTCGATTAGAAATCTTTGTGGTTACAAGGTTCTCTTTTGTGAATATATTCCGATCAATTGGTGGATATACTACAGATGCATTTTTGTTATAATATTTCTTAACTCGATTTTTAACATTTTCGGAATTAGCAACATACTTATCGACATTATCTATTGTGGAAATGTCATATTTTTTTAAATATTCAAAGCCTAATCTCGCAAATGGTTTTAATACCGGATTCATGGTTAACAAATAATCATTCATAAACCCCCAGCAATATCTCATCGGTGTATGTATATAACATAGGTGTGGTGCATTGTTATTTAACTGGATACCTTTTGCGGGACCTGATTCAGAAGAAATTATAAGATCATATTTATCTCTTAGTTTCATTGAATTAATACCTAACGGATACAAAGGAAAAATTTTCTGATATTTCGACCGGAGAATCTTATTGTTAAGCACCGATGAAATAACTTTGTGATTTCCAAGATGTTGTTCACAACTGTCTTTATCATAAAAAAGACTGTAAATATCAGCATCAGGGAAAAACTTCAGAAGTGATTTAACTACTTTTTCTCCACCACGCCATGTTATAAACCAATAATGTATAATTGCGACCTTCATATTTTTCTTATTTTGCCAATATTAAAAAAAATTGTTCATCTTAACTTAGTTAGTTTTTATAAACCAAAACAACTTGTCTCATTCAATATTTAAGAACTGTTTTTGAGAATTCTGTATCTAACAGATTTGCAAAACGTAATGCAATATTGTCTGGTTTTCTTAAAAAAAAGCTACTTGCAATTCCAATTGGTACTGAAGTCAAATTAAAAAATTTGTGTTCGAAACTTGAAAACAATTTATTCGCATGCTCTATTTGCATTCTTGATAAAGGCCGTTCATTTTTTGTTCGTGAACCTGGTGTAAGGAATCGAATTAACTTACCCAAAGGATTATCTATAAGTGGTTCTATAAATATTGCAACTCCATTGGTAGAAAGAACTTTATTTCTTTCATCGCGATATCCCAATTAAGATGATGCAATATTGCACGACCAACAATTAAATCAAATTCACCCGAATCAAATTCCATTTTGTGTGCGTTTATTACATAGAAATCACCAATGTTACCTATCTTGTCTTTACAAATTTAAATCGTATTTTTAGAAATATCAATACCTGCTAATCTGCTGGGTTTGTATAAATTCAGTTTCTCACTTAGTAATCCATATAAACACCCATAATCCAATACCCGCTTGTTTGGTGTAATTGATCAAAATAAGTTTCCATCAACACACTATTTGGACAGGAGAACACATGATTAAATTTGTTTTGCAATTTTGTTGAGTTTTTGAAAACATCACCTTCATCATAAGCAAAAGCCTCGTCTTCTACGATACCCATTTCCGAACTCCATTAAAGATGTTTATTCAGCCGTCATCAGCGTCCTATATAGCTGATCGTGGCACCTAATCATTTTGTCAATAGAGAATTCTGTTCTAATGTACTCAAGCCCGTTCTTTCCCATATTGATCTTTAAAGCATCATCTAAACATAAAGTATGAAGGGCTGCAGCAACATCCCCACATTTACAATTTACTAAAAGCCCCGTTTTATTATCTAGAACTGCATCAACATTCCCGGTAACTTTTGTTGCAACCACTGGAATACCACACGCAGATGCTTCCAGAATAGTAGTAGGTAAACCTTCCCATAAAGATGTCGTTAAAAAGATGTCGAATAAATCATACACCTTCTTAACCTCTGTATTACCATTAATAACGACTACAACATCTTCTAACTTATTCTTTCTAATATAAGAATAAAGTTCCTCAAAGGTAAAATTTTCCTCTGTGCAAGCAAAGAGAAAGATGAAGTCAGGGTAAATCTCTTTAAGTTTTTTAATGCATTCTAGCATAAAAAAAATGTTTTTTTGCACAGATAATCGAGCAACACAGCCAATTACAACTTTGTTTTCATTCAATCCATACTTTTTTTGAGCTTCTTTTTTTTGTTCAAAACTCAAAGGAGAATAAAAATTAGAGTCAATACCATTTGCAATTACATTCACCTTACAAGGTTTTACCAGTTTACTACCTATAGCAATTTTTGCCTCTGATGGAGAAACACAAACATAGCCGTTTGTAAGAAATGAAAGACATCGTTCAAATAACCTATATACATTTTTTTTTGTAGCACTATAAGAATCAAGATGCAAACCATGAAAAGTATGTACTACTTTAACGTGGAATAATATAGCGATAAATCTGGACCATATTCCAGCACCGGTTCCATGAGAGTGGATGATATGAATATTTTTTTTTCTTGCAATCATTGCAATTTTGAATAAGCTTAAAGGAGTTATTTTTCTAATATTTAAGCGAATTAAATGTAAAAGCCCTTTATTTTCCAGATCACACATTTTTGCATAACCGGGATTTTCATTTCCGCAGAATACAAAACAATTGTAAGTGGCCCTATCGATATTTTCAATTAAACGAATCATATTAATAGTACCACCACCAATATCTGATCGATAATTGATTAACATTAAATTATTTTTTTCTTTCATATAAATATAACTTTTCTGTAATCTACAAACCAGTATATTAGACTACCTGATAACTTTGTTCCCTTGTAAATCTGCTCTCTGAAAGTCGCATTTTCCAAATATAAAATACTACGCCAATATTCCACCAAAAAAAATGCGCAGTTAATGGAGAGGAGCCAATTCCGTTAAATAGCATTCCCCATATCGCAAATAATGAACCTGCTGTTAAGACGAATACATATCGTTCTCTAAAAAAATAAATTGAATTATTAAAAGCGATGAATAAAACCATTAGATAAAAAACTGCTGTTGTAATAATCCCAAAAACACCTGTTTCACCAACGACATCAAACGGCACGACCTCTGTACTTTGCCTTATTTGAGTATAGTTTCTTTGTTTCAAATATCCTTTTACGTCAGATGTCAGTTCTGTTGATGCATTGGCTAAACCACCTCCAAAAACTGGATATTCATAAAATTTAGAAATAGCAATTCTAATGCTACTCATTCGAACCGTGATACTCTCTCTTTTTGATTTATCCTTTTTAAGTATATCTCGAAATCTATCCATTGAGAATTCATATAAATTTCCATTACCATGTAATGCAGGAATAAATCGAGTACAATAAAACATACTCGTTACAATAATAATAGACGTGAATGCCATAATTGTAACTTTCGTTCGCATTTTCCATATTTTTTTAAAAAAAAGTACAAATGCTAGTACAATTTGCATTAGCATAGCAATGATAGTAGCCCTGTTATTTGTAAGAAATAGTAATGGTATTATAGTTAAAACAATAAATAAGGCCTTCAACTTGAGTGATCTTACCTGGATCTGAGCTAAATAAAATGCCAGAATATATCCCATCATCATTGTTTGAGATAAACCCAACATATTTGCTTCCGGAAAAAAGCCTGTTGGTCGGACTAAAAAACCAATGATCCCTGATTTAAATGCGATAATTGGCTGGAGAAGAGCGTATATATTGACAACTAAAAATACAACAAAAAGTGAACCCATTACTGTTTTTGAGAACATCTCTTTTTCTTGCTTCAAACTTAAAAAAAACATAACAGTAAGAAAAAGAAAAATATACAGAATAAATTGTTTTATAGCCAGCAGTAGTATATCAGCCCCACTAATTGACATAAAGAGAGACAGATAATAGCATCCAACAATCAATATTACCCAATAATGCTTTAGAATAAACTGAAGCACTTTTGGAAACCTTTTAATTGTGATTAACAAATACGATAGAATTAGTACAGTAGATAAACGTAAATTAAGACCTATGTTTAAAGCCCTTAAATCCAACATTGCGGCAAATATAATCCCAACTGCAAAAATAGCATCTACATTTTTTTTAAAAAAAGAGAGATCTAATACCCACCACCTTTTCATGAATGTAATCCAGAAAAAATTGTTGCATACTTTTCAACCATTTCAATTTTATTAAATTTATCTGCAACGCTCTGTCGTGCATTCTTTCTGAGTGCCTCAAATGTGTTTAAATTCTTAATAACATATAACAATACTTTTTCCAATGATTCCCGATTATCTGCATCAAATAAAAAACCTGTTTTCTGATCATCAATTACTTCTGAAATGCCACCAGTTCTAGACCCTATGGCAATTGAACCACATGCCATGCCTTCAACTAAAGTCAAGCCAAATGATTCACTTGTCTTTTGGGTTGACGCAGCAACAATAATATCTATTCCACAAAAAGTGGATTCCATTTCGCTACATGTTCCATAGAAAACAATTTTGTCTGTCATACTTTCCAGAACAATCTTTTCTTTTAATTTTTGTACAAAACTAATATCTTCATCGATAACCGGACCAATAAGAACTAACATCGGTCTTTTTTCAGGCACTTGCGCGCTGCATTGACAAAAAGCTTCTACGAGCAAGTCAGAACCCTTACTCTTAGATATTCTTCCAACTGATGCAATTACACATGTAGTTTCATCTGTCATTATTGACTTGCGGAATTGCTCCCTTTTTTCTTGGTTTTTAAAGAACAAAGCCGTATCAATCCCATTATAAATTATGATAGATTTCCTCTGAAACTTCCCAAATTTAGATGCAACAGAAGAATTAAGTGTTGCTTTTGACACAAATGTTATTTTATCAAATAAACTCATACATACAAAATCTAAACTTTTATCAATTGATTGTAAATATGAAGCCTCATGTCTGGTATATATCCATTTGATCTTAACTGGCAGAAATAACCTTAATACTTTTGTTATACTTAATGCGAAAACTACCCGAATTGCAGAATTTAAATTATTACAATGAATCACATCTGGCTTGATTTTTAATACTAATTGAAAAACAGCCATTGTTGTAACTAAAATTCTTAATACAAGTTGAATTAAAACTGATACTAAATTTGCATTCTTTTTTTTATTTCGATTTAATTTGCTTAAGCCCCAGGAATAATAGCTTGTAATATTCGATTCAACAATGTTTTTAAAAAACTTACCTTTTGTTCCAAGGAAGCAAACATCAAATCTATCTTTAAAATTTAACAATAGTATTTTAAAAATATGCTCACTTCCACCAATTTCCTCTGCGGAAGAAATAAACAATACTTTCAATCTACTGTTTTTATAATTCTTAGAATTAGTCAAATTTGCCTTTAACCTGCTTTGTAAAAATTGATAAAAGTACCACAAGATGCAGACGCACTTGTGGTAACGAGTATTTTCAAAAACCTACTTCTAATTAAAATATACATAAAAACTTAGGATCTGTTTTTGCTACAACTACAAATATGTACCTCAACGAATTTTTATTTTAAGTTTGATTCTGGAATAAATGACTTTTACAGGCGAAAGTACAATGACAAGAAGAGACAATATCTGCCGAACAGTTCTAATACTTACTTTTTTTTCACACTGTTTTGACAATCTACAGGCATGATGAAATGATTTCATCAACTCCTGCTTCGCAAACATAAGTGCCATATAAAAATATTTTGCAGCATCGTTTTTATTGGCCCCCCAAAGTTGCTCTGGAGTAGCAACATTAAGTAACCAACAAAACATTCGCTCTTCCTCTGCAATATGAAAAACTTTTTTAGCTATGGAATCCTGATTCGGATGAACTCTGGAATGAACAGTCTCACAATCTACCTTCAGAAAGGAGTACCCCTTAAGAATAAATTCATACCAGAGCCAATAATCCTGAACAGTCCTCAATTCCGGATTAAAATTGCCGACTATTAAGAATGCCTCTTTGGGAATTAGCAGCGTACACCCATGAATATAACGTTCCTTTATCAAAGAGTACAAGAACTCCCCATTTTTATAAAATGGATGAGCCTCTCTGCCAATACACTTTCCATTCGAATTTATATAATCAAAATGGCCATATACCAATGATGATTTTCGCTTTGATTCGTCCAGTAATGCAAGATGTTCCACCTGTAACGCAATTTTCTCTGGGGTATACAAATCATCGTGTGACAACCAGGAAAAATATTCACCACACATTTTGCTAATACCATAATTCAATGCTGTTGCAACACCACCATTTTCTTTTTCGAAGTAGCGGATTTTATCTCCGTACGCATTGGCAACCCGTGCTGTTTTACCTTCATCTCGTGAACCGTCGTTGACTACTATGATTTCGAAATTATCGTAAGTCTGTGCCAGGGCACTATCAATTGCCTCTGCAAGATAGTTACTACCATTATATACAGGAATAACAATCGAAACCTTGGGATTAAATTTCTCAGTCATTATTTATGCCACACTGTCTTATTGATATAATCGGTATAGCTGTGAATAATCCGTACTACCTTTTTGGAAACATTATCAGTATCGTAATCTCCAATCAGGTTAATTATTCGTTTTGATTCATCAAATTGTGATGTAACTATTTTTATTGCATCAATCACACGTGCAGCTGTCAAACCCGACATGATCAGAGTACCTTCATCCATACCTTCGGGGCGCTCGTGAGCATTACGGATTGTTATCGCAGGAAAATTTAAAATTGAAGCCTCTTCTGTGATTGTTCCACTATCGGACACAACACAAAACGCATTCTGCTGTAATTTTATATAATCAAAAAAACCCAATGGTTTCATCACTTCGACAAGTGAATTCAACGTGCCATTCGGAAGCTGAGTAATTTTTTTCATTGTCCGCGGATGAGCTGAAAAAATAATGCGTTTTTTGAATTCACCCGTAATTTCATTTAATGAGTTAATTAAATTACTAAAATTTTCAGGTGAATCAACATTTTCCTCACGATGTGTACTTAGAACAAAATATCCTCTTTTTTCAAGACCAAGTTTCACTAAAACATTTGAAGAATCAATTTCATTCTTGTGATAATCAAGTACCTCCATCATACATGAACCGGTTTTGATAATAGTCTCCGGTCGGATACCCTCATCAAGAAGATATCTTCGGGCATGCTCAGTCAGGGGCATATTAATATCGCTTAAATGGTCGACAATCTTGCGATTGAGTTCTTCTGGCACTCTTTGGTCAAAGCAGCGATTCCCCGCTTCCATATGAAAAACCGGAATTTTACGTCGTTTTGCAGAAATTACAGAAAGACAGCTATTTGTATCACCATAAAGAAGTACTGCATCGGGAGATTCCTTTTCCATCACCTCATCAGACTTCGAGATGACATTACCGATTGTTTCAGCAGTGTTTTTGCCAACTGCACCAAGGAAATAATCGGGTTTTCGAATACCCATATCATTAAAGAAGATCTCCTTAAGTTCATAATCATAATTCTGCCCTGTATGGACAAGAATATGATTGGTATGCTGATCCAATTCGGCAAGAACACGACTGAGTTTTATAATCTCCGGCCGTGTCCCAACAATTGTCATCACTTTAAGCATAAACTACTCCACCTTTGCCGGAAAGCTCATCACGAATATAATCAAGTGAAAGCAGGAGTTTTTTCACGCCTTCAACATCAAGACGTGTGGTGTTTTCTGAGGTATAGTCATCCTGGCGACTGACCTGAACTTCCCCTTGAACAAAATACTTGTCGTAATTGAGATCGCGATTGTCAGCCGGAATACAAAAGTAATTTCCAAGATCCTCCGCTTTGACCATATCTTCTCTCATCACAAGAGTCTCGTGTTTTTTTTCACCATGACGGGTTCCGATAATCTTGATCTCACTTGACGAGTTAAAAAGTTCTTTCAATGCAACTGCAAGATCATAGATCGTAGATGCTGGCGACTTCTGGACGAAAATATCACCCGGCTTCCCATTTTGATAAGCAAAAAGAACCAGGTCAACCGCATCGTCAAGCGACATCAGGTAACGGGTCATATTGGGATCAGTTATTGTAAGAGGCGCACCTTCTTTCATCTGCTGGATAAATAGCGGTATAACCGATCCACGAGATGCCATGACATTACCATACCGCGTTCCACAAAATACCTGATCTTTACCAACAAGGGAACGGGACTTCGCTACCATGATCTTTTCCATCATCGCCTTGGATATACCCATGGCATTGATCGGATAGACAGCCTTATCGGTACTGAGTGTGATTACACGCTTGATATTGTTATTCAGGGCTGCATTGAGAACGTTTTCGGTGCCGAGCACATTAGTTTTTACAGCTTCCAGCGGATAGAACTCGCATGAAGGAACCTGTTTAAGTGCAGCTGCATGGAAAATATAATCAACCCCACGCACTGCATCATTGACACTTTCAAAACTCCTTACATCCCCAATATAAAATTTAACTTTGTCATTTTTCAGGATTTTTCGCATGTCATCCTGTTTTTTTTCGTCACGGGAGAATATGCGAATCTCGCGAATATCAGTTTGCAGAAAGCGTTTGAGAACGGCATTGCCAAATGAGCCAGTACCGCCCGTAATAAGTAGTTTCTTGTCCTTGAACATTACTGCCCCTTGCTTTTATTTGAAATAAAATTTTTATACATAGCATTTATCAGAATATCCCAGTCAGGAGGTTGATAACCAGTCGCCTGCCGGAAGCGTGAGGAATCGAGAGAACGGTCAATCGAAACAGCACTATCCCTGTCTATAGAGATTTTTTTCCCGTAAACATGAGCGATGATATTCAAAAGATCAAATTTATTAATCGGATCAGCTGACACATGGTACAACCCGTAGAGTTCAGGATGAGTGATTACGTATTCCTTTATGATCCGGGCAATTTCGGTAGTCGGGAATCCGGAGAAAATCGCTTTATCAAACCCCTTTACTCTGCCATTCTGATTCAAGAACCAGTCCACCAGACTCAACGATGTAGATAGCTCATGTCCGATTATCGAAGTACGAAAAGTAAAACTGTTTGGATAAGGAACTTCTCCAAGAAATTTTGATTTCCCATAAAGGTCATCACAATCTGATAAGCTTTCCTCAGTATAATGCCCATCTTTACCAGAAAAAACACAATCAGTGCTGATATGAATCAATCGTGAACCTGATTGTTCACAAGTTCGTGCGATCCGATGTGGGAGCAGGGAGTTTATTGTAATAGCTGTTATTGGATCATTTGAGGACGGTAGTTGTTTAATTATTCCGATACAATTTACCACAATATCCGGACAAATCTTTTCGATAACCGCTTCTATACTTTGATAATTAAAAGCATCGACACCTTCCACTATTTTATCTGATGAAGAGAGAAATGAGGGCAATCCTTTTTTTTTTCGAACGGTTCCCCAGACTTCCATCGTTTTATCATTCGAATAGGTTCTAAACAGATCGTGACCGAGCATCCCTGTTGCACCTAAAATCAGTATTTTGTTACCCATGCATTTTTGCCTTTACTTTCAAGAACGGCAGTGTACAAAGCAATTGTTTTTTGCTTAAGTAAATTTTTATCCGCACGCTCTACTATTGTTTTATTGTTGATCTGCATTGCATTATCCACAAGAGTATCATCTGCCAGAGCCTTTCGAAGAGCTTCCGCAATAACTTGCGGATCTTCTGGTGGAACACTGATCCCACCGATTCCTTCATCAAACCATTCAGTTGTTGCGGCAGTCCATGACTGCACTGGAAACGATCCCATCACCATAGCTTCCAACATGGATGTACTAATTGCATCGCTGATACTTAAACCTATCGAGATCCTCGATTCCCCATGAAGCTTCAAAATATCTTCGTGTGTACTTTCAGATGGGATAATTGAAGTTTTTATACCGGTGTCATACTCAAAGAGCTCCAGAGCGATATCCACTCCACTATCCTTCTGAACTGAATACACAACTATCTCATATCCAGCTAAAATATCTTTTACCAACGAAAGAGCTCTAATGCCGCAAAGTGCTCGCCCCGCCCAGCCCTGGTAACCTTTCAGCATTATTTTTTTACGCTCTGAGGGTAAGCACCCGGAAGATAGAGATCTAACATTCGTTAAGTCAAACCCACCTGTGTTCGGGAAAACCGGCATTGCAATTCCTTTGAAACCGCATTCAAAGGCCAATTGTCTGTCACGTTCTGTTTCACAGGAATAGTACTGGCACTGCCCGAGAAGAATTCGGATTTTGGCTTGGTGAGCCTTGAGCCGACCAAAAAGATAAATATCACTACCCCAATTGGTATGTAGCCATAATGGAAAATCTGATGAAAAAAAGCTTGAACGAACATTAGAAACAAGGTATCCAGAATGTTGTGTTTCCATGGAATGAATCAAGTCAGGTTTTATTTTCCTGATCAAATTTGCAAGCTGAAATTCTCGATAAGAAGGACTAAGATATTTAATTAAAAATCGTAAAGTTTTGGCAAGCAGAGAAGATAAAACATTTAGACCCCTGTTTTTAGCCTCTTTATTCTTTACGTTTCCATATATGGAATGATATACATACACATTGCGAAACTTTGGATGTACAATTCCCAAATCAACAGAAGGGAAGAGGTGAATCTCCCATCCGTTATCTGCAATATTTTCAAGCCAACGTGCAGTATGGATGCTTTCGGACATTGCAACAACAAGAAGTTTCATATTGCAGGCTCTGAGCGAAATTTTCTGATATTACGTTTGAACTTTTTTACCTGTGCTTGAAATGCTGTAAGCAATCCATGTTTTTTGAGTATCGAGATTGTTTCTAATTCACTACTCTTTGAAAAACAAACTCCTCCTGTAGTAAAATGAGCCAGCACGTTCTCAATTACTCTAAATTCTGCTCCATTATTTCTGAATCGTAGTAATAAGTCCAAATCAGCTGAACTCTGATACGATTCATCAAACAGGCCATATTTATCATATGCAGATCTCTTCACAAAACAGGTTGGATGCGGAATACATTCCGCACCAAGGTACTGAGGATATATCGAATATAATCTTGATGGCTTACCCCCATCCCAAATCTTTAAGATTCCGTATATGACATCAGCTTGTGAAATTGTGCTTTGTGCGACTAATTCAAGTGCATTTGTCTCATACCAGTCATCGCTGTTAATAATTCCTATATACTCGCCTTTAGCCAGTCTAATGCCCTTGTTCATGGCGTTATAGATTCCCGAATCAGGTCCGGAAATCAGTTTTGCTTTACCTGCAAATTCAGGTAAATGCGACTCAATTATTTCAATTGTATTATCAGTTGAGGCGCCATCAATAAAGATGTATTCGTAATCAGAACAGGTCTGATTCTTCACAGAGAGTATGGTTCTCTCAATAGTCTTGCTGCTATTATAGCATACTGTTAGTATGGTAAATTTCGAAGCGACCATAATGTATATATCTACTTACTTGGTGATGGTTTTTTTAACGAAAATCTATACTATCATTAAATTACAATTTAACTTATATCTCAATCATATAAATTTTCTTTTTTATCTCTGCGCTCCCAAAGCGATAAAATATCCGAACGTATTGTTGAATATTCAGAACGTCCTTTACCTCTAAACTTCTCCCATACGAAAAGAAACTTGAAAATAAAATACGAGACATATGCCAGTGAAAGCGCAATACCATCCCAACCCAGTAAGAACGTCTTCCTTTTCAATGTAACACATTTCACAGATCTAATCAGCTCTTTCAAGGAGCTTTTCAAAGCGATGCTGCAATCAGAATATTTATTACTCTCTAATCGTGTATACCTGATATGCCTCTCAAAAAACGTTTCCAGTGTCTCATGTGTCAGGTGAAATAAGTTTTCATACTCGCTATATTTAAATTTATAAATTTTTCGAGACACATGAGAAAATTCTTCATGCACAACAGAACTGGTTTTTATAACATTTTTTCTATAAAGTAATTCCTTTGTTGCCGCTCCCCATGGAGATCTTTTAACTTCACGTATACCAAAGACCATCATTGCAAAAGGTAAAGCCACAGCTTCATAATCAAAAGAGGGGTCATTTATTAATTTCAACAATTTTTCAACCAGATCAGGGTGAATAATATCAGATGCGGTAAGTGTCATCAACCATTCATTTTTTGCGATATCAATCCCAAGTTTAAATTCGGACCCGGTATCGCTATATGGTGCATCGATTAAAGTAATAGAAGGATAATGGCGAATAATTTCGCGGGTAGAATCAGTGGATGATTTATCAATAATAATTAAATCATTACTCCAAAGAAAGGATTTTATAAAGGTTTCTATACGTTTTTCTTCATTAAAAACGACTGTAACAACGGTAATATTTTTCATAATAACTCATAAACTAAATTTATTCATGTTCAATACTTCTGATTATACGAACAGGATTTCCTGCTGCCAAATGATCATCAGGTATGTTTTTGGCAACTACAGAACCAGCACCTATAACACAGCGTTTACCTATTTTTGAACCTTTCAGAACAATACTATTTGCACCAATCAAAGTTCCTTCACCAATCGAAATATCTTCGAATTTCGCATCTTCAATACTTTTTTGCATTTTTCGTTTTTCAAAGCTGACAGGATGAAAATCGGTGTCGTATACAGATGAGTTGGCACCAAGACCTACTCCAAACTCAAGTGTAATACTTTTAACCGAAACAATAGTTGCACCTGAGATACCACATCCATCTAAGATATTGATAACTGAATTATTACCAACTGCTGCCATTACTACTGGATGATTAATCCCAGCTATATTGGACTTGAAAGAGGAATTTAAAGTAACACCTTTTCCAATTATAATTTTGGAATTTTTACATTTTGTTATAAAAGGCAGACCATTTAATGTTACATAACCGAATCTGGTTTGCACACCATGATACCGCAAATAACAATAACTGAGAAAATGTTTTATTAGATTCAACAGAATTGCCCCCTTATACGCCCTATTAACTGCTCCAATACTTGAAGTGCCAATGGCTCTTTCAATATAAGTAACACTGAAAAATATGTAACGATTCCTACTGGAACTGAAGACAATACCCTCACCAATGACGAATTTGATAGTAAAGTGGTGCTATAAATAATAACCGACATTATTATCGCAGCTGCAACAGATCGAAATACTGGACCCGATTTGATTGAGGATCGTAAATATGGTTTCGAATAAAGAATCACTATAACTGCCCCGCCAAACGTTGATAAAAGAACAGAAAAAGCAGCCCCCCAATCGTGAAACTTTGGGATAAGAATGACATTCAAAACAAGACTAAGCAAACCGAAGAAAATATTTGACACCAATAATTTCTTATCTGCTTCATGAGCATATAGAACCTGATTTGAGAAGAACAGTGACAACATCGAGAATACCAATGTCGGAGCTAATATTCTGCATAATACTATTGAGCCTTGGAATTGACTGCCCATTAACAGCATAACCACATCTTTTGATAGCATCTCCATACCGAAAACACAGGGGATTGTAATTAGCGTAATAAAATACAGTGCTGTATTAAGACTATTATTATACGCATCCTGTTGCTTATTTTTGAGATAATAAGAAAAACGGGCAACAAAAATATTATTCACTGAGCCTAGAATAGTTGTACCCAGCATTATTAATTTATTTGCACTTGAGAAAAGTCCAACCGTCCCGTAACTTGAGAACATCGTCAGGAAAGTGTTATCCAACTTGGCAAACACATTTGCAAGAATTGCCATAACAAAGAAATTCCATGTGCCTTTAATATGTGGAATTAAATTGTAATCACGATATAATTTGATGTATATGAATTTTTTAATATAGAAAAAATTGAATAAACTTGATGCTGCAACTGAGAATACTGTTATCAAGGCATATTTGAGATAATCATCCTTTGTTTTAACATACGCAAACATTAATAGCAGGGATATTATTGGAAAAATCAATGCCCTTAGAGTTATCACAAGGTATTGTTCCAGCCCTATGTACACCCAATCTAAGGAAATTGTAGTAAATACAATCATCGAGCTTAGAATGAAAATCAATTCCTTAGCATCATAAAACTGTTTATTTGAAAAGACAATTACAAGCAGTGAAGCATATGAGACTAATGTAGCTACAATATTTACAAGAAATAATTCATGAACTGTCTTACTTAATAGTTCCTTGTTGTCACGGGCGTGCGCAACCGCTCGAAACCCATAAGAGGATATACCAAATGATGATAATACTATGAAATATGAAATAAATGAAGTAGCAAAATTAATTCTTCCAACACCATCGGGCATGAGAACCCTTGAAATATAAGGAAACGATATCAAAGGAAATGCTATACTTGTAACCGTTCTAAGTAAATTCAGAATAATGTTGATCTTAAGAGAGAGTATTTTCATTCAGCTACTATTAATACTGGTGATGTATTCGTATTAGTTAACACAAAGCTTTACTTCCACTTAGAAATAACTTTGTATACTTTTTAATAACTTCAAGAGACGAACATGATGGTTTGTAGCCGATTATAGTTTTTGCCGATGAATTGATGGAATAATAAATTGATTTTATTCCTGTGGGTGAAATTTTATTGTTCTCCGATTCATACCTCATCTGCATTTTATATTCGTCACAAAAATACGAGACTATTTCGGACTTCTTGATTGGTTCAGACGAATACAGGTCTAAAGCACCATTATATGATTCTTTCACTATACACAATTCAATAAATTTTGCTAAATCTGATGGTGCAACATAATCCCGAATTATATCAGTAGGTTCCGTATAAAAAACGCTTTGGTTTTTCACCGCTGTGATCAACTCAGTTATCAAGTAATGTGAATCGAGATCAATAAACTGAGAAAAAAAACTGAACAACCGAATGTCAATTATATTCAAATCCGCTAAGGATCTATGTTTAACCTCGGAATAAATCTTTGATAACATATAAGCATCTTTTGAGCTTAATGAATTTACTGTTAAAGACGTTGTTGATTGCTCATTACAGGGAACAATATGGTCAGTGCCATAAACAGCACCTGAACTACAACTAATGTATTTCGCTCCAGTTTTTCCGGACAGCATCATATCTATAATTCGGTTATCATATTCTTCTATAGTACGAAATATCTCAAACCCTCCGTTTCGGATTTTTTCAGGTTTACCGAATCCAACACAATTTATAATAGCATCAACACAAAGATCTTTTTTGTCAAATTCCGAAATATCCCTGACTTCATACTCGCAATTGTCAATACTATGATTTATTAAAAATTGAGTTACACGTTGAGGAGCCCTTGCAAATAAATATATCTTACTATAACATTTTGATTCAAATATTATGCTTTTTGCAATATGACTGGTTGCACCAAGAATTGCTACTGTCTTTGACATCAATTTTAACTTACACCACAACGGCAAGAGGTTGAATTCCCTTTAAACAGGTTTATTAGCATATTACTTATTATTTTCAAAAATTTGTTGGCCTAAACCAATTAATTCATCATAAATAGATTGCAATTCTAATGGAGTCAAAGGTGGTTCAGGGTTATCAATTGTTGTATCAAATCGAAGTTTAGGATAAACTTTTGTTTCATAATTTAGTGATATATGAATAACATAGGGCCATGATTGTGTAAATGCAAATGCGATCTTTTCACGCCAATCTTCTTCGCTATTTGAAATATGCATTGCAGGAATATTATAAGCCATAGCAATTTTCTGAAAATCAGGACTATAATACCCATGATCTTCATCGGTAGCATAATAACGGCCCTCAAAGTAAAGCTCCTGAAATTGTTTAATCATACCTAAAGACTTGTTGTCCATAATAACAATTAAAACAGGTAATTTTTTTCGTGATAAAATAGAAAACTCTTGAATTGACAACTGAATACCGCCATCACCACACAAGCAAATTGCCGGTCTATCGGTTTCCAACGTAATACCAATTGCAGCCGATAAGGAATAACCCATTGGAGCCATTCCCCCACTGGTGATAAACTGCTGCTCACCAGTAATTTGCAGCTCTTGGGCTGCGATCATTTGTACCTGGCCTATATCAGCGCATAAAGCAGTATTACTAGCCATTTCCTGAGATAAAGCCTGAACTACATCATATTCGAATGCATTTGCTTGAGCACGAAGGAATTCTACTTGTCTAGAATAATTCTTACGTATTTTATGTAGTCCATTATTCCAGGCTGTAAAATTTACTTGTAACGTTTTTTCTTCTAAGTACGAATTGGCAGTAAGGAAGAATGTCTTAGCATCGGAATAAATATGCTTATCAATAAAAATATTGTTACCAACTTCAGCCGGATCTATGTCCACTTGAACAACTAATTTTCCAGAATACACCTCCTTTTTATTACCAGTCTGACGGCTATCTAAGCGAGAACCAATAGCTAAAATTAGATCTGCCTGAGCCAGCGCAATATTAGCATAACGGTGACCATATGATCCAATAAAGCCTAAATAATTCTGGTTGTGTTCATCGATACAGCCTTTACCAAGAATAGAAACAACTACTGGAATATGTATGCTATTTACGAATTTATCAAGGTCGTTTTTACAATCAGCCAGTTTACATCCGTTCCCAAGAAGGATTACAGGACGAAAACTTTTTGAAAGGGCATCCATAACCCAGCTTACATCAGATATACCAGGAGGAATGCTAACAATTGAGGGGGCTTCAAGTATTTCTGTCTTTATCAAAGCCCTTTGGATATCCATTGGGATATCTAATAATACCGGGCCAGGCCTTCCATTTATTGCTACCTTTATGGCTTCAACTAAATCGTGCGGTAATAACTCAGGACTACTAACCAATTTAGCCATTTTAGTGATAGGAGCAGCAATTTTAACTATATCAGTTTCCTGAAAACCCAGCTGTCTGCAATTTTTATCCCATTTAAAATCGTATGTATTAACTTGTCCAGTAATTATCAGCATTGGAATGGAATCAAAAAAGGCATCGCCTATACCTGTAATCAAGTTTGTTGCACCAGGTCCGCTTGTCGCCAATACAACTCGAATCTTATTATCTGATTTAGTAGCACCGCTTGCTGCAAAAATGGCACCTTGTTCATGACTGAAGCTAAAGAATTTTATGCCTGCCCGACATAATGAATCTATAGTATGGGTAATTGCACCTCCAGTCATACCGAATGCAGAGTTCACCCCGATAGATTTAAGGTATTCCGCAATATAATCACTAACTTTTATAGATTGTGAACTATTATTTCCGATCATAAACACCCTCTATATTACATTCTCGACCAATGTTAAGCCTCCATTCACTCAAAAAAACATTTCTTTAACCAGTTTTTTTGCGCAATTGAAAATTGAGCACAAATTAAAAAAAAGGTAACCGTAATTCTACTCTTATTGTTATGCTCTGAGCCAAGTATTAATTTGCTCGATACACAAGCTCATTATATCTTGACCTTTTTGAAACCCTTTTGCCCATGCCACTATGGAGTTGAGTGTGTCATCAAGGTGCCAATGAGGTGTCCATTTCATTCTATTCCTTGCCTTAGAGCAATCAAGTTTTAAAAAGTTCGCTTCATGCGGACTATTATTATTGCTTATTGTATAACTGGAATTTTCACCCCATATTTTGCATAACTTCTTGACCAATAATTCCACAGAAACACAATCCCTATCTTCCGGACCAAAATTCCATCCTTCTGCGAACTCAACCCCTCTGGTAAACAGCATCTCAGCAAGTAACAGATATCCACTCAATGGTTCAAGTACATGCTGCCATGGCCTTATTGAATAAGGATTTCTTAATGTTATGGTTTCACCTTTTGACAAGGCACACACGCAATCTGGTACAATTCGATCAATCGCCCAGTCACCACCACCAATAACATTCCCTGCTCTTGCGGAAGCAACAGCTACTTTGTGTTTTGAATAATCAGCCGGATTGAAAAATGAGTTACGATATGAAGATGTAACTAGTTCAGAACAGGCTTTACTATTAGAATAAGGATCGTAGCCTCCAAAAGGTTCACATTCCCTGTAACCCCATTCCCATTCTTTATTTTCATAAACCTTATCAGTTGTAACATTGACAACAGTCCGAACACTATTCGTGCTTCTAACCGCATCAAGTAAATGTACTGTGCCCATTACATTTGTTTCATAAGTTTCTACAGGATAAATATAAGATTCCCTGACAAGCGGCTGAGCTGCCATATGTATTACAATCTCAGGTTCACTGTTTTTAATTTGCTGCAATAAAAACTTACGATCACGAATGTCACCTTCAATTGAATTTACAATTTGATCAATTTTTGCCTGCTTGAATAAGCTTGGATTCGTTGGTGGTGGTAACGCATATCCGGTTACCCTGGCACCAAGTTTATTTAACAAGATGGAGAGCCATGATCCTTTAAATCCGGTATGCCCGGTTAAAAACACACTTTTATCTTTCCAGAATTTACAGTTCACTATTTCTCCCAGATTTTCCATGGCGCCTTTTTTGACTGCCACAACTCTTCAAGTTTGTTTTTGTCACGTAATGCATCCATCGGCTGCCAGAATCCATCATGTTTAAAAGCCATCATTTGCTTATCTGATGCAAGTTTTTCCAGAGGTTCTTTTTCAAAAACAACATTATCACCATCCGGTATATAGTTAAAAATCTCTGGTTGAAAAACCATAAAACCACCATTTATCCATCCACCTTCACTTACAGGTTTTTCCTGAAAGCCATTGATAGATGAATTTTCGGTTATATCCAGCACGCCAAATCTTCCACCTGGCTGCACAGCTGTAATGGTTGCAATTTTCCCGTGTTTTTTATGAAAATCTACAAGTCCAGTTATATTTACATTTGACACGCCATCTCCATACGTTACCATAAACGGTTCATTGCCCACATACTGTGCGATTCTTTTAATTCTTCCACCTGTCATAGTATGAAGTCCGGTGTCAATTAAAGATACTTTCCAAGGCTCTGCAGTATGGTTCTCAACAATATTTTGATTCATACGAAAATCAAAGGTAATATCTGATTCATGGAGAAAATAATGATGAAAATACTCTTTTATATATATTCCCTTATATCCAAGACAAACAATAAATTCATTAAAACCATAATGGGAATAAATCTTCATAATGTGCCAGAGAATCGGCTTCTCACCGATTTCAATCATTGGCTTTGGCTTCAAATATGATTCTTCACTGATACGAGTTCCAAATCCTCCTGCCAGGATTACGACTTTCATAGTTTACCCCTGTTTTGTTGCAAGAAATTTTTCTATTACATCACCCGTATATTTAATCTGCTCTTCTGTAAGCCCAGGAAATGTTCCAAGGAAAAAGGTATTATTCATAATTAAATCGGTATTGACTAAATTTGATACGACTCTTTTTTGAATATCGAGATATGCCGGTTGCTTCAGCATATTGCCGGCAAAAAGGTTCCGGGTTTCTATCTTATTCATATCAAGAAAATTTGTTAATCCAGTTCTGCTAAATCCGGCATTTTCTTTTACTGTAACAGGGTACGCAAACCATGCTGGATCACCTTTTTCTGTTGCGAATGGAAGGATGAATTTATCTTCCCACTTTTTAAAGCATTCAGCCCACAACTTGAAATTATTTCTTCTTTTTGCACAGAATTCAGGCAGTTTTTTAAGCTGTTCAACACCGATTGCTGCTTGCATATCAGTAACTTTCAAGTTATAACCGATATGCGAATACACGTATTTATGATCATATCCGACTGGTAGATCTCCATATTTTCCGGTAAACCGCTTTCCACAAGTATTGTTTTCGCCTCCGTTACAATAGCAGTCCCGTCCCCAATCTCTAAATGATTTTACTGCCCTGGCAATAAGTTCATCGTTAGTTGCAACAGCACCTCCCTCACCCATTGTGATGTGATGAGCCGGATAAAAAGAGAAACTTGCAACATGGCCAAATGTACCAAGTTTTTTTCCATCGTACATTGAACCAAGAGCATCACAGCAGTCTTCAATAAGCCATAAATCTTTTTCTTTTACAATTTTCATTATTGCATCAAGATTGTATGGATTACCAAGCGTATGGGCCAGGAAAATTGCTTTCGTTTTAGGTCCTATTGCTTTTTGTAATTGGTCAACATTTACATTGTATGTGCCAAGATCAACATCAACAAAAACTGGTATCATCCCATTTTGAATTATCGGGTTAACAGTTGTAGGAAAACCTGCAGCAACAGATATAACTTCATCACCTGGCTTTAATCGTTTATCACCAAGTAAATGCGATGTCATCGCGGTAAATGCACATAAATTTGCTGATGAACCTGAATTTACAAGCATCGCATACTCAAGATCTAAAAATGCAGCCAGTTCAGATTCAAACTCTTCTGCGAACCTTCCTGCGGTAAGCCAGAAATCAAGGCAAGAATCTACCAGTGACATCATCTCTTTTTCATCAAAAACACGACCTGCGTAGCGCACTGGTGTTTCTCCGGGAACAAATGGCTTTTTCGCGAATTTTACAGACTGATACTCTTTTACCAGGTTTAATATTTCATTTCTCAGTTGTGATGGATCTTTGCTCATAATTACCTTTCTATTTGAAGAGGCTATTAGCGCTTAGCTATTGGCTGTTGGCCTAAGTAATATTTCTTTTATCATAGTCCATGATCAGATAATATCCTGATAATATCCAGCTCAATTAACTTTACACTCTTTAAAGCTTCAACAGCATCGTTTAAAGATGGCATTGCCATCGCATCCGGATAACGTACCTCAACTGCATATCCTTCAAGTGACTCTGCAGACTCATACATTTTGTCTGTAATAATTTCCACTGATGACATCAAGTCCAGAAGGTATACAAGATTATGAGTTTTCTTGAAATTGATTCCAAAAAATATTAGACAGGCTTTTAAGATCTTTTCGGCTGCCTGCTGGCAATGAAAACATATCCCATCAGTAAATTTTGAATTCTGATTTAATAATATTTCTGCGATGCCTTTGTCATGTTCAGCTTTTTCCAGCCAACTCCTGACAAGATTTTTCAATTCATCATCCATACAACACCTTTCCTTCAGCCAGGATTGTATTTGCGAATGATTGTGGAATTTTATCCCATTTCGCGAACTCATCAGGAGTGTAAACGATTATATCAACAGGAAATTTTAAACCACGCAACTTAGACCTTATTTCTTTTGCTCTCAAGTGACGCGGTTCGGTAGAGTCCTTGATTACTAAAAAATCCAGATCACTATTTTCATTTTCATCCCCACGGGCATATGAGCCAAAAAGAAAAATTTTAAGAGGATGAGCTGTCTCAATTATTATTTGAACAATTTTATTAATTAAATCCGTTTCTTTATTCATAAAAAAATCATGCTGCTGCATCATAAAGAACTTTACCTTTCTCCACAACGCTGCGCTCAATTGAACTCAGCCAGGAAGCGGTTTTACAAAGTCCTGGATTGTATCTACTGTAGCTCTTTTCTTTTAAAGCTAATAGCCCAAAGCTAACTGCCAACAGCCCCCCTCACTCCCACTCGTCAACTTTAATACACTCTGCAGAAACACTATTTTCAATTAATCCGGTTTTGAATGTTTTAATCATCATCGGAGGGCCGGATAAAAAGAATACCGGGTTGGATAACGGTTTTGATGCTGCGAGTATATGATCTAATGAAATTATTCCCGTAAATTGATTGGCACCATTGATGCAAATTCCATCACAAAACTGCTCGATAAAAAGATCTAATGTAAAATTTGTCATTTCCGTAAGTGTGGTTTCAAATGTTTCCCGAAACAGTATATGTTCGGGTTTTCTCACACCATAAATGCATTTAATTCTATTATTACCAAAGTTCTGCAACTCTTTTTTAATAAATGGCATGTAGGGTGAAACACCAGTTCCGCCAGCAACAAGAACCACATCACTGTTTTCAGCTAATGAAGACTGTACAGTGAAATCACCATAGGGAAATTTCAACCAGACTTCTTTTCCAACGGATAGTTCATCACGCATCTTCGTGGTATATTTACCCTTCACGCTGTAGACAATTACCACATTTCCATCTGATGAGTGCGAGGCAATAGAAAACACCCGTGATTCAGGCCACCATCCACCTTGTGGATCGTAAGGATCTACGGTCAGATGAAGAAACTGCCCGGCTTTAAATTTTGGCAAGCGTTTTGATGGTAATAAGGTAACGCTGTAAACACCATCACCATATTGAGTGATGTCTTGCACTGTTGATTGAATTTTTATTGGATTGGCCATGTGAGTTAGTAACTTGTGACTAAGTGACTAAGTGACTAAGTGACTGAGTGACTGAGTATTAAAAAGTGATGATTTTCTGAGTATATCTAAATTACACATATTTTTCGAGAATGCGGCTTAAAAAATACATTCCTAACGGTTTGGCTTTCTAAGTGACTAAATCACAAGTAACTCAGTCACTAAACATGTTCATTAATTGAACAAGATACTATTCTGCGAGACGGAATTCAAGGAGATTCCAGTGACTGAGTAACTAAGTGACTATGTAGCTGAGTAGGAAAGGAAATTTGGATAGCAGATATTCAAATGTATTTACAGTAGGCGATTTTTATCCTGCTTAGTCACTCAGTCACAAGTCACTTAGTCACTGAACCTCCCAATACCCGCCCTTATCAGACCCGATACGTTTCACCTTGTTTTCATCTACGAATTTCCTGATATAGCGCTGGACCGTACGCTCAGAAAGTTTCAGGGTAATTGCGATCTCGGATGCTGTTATGTTATTGTTTTGTCTCATTAACCTGATTATTGAGGTCTCTTTCAGACGTTTCTTTTCTACGACATTTTCTACGACATTTTCTCTTTTGTTTACGGTAGAGAACACTGTTACCATAAACCCCTCCCCAATCTCCTCAAAAATCGGGTCTTTCATTCCTTTTTGTCTGAAGATTTCCTTAATTCTTTTAATTCCGGAACCATACTTTTCTATCAGACCAGCCTCTTTAAAGATTTCTGCGATCTGACGATTCCTTGGTGTTGAGACATATTTACCTGAATTTAGATTTTCAATAGTAATACCATCAGGAAGTTTACCAGGATTATAGATTACTATTCGATCATTGAATATCTTTACTGTCGTATCAGATGCACGTGTATAGTCCCGATGAACTATTGCATTGAGAATGATTTCACGCAGAGCATCTAAAGGATATATCCGGAATGAGTGATGGAGAGGTTAATTGTTTTATCTGATTGACCCATTGCTGCAGAGTTTCTTTACCTATATCAACCCCCGTTGGCACTCCATTATCATCAACGCCGATTACAATTGTTCCACCTTTTGTATTTGCAAATGCACAAATGGATTCAATCGTTTCTTTGTCAAACGGTTTCTTGTATTCGAATTTGCCCGATTTTTTTTCAAAATGCATGATTCGAGTCACTGTCTCACAAGATGTACAGTTTTCCCATCAATTTCTCTCGTCTCCCACCCAATCTTCTCACCCCAGGATTTTTCTTTATCCCTGCTGAAAACAGTAAGCCATCCCTCTTTCGTATCGGATCGATCCATGTATTCAAGAAGTTGCTTGAAAGGTGCTTCGGATTTTAATTGATAATCGAGTTTGATTTCTATGGGAAAACGCTGCTCCTGGTATTGAACCAGAAGATCAAGTCTCATTGTTCCAAGTGCGTACTCTCTAATAATTTGCCCACCACCATTTATTACTCTTTGTAGAAATGCCTGCAATATCAGATGTGGTGCAGCTTCAGGATACATAATTACACGATCGGTATACGCCTGCGAATTTTCACGCCAGAACAGCTGGAAACTCTTCAGCAGTCCATTCATGTCAAGCTTGTTGTTTTTGATCCATGGTGTCTGAGTAACCATCATCTGCATCTCAGTTTGAGCTCCAAAGCTGAGTGTGCGTAATATTACCTCTGCATATATTCTGTTTGCTGGAGCTATAAAGCCATTTTCATCCTTGACAATGCCAAGGTCCAGACAATACTTGCGATCATCACTGAGATAATCCATTGCAAGTTGTTCACCAAGAATTACTGGCTCTATAATTTTACGAACACGTTCTTCTTTGAGGCGCTCGAGAAGACTATCCAGATGCGTATCACGGCGTTTGATCAGAATATCGACGGCAACATTTACAAGGTCTTCTGTAATTGGCTTCGAATAATCCCTATCTAAAATTTCTTCCACACACTCCCGAGCGATTGCATTGACAAGCCATGGTTGGCCATTTGTCCAGTAGAATACCCTGTCGATAGCATCTTTATCAAAAACCTGACCGGTTTCTTGTGTGTGTTGACTGTACAATTCAGCAATTTTTTCACTGGTAAAATTACCTATAGTAAGAGATTTCGTAATGATATTAAATGGACTGGCACTGCCAAGAGTTTGATTCCCATCACGGATTTTAGCTTTGTAATCGCGAATATCCCGCATTCCGACAAGTGCTATTGAAGTTGGAAACGGAGACCGAATCCTGTTAATGTACCCATCCCTGAGTTGCCTTAAAAATGATATCAGCGTCTGGTTTGATAAACAGTCAACTTCATCCAGCAATATAACAACCGGTTTATTTATATCGATACAAACCTTTTTGAGATATAGTTTTAGTACGCTATTATAATCTGAATAGTCCAGAACAGGTTTGTCAATATCTCTGAAATAGGGATGTGAATCCATCTGAAACAGCATTGCACGAACTATCGCTGGAATTCCCTCCCGAGGATCATCAATACCCTGGACGGTCTCAACAGAGCAATATAATACCGCCAGTTCACCACTTTTGTTCAGCTCATTTTCAAGGGTGTTAAGCAGAGTCGTTTTTCCGGATTGGCGTGCTGCATGGATAACAAAGTATTGCCTCTGCTTTATAAGCTTCTCAACTTCCGGGCACCGTTGCATTGCCTGAAGTACAAAGTGTTCTTCAGGATTGCATGGTCCTGCTATGTTAAATATTTTTTCCATCAGTACCCCTCGATTTCAGAACACAAAAATGTAAGATCCTCAAGTACATGTGTTTTTGGAAACTTTTTTCCATGGAAAGTTAAAAAAGCTTAAATGCAAACCGTGCCAGTTTTTCCTGGTTTCCTTGCCTCTAAACGGTCTGGGTAAATCGCCATCCTTTACAACCAATAAGTCAAGATCACTTTCATCATTAGCGTTGCCCTTAGCATAAGACCCGAAAAGGATTATTTTATCAGGCTTCTCATTCTCGATAATAATTAATGTCAGTTCTTTAATAATTTCGTTTGAGATCATCTACATTCACTCTTTGGTGATTGGGGTTAGTGATTGGTTCCCCAAAAAAAACTTCTGTTTTAAATCAATAGGTAGCTTTGGAGTTCACTTGGCATAGCACTCTTTATAAAAACCAAAAGCTTTTCTGTCATCATTAGAACCCTTTTGGCTTCTTTAATCGGTAATTCAACTATTACACCAGGATACCTTATTTCAACTGCAAACGGTGTAAGTTCTTCAGTTATTTCTCTAAATGATACGAACTCTGAATTCTGCTTCTCACATAATTGCATAAGATAAGAGAGATTATGAACTCTATCAAAGCGAATTGAATGAAATATCAGAAATGCTTTTAATGTTTTCTCAACTGCTTGCTGGCAATGAAAACATGCCGTATCTGCTACAGGGGTTTCATTAAAAAGTAAAATTCGTGCTGATAGCAAATCACGATTGGCTTTTCGTAGCCATTCTGAGCACTCTTCAAGCTGCTGCATCATAAAGAACTTTCCCTTTCTCCTCAACAACACGTTCTATTGAACTTAGCCAGGAAGAACGCTTTTGAAACTCCTCTATCGTATCTACTTTTATTTCTACCGGAACAAGTAAACCACGCAATGCCTGATATGCCTTCACAGCTTGTGAGTGAACAGAAGTTGTAAGATCACTTGTAATAACAAGAATATCTATATCACTATTTTCATTTGGTTCCCCATACGCATGGGAACCGTATAGAAAGATCTTATCGGGGCAAAGAGTATTTACAATACGAGTTACTACTTCCTGTAAAATAGCCGGATCAATAACTTTCATAAACAACCCTTAGTTATATTACTAAATCGAATCATAAGGTAAACGCAGCTTTCAGATATTCTTTAATTCATGGGCGAAAATCAAAATACTCAACCCTCGAAAGGAGTTCAAACTTTTCACGCAGTTCAGGTTCATTGTCAAGAACGCATTTACCGTTAGTTACCACAGAAAACCGAAACGGAAGCGGAGCATTGTTAATTATATGAATATCGGTTTTCATATTTACAAAAGTTTCAAGTTTCATTTCAAGCGGGATGGTAAAATCAAGATCAATTGATGATAGTGCACAGATCCTGTCATTAAACTCTCTGGTGAGAAGAAGAGCAATGTCCAGATCATGCGGAGACTGTGATGTTAAAAAAGAGCCGTGAACATAGACAGCTGCAATGCTGTCAATTGTTGAAAAAAACCTTTTAATTGTTGCTTATATATCTATTTCGGTACTCATACTTTTTTCTTCCTCAGTTACCCAGTCACTGGCAACATAGTCACATTTTCTCTTCCTCAGTCACTCAGTCACTGGTAACATAGTCACTTTTTGTCTTCCTTAGTCACTCAGTCACAAGTTACTTAGTCACTATTTCCCTGCTGTTTTTTCACAAACGCTGCAATTTGAGAGTTGAATACTTCAAAATCGGACAAGTGATGTAGTACAATCGAATGTAAAATATCTGTATTGATTTCCTGATAGGTATGCGCGGCAACATTGCGAAAACCTACCATCTTGACCATAATTGTGGACAGGTCATTATCAATTATTTTTTCGCGCGCAAGAATCTCGAAACTTTGTTTGTATGTAGCGGGTAATGAGTAATTGTTTTGTGCTATAATGATATGTGCTATATCAATGCATGCCTGAACAGCACGTTCAAGATTCAAGACGGTTATGTCATCAATGAGGAAACCCTCGATTTTACCTGCAAGCTCAGATCCGGCTTTCTTTATTGTTTTCATACAATTACGGATAATATTAATTTTAGAGATAATCGCGTCTGTCTCAAACACTTATACCACTCTCCCCAGTAGCGCATCTTCAATAATTTTTCTACTACGTTTAAAATCTATATATTCAGTGATCTTCCTTGCCTTATACAGATGATAACAATTGATATCACGAGTAAACAGAACCTTTCCGTTCGCCAGGGCCTGCATCGTTATAATAATGTCAGCCTGGTTCAGACAAATCAGATCGACTTCGCGACCAACAAGATTTACAAGTTCTCCGGTTATGCGGGCTGTATCTTCAAACGATAGCTTATTATCAAAATAAACCGCACAATCAATATCACTTCGGTCATTGAAGCGGTCTGTAACAACCGAGCCAAACAGAATCGCGAATTGTGCGATTGGTGTGAGATAACTTGTGAGGAGAGTTTCGATGTTTTCTGTTTTCATTTATTTTTCACGGGATTCGAAAAGCTCTTTAGCCACTTTCTGACACTGTTTTTCCACATTTTTCCATTCAGTCCAAGGTGCTATTAAGTTTTTATACTCTCTGAGATTGGTTTCTTCAAGATCATAAGGTAAGGGTGTTGATAATTGTATTTCAAGTTGCTGCAGTGCAGATTCACCATTTGGTTGAGGATAGAGTGTGTCAAAATTCAATAAAGCATTCCCTAAAGATTGTTCGTCCAATTCTGAAGACATAGCTGCAAAATCAAGGTAATCCCGGGTTGCATTCCTTTTAAGAATTAACACAGCTTTGATACGTATCATTTCTGCTAATGTCGGAATGGTTATTACAGATCCTCCCACTGAAATTTTAGTTGTCTCAAGCGGGATATCTCTGATAAGTTGACGTACACCCGTTTCAATACCATCAAGACTACCTAAAATTAAAACCGGTCTTTTTATACGAGCTGTTTTCCACCCAGCAACAGATTCAAGTTTTTCCAGAATTTCGTCAAAATTGTTTATCAGGTCTGTCAAAACATGATCAGCATCTCTCGAAAAGCGGTGCTTTGAGTAGATAGCTGCGGCTGTCCCACCAACCAGGACTGCATCATTGAGCAATTGCTGCAGATGAGATGCAGATGATAATACTTTTTCCCAATCAGGTAACTCACTCCTGGACATAATGTCTCCAGAAATGGTATCGCTGGGCATATTTGTCTGATTGATATGCTTTGCAGATCTTTAAAATCTTTTCTTTTGCTTCTTTGAAGTTAGAACGAAGATAGTTTCTCAATTCTATCCATTCCGCCATCTTTCCACGTGATATGATATCATCAATAGCACTTAATGTAAATTCATTGTGATTTAGATGTCTGTGTTCCATAGTTGCTTCCAGGCTTAAAGACATTTTTTAAAGAAGTATACTATAGGTGGTAATTGCAAGAGTCGAACTCGCCCCCAAAATCCCCGCAGGGGAACTTGCAAGGCATTGATTATTGTAAATTTCCCTGCAGGGAATTAAGAGAGGGCTTTTCTCTATTATTCCTGACTTCTTCACAATAGAATCTTTTATAGTCTCACTCGTAACCTATGCAGCTACAGAATAATTCAGGAAGCCCATTTTAAGTCCGTTTTCTTCACTTTTTCGAACGATATCCTCAACTCTGCGGGCATTTTCGATCGGAACATACTCTTCACCGCATTGTTCACATATAAAAGCAGGTACATCCAATACTACAATGGTTCTTTTTTCTCCACTCATATTGAAAACCAGAGAGGTAGTACCATTTTCCATTGAACCGCAGCATAATGGACATCTCATAATCGCTCTCTCCTTGTTTTAAAATCATCATTCCAAATTTCTAAAGAAGGGACATAAACCGTTATTACCCAGAGCATCTGTTCTTCAATAGCTATGAAAAACCCAAAACAAGACAGCTTGGTAATGGCTTATCATCACAATATTAAGCGATTATCTGACAATTTGATAATGCATGTAGAATTGAATCGATTGGAATACCTCGCTCGATTAGCCTTACCAAAGCATGTTTTTTGAATGATATATTACTAGACACTAAAAGGCTGGATATTTTTTCCAAATCAACTGCGGACATTAGCTTCATCCCTGGAGAACTTTTCCTTTGTTTTTAAATTCAAAGATTTAAATTTTATTTATAATTTGAGACATTTCTCTTTTTCATTCATTTATGTGAATTACTATTCAGTCAGACATAGTTGCACCTGGCGTTTATAATTAGTGATTAACAAATTATGATCAGTGATCAGCGTTCAGTTACAAAATGAAATAAATACTGTCCTCTCCACCAGTAACCAGTAACGGATCACCAGTCACTACAACAAGCTCTTCCGAATCTTCTTCAAAAGCTCCTTATCCTCTTCCGTCTTCTGACCACTCGCAAATGCATGACCAAAAACAACGATCATCATGGTCATGAAAAACAACCCTGCACCGAAGACCATCGGATAGAGCTTTTTCTGTTTGAATGTAACATACTTAAACGGTGGATCAACGATTTTGAACGCTTCCTTGCTGACTAACATTGCTTTTTCAAGTTCATTGGCGATGAGCGTCTGGATTTTTTCTCTCAATAATGGATCTGCGATGGTGATCAACTGTTTTTCCAGATAGCCAACATTCTCTTTTGCATCAGCCTGAACATTATCCTTTATGTAACTGTTTAGATACAGAAGATACTTTGAAAGCAGGGTATCTGAAAAAACCGAATCTTTACTTTCAATTTTAATAGTCATCAAGCCGGCTTTTGTCTCTTTTTTAAGATAGGTACCTTTCAGCATACCACCTATACCAAGCATTACCGGTTTTTTAAAATCAGGCTTCCAGTTGTTATTAAGTGTATCATACACTTTTGCATACACTTTCGGCATCGCTTCTTTGTAAACCATCGGAAGCAGATCGTATTTCTCTATGAGTTCAGCATTGAACTTCCTGCTGTCCAGGATCAGCTCCATTTTATCCAATCCGGGATTCGCACTGATATTCAATTGACTCGCAACAAGACCGCTGAAAGCGCCAAAACTTGACAGGTTTGGTGCTTTCTGAGCCTCACTCTCTTTCGCAGCAATGACCGCTTCTGTTATATAGGTGGGCCCTTTGATTTTCGCCACAATAAACCCACCAATAAGACCTATCACTGTCGCTCCGATAATCCACCATTTGTTTTTGACGAGAACGTAGATGTACTCGAGCAGGTTGATTTCGTCGGGATCGGAGGCGGTGACTGAGTGACTGAGTGACTGAGTGACTGCAGAAGACTGTTGTGACTGAGTTGTAGTGTTCATTTATTGAGTACTCTTTTTTTATTTAAGACTTCAAAATGTCTGCCGAAAATTATTATAGTTCAGGGAACGACTTATTATTAAGAAATGATATAATTGCATCTATAAATTGTTTTATTTCATCAACAGATACCTGTACATTCAAATAACCAGGTAACTCTTTTATCTGCACAGATGATAGCAGATATGACAGCATTGATGGCTCCATTCAGCCTTTATCTTTTTGCATAAAAATTGCATTTCATTTGATAGCAAATGCCAATCAATATCTGTAGTCGAAAACAAGTCAAGATCATACGATTTACGGTGATCAAGATAAAACATCCCTAGTGCAGATCCACCTGTAAGAAAAAATGATTTATTTATCGAAAAAAATTCTTTTAACAAATCAATTTTTAATGATGTCGCAGCTTTAGATTTTTCCCAATTGATGCCACACATTGAATATATATCTCCAATATTCTTTTCTTCTGCCAAGCAAAGGAATAACTTTGTCAAGTATCATATATATATCACCAGGTTTCAATAGATTCCAGATCTCTTCCATAGAGCCTTCCCTTAAAATCCATGAGATCAGGCATATCTGCTCCTGCTCATCAGCAAGCCTCAGTTTTTCTTTAATAACTCCAAAGCTCCAAGGACGGTCCCAGCAAAAACTTGGAATATCAGATTCGGACAACTTTTTAATTTTCATTTTAATGTAAAAACTATAGCTGCAATTTTGATGTTTCCTATTTTAATAATTCCTGCACCACTCTGATAATATCTGAAGCATACCGCACCGCTTCAACAGCATCTTCACATCCATATGCTTCATCGGGTGTCAAATCAGGAAGACCATCAGGATACCGTGTTCCTATATAGTATCGATCAAGAACCATAGCATTTCTATAAACCGGTTTCAGCGCCAAAGCGACTTCCTCTTTTTTCCCGGAAATGTTATCTATGAGTTTTTTGATGGAGTGTCCCCACGGGTCTTCCCCAAGAGAATATGACAAGGCCTTTATTGCCTTCTCGCCTGCTTGTTGCGAATGAAAGCACGCCAATGCAAACATTTTTCTATCACTTAAAACAAACGCCGCATCCAGATCTGTTTTTGCGGTGGCGAACCACAGGTGTCCTCGTTCCTTATTTTTTTCAGCGCTCATAAATCAACTTTCCGTTAGCAACAGCTTCACGAATAAATGATCGGTCCAACATTGATTCAAACTCTTTTGGAGTATAAATAAGCATGTCAATTTCCAAAGAGCCTAGCCGCTCGAAGAGCTCATTAAAATCATCATACCGCTGAAAGAATCGCTTTTCAGTATCTTCAATAATGATCAGATCAAGATCGCTTCTTTTATCTTGTGTTCCACGCGCCCAGGACCCAAAGATAATTACCTGTTTCACCGGTTTGTTATGAAATATTGGCCTTATACAATCGGCTATCTCTTTCCAGGATTTAAACATCAACATCCACCATTATTGAGCTTCATGTAGAATTTTTTGTCGTGTTCTCATCACTCAAACAGGACTCTGAATGAGCAACCTCTCGAGCTCCTCGTCAGATAAACTTTATCTTCCTATAGTCACACATTTACTGGCACTTTGTCACTTTTTTCTCAAGCCACAGTGACTCAAAATCCGTGACTATTTAATATTCTTTTGACCTCTATTTCAACAAATTCGACACTTATAAGAGCTTCCTTCGTTTCATCAATTGATGGAATAATCATAGTGTCAGGATATCGCACCTCAACAGCATATGTTTCAAGACATTCAATATGTTCGTACATGATATCTGGTATCCCTTCAACTGTTGATAGCAGATCCAAAAGGTATACAAGATTATGACTTTTTTTAAATGTAATTCCCAGGAATACCAAACAAGCTTTTAACATTTTTTCCACAGCCTGCTGGCAATGAAAACATATTCCATCCGTATAGGGAGAATTCTGGCTTAAAAGTGTTTCCGCAATTCCTCTATCATGCGAAGCTTTTTCCAACCATCCCCTGACAAGTTTTTTCAACGCGTCCTTGTCATCCATACAAAACTTTCCCTTCTGCCATGATTGTATTTGCAAACGATTGAGGTATTTTGTCCCATTCAGAAAGCTCTTCAGGAGTATAAACTATAATATCGATTGGAAACTTTAATCCCCGCAATTGACGTCTAATTTCTTTTGTCCTCAGGTGACGTGGCTCGGAGGTTTCTTTTATCACAAGAAAATCCAGATCACTATTTTCATTTTCCTCCCCACGTGCATATGATCCAAAAAGAATTATTTTGACGGGGTGGGCTGTATCGACTATTATTTGTACAATTTTCTTTATTAAATCAATATGGATATTCATTGGTTTATCTAAACTCCGAACTTAGAAATCGGTTAATTCTCTACCCCTTCGTTTCCTCATCAACCTCTTTTTTAAGCACCTCGATCTCCTGCCGCAACACCTCGAACTCCTCTTCACGACGTTTAAGGTAATTTCTGGTCAGTTCTACCTTCTCCTGTAAGCCTTCCCTGGTAAGCAGATAGTTCCAGCGGATATTTTCAGGTTCATTTTTGAGCTTTTTTGCGCGGATTAACCCCTTTTCAATCAAACCGGTTAACACATAGTTGACCTTGCCAAGACTGACACCCAACTTATCGGCAAGCGTACGCTGCGTGTGCGAGGGATTGCTTTCTATCTCTTTTATTACTTTGTATTCGAACATAATTGGTGACTGAGTGACTGAGTGACTGAGTGACTAAGTGACTAAGTGACTAAGTGGCTGTGCGGACTGTGCGGACTGTGTGAATAAGTGACGAGTGACTTACTAAGTTATATACTCGCAATGTATGAATTGATTATTTGTTTTAAGATTGTATTTGTACTTCGCAGTAGCCACCCTTTTCCCGACTTAGTGACTTAGTCACAAGTCACTAAGTCACTATCTTTTTTCCCAACTTAGTCACTCAGTCACAAGTCACTAAGTCACTATTTTCCCCGTCCGGGCGCACCTTTCCCCCGTCACGTCCGAAAAGGCTTTGAAAAGGTTGGTGATCTGCAAAACTCAAATGGCTTTAGTTTCAAAACCAGCCATAATCACCAAACTGTTCAATCATTGAACAAGATACTATCGGGCAGTATAAAGATTCAAGAAAAACTATATGCATCATTGCAGTTTTTCACCAATGCTTATTTCCAGTTTTTAAAAATTTTAAATAACCCGGTAATTTCATACAGATTTTTTCAGCAACAACCTCAAAATAGGTATGATATGTGAGATTTCGGTCATCACACATCAAAAGAGCACATTCGACTCCATTAAGAAGATTAATTGTCAAATACCAACATTAAAAACATGTCTGCATATCTGTTGAATGGAAACATGATACTTTCACTCAATGCGATCATAGCTACCGTTCATAAATTGTTTGATCAGCTTCTTCAATAGACTTGACCCATGAATTATTAATAGTCACGCAGGCCCGACCCAGCCCCTCTACCGAAAGCACTAGCCGTGAATTTCCCCGGATTTCTGCAATTATTCCCTGAAGTCCCTTCAAAGGGCCATATTCGATTGCAACCGGCATTCCTTCAACAAATTCCTCCAATGGTTCAATCGGAAACTGCCCCTGAATAACCCGGAGAATCTGATCGCACTCCCTTACAAACCGGCTCTGGTTTCGCACCTCCATTAGATTAACTACCCTGCCGGTGGAAAAGATATTTATTGGAGTATTTTGTGCAAAACAGAGATATCCCGGAAAAAGAGGAACGTTGAATAACCGCGGTTTTTTTGTACCTGGCCGGGGAGTGTTTTTTACTACAAGAGGTAAAAAATATTCAATACTTTGTTCCAGCAAGTCACCAGCAAGCAACTTTTCCTGGCGGGGTTTGACCTTTGCAATCCACCAGCGTTCTGTTGCATCTTTAAGGGAACGATCCGGAAACCTGACAGGTAAAGAATCTGTATGTTTGAGCATGAGATGGGATCCTTGTTCATTCATTGAACAAGAATAATACAAAATTCCTGCCTGAACCGCAAGGTTTTTGGACTTTCTGCACCTTTTTATCCCCAAAATTATTTCGTGACACAATTTATTATAAACCCTGTAACCAAATGGTTAAGCATTTGATTATTTTTATATCCTGATCATCACTTTTTGGCTGGAAAATAGATCTGCTCAAACAATTATTTTAATTTTTGGGATTTTCCGCCCATAAAGAGGATTCTATTAAACAAATTCAGCCGCTTCAGGCCATACAATTAACAAAGTGTAGTGAGATTATGACACTTTACTGGATAGCACTTAATTCAATCCGAGGACTTGGCCCTGTCAAAATCGCCCGACTAATTGAACTGTTTCATCAACCGGATCTGATTTTTAAAGAGAATAGCAATAACCTTCTGAAAACCGGTATACTCAATAACCAATGCTGCCAGCAAATACAAAATCCACAGACGATTCATGATGCTGAGGCTCTCATTGACAAAACAAACAAAGCCGGAATCTCCATTATATCGCTCGCGGAAAAACACTACCCACAATATTTAAAAGAGATTTTTGCACCTCCTCCAGTCCTTTTTGTTAAAGGAAACCTCTCTATTTTTAATAAGCACGCTGTATCTATCGTTGGAACACGTACACCAACTCAGTATGGTAAAGCCGCAACCCTTCAGATAGTCAAAGGTCTTGTTGACAGCAATCTCACTATTGTAAGTGGTATGGCTCGTGGGATCGACACCATTGCGCATGAAAGTACCCTGTCGATGAATGGATCTACCATCGCTGTGCTTGGCTGCGGTATTGATGTCGTTTATCCAAAATCGAATCTTGATCTCTGGGAACGCATCGGAGAAAAAGGGGTACTTGTATCAGAGTTCAATCCAGGTACTCCTCCCGAATCGTATAATTTTCCACGTCGGAACAGAATCATCAGCGGTTTATCAGCTGCGACTATTGTTGTAGAAGCCGGTGAGCGAAGCGGAAGCCTCATTACAGCAGACTATGCACTTCAGCAGGGACGAGAGGTGTTTGCGGTTCCAGGCCCGATTACTTCATCATTGAGTTCCGGTACATTCAAATTACTTCGTGATGGAGCAATACCTGCACGAAGCGGGCTTGAAATTGCGGAATCGTTGAGCATGGTCACACTTTCAGCTCTTAAGCGAGCATCCGTTTCAGCTCCACAAAAAATGCAGATATCATTACCGGAAAATGAACAGAACATCTTTAGATTTATCTCCGATCAACCCCTCCGCATTGATGAATTGCTTGAGATAAGTGGTTGCACTCTCAATGAAACATTCGGTATACTTTTAAATCTCGAACTTAAAGGACTGATCAAACAGATAAATGGCCAGCACTATATCAAAACAGAGAGCTATCAGTAATTTTTTATGAAAAAACGTACACAGACTACTATATGGATCATTATTTCGATAGTTCTTTTTTTTCTTGCGATTTCACTATTCGGAAACCAGGGGATTATTGTCGTTTTTAAAGCATACAACGAAAACCGTTCTCTCACTGAGCAGATCGATGAAAGTAAGCGAACTATCGATTCACTCAAGGATGAAATTGAACGGCTTAAAAACGATACCGCGTATATCGAAAAAATCGCCAGAGAGAAACTGGGTATGGCAAGACGAAATGAGAAGATCTATAAATTTATCGAAGAGAAGTAATGAAATCACAAACACTCATTTTTCGCAATCCCCCATCCGCCTTCGGCACCTTCCCCCGCTTACGAGGGAAGGAAAGGATAGGAGACTGCACTATACACTCAAGACTAATCACCAGTCACTTGCCACTATCCACTAATTCCCCATGAGTATACATAAGACAAGCTCTATTGTATTATCTACCACTCCATATCGTGAATCGAGTCTTATTGTCACCCTTTTCAGTGTTGACTATGGTAGATTTCAGGGCATTGCAAAAGGAATCCGCTCGGCTTCAAAATATTCAACACCCCTGGAACGAGGCATGCTCATCGAGCATATCGTTTATGTCAAAAAGACCAGAGAGATACAGACACTTGCAGATATTCAGGTCTCCGATTTTTTCCCTGAAATAAGAGGAAATATCGAAAAAACTTCAGTAAGAGATACCGCATTTGAGTTACTGATTTCATCACTGAAACCCGGTGACCGGAATCCCGAGCTATTCTCATTTGTTCTTGACTTCCTTTCCTTTTTGTCCACTCCCGAAATAACGCAAAATACGTTACTTTTCCTTTTGTGGAGCTTTCATTTCCGGTTTGCATCAATAATGGGATTTGAAACCAACTTTTCAACCTGCACACACTGCAGTAAAACTTTAGTATCAACTCAATCCGGTGGCTACCTGAATCATGATCAGGGGGGTATCGTCTGCAACAGTTGTGGAAAATCGCATCTTGGCGATGACCTTTTCATACCTTCAGAATTGCTATCGTGCCAGTCATTCACTGATATTCCAGAAACTTTTTCCTCATTATTACCTTCACACCAGTGGCTGCGCCTTATTCGCCTCGCATCCTCTTACTGCCGCATTCATTTTGATCTGAAATATCCATTCCGTTCGCTTGATTTTCTTGAGCAGGTTTTCAAATAACCACTAAATACACAAAAAAGAAAATACCTACAAAAAAAACTATCCTCAGCCAACTTTTTTGCCTTTTTTTCGTGTCTTTCGTGCCTTTCGTGGTTCCTCTTCAAGATTTCAACCACTAAATACACTAAAGGCACTAAAAAGAAAAATATCTAACAAAAAAACTATCCTCAGTCTACTTTTTTGCCTTTTTTTCGTGCCTTTCGTGCCTTTCGTGGTTCCTCTCCGTTGTATTGGTGTGGGGATAAATTGTTTCGATCAAATCTGATCAGGGTCTTGGATGAAATGCCGAGTAATACAGGTCGATCAACACCTGAGGACATTCAACTTCTTTATAAGTAAATGTTGGATTGTCAACAGCATGCATCCATTCAACGTACCAGATACAACCATCATACAGATCGCGCAATGCCGGATTTTTTCCAAAGAGATTATCACACATGCTGCGAACACACAACTTCACATCTTCTGTTTCTGCATCCCAGCCAAGCTTCTCACGACACGTTGATGTAAATCCGCCATAACCTTTTCCGACAAGTGATTCGTTATTGACATCAACACCCCACTGCTTCTGACAACCACTTCTGAAAGCCCCCAATCCTCCCCCGGGAATCATCATGTCGAATTGACCTCCACCAACATCATGCCCGATATTGGAAGCCATGACAATCATGCTTTTCCCTTTCATCAACAGATGAGCCGGCTTTGGATCACCATGTTTGAAACCGCCATCAAAATCAACCTGATAACATTTACCACAGATATCGGTATTGGCAGGAACCGCTGCAAAACCAAGTGCGAGTTCATCACAAACAGCATACGGCACATGACTGTAACACATGTACGCTTCCCCATCCTGATCACATCCACTCCTTGTCCCCTGAACACCAGTCCAGGTCCCATTGGTAACAGTCTTGAAACAGGGAATCTCTTTACCATCCTTGTCACAGTTTGCAGCATACCGTTTTGTCTGTTCCGGCCATGAACAATGCGGTTTACAGCAATCCCAGTAACGCGATCCCCACCCTTTCTGACCACCGGACACTGGAGATGGTTTAAGTCCGTTGCATTTTTTTGTAATGTTTGCCAGACGTGATGCTCTCTGCATTGTGATCTGAATGCCACTTTTCGTGTATGATGTCAACACATAAGATGTATCAACATATCCTTCAGCGCTGAACTGTATCGTATCAAGTATTGCCTGAGCACTCAGGGTTCTGCCACTTCGAAGACCCGTTTCACTTGGTACCATACCCGATGAAGCAACTCTATATCTGAAAATAGATTTACTTTCTTCATAAGAAACAGCTATCAGATAAACGCCAGTACTGAACGTATTCATTGGCAGGACAATATTATTCAACCCCGGGGACAAGATAGTAGTTGACATATTATACATCAGTTTACCAGATATCGCATAGATTGCTACACTCACCTTTGAATGATTTCTCAGAAACACCCTGAGATCCGATCCACGTAAAACCGCCTCAGGAATGAGCCCTTCGATTTTCAATTGACGAACAGAAGTAACCTCACCCTTGAGAGTAAACTGCCCGCTGGTATCGGTGACCGTATCAATATCGGTATAACCTGCAAGTGATACTTTAACTCCTGAAATCGATTTTCCGGTTGAATTTATAACTTTCCCGCTCAATGAAATTGTTTGAGCATTTATTATCCAGGTGAGCAGTAATACCATCGCTGCAGAAATTGCTCTGTACTTTAGTGTCATCTTTTTACCTTAAACGATTAAATGAATCTTCTTAGTTACTGTATTCATTAGTGATACTTCAGCCGTAATAAGATAATTAATTTTCAGTTCTATGAATTAAACAAATTTATAAACTCATTACTTACTACTCAGAAGGTATACAGAATTCAGTAATCAGAAGTAGAAATGAAAGCCTCTGCATTATTCGATCGTTGAAGTTGAGCTGATTTGGCATGTAGTACCTGCTGTTGTACAAAAACGGTACACAGTAAAGAGAAATATAAAAAAATGTGGGTATGCATTTGGTTGGTATGAGAATACTCATCGATTCGCATATCGCCTCACCCCACTTCGACTCAGCTCAGTGACCGCCTC
>JAFGIN010000197.1 GCA_016929595.1 Chitinispirillaceae bacterium
CCAGAACATTTGAATAGTGACAATAAAATACATTCTACTCAATTTTTGCCACCAATAAGACGGAGTCAAGTGTGTCATATGATCAGTACCCCAACGGGGTTCCGTCCGAATACCATCGGGTTTCCTACCCGATGCAGTTTCCTACCCGATGCACCATTAAATTATTATATTACATGTATCGATCAGCAGATCGAAACAACTGAATATCATGCATAACGGGGGGGATGAGTACTTTGAGATCGATCCAAAACTATCGTGAATCTTTTTTGGGCATCTTTATGATGAAGACGATTAACATAAGCAGTTCATGCGAATGTGTATCTGCTAAAAATCGACTGTTTAACCGTTCATTGCATGTGGCGCTGTCGTTGTTGGTTGTAAGCACGTTTAATCTATTTGCTGCATCAGATTCGACGAAGCATTGGGTGGGGACGTGGGCATGTGCGCCGTATAAGGTATATAAGAATGAAAATCAACCTCCTATGACATTAACTGGTAATACCTTGCGCCAGATAGTCCGTGTCTCAATCGGGGGCGATACTCTGCGTATTAAATTCTCAAATATTACCTACGAAAAGTCAATTACGATTCAAAAAGTTACCATAGCAAAATCGCCCGATGCTACAAAAAGCGCAATTGACGTCTCGACTATAACAGGGTTAACATTCAACGGTAAAGATGATGTGACTATTGCTGCAAAATCTGAAGTTTATTCCGATCCGGTTGCGTTTGATCTGGATACAAGCATGCGTGTTGCAGTCACCATTTATTACGGTGAATGTGAAACAAGTACTAATATGACTTTTCACTGGGGGTCACGCGGCAATTCATATTTTGCATCGGGTGACAAAACATCCGCAGCTGTTTTATCTGGTGCCGCTGAGAGGGTGGGCTGGTTTACAATAAGTGCTATCGATGTGCTGGCTCCCAAATCAGCATGCAGTGTTGCAGCCATCGGCAATTCAATTACTGATGGAGCTGGGATAGACGCTGTAAATCCCGGGCTGCAAAATCGTTGGACCGACCGTTTTTCTGAAGCGCTCCTTGCAAATGAAACTACCCGGGAGGTGGGTGTTCTCAATCTTGGAATCGGAGCAACAAAGGTAACTTCAGCGGGCAATGGTGCTGAGTCCGGTGTAGATCGATTTCAACATGATGTACTTGAACAATCTGGTCTTAAATGGGTTATCATTTTTTATGGTGTAAATGATCTTGGAGCAGGTGTATCGGCGGACGGTATTTTGGCTGGAATTAAAAAGATGGCTGATATGGCACATGCTAAAGATCCGGAGATCAAGGTGTATGGTGCAACGATTACACCCTTTCAAGGATATAAAGAAACAAGTTATACTTCGAAGGAATCAGTGAAAAACGATTTCAATTCAAAACTTCCCAAGCAAACCTTTCTTGACGGGGTTATTGATTTCGCCAAAGCAATAGCGGATCCGAGCGACCCTTCCAAAATGCTACAGAAATATCGGGATGGCGGCTGGAACGACGGCCTGCACCCTGGTCCTGCAGGACATCAGGCAATGGGAAAATCCATTGATCTTAAACTGTTTACTCCACCACTGGTAGGTGCATTCGAAAACACTGTTCCCTTCCAGGTATCTCAAACGCAGCTGGTCGTACGCAATGGCATTGTGGAATTTAAATTACCTCAATCGTCGTTCGTTTCTCTAAAAGTATATTCGCTTCTTGGAAAAGAGGTTGCTGAACTTGCTGGAAAGAATTTTTCTTCGGGTAAGCATACTGTTGAATTAAAAAATAGCAGTCTTACAAATGGTACATATATATATTCGTTAAAAACAGATAGATTTTCAACTGCAAAGAAGATAATTTTTCCTGCTCAATAAGCCTCTGTACGATTTTTTTTATACTCGCTGGTTAAGTTTTTAGACCAGCGAGAATTTCCACGAATTTCATCCAAACAATACAACATAAAAACTCGATAGGGAAAGGTGCGGTATCCCAAATATCTGCTAGCGCAGAGAGGTTACTCTGCGGAATAATAATTATATGTCTTGTTACTACTCAGGAGGTATCCAGAATTCAGGAGTCAGAAGTCAGAATTAGAGAAAAAAGTAAAAAAAACGTGTCGCAAATCATTGCATCATGATAAAAAATGCGCTCTTACATGGCCTTTTTCTACTGAATTCTGAATACTGTATTCTGACTCCTGAGTAGTGATAATGTCTTTTCTCAATAATTAGTGACATTTCAAAATTGTCTAATTGGGCAAATCAGAATTACTCCTTTTCACGATTTAGGATTCAAAAACGATTGTAAAACCACCAGCATTGCAGAATTACCTATATTTACGTGTACCAAGTAAAATTACATTCCATACAGTACTACTGCTCTGCAGTGTCGTTTTAATAAAAGTGTACTATTGTAGTTAAATCCCCGCAAAGAGGTCTAAAATAACAATATTACTTTCAATTGTGCATCCAAAACTATTTGTAATGGTACATTTGATAGGAACTTTGGGACCCTCATCAAATGCATAGCCCTCTAATGGAGTTTCAAATGTAATTATACGCCCTGTACCAAGCAATTGCCAGGCAAATTTTTTCAATTGGTATTCCCACCTGTAGGTTAAAGTTCCCTCTCCAATTGCCGTTATTGAATCTACATATGTCCAGCCTGGATAGCCACTCTTATTTTCTGGTTGCATAGTAATTATTGTCGGTTGGTGAAATGTAGCGGTAACGGTATTACTTTGTGTATTACAACCATTAGCCTCCGTTACAATGCAATAAAGTTGGATGGTGGTTGCTGAATCGGTATGTAATGACAACCATCTTGAATTAATTAAAATGAATAAACCATTCTGGGAAGTAAATTATTTGAATAATAATATCTCAACATTTGGAATCGAGCCAAATGTGACAATAAAAGAATTTATAAATTATTAACAAAATGGTTGGAATATTCTTGATGTTGGATGTGGCGAAGGAAAAAACGATAAATTCTTTGCAAAAGAAGGGTTTCAAAACATAGAGGCATTTGATATTTCTGAAGCTGGAATTGGCAAGCTTAAAAGAATTACAAAAAATCATAATATAGCTATTAATGGTACTGAAAATGATGTAAGTAGCACTATCAAGAAATATTATCCGGATAGTTCAATTTACATAGAAGCACATTATTCAGGTGCAATGCTGGATTCATTGGTGACCTGTTTCCCTTCAGGGATTCGATCCGCTGTAATCAGATATAAAAATGGCCTGCTTGAGAACAATTCCGATGAATTCTATGCTAATGAAACTTTAAAGTCTACTGTGCTGTATAGAAATGGAATAGAGGTTTATCATTCGAGAAAGGAGTATGATTCTCTTGGGAATAATTCTTTCGAATGATTTAGGAAACATCAATGAGGTTGTTATAACCATACACACACCAAACTTACGTGAGTCGACAACGACAATTGCGACTAAACACCTCCAACGACAACTGCTGCATCAAAGTGTGGGTTCACTAGACTTTCGACGCTGCAGTAATCTCCCTTCCCCACACTTTCCGCTTTTGCGGTCCAGAAAAAGAGTTATCTAAAATCTCAATTTCAGTTCTAAATCCCACCTCAGGTTATCCATTTTAGATATCCATTTCTGGAGATTGTTGTTGCTCTCGGAAAGAATGCCGATGTAATAGTGCACAGCTTATCGCTCAGCAATCATGACAGTTCGGGCTGTAGAAAAAGAGCCTGCTCTCATTTTGAGAACAACTACACCGGTTGGTTTTATTTTTTGTCCAAATTCCAGAACATGTTTGCCTTGAGAAAATTCCTTACCGGCAAGGTCGACGATCTCTTTTCCACCAAGCGTATACGCCTTTACTGAGACAAATGAGTGACGGGGAATTTCGAATGAGACTGATGCTGATCCTTGCCTGAATTCAACATTGTTATTGAGAACAAACCCCGCATTGGTAAAATTTCCTTTACCGCTCCGGTTAACTTCTGTTAAACCCTGCTTTTTAAGTATTTCGAGCATTTTGATGGCATATCGTTTACCGAATTGCCGATAACTATCAGCGACAAAATGGTACTGATCAGAACCTTTGAGTCCTGATGATGAAATCACATAGGAATTCTGTAAGGTTTGAGGCAGGCTCTGAACTGCGTTACTGGGACTAAGCAGATCTCCTGCAAGTAAAGGTATTTTTGATGCGTCAAGGCTCAGATCCGTGATAAGATTGTCGTAGACGGTTTTGACCTTCGCAGGCCAGCCGCCCTTGTAGGCATCCGTTTCTCCCTGGTGCAGCAGAATACCTCTGATCACGCCATCTTTCTGTGCAATCTTAGCCATTTCCACAAGTCGTGCATAAGGATTTCCATCGTATTGATTAGCAATATCTTTCATCCAGCTGACTTCGCTGGAGATATAGCTTTTATATTTGGCCTTATCGAACATATCTATCGCACATCCAGCAACAGACACGTTTATAATACCAATCTTGATACTGGTGGGCAGACTATCAACAAGGGTGCGCCCAAAATAATCGCAGGGGTTTAACCCGGTATTGCTCCGGCACAGCGGTGAAACGGCGGTGGTCCATTTTCCTTTGGTCCGGCTCTTATCGGGCCAATCCACAGCCGGTAACAACTGGAAGCGCTCATTCACATTGGTTTTATCCGTTGTTTCAGGCTTTGCATTTCCTTCCATGTTCGACTGTCCGAATGCCAGGAATATGAAAAAATTGGGATCTTGCGAAAAACTTTCAGAGGCAAGTAGTGAGACTATGACCAGGGCCAGGCCCGCTTTTATACTTCGATTCAGTGGAATGGATTTCATCTTTCTGGTTTCCTTTTTACTGCAAAATTGTTGAACAATAACAATCGTACAACGGTGGTTGTTTTACTATAATATATGAAAATAGGGAATATATTGCACATAATTGTCATCTCACTAACAGGCGATGATCTATTGAATACAAGCCCGACTTTTCGTGCAGACCGAAATGAGTGGGATATTTGCCCCGTTGAATTTCACCGTATATTCCGGAATATTGTTCCCAATTACCTTTTTCGCCCGGCCAGCTTCTTAATAAATTTGTGAAACAGTGTAAATCAATAAAATAAAAAGTAATCAACACACCTGCAGGAGGTGTGTTGTCTGTAAGCTTTTTTCTGAAAGTTACCTTACTTGATTATTGCGCGTGTTGTTATCGATTTATTAATTGTCTGAAGCTGAATAAGATACATTCCATTCGATAATTTTAAATCGTACATTTTTGAAAATGTTCCTTTTTGATGAAAACCGTTGAATAATTGTTTTACCATTTTACCATCAGGAGAAAAAACTCTTATAGAAACGTTGTCCGGTTTATCCAGTTTGAACTCGACGGTCAGCTTATTTGAAGAAATGATACGGGTTTTCATACCTTCTTTGTTGGTCGTTTTTGAATTTAGATGTTTCACACTTGTGTTGTTATACTCAAAAAGGATGGTCTGGCCTGAACGGTCAGTAAAGTACATTTTTCCGTTTTTGTCATCGTATAAGAAATACTTTAATTTGTATGGAATTATGGATGTATCAAGAGCTTTCCAGGTTGATGTGGCAGTATTGTAGTAGAAAAGCGTATCCTCACCGCGTGATGTCAGATAGATTACTTCCCGGCTATCCTGATAGATATATGGATATTCCAGTATTTTTCCCGGGAACAATATTTTTTCATGATGCCACCCATTTTCTTTGAATGTTGCCCGATTTATAAAATGAGTCGTGCCATCATGTTCCAGGGGATCACACCAGAGTAATTGAACATTGTTGTTGGAATCAAAATAGAATGGTATATCGTTTGAATAGGTGTAAGTATTTAAGTTAGGAAATGAGTAAATGGTCCAGCTGTACCCATCAAATGTTCTGGCGACCGATGAATCAAATGCAACCCAGATTGCATGTTCGGAATCTTCAACAAGCGAAGATCTGAAGCCTGAGTCGCCCATCAGCTGCCTGGAAAGATTAGAATTTCCGTTATCTATCAGTTCCCACCCTGTATCGGTTTGACGGATAATTTTGTCGTCAAGACAACTCCAGATTTTGCCCTTACTGTCCTCGAAAATGTTGTCGAATCTGATACCGTCTGTTCCAGGATAGAGGTCCCAGGTGTGATCATTATAACTGTAGAGTCCGCATTTCGAATCACAGAGGCCGGCGATGAGTATTCCGTCGGATCTTTCAAATATGGAACGCACACGGCTTTTTTGTGGTAATGGTATAATTGAACATTGTTCATTTACTCTTTCGACCAGGTAACCCGATGAAAGATCATCAACAACATACAAATGTGATCCGTTTTTTCTGTAAAGAGATTTTGAACCCCAAATTACTATATTTGGACAGCGGGAGCAAATGATTGAATCAATGTAAATAGTGCTTGCTATTGTGTCATTATCTTTAAAATATAAAATTCCTGAATCTGAGGATGTAAAAACACCAAAGGTGTTTGTAAATAGAGAAGGGTAGGGCCTGGGCGTACTGAAATTCCATACAGTCTGGAATGTATTCATGTCAAATTTTGAAATTTGTCCGGGATTAGTATTGTTAGTAAACCATACATCACCATTGTAGTCAATGTGAAGTGACTTGCTGGGATAAAATACAAAATCGTCTTTTGAACATTTGAGAATAAGTGAAGAATCTGAGGAGCAATATAATGAGGTGTCATTGTAAAACCATATATTGCCGTGCGGATCCTTAGTAATATATTTCATATAGTCAGACTGTATAGTGTAGACTCTGTCTGTTGATATAGTATAACAATAGATCAGAGAATCCGCTGTAAGCCAGATGTTTCCTTTGTTGTCAAAGTTAATGGAGTAGATATTGCCGGCAATCCGGTTGTTGAATGGAGCTTCGAACCATTGTGAGTCTTTTAGGTAATACACACGGTCAATAGACGATTCATAAGTATCATCATCTCGAATTGCCCAGATTGTCCCTGCTTTGTCAAAGGCAACTTTCCATAGTTCAAATGGAGAATCGATAAATGTCCACGTACTCCCATCAAACATCGTTACTCCTCGTGCCGGCAGTTCCCTGGTGAGTGCACCAGCACGGCCTGAGTCAAGGGGAAAAAGAATTAAATCTTCGGTATCCATGGGAAAGAAAAGGAGTTCATTCGTTATAACATTAAATCTCATAATACCATCATCACCAGCCATAAACCAGATATACTCATCTTTACCGGTGATCGAACCGAATCCACTATAATCAATGGTAAGAGAAGGGGGCAGACTGCTCCATTTCCCGTCAAAAAGGCCTCCGAAAATAGTGTGAGAAGAAAACACCAGGAACACTGCAACTACTTTAAAAACTTTCATACTGCCACCTCATCTGTTAGATTTCGCTTGTGTGCACTCCTGTGTTGATTTCCAATCTTTATCAAAGGAGTCCAACCAATCAGAAAGTGATGTTGATAACGAACATAGACTGTTATAATTAACGGATAGAAATTTGAATTCACGTTTCACAAAATATTTTGGAATGGTTGCTATCTTGTTATGATCAAGATTTAAACTGTGGAGATCCGGAAAAATAGCGTTCTGATCAGGGAAACTGACAAGATAGTTATAACTGATATCAAGATCCGAAATATGCAACCACTGTATTTGATCGGCAATACGGTAAAGATTGTTGTGACTGACAGATAGTGTTTTTAATGAATCGAGATATCCAAGTTCCTGAGGCAGATCGTGAAGAATATTACTGTCGAGGAAAAGAACGCTAAGTACCTGCAGATAACCAATCTGTTCAGGGATTGATCGTATTGCATTATTACGCAAGTTAAGTGTTCTGAGTCGTGACAGGCTTCCAATATCTTTGGGCACAGTAGAGATCATTCTGCTGGAAAGATCGAGTTCCACAATTCGACCGCTCCCGGAATCCCGTGTAATTACAGAGTGTACCGTAACATCTTTCAAGCCGTTTGCATGAAGAATCTCCTGTACTGCAATTGAATCACACTCAAAACTGGTACACCCTTTAAAAAAAGGCTGGATGGTAAAATTCAATGTTCCGACATCGGTGGTGCTGTTTCCTGTGACAGTGATATCGTGCAGATTAACTTCAAGCTTGCTGCCAAAAAAAGGAACAATTCGCAAGCTGTATATCCCTTCGGGAATTCCACCGAAAGTAAACTCTTGCGTGTACGGAGCCTGAACCATGTAGTCGACACTGTAAAGAGCTATCCATGGCCTGGCTGTATCATCGGAGATTGGAAGGTTGATCCTGCCGGATATTCCTCCGGTTGGTGAGACGGTGATTACCGGCAGCACTATCGGGATACTATCAGTAGAACGGATTGACAGCTGGTGTAGCGCCCCTCGTTTTTTGTTGAAATTTATTTCAATCGTGTATGAGTTTTCAGGAATAGAATCGATGTAAAAGAATCCGGTTCTGTCGGTAAAAGTATCTATTGCAAATGATGGCTTTCCATTGAAAGCCAGATAGCCATCCGGGCGGATACGCACAATCGCTCCATCGACGGGATTGCCTGTGTTTTCAACAACCTGGCCTTTGACTGCATATTTTCCATCTACTTCTGAAGCAGTGCCGGCGATATTTGAACATGCTGCAAAAGTACAAATCACAGTGAGAAGAAAAATTAGTACATACTTTTTCATTGCTTTCCACCCTTCCGATATTGATGAGAAAGTGGAAAAAGCTGGAACCCAAACTGGTAAATCCTGTCAGCGGTGTCTTTATTTGCAATATTCATTACTTTTCGTCGGAATTCGCGTAATTCCTGAAGAATTTCCAGATATCCATTGGCAGATATTCCCATCGTGAGGCATGAAAATGTCCGTTCACCGATTTTAAATCTCCCAAGTGCATTTTCTGCAAGGCGAAGAGAGTTGAAAAGAAATGTGTTGATTGCCATACCAGTTGCATCGTAACCACTTGAAATAACAGCATCAACAGGGCGTAGAAACCCATCGCTATCCCGCTGAATCATTTTCAGCTCTTCAAGTAACTGTAAGGAATCGCGAATGTCAGTAATGTTGACTGATGGAACAAGCAGGCCTGCAATCATCTCAAAATCATCTCGTATCGGAATGAATTCAACAAGTGCTCGTATTGCGCTGTGATACCATTTTTCGTAAAACCGGTACTGCTCAGAAGAAAGAATATGTACAGCGGCTTCTTTGAACGTACGCATCTTATCAAAATGGATCTGTTTTTCTTCATGAGAAGCTGCATTGCAGAATAGTATCATACACTGGAAATAATCACAGGCCTTTTTAGGAAGTTTCATCATGGAACTGAACCGCAAACACATTGCAAGGGACATGTTTATTTTTCCAGCGATCAGTGATGGCAGATAGCTTTGGGCTTTATAACCAACTTTCTGAGCGATCATCCGGTAAGAGACTGAAGGGTTGCACTTCTTCTTGTCTTCAAACCAGTCGTATAGAAATTTTCTGTAATCTGTGTAGCTGAAAATGTCAGGCATAAGTCGTTTTTGCCTCCCTTAACTATAATGTACCTATTAATCACCTCAGCAGCAATTGCTTGAACATAAAAACGTTCTCTGGAAAGAACATAAAGGAAGTTCATAGGCTTATAAATCTTAAAATTTCCGCTATTACCAGCAACCAGCTCATTATTATCAGTTTCGGGAATAGACAAATCAACAAATGTCATTTAATGTAAAAAGTTATTTAACTCACTTAGTAAAAGTGATGCTCGTTTTGCGCTTTGTTTTGTTTTACATTATTATTGTTGTAGTGCGTGCGATAACGATTGTGTAAATTCGAAAATGGTGGCTGGTAGTTTTTACAGGTGAGCCGTTTGTATCATCTTAAAGGAGAATGCCTTATGCGTATCAGGTCAATGATTGTGGCTGTTTCGGTTGCTGTTAGTTTCTTTTGTTCCATTTCTCTTGCTGATTTCATAATGTTAAGTGGTACAGTTGTCGACAGTTCCGATGTAGTCAAACCGGTAAAGGGTGTACTTGTTTCTATTGGTCATACTCTTTACCGAACAACAACCGATTCCCTTGGACAATTTTCCATAGAAGTGCCTTCTACGGTTAAAACCATGGAAACCCGATCGCTTCGGAGATTAACGGGGCAGGTAACTTTTAACTCCAGGCTTAATACTATCGATGTCTCACGTGCACCGAATGTGAAAACGGTGTCGCTGTTTGATCTTAAAGGATCACGATTATTTTGTACTGATTTTACAAAAGGAAGCAGGATCCGTTCTTTTCCCCGCTACACCAGTAGTATCAGTATCGTAACGATCACATCAAACGACAATTCACAGTATAGTTTCAGGCTTTCACCATTCCAGGCGCACTCGACGTTTTCATTATCAAATATAACCGGCACTCTGGGCAAACAGGCGGTTCAGAGTGCAGAAGCGGTTAAACTGCTTTTTCATCATGATGATTTTTTTCCGGTAGAAAGACCTGTTACATCCCAAGCGGAAACCTTTTCAATTGCTATGAAACCAGATCCCCGGCATTTTGTGTTTGATCAGACAAAAATCCATGAATATCACTTTACCATTGCTCAATCCGATTCAGTTTACATGGAGAAGAATGCATTAAAAGCCGATGATGAAAAGGTGTTTGTTCCGGCCGATTTCACATTTAATGACTCTGTGATTGGAAAAGTAGGAATACGTTTTAAAGGCTCGCAATACTATCTGTTAAAACAGTGTTTTGACTCGACTGGCAGGCTGACTGACAGCGCAGAATGTTTGAAGATCTCTTTAAAAGTTAAGTTTAATAAGTATGACGACAATCTTCGTTTTTACTCATTAAAACGGCTTAACATGCACGGTATGTCTGATGATCCTAGTAAGATGCGTGAAATGATCAGTTATCGGATTTTCAGAGACATGGGGGTATATGCTTCAAAGACTGCCTATATAAAAGTGTATATAAATGGTGCATTCTGGGGAATACACCTTGCTGTGGAAGAGCTCGATGGTAGATTTACAAAATCACGATGGCCAGAGGAGGGTGATGGAAATCTTTATAAGGAACTATGGCCTTCGTATCATACAGAGGTTGAAGTCCGGAAAAAGCTTGCGACCAACAATAATCCTGAAGATTCTGCAGATATCAAAAACATGTGGAACTTCTGCAGGAGATATATTCCTCAACTCACGGCAGCAAATTTCAAGGAAACGACACGTCAATATATGAATATTGATTACTGGCTTCGGTATATCACTGTTGACCGGGCAATTCATAATGCTGATGGTATAATGACATGGTATTATGATACAGCGAGCGGCTGGTCTGGAAATCATAACTTTTACATTTATGAAGATGATGGACCGCAGAAAAAATTGTGGTTCATTCCCTGGGACCTTCCGGGAACGCTCACAAAAACAGATATGATTATTGATGACTATGGTGTTCCAGAATGGAATGTCAAACCATCAAATTGTGATTCCGCTTATAAGATATGGTCTGGAGACTTCGCGCTTGCGCCAAACTGTGATCCATTACTTGGTGCGACGGCTGAAGCAATGTGGCCAGAATTTGTAGCCACGGGAGAGCAGCTGCTATCAACCTGTTTTACTGCCGATCGCCTTCAGGCAATGGTTGATACATATAAAGAGTTGATCAGTCCGGTAATTGAAAAAGATCCCACAGTTACATCCGAAGTATGGGAAAAGGGTGTGGAGTATCTGCGTGAAGCAATGCCGATTCTCAATAAAGGGTACGATGACTATATTCATGGGAAAAGCGGGAGTGGTGAAGCGAAGTGATTTTTTTCGATAGCAGTTATCGGGGTCGCTGTCGGAATCGGAATCGGGATCGGTTTTCAAATGCGGAGCTTTTCGATGCCGATACCGATTGCGACCCCGACCCCGAAATGAAAATCTCTGCATTATATTGTGAGGCAGTTAATAATTCGCCCACTCAATATGGAATTTAGCGGGCGTAACAGGGCTGTACTGACAAGTGTACTTTCGGTATAGTGTTTTGCGTTATTCTGTAATGCGAAACGATCCCCAAAACAACATAATGTTGACTTGGGAGCAAAAAAATATGTATCATCCTGCCAGATCAATCTCTGAAATAACTCCCGCAAGCCCTGTTTTCTCATCAAGCCAGACTCCGGATTGACGGATCACTCCACTGAGATTGTTGCCGCTGTCGATAAGGTTGTATCCGGTGGAAACGTTGCCGGTGTGAATTGCACCGACACTGCGATCCAGAAGTTTTGAAACGGAATCATTACCCTCGGCGTCTTTTTCCCAGATACGTAAACTTGAAAAAACCGTGTCGTTTTCATCGATCCATCCATTTTTATCGTCATCAAATGCTGCAAGTTCAGCGAACCCGTTACCGCTTGATGGGCCAAAGAGTTCGGAACCATCATTGATAATACCATCACCATTTTTATCATACGCAAGGAAACCGCTTCCTGCCGCAGGTGCAGCAATGGTTTCCTCAATACCATTCATAGTCAGATCAAAATTGAATGTGTGATCTGACAACTTGACTCCAGTACCGTTGAAATCGAGGATCAGCGGATCGATGAGTGCATCACCGGCTTTTAAGGACACCGAGAGTTCCCGGTATGTTTCACGACTCATTGATAATGATGTGTTGAAATTGATTTTTTTTCCGGATTCGGTAACTGCGGAACCTGATGCGGTCATCGAGAATCCCTCTTTTGTATAGTGGGCCTCTTTATACTGATAATCTATTCCCCAGCCAACCTGTTGTGGAGTGTCAGGATTTTGTGTTGCGGGATCTTTTGTCTGGTTTATGGATGGGTCTGTTTCTGCATCAGTGGTGCCCTTCCCGGGGTTATACACATTGATTTTTGTGCCCGTAAACATTTCAACCAGGTCTTTGAATATTTTCAGTTTGATATCACCATACCACTCTTCACCGATTTCATTCATGGCACCGTCGTTATTTTGTTGTGCCTCTTCGTTTTCGATCCGATTCTGTTCTATCAATTTTGGACTGATCGAGATGCGGTCGGCAATTTTCCTGTGGTTATGAGATGTATCACGTTGATTTACGTTATCACTATTTTTCATTTCAGGTCTGTTGTCCCAGATTCTCAGATTGGTCGATGTTGTTGACGAACTCATATTCATACTGGTGGAAGAAAGAGATACAGAGGATTGAGTGATTTTCATACTGGTGCCTCCATGCACAGGTATTTGGGTTCTCATTATTATTATCGGAAAAAAATGCAGCAAACTTGAAATGTAATTGAACAAATTGATACATTTCATTTGACATTCAAATGGGCGATTTCCATATTTTTGCTTATCGCTTGGATTTGTCAGGTTTTACAAGTATTCACTTGATTTTTCTAAAATCACACTTTCTTCTCAGAGGAGTTTATGGAAGGTCGTAACAGACTTTTATCGGGTATTGGGATAAGTACTGTAATCGATTCCTTTGATGCCGGGAGAGAAGCTGCTGAAAATGCGGTACAGCTACTTGGGATGAGTACTCCGGCACTGGTAATGGTATTCACAACTCCGCGTTATGAATTAAATGCTCTTCTTGGAGGGATAAGGTCAGTTACCGGGGATGCACTTCTTGTTGGTTGTACCAGTTCCGGTGAAATCGCCAATGGAATATACTTAGGTTTTCAGGCTGGGGTAGCAGTTCTTGTGCTTGGAGGAGGGACCTACAGGTTTGGAGCCGCATCGGCTTCTCAGATATATGGAAATCTTGAAAAAGCCGGACAGGAAATTGCTCGTGAAAGTCGCGAGATCGTGGGGGAGAGTCCTCATGCAGCGATTGTGCTCTTTGTTGATCAGCTTGCTGGCGATCTTCAGCAGTTGGTAAATGGAGTCTACCGTGTTACCGGGACAAATGTCTGCATTGCTGGTGGAGCTGCCGGTGATGAGCAAAAATTCATAAGAACGTTTGTATTTCATAACGGGCATATTATCGAAAAGGGAGCTGTTGCTCTCTGGATTGCCAGTAATCATCCTTTAAAAACAACCGTTGCTCATGGGTGGAAACCTATCGGAATACCGCTGCTGGTGACCCGTACGGAGGGAACCGAAATACTTGAGCTGGCGGGACGTCCTGCTGCAAGGGTCTATGAAGAGCAGCTTGGATTTAATCCTGGTGAGTTGGCGATTGAAAAATTCTGGGGTACATCGATACAGCACCCACTGGGTCTGCTTCAGTATGATGGATCGACTATTATAAGGGTGGCGCGTTCGAAAAATGATAAGGGTGTTCTTAAGATACAGGGTTGTGTGCCTCCGGTCGGGAGTGCTGTTCAGGTTATGGATGGTACTTCTGACTCGTTACTCGGAATTGTAAAGGATGTTACGACAGAGGCTCTTTCTTTCAATAAGGATGCCGGGGTTGTTCTGGCGTTCAGTTGTGCTGCGCGTGCAACGATACTTGGAGTACGTGCAAGTGAGGAAGCGCGTATTATTCAGCAGACAACCGGCACTGTTCCATCATTTGGTTTTTATTGTTGTGGTGAATTTGCCCGTTCTGCAGGGGTGTTGAGTACTCACAACGCAACTCTGACAAGTATCGCATTGTAATATGTAAAGAAGGTGTGATGAACGATCTTTGTATGACAAAAGAATCTTATTTAGTCAATAGCTACCGTGAAAACATTGCAAAATTAAAGCTGGAGTTCAGTAATGCTCTCAAAGAGCGTGACAGTGCTGTTCGCGCTGCGCAGATTGCGGTATACAATACAACCCGTATTACACGTTTTCTTGCTATATTGAGTGAACCTGCGCCAATTAAAACACTGCAGGATCGTCTTCTTGCTCTGCTCTCCGAACTTTTTGCTTCAGATATCGTTGTAATTCTTGATCCTGTGGGGACTGGTACGTTCATTTCTCTGGCAACGCTGGGTATTCCGGAGACACTGGATGGGTACTGCTTTTCTAATGCAGTAAATGGACATGTTGCAACAGTTCTCAAAACCAATGATGTTATCATTTCCAATCAGGCAGATACGGATAAAAATGTAGATAACGTTTTGCGTGATCTGGGTGCAAAATCGGTTATTATGGTTCCTCTGACAACCGCCTATGGATTATCAAGAGGAGTCATGATACTCGCCCGGTGCACTTACTCTCCTTTCTCCAATACCGATAAGGATCTCCTTATGACCATGGGATACCGGATTGGGTTGTCAATAGAGCAGACACAGCGTAACACACAGCTTGAAAAAATTATCGAAACCGGATACGAGATAACACGTCTCTTTGATATTTCGGAGATTGGAAATGAGGCAGTCCGTGCGTTTTCATCAATTTTCTGTACTGATGCGGCTACGATCGTTTTAAAGAACAGCAAGAGTATTCCGGAATGCATTGCCTGGGTTGGACTTGAACCCGGTCAGGTTGATGTGTGCGTGACCGTGACTGAATCCCTGCTCAACGATTATCTTTTTGCCGCTACACGTCCTTATTGCACACCCGATCTTCACGATACCGCAAAGCGTCTCTCGTTAGAACTCCCAAGGAACTTCCCCGTCCGCGCACTCATGGCGATACCTCTCTTTCGCAATCGTCACGTGTACGGATTACTTTACGGATTACGTTTTTCTGCTGTGCCGTTCAGCCAGGAAGCATCACAGCTTGCTGCTCTTTTTGCAACACAGATCTCAGTTTCCATTGAAAATGCTCGTCTTTATCAGTCCAGGTAGTTTTCGATTAACAGGGATTCGTACTCACAAACTCTTTTAATAGTTCGATATTATTTTTCCTTTATTTCTCATAAACGGTTTCATAATTATCGGGATCGATCCTCAATTACTGAGCTTTTCGATACCGATTATGAAATGAAAAACCTGTAGTGTTGTGAGACAGTTACAAATTTATGCTTTTCATTTGATTTTATGTAACTATTCAGGTACGCCCTAAATCCCCCGCAGGGCCGCAGGGGGACTTGTGGGAGGACAAAAATCCGACGTAGCAAGTCTTAAAGTCCCCTACGGGGGATTTAGGAGGCGTAATCGGTAAAAGGGATACTACATGGATAGTTACGATTTCTCACCTTTTTTAGTTGAATATTACCTTACATAATTATCCAGGTGGATTTACAAAGTATATCACATACTATGAGGAACAGTACAATGTCTAACCACTTCAAAAAAACTTTTGTTGTTGCAATCTGTGGGGCAACCGGTGTTCTGCTGGGGATCCGGTTATTAAAATACCTCCTTCAAAATCCCTTTCGTATATATATGATTATTTCAAATGCAGGTTGCAGTGTACTTAAACACGAAACAGGATTTGATGGAGGGGATATTAAACGTTTTCTTGAATTACAGAATGGGATACAAAACTCCGATGCGGCCTTATTCTTATGTGACAACAATGATTATTTCGTTTCACCCGCAAGCGGTTCATTCCGCCATGATGGAATGGCTGTAGTGCCGTGCAGTATGAAAACACTTGGCTCTATCGCTCACGGCATCAATGATAATCTTATCAGCCGTTGTGCGGATGTAACACTAAAGGAGAAACGGCCGTTAGTGCTTGTAACACGGGAGACGCCGCTCAATCTTGTCCATATACGAAACATGGAACAGGCCTGCTGTGCCGGAGCTCTCATAATGCCGCCGGTGCTTCCATTGTATGGCAGCTCTGACTCACTGATCGAAATTACAGATGCCTTTATCGGTAGAGTACTGGATCATCTTGATGTTGAGCATTCACTTTATGAGGAGTGGGGGAGATAACAATTTTTCCGGTAGTTAAATAGTACTCACAAAGAGTTTTTTATCTTGACCGATCAATGCAACTCAGGTATGATTAGTATTACTGTATACAATTTTTTTTGCGTCGGTCGATGGTTAACGAAAAATTTCATGAAGCCATATATTGTAATTCTTGGTAAGATAAGAACTGAAGATTATGAAATTCTCTGCAAGGCAGCTTCAATGGCTGATCTTGTCGTACGGGAGATGAATAAAATCGATCCGGGATTCCATTTTCCGGAAGAGCAGTTGCCCAGAGGGTTTATTTCGTGTCTTGAAGCAGAAAAAAAAACAATTGTGTATCTCTTTGGAGTACTTCCAGTTGGTACGGGGGAGAAGATACCTTTTTTTCAGAATGTGCCTCCGGGAGATATCGATCCGTTTCTTCTTAATCTACCCATACAGGGTTTCTTTGAATTTCCTCTTACAATGGCTATCGCCTGCAGTATCATTCAGACAATTGGTAGAAACCGGGCCCTTATAGCTCAAAACGAGAATTTGACTGATGAAATTATCCGGTATCGAAACCAGAAACGACGGCTGATCGAAATCGGCACAGCTTTGACACGTGAGAGCGATCTGGGGGATCTTCTCAAGCTGATTCTTGCAATATGCCGGGAGATGGTCGATGCAGATGCGGGGAGTATCTATGTTCGAAACCGTGTAAAACCGGGTGGTGCCTATACTGATTCTTTAACATTCAAAGTATCCCAGAATGATTCTGTCAATGTGGGAGTGATGAATGAGTTTGTCCTTTTGATAAATGAAAGCTCGATTGCGGGATACGTTGCCAAAACAGCGATGTCACTCAATATTGACGATGTTGATCATATCGATAATAGATTTCCCTGGCATTTCAATGGTGACTGGGATAAAAAGGTTGGTTATAAAACCAGATCGATGCTGACACTGCCGCTTAAAAATATCTCTGGTGAAGTTGTCGGTGTACTTCAATTAATTAACAAAAAGCACAAGAGTATCAAACGTGACGGTGACAGTGATTCGTTTATACAGGAGGCGAGTGCTTTTACACTATCCGATGAAGAGTTCGTTCAGTCTATCGCTTCACAGGCTGCCGTTTCAATCGAACGGGCTCATTATCATGAGTGTATCAAAGTGCTCTTCGAAGGCTTTCTGGAGTCATCAATCGCCGCCATCGACGAACGGGATACGGTTACCTCTGGTCATTCAACACGGGTTTTAGGGTATGTTTCCGCATTTATTGATGCTGTAAAGAATGATGACAAAAATCGATTCCGTACTATAGTTGAATCCCAAAACCGCATTACTCAGTTTCAGTACGCGGCACTGCTTCATGACATTGGAAAAATTGGTGTTCCTGAAGCGTTGCTTAACAAACAGACAAGGCTCAATACGTGTGAATGGAAAAACCTTGAAATGCGTTTCGGGTTCATTCTTCCGGAGAAAGTGAGATGTGGTGAGCACAATGATGCTACAGTTCCCGCTGAGGAGAACCTTCTTCCATTTCTCTCTTCCGTTAATAAATCTGGATATCTCGATGATCAGAATTTTGAAAAACTGTTGAAATTGAGAGACCGGTCGTATCATTTCGCTGATGGAACATCCGGTACACTGCTTACGGAACAGGAGTGGGAAAAACTATCTGTGCGAAAAGGGAATCTGACTGAATCAGAACGTGATGCAATCAATTCACATGCATCCTCGACCTATCGGATACTTTCAAAAATTCCCTGGACAAAAGATCTTGAAGAGATCCCCCGGATTGCAGCCCAGCATCATGAACGTCTTGATGGTTCCGGGTATCCAGACGGTTTGAAAAAGAATGAGATTTGTATTGAAAGCCGGATACTTGCTATTGCAGATATATTCGAGTCGCTTATCTCCAAAGATCGACCCTATAAACCGAAGGTGTCGGTACCAGATGCACTGGAGATCCTCAGGGCTGAAGCTCAAGCCGGGAAACTTGATTCTGAAGTCGTCTCATTTTTCATCGAGAAAAGGATATATGAGCTTTTTTTTGATGATCAAACATTACATTTAAAACATGTTTCCATGTGATCATCAACCATTCCAACTGCCTGCATGAATGCATAACAGATCGTTGAACCAACAAACGAGAAACCGCGTTTTTTAAGATCTTTACTCATCGCATCAGATTGTGCAGTCATAACAGGTACATCTGTCCAGACCCGGGGCGCTCGGGGGGCACGCAAGGTTTTGTTCCCTGTAAAGCTCCAGATATAGGTGTTAAAAGACCCGAATTCCTCTATAATTTTGATAAACCCTTTTGCGTTTTTAACTGCAGCTTCAATTTTGAGTCTGTTTCTTATAATTGATTCATCTGCAACAAGCCGCTCTACATCCTCATGTGTGAATGATGCAACTTTCTTCCAGTTCCACTGAGCAAACGCTCTGCGAAACGCATCACGTCTTTTCAGTATGGTAATCCAGGAGAGCCCGGCCTGGAATCCTTCAAGGATGAGCATTTCAAAAAGTTTTTTGTCATCGTGAACAGGGATTCCCCACTCATTATCGTGGTAATCACAATACACCGGATCGTTACCTGCCCAGGAACATCGAATTTTTTGCAATTATCGCCTCAGCAATCTCAAAATCTTCAGGAGTGGTAATTTTAAAGTTCTTTGGATCACCCCATGCAAGGCCGATTGTATGACCGAATGCCTGAAAAAGCATCGCCTCATCGGTAGGTATCTGCGAAAGGGTATGTGCCGATTCTATAAGTTGATAAAGAAGATCTCTTTTGAACAGTTGTGGTGTGCCGACCCGAATCAGTTTTGATCGATCAATCGTTTCTCCTGCCGTGTTACCAGTATATGTTCTTATGGTATCAACTTCTGGTGTCGCCGTAATACCACAATCGAAATTACTTATTAGAGATAAAACAGAATCGATCACTTTATGTGAGACGAATGGTCGTGCTGCGTCATGGATCAACACCCAGTCGGCACCTGATGCCTCAATACCGTTTTTTGCTGATTCCCATCGCTCTTTTCCACCGGCAACAATCATCGTCCGGGGATCGGAAAACATCTCATTTGATGATTCGATTAATTGCTGCGGGACCACCAGGACAATGTTATCAATAGCCGGATGGGTACGGAAAACAGAATAGGAATAGCTGACCAGAGGAGATCCGCAAAGCGGAACAAACGCTTTGGGAACTGATGCGCCCAGACGAGTTCCGCTTCCAGCTGCAACGATTACTGCATCTACCTGTTCTTTCATGAGACTACTTTGATGCATGCCGGCTGACAAGCCCGGCTACTTTCATTGGAAGTCCAAAGATCTTGATAAACCCTGTTGCGTCTTTCTGATCGTAGAGTTCTGTATCGGTAAACGATGCAAGATCCTCCAGATAGAGAGACTTGTCCGCTTTTGATCCAGCTACGATGACATTTCCTTTGTAAAGTTTCATGCGAACGGTACCAGTGACATTCTGTTGTGTTACATTTACGAATGCATCAAGGGACTCGCGAAGTGTTGAAAACCACTGACCATTGTAAACTATCTCAGAGTATCTGATAGCAAGAGTCTCTTTCATGTGGCTGGTATCACGGTCAAGAACCAGACGTTCCAGTTCCCGATGTGCGAAATAGAGAAGCGTGCCGCCCGGAGTCTCGTACACACCACGGGATTTTATACCTACAAGCCGGTTTTCTACCATATCAACATGGCCGATTGCATGTCTGGCTCCGGTATTATTGAGTTCCCGTAGCAGTGCTTCCGGTTTTAATGCTTTACCGTTTACTGCAACAGGTATACCTTTTTCAAAGGTTATTTCAAGATATTCAGGTGTGTCCGGTGCTTTTTCAATGGTATTTGATAACGTGTAAACGTTATCTTCCGGTTCATTCCATGGACTTTCAAGATTTCCGCCCTCATGACTGATATGCCAGACATTACGGTCTTCGGAGTAGATTCTTTTCTTTGATTGGCTGATCGGAATATTACGCTTCTCTGCATAAGCGATACAATCTTCCCGTGAGCGCATTTTCCAGAGCGGATCTTTCCAGGGTGAAATAATTTTCAGTTTAGGATTGAGTGCCATGATAGTGAGTTCAAACCGGACCTGATCATTACCTTTTCCTGTTGCACCATGAGCAATTGCTGTTGCGCCCTCTTTTTCGGCAATTTCAACAGCTCGTTTTGCAATTAACGGGCGTGCAAAACTGGTTCCCAGAAGGTAGGAACCTTCATAAATTGCACCAGCTTTCAGCGTCGGGTAGATGTAATCAGTGATAAATTCTTCGGTAAGGTGCTCAATGTAGAGTTTGCTTGCGCCGGTTTTCAGAGCTTTCTCCTCAAGACCGGTGAGTTCATCATCCTGACCAAGATCTGCACATACAGCGATGACTTCGCAATTGTAATTTTCTTTAAGCCAGGGAATCATTATCGAGGTATCGAGACCTCCCGAGTACAGTAGTACAACCTTTTCCATGAAAAATCCTTATGTTAAGTAAAATTGTTATGTCCTAAGATTAGAAAGAGTTGAGACAGGAAATATGAATTATTAATGGGCTCATAATTATTGGCACTTTTTGCGATAACTTTTTGCGATAGTAGTTATCGGGGGCGCTGTCGGTATCGGAATCGGGATCGATCCTCAGTAACGGTGTTATTCGATACCGATGCCGATTGCGACCCCGACTCCGATATAAAAACCGGAGCACAGCTTTACGAGACAGTTAATAATCTTTCCGATCATCCACCATTCACCATTTATAATTTATAATTTATAATTAACCATTTATAATTAACCATTTATCTTCCTTCGCTCTCAAGTACACTCTGCAGTATCGATACTGCAGAGTCAATGTCGTCCTTTGTTACGATCAGAGGCGGGAGCATTCTCACGGTATTGTGACCCGCTTTTACAAGAAGTAATCCGGCTTTTTTACATGCGGCAACAATTGCTGTCGGATCTGAATCAAATTCGATACCGATTAACAGACCGCATCCACGGACCTCTTTTATTCCTGTGACTGTTTTCTGAAGTTGTTCGAGTTTCTTTGTGATGTAACTGCCCATCCTGACAATGTTTTTAAGAAATGATTTTTTGTTAATTACATTGAGTGTGGCAAGACCGGCTGCACAGGCGACCGGGTTACCTCCAAAGGTTGTCCCATGGTTTCCCGGAGTGATTGCCTTTGCAATTGCAGAAGTACACAATGTTGCTCCCAGGGGTATTCCGCCACCGAGCGGTTTTGCCAGTGTCAGAATATCAGGGACAATATCATACTGCTGGTAGTTCCAGAGTGTACCAGTTCTTCCCATTCCGGTTTGGATCTCATCGAAGATCAGTGCCGCTTTATTCTTTGTACACCAGTTGCGTAAAAAGTTGAGAAACTCTTCAGTGGCTGGAATGATGCCGCCTTCTCCCTGAATCGGTTCAACTAGTATTGCAGCAAATTTATGTTGAGAGAGCATTTTTTTTGCAGATTTGATATTATTGAATTCTGACCAGTGAAATCCTTCAACAAGCGGCTCGAACCCTTCATGTAACTGCTCTTGCGCTGTTGCACTGAGTGCACCATACGTTCTTCCATGGAAACCATTGTAGAAAGAAAGTATGTGAAACTTTTCTTTATCTTTTGAACTTGCCCATTTACGGGCGAATTTAATGGCTGCTTCATTGGCTTCGGTGCCGCTGTTGCTGAAAAAAACATGATCTGCGAAACTGTTTTCAAGAAGTGCGTCAGCAAGGTCGATCTGCGCGCGGGAAAGATAGAGATTTGAAGCGTGAATGAGCAGCTCAGACTGTGATCGGATTGCATTTACTATTGCAGGATGTCCATGACCAAGGGCATTAACTGCGATTCCAGCGCCAAAATCCAGATAGACGTTTTCATCTTCATCGTAAAGGTACATGCCTTTTCCGCAGATAAGGGGAGAACCATTCCGTTTGTAGGTAGGCATGAAAAGAGAATTGACATCATCTGATTGTTTTAATTTTTTTTCTGCTCTTTTTCTCATTTGAAAATCACTGTTCCGTTTGATGTTTTTGTGTTTAGTTCATTTTTTATAGTGTCTCTACCGTTCCAGCCGCAAATATGTACTCTGCTGACACCTCTTTCGACCGCTTCTGCTGCTGATCTCAGTTTTGGAATCATTCCACCTGTTATATGCCCGATGGAAATAAGCTCTTCAATTTCATTTATTCTGATCTCTGAGCGAACCTTTCCATCGATTAGGACGCCCTGAACATCTGATACAAATACCAGATCATCTGCCCGCACGGCCATGGAAAGTTCACCTGCAGCGAGATCCGCGTTTACATTGAAGATGGCACCATGGACATCTCTGGAGATAGGTGAAATGACGGGTACAATTTTTTGCGCTTTAAACATATCGATAACCGATATATTGACATTATCGATATTGCCGACAAACCCGATATCCTGACCATTGACTGTCATCTTTGATGCTTCAAGGAGATTGCCATCAACACCGCTGAAACCAAATGCGCTGACACCTTCAGAGAGAAGTGCGTTGACAATGCGCTTATTGACATCACCGCTTAGCACCATCTGCACGATTTTAACCATCTCACTGTCGGTGACCCTCATGCCCTCGATAAAAGTAACCTCTTTGTTGAGGAGTGATAACTGGCGGGCGATGTCTTTACCGCCACCGTGAACAATTACCGGAAATGAGTCAACCGGGAGGTCTTTGATACTTTGACCAAGCTCTTTTAAAAGTCCTTCAGCATCAACTGTTGAACCACCTATTTTAATACAGATAATTCCCATAATCTTGGATAAATCTCCTAAAAAAGTGTATCCTGCCTTTTTTCTATAAGCTAGAGAATATAATATATGGTACGGATTGCTACTTTGAGTTTAAAGGGTGAGAGTATATTCATGAATCTCTTAGTTACACCAGAAACACCAGAGTGAGGGAATGGTGGAAACGATAAACGAACTGATTGACGATTTTAAATTTCTGCTTGATAGGAGATAGGGTACAGTTTACAGCTATCAGGGAACAACCGGGTCGGTACGATTCCGGGCGTCAGATTCAAAACAGTACTTCAATCCCGTCGTTGAGAGCTTTCTGGAACTGACTTTCCCCATCTGGATTCCCCTCCAGATGGCGGCAAATTTCAGGATCCAGAGTCTGGCTGCGGTCTCTTCATCAAGTAAAATTCCAAAGGAGCTATTAAGATAGTTCTGGTAGTTGATGATCTCTTTGATCTGTTCCATGTTATCCATAGTTCACCATTCCCGGAGGGTTCTCTTTATATATCGGAAGAAATCTCTGAAAGGTTAATGGAAATTGTTCAATGAGCATGCAACAAAAAGACTATGAATGCATAGATAATAGGAACTATATTGGAAACGCGAAATTGGAATACTAAATTCTCGAAAAAAGTGTAGAAAAATGAAACCTGATCCTCAAAAAGATCTTCCGGGAATGTTTGAAGGTAATATGTATAAGCTTCTCATACGGCTTTCATTACCAATTCTGACCGGTATGGTGGTACAGTTGTTTTATAACGTAGCCGATACGTTTTTTATCAGTATGATCGACAAAGCGGATCCGTCGTATATCGGTGGAACCGGGCTGGTTTTTCCACTGTTGTTTTTCGGGATGTCGGTTGCTGCTGGAATAATGACTGGTGTTGGTTCGGTTGTAGCACGCGCGATAGGCGAAAAAAATCACGAATCGCTTAATAAAGCCGCCGAATCATCATTGGTCATGGGAATTGTTCTGGCTCTTGGTATTATGGGAGCTCTTTTTTTCGGTGGTGAATCACTGGTGAAAATGCTTGGTGCAGAGGGTGATTATTATCGGAATGGGCTGACGTATCTGCTTTATTCAATACCTTTTATTGGAGTCATGATTGTCATGCACGCGATCGGCGGTATTTTTCAGGGTGAAGGGAAAATGAAGAATATCATGTTCGCGATGCTACTTGGTACCGTGTGCAATATAGTTCTGGACCCGATTTTCATTTTTTCATTAAAACTTGGTATTAAAGGAGCTGCGCTTGCCTCTGATGCTGCTCAGGTAGTGAGTCTGATTTATGCTCTGGTTGTTCTGGGAAGAAAAAAGGATATGGTTCAAATGGAATGGGAACTGAAAAATATCGATTTCAGACTGATTCGTGATGTAGCGGTAATTGGATTTCCCATGGCACTGGGGCAGATGGCGATGGCATTGTCAATCATGTTTTACAACCACATTCTTATTGCTATTGATAAGAATGCCATGACCGCTTTTACTCTTGTCGGAAGGTTTGATCAGGGAGTGCTGATGCCTGTTTTTGCACTCAGTTCAGCAATGATTACTGTTGTGGGGCAGAATGTCGGACGGGGTAACATGAAACGTATACGGGTTGCCTGGAAGAGCGGTATTATCCTGGGTGGCGGAGTCGTATTTTTTCTTGCCTCTGTTCATGTTGCTATTGCACCATTGCTGTACAGCTTATTCTCAGATGTTCCATCGGTACTTAACTATTGTATTCTGCAGACCCGGATACTTGAATGGTCATTGATATTTGGAGTGGTAGGGATTATCGGCAGATCGGTATTTCAGGCGATCGGGTATCCCATTCCGGCGTTGATACTTACCATAGTCAGGACACTTGCAATCGGTTTTCCCCTTGCGTATATTTTTGTGAATTATCTTGATTTACACACAAAAGGTGTTTACTTTGGCATGCTTATCGGTAATGCACTTGCAGCGTTTATCGGCATTTTGTGGATCACATCTGTAATCAGGCGTCTTGAGAATGGAACACTGAAAGCAGTTGCGGTAGGCAGGTAGCTTTTAGAATGGGTACATTGCTCATGGATTTGACAAACTCACCATGAGCAGGTATGTTTTTTACTCCGTATATTTATGGTACGTCATTGTGCTTTTGCAGCTGCTACAACGGCGTCTTTCAACGAGCCTGCGTGTTTTCTGAATACAAATTTGCAATGGGAAAAACGATCAACCGGAAATCCATTCCATAATACATAATCACCATAGTTATCTTTTTTGTTATACACTGCAGTTGTTGAATTATCGAATTCCCAGGTCATCTCTGTATTGTCAGAGAAGTTGTCAAATTCAACATACACATTTTTAAACTTGTGATAAATGGTGACATCAAGATAATCTTTTGTAATGCCCAACAGATCCAGAAGTGTTGTAAGAGATTTCTGGCCCGGCAAACCTTCAAGCTTCATTTCGAGCGTGAATCTCTCGGTGACGCCTCCCTCAATGAACCATTCGCCGTTGGTAAAAATATCTGCACTTGCATAGTTGAATGTCTGGTCGATTTTGGATGCGATAGAGGTGTATTTACTGTTACCATAGACAAGCATCATGATCATGGGACCTGCCGAAGAGATGATGTTATTGTCGCTCTGAAATTGAAAAAAAGTGGCTGGATAATTAATTTTTTCAAGAATAGAATTACCATCTTCGTCGTAAGCTTCCACAACTTCCCACAATCCCTGCATTCGTGTTTTTGTCGGAGTCTGCTCTAATTCCAGTTCCAGCAATCCGCAATTTAGAAATGCAGCGATAAGTAGTGTCGCGTATAAGCCAAACGAATTCTTTAAACGGTTCATGATTGAAATCTCCATTCTCTCTTGAAAATTGTTTATCCTGAAAAGCAGCAAATGGGATAGTGGAGAATCCCGAGCCCAAATGAATCCCGATGTTTTCATTCGGGATCAGGATTCATTCGAAATCGGGACTTACAGCCGAAATAGATTGTGTGTTATCTGCATCAATCTAATACTGTTTTTCAGGAATTATTATATTATACACCAAAGATAACCTGAAATAGTCAAATTTTTAATTTAGACGACTAATAGATCAGAAAACGCTCATACTTTTTCACTGTTAATAAAATGCATAATTTGCTCTAAATAACCTGTTAATGTAAGTTATATATTTAGTATCTTACTAATTCTACATTGTTAGAATACCAAAATAGCATCACCCGGTCATTGATCCCGAGCTTGGGATCGACGACCGGTGTGTAATTCTAACAATGTAGAACTAAACGGTAGAATTCTGGATAGTTGCAGAGATTACTGCAATTTTAATGGTATTGAATTGAAGTCTGGATGTATGAATATTTTACGTGATATTGGATTGTTAGATAGAAATACTTTTAAAATAGGGGGTAAAACTTTATTCTACTCGGAACCCTGCTCCGGATTGGAATTAAAAGAGGCCCTGGATTTTGCTGATCACAACCGCCTTCCTGTTTTCATTCTGGGAAAAGGGTCAAACCTATTGATCAGTGATTCGGGGTGGCAGGGGCTTACAATCAATACATCCCCACATTTTTCTTCAATTCGATGGAATGATTCACATGTAGTGGCAGAGGGTGGGGCAACACTCAACACATTGATCAATCAATCTATCAGTTTCGGTTTTTCGGGTATGGAGCAACTTTCTGGTATTCCGGGTACGGTTGGCGGAGCGGTTATCATGAATGCCGGCGCATTCGATAGTTGTGTTGCGGATACCTTTTTATCAGCTGATATATTGATGCCTTCCGGAGAGATTAAAACATTTTCACTTGAGGATGCCGGATTTGGATACCGCACCAGTCATTTCAAATCAAATGGCGGTGTTGTAATAAATGCATCTTTCAAATTCAGAACGCAACGAACTTCTGATGAACTCAAAGTTCTCCAGAAAGAGATCCTTACCCGCAGAAAAAGTAAACAGCCGATAGAATACCCCAATTGCGGCAGTGTTTTCAAACGACCCACAGGTAATTTTGCGGGAACACTCATTGAAACGTGTGGTCTCAAAGGGTTGACATGTGGGGGTATGCAGATTTCTGAGAAACATGCGAATTTTATTGTCAATAAAGGGAATGGGAAGGCCGAAGAGGTAAGGGTTCTTATCCGGTCTGCTCAGCAGAAAGTATATGAACATACCGGTATCGTTCTGGAGCCGGAGGTAATATTCATTGGAGAGTTTAAAGAGCCCCTTTTTGAGGTATAGTATAGTATAGCTGTATGTCAAGTTTATATGTAAATAAGGAGAATTTTTTTGGACGTATTTATTGAAAAGTTCGTCACAGGGCCAATCGAAACTAATTCTTATATGGTAACCAATAGTGAAAAGAGTGTATTGATAGTTGATCCATCATCCGGCTGTGAAGAATTGATTTCTGTTGTAAAAAAGCACCAATATATCCCTGAAGGGATCATTATCACTCATGGTCATTTCGATCATATCATAGGTATAGATGAAATACTGAAAGCCTTCCCTGGAACTGCTGTCTATGTACACCGGAAAGAACAGGTAATGCTTAGGAACGCTGATTTGAATGGCTCGGTCATGATTGGATGGCGATGGGAATATAAAGGACCTGTCAGTGATCTTGAGGAGGGTGATGTTCGCATTGGCAGTTTTGATCTGAAAGTTGTTGCTGTGCCTGGTCACAGCCCCTGGGGGTGTGCGCTTTTGTTTGAAAAGGTTTGTCTGTGTGGAGATATTCTTTTTGCCGGCTCTGTGGGGAGAAGTGATTTGAGCGGTGGAAACGGTCAGCTGCTTGTGCAGGGTATAAAAGAGAAACTATTAACATTGCCGGATGATACTGTCGTATATCCAGGTCATGGAGGAAGGACTACAATAGGGAGGGAAAAACGGCTCAATCCCTATCTTCAATGAAAATAGAAAAATTTGAACTTCCGTTAATTGAAGAGTTCCTTGCATATCTGCTGATGGAACGTACACTTAGTGAAAATACCGTAGAAGCGTACCGGTATGACCTTTGCAGAATGGAGGCGTTTTTTAATCAGCATCGTGTGATGAGCTTGACAGATATTGTTCCTTCCCTGCTGTCGGAGTATGTGAGAGTACTCTTTGATGTCGGGTTCGCGGCTTCGTCCATACAGAGAAATGTTTCATCATTGAAGAGTTACTTTGCATTTGCGGTGAGTGAAGGAGAAGTTGACAAGGATCCCTCAGAGCTCGTAGAAAGTCCCAGAAATACCCGCTATCTGCCTGCGGTGTTATCGGTTCAGGAGGTTGAGCAGGTACTGGAGGGGGTAGATATACGAAAGCGCGGGGGAATACGCGACCGGGCGATGCTGGAGACGCTGTATGCGACCGGGATGCGGGTGAGTGAACTTGGATCATTCAGTATGGAACAACTTCTTGAGGAGGAGCGGTTTGTAAGAATCTTTGGAAAAGGGTCAAAGGAGCGAATCGTTCCCATCGGTGAAATCGCGCTTCACTGGATAAAGCAGTACATCGAATATGAGCGCCACCTGTTTGCAACGCCGCTCAGCGGCAGTACGATATTTCTTAATGTAAGGGGAAAGCAGCTCTCAAGGATGGGGTTGTGGAAAATAATCACCTGTCATTCCAGAAATGCCGGTATTGAAAAAGAGGTTTCTCCTCACACATTCAGGCACTCATTTGCAACCCATCTTCTTGAAGGGGGAGCGGATCTCAGGACTGTTCAGGAGATGCTGGGGCACGCTAACATTGTTACAACCGAAATATATACGCACGTTGATAGAGAATACCTCAGAGAGGTGCATCGCAGTTTCCATCCGAGAGAAAAACAGCAACAGCAACAGCAACAGCAACATTAATATAAGGAAATACAGACATCTGTTATGGAGATGTTTCCGGCTACATTCATTCAGATACATTATCATTGCCGCCATGGGGGAGTCCGGCAGGTGATGGACAGATATGCTCAGAACTGTAAAGCTTGTTCGTCCGGTGCAGCACGGACTATTCTGATCTGCAGCCGAAAACCAGATGAAAAAGGACTGGATTATGATGAAGTTAAGGAAATACCGCTACTTGACTATAAGGAGTTTTCCACACTCAAGGAGTTTGAGGATGTAAAATTACAGATACAGGCAGCTCTTACATCAGTAATTCTGTCTGATAAAACAGTGCTTCCGGCGGCTGTTCTTTTTCATAATCCATCTCTGGGTAAAAATGTAGCAGCGTCAGCGGCGTTTGCTCAAATCGCTCGTCAGTCAGGGTCAGATCAGATCCGTTTTTTTCCGGTTCTGCACGATTTTGCGGAGGAAGGAAGGACTGCAATGATCAGTCAGATCAACACCGCTGGCAGCTGGGGATGGCCAATATACGAGGATCTTTACTGTACGGGAGCACTAGTCACTTTTGTCGTTCCGGGACGGCAGGCTTTTAATCATCTTAAGGCCCTGAATTTTCCAGTAAGATTACTTCCTAATCCGATCAGAACTGGTGGAACTGTTATTGACCGGGATAAACTGCTTCATCAATTTTCTCTGCTTGCCGGTGGTGAGTACAAGTATGATTTGTCACGACCGCTGTGGTATTATCCATCAAGAATAATCCAAAGAAAAAATGTTCTTGAGGCAGTGTTTCTTTCCATAGTAATGGAAACAGTTCTGATTCTCGGACCGGAAGGTACATCACGTATTGATGCATCGCTCAATGGCATGCTCAGCGAACTGGTGCAGAAGTTTAATCTGAGTGTCATTATAAATCCGGCAAAAAACAGATTTTTTAAAAGGCATGTATCTGACTCTGTTGCAGCACTATATGCGATTAGTGATTACGCTGTATCGACATCCGTTGCAGAAGGGTTTGGATTTGGGTTATATGAATCGGCCTTTTATAACAGGCCGCTTCTGGGAAGGTATCCGGGAGGGTTTGTCTATCCTTGCGATGTTTCAACAGAAAATCTTTACAGGATGGTTCCGGTCCCTGGGACATTTGTAGATAAAGATGAGCTGACAGGGAATTATCACAAAAAATTTGGACATTCAGATGCAATACATCAAAAAATACGTCAGTTAAAAGATGCTCATTATGTTGATTTTGCTGATCTGGATCTTATGATGCAAAAGAATTTGATTGAACGGTTCCTCAATGATTCAGCCTGTAGACAAGAGTGGCTAAAAGTTCTGGAGGCACGATACCCGGGATGGCCTGGAGCAGGGATGTTGTGCAGTAATGCGAGGATGGTATTTGATCGAAACAGGTTGATTCTTAAAGAGTATTTTTCACAACAGAATGATATCTCCCGTTTTTATGATATATATTCTGTTATACCTGAAAAAAACGGAGTCCTTTTTAAATTTTCGCGACTATCTGAACTGTTTCAACCTGATCGTATGACTCTGTTGCTGTGAACATTTTTCGGTCATATCTCTGCTAAAATCAGTAAAATAGTTACTCTATGAAAAAAAAACTTGACTTTACGTGTATCTCATTGGATATTTAGACAGAAACTGCCTGTAATTACTTCGAAATCTGATAAACTGGTTTCTTTTTGAAGGTAGTGTGACAATTCTTTTAAAAAATACAGGAGTGTGTGGCATTCCTGGTATTAGTTTTTTCATCAATATAATAGAATATTATTAAAGTGATTCCGCCATTTGAACTGGAGGGCATGGTGTCAAATACTACAAAACATGACTTGATTGCATCAGTATCCAAAACCACAGGTCTGACACAGGCAGATACGAAGATCGTTGTTGAAGAACTGCTTGAGACGGTTGCAGGGATTCTCGAACACGGGCAGAGTATTGAAATTCGTGGCTTTGGGACTTTCTACACAAAACTAAGAAAACCACGACCTGCCAGGAATCCAAAAACCGGGGATATAGTACCACTTCATAAAAGAGTTGTACCGCTTTTTAAATATTCAAACGAGATGAAAAAGAAAATCACCGATTCTCTGTTACAGAATCAATCAACCCCCGCATAAAACTCTCATGTAAATTGCCGGTATTGTTCTGAATGCAGTTAACCGCAGGGTGCTGCAGACGGAATGCTGATGGTCAGTTATTATATCAATAGCTTTGCTGCTTATACGACACAGACATCCAATAACAGTGTTCATCTCAATAGTTAAAAGAACTGCTTCTTTGTAAGCATATATCTGTTGAGATCGTCTGAATTTCATACAGATGATCATCCTTAATTTTTTTGGTTACTACTCAGGTACCAAAAACCGCGTTTCCGCTCATCATAGCAGCTTGTCGAAGGGTGAGCGGAGTGCGAAAATCGCTCATGTTTCTCACGCCTC
>JAFGIN010000198.1 GCA_016929595.1 Chitinispirillaceae bacterium
CATCCTTCCCCCGTTAACGGGGGAAGGTGCCGAAGGCGGATGGGGGAAAATCAGATCTATTCGCGATATACTATGTCGCTATGTATAGACAGCTCAAAAAACTCTATTTCGGAATTTTCTTTTAATAAATCTTGGTAGATAAGCTTTTATTTTATACAACGGGATGAATACAGCTTCATCCCGCTACGAAAGATACGGTTTGTAAATATCAACGGGTACTTCCGTCAAACCTTTTTTTTGCTATTTCAATTCCATCACCAGATTTTAAAATGTACACACCTCTGGCTTTTTTGTATAATGAACCATCCTGAGCTTGTATGCCGCTGACAGTTCTTCCGGATAGAGAAAAAAACGCTCCTGGATTACATTTTAAGTTTGTTGGTTTCTCAGAGATATGCAACGGAGCAGGTTTTTGCAATATTGCGTTTATATCAGTTGTAGCTACAAGAGTCTTTTTCCAGTCAGAATTCCTGAACAACGGGTTGTCTTCCCGTGCCCAACTATAAACCATTGACCAGCGAACTTTCATCTGTTCATCAGGCTTGAGAACCATACCATAATTGACCGTTCTATCTTTAACAAATGAATCGAAAAAAGGTTTTTCAGTATATATTGCCATCAACAGGGTGTCAGCAAACCCTTCCTGCAACCCACCCTGTTTTCCCAGTGTAGCCAGAAGTGGAGGATCCTGCTGTTCGGTGAGTTGTATAGTGTTTCTATTGGGATTACTGGTATTGTCACGGTGATTGGTCATTCCAACCACCACCTTTCCTGTATAATTCCCTGTAATAGCAACTTCGCAATGCGTAGGACGTTCATTAACATTTGTAGTGATTGTCCATGAAACCGTAATTTTATTTCCATTTCCGATATTCCATCCATGATATCTCACCTGCACTTTGGGTGTCTGTACTGATGAATCCAGAATCGTAACCACAAGACTGTCAAGGTTTTCCGGCAACTGTGGGTTTAGCCAGCTATTATTATTTAAAAGACGAAATGAACCAAGTCCCATAGATGAACCAATTTTCAGAATATCTGTTCCCCATGGATAATCTGTATGTTCATCAACAGATGGATCAACGAAATGTTGCAGAATTGCACCATCATTTTTCTTTCCAATTACATCAACGGCATTCCGATCGCCATTGTCAACATAAAAACGGTACGCACTATACTTGTTTTCCCATGCGGGTCCTTCGAGATAGCCGAAATAGTGATGTTCAGCAGTTGTTGGAACCTTGTGGTAACCAAGTCTTTTTCCATTTTGATAAAGTACCGCTCCGTTTGGATCTGCAAACGAAACCAGGTATCCAGACAACATAACTGTAGAAAACCATAGACTCAACTTGTTCACGAATTTCCCCCTGAAAAAAAGACACCTTATAGAAGTTAATTGCTAAACCATCTCGTAATTATCACCCTTAACCAGAATACTCAGAATGGAACAATCAGATTACCGCTCAACCTGTTGCCGAACCAGTAATGAATTACTACAGACTTTCGCAAACTACGACTATTAATATAAATCTAACCATAGTCAAATTGCATATATCATCAAAAATACTCTTCGCATCTTTCCCCCTGCCACATTGCCACTCGCCAGAATTAGCTCCTATAGAAAATATATTATTGCTTGTATTTATGGTATCTAAAGCGAGGGCAACGGTTTATCCAGGGTGAAAATATTCACAGGCCCTAACTTCCATGCTTTTTTTAATGCCCGATTTTTTAAAACAGGGTATAATTTAATCCGGTATTAAAATTCCGGATTTCAAAGTCCCCAGTCATCTTCCTTTCCTTCAACAGAGATAGCTGAGTACTTTGAAAAAAAACGAGTGGCATACAAATTGCTTTTTTTAATAAAGTTTTAAATCATTATGGGTTACATTTTGTCGGAGCGTTTATGATCTCATACTATAAAAATCCTGTTGTCTGGTTTGAAATTCCTGTAACAGACATCAGGCGTGCAAGCTCATTTTATGAAAATGTTTTTGGATACACAATCTCCTATAAAGAAGATACAACAGTTAAAATGGGTACCTTCTCGATGTTTAATGCTCCAGGTATTTCTGGTGCACTTATACAGGTAGACGGGTACATTCCACATCATTCTGGAACGGTCGTATACTTTTCCGTTCTGGATATCGCAAATACGCTTGAAAAAGTCAGTGAGAATGGCGGCAGAGTGCTGATTCCAAAGACATTCACTAATGACGGGTTTATTGCTCATTTTGAGGATTCAGAAGGAAATCAGATCGGAGTTTACTCATCAAGTCTAACCAGAACAGATATAGAGACACTATCAAAAACAGCATGATTAAAAACTCTGCAACGCTAAAAGCCTCATATTCACTAAGTTATATAAAATGGCTATCAACATACTTGTAAAACGTTGAGTTAAAATGGTATTTTAACAACGGAAATTTGAAGTATCGAATATCGGGAGTTCCCATATAATTCCCTGAGTGCTCACATTTCAGTTTTATCAATAATCAATAAAACAATAAAGGTCTGTAAAACAATGAAGGTAATAATACTTGTAGCTGGTTACAACACCCGACTCCTCAAGCTTACCAATAATGTTCCGAAAGCACTTCTGCGGATTGCCGGAACTCCCATTATTGAAAAAATTCTTGAGAAAGCATTACAAGTAGAAAGTCTTACAGAGGTATTTCTTGTCAGTAACTCAAAATTTTATCCACAATTCGATGAATGGCTGAAACGGTTTATCTCTTCCAACCCGGGGTTACCCCCGATTTCGCTGATAGATGATGGTACATCATCAAACGAAACCAGGCTCGGAGCTGTTGGCGACGTTGTTTTCGTTCTTCAAAAGAAGATGATCGATGAAGACATTATGCTGTTTGCTTGTGATAATCTTTTTGAAGCAGATCTCAACGCTTTCTATACTCTGAGCCGGGAGAAAAGTGCATCAATCGTTGCCGGCTATCGATTTGACTCCATTGACGATGTAAGGAATAAATTTGGAGTGATGCAGATAGCTGAGGACGGCCGCGTTTTAGCCTTTCAGGAAAAACCTGAAAATCCGCTTTCGTCAATTGCGGCAACCGCAATGTACGTTTTCAGAAAAGAGCACCTGTCACACATTCTCTCTTTAGGAACCCGAAAAAGCGAAAAAGAGATCAACCTTGGAGAGACTATTATTCATCTTCTTGCCAGTGATGCACGTATTTATTGTGACTTTGTTGATTCATGGTTTGACATTGGCTCTCCGGATGATCTTAAAAAGGCCGAGGAGTATTTTCGGTTAGCCTGAGTAACCCGGATAAAAGTCCTGTGGATCAGATTGATGTTACTTCCTCAATATTTCAGCAACAGCAACGTTTTGCCACATTATGCCCTTTTGAGGAGATACTCCTTCACACTTGTGCGCCAGTCAGGAATTTTATATCCAAGCGCTGACTGAATTTTCTCATTTGACATGACGGTAAATGATGCACGTTTCGCTGCGGTTTTAAAAGTTGACATAGGCACAGGGATTATAATATTGTCTTTTTCAAGAGTCTCCATTACAAATCGACACCACTCATACCGTGAGCAGTAGTTTGAATTGGTGAGATGAAATAATCCGCTCTCATTCTTTTCCAACAGTGTCAATGTTGCCTTAACCATCTCTTTTACACTTGTAGGCACTGATGCTTCATCACTGCTGATTTTAAGTATCCTGTTCTTTTCAGACCATCCAAGCAGTTTATAGATAAAATTCTGTGTACCATCTCCATATACCCAACTTGTTCGCAGTACCAGTGATTTGCATCCGGAATCAAGCACCGCCTGCTCTCCGGCCGCTTTTGACATTCCATATACATTCAACGGATCCGGCTTATCAGTTTCTCTGTACAGATCCTCTTTTTTACCATTAAAAACATAATCGGTACCGTAATGAACGATACGGCAGTTCCTTGTTTTACAGATATCTGCCATGTTTTTAACAGATTTATGGTTTACAAGATCGGCGATTTCCTGATTAGTTTCGGCATCATCAACAGCGTTATACGCAGCACAGTTAATGACTATTGATGGCTCAAGAGAATCAATGGTTTTTGCAATCGAATCAAATTGAGTGATATTACAATCTTTCTCATCAGGCGCAAAAAAGTTGATATCTCTTTGGGCCAGTTCGTACTGAAAGGCTTTTCCCAATTGACCGGCAGAACCTGCTATTAAGATTTTTTCCCTCTTAAGGTTCTCAAATGTCTGAATTTCCATGCAGTATCTCCGAAAAAAGTGAAACTTTATTTGTAAATTGCTTTGAACACCAGTATGGTGCATGCAAATATCAGAGTCATTCCATTGGCTATTATCACGGGCCACTCTTTTATCATGAGACCGTAGACCAGCCAGAACAGGACACCTATTGTAAAGAGCACAAACATACCCAGTGAAATATCTTTTGTAGAGCGGGTTTTCCAAACCTGGATAACCTGTGGTAGAAAAGATATTGTGGTGAATGTGCCCCCAATCAATCCAAATAATGAAACAAGTTTCATAAAGTAACTATTCCTGTTTAATGAGAGTAGCAAAACGACTTCGAATTAAATATCTGTCGATCAATATACTTTATGCCTGTATTCCAATGACAGTTTGTGTATCACACACCTCCTGCGCATTTGTAGCATATTTCATTTCGCAGCTCATTGTCCTCAAAAAAAAGCCGCACATTTTCCAGGGTCGTATTCACAATACTCTCAAGCGCTTCCCGGGTAAAAAAAGCCTGGTGAGAGGTAACGATTACATTGGGAAATGTCATTAGACGTGCAAGAACATCATCACCGATCGGTTCAGCAGAAAAATCTTCAAAGAAAAAATCACCCTCCTCCTCATACACATCAAGACCGGCAGAACCAACGCTATGATTTTTCAACCCCTCTATAAGCGCCCTTGTATTTATCAGTTTGCCGCGCCCTGTGTTAATGATCATCACCCCTTTTTTCAGCCGGGAAATAGAATCGTTATTTATCATATGAACATTTTCGGGTGTAAGGGGGCAGTGAAGTGAAATAATGTCAGACTCCCGGTACAAATATTCGAGATCAACATACTCAATACCCTCTTTTGATTCAAAATTACGATCGGGATAGAGATCAAATGCAAGTACCTTCATACCAAAACCCTTCATGATACCTGCCAAAGCCTTTCCGATCTTACCAGTACCTATAATTCCAATAGTCTTACCATACATGTCAAATCCAAGCAAACCGCTAATCGCGAAGTTATTATCCCGTGTTCTGAAATATGCGCGGTGGGTTTTTCTGTTCAATGCCATCATTAACGCAACCGCATGTTCTGCTACTGCATGCGGTGAATAAGCCGGAACTCTGACGACATGAATTTTCTGGAAAACCGATCTGAGATCGACATTATTGAATCCTGCCGAACGTAACGCCAGAAGTTTTACACGGTTTTCAACGAGAATCGATGCAACTTCAGGCGTAACTATATCATTAACAAAAACACAAACCGCATCAAACCCTTTAGTGAGCTGTGCTGTGTCTTCAGTAAGATGTGGTGCAAAATAGTGAATATCAAAATTGAACTTTTTCTCATTGGCATTAATTCTTTCAAAATACTCTCGATCATATGGTTTTGAATCAAACATGGCAATTTTTATTCTTTTCATAACTCCCCTCCGACTAATTTGTTTCAAAAATAACTCAGACAAATATACGCAACTTTAATACCCTATTGAAAATTTCACCAGTTTCAAGAATATTTCGTTACTCTTAATAAAATGGTTAATTTTTCTATTGATCTGAATACAGTTTTACAACTAATTTCACAAATGCTTTTGAAACTTTTTAAAATGGGGTTGCTATGAAGGCTTAAATTGAGTATTTCTTTAGTTATACATGGATATACTCAAATTTATAGAACATGCGGATTTTTTTGAAAGCGCATCTGATTCAAGTAAAAAAATGCTTGCAGAGATCTGTATTCCAAAACCGATTACCAAAAAGATGGTAATCTTTACTGAGGGCGAGTTCGGGTCGGCATTCTATCTTCTGGCTACCGGAAGTGTCTCCCTGCACAAAAACGCGCCATCAGGGAAAGAGATTATGCTCAAAATAGTCCAACCCGGGGAAATTTTCGCGGAAGTTATACTTTTTGAACAAAATAGTTATCCCGTTACAGCAGTCTGTGTTAAGTCGGGAGTACTGTTCTCCATTCCGAAGCATCAGTTCTACTGTTTACTCAATAACGAGGTATTTCGAAATGACTTTCTTTCGATGTTAATGAGAAAACAGCGTTATCTTACAGAAAAAATAAGATATCTCACGATGCATGATGTTGAGGACAGGTTTTTCCAGTTTTTTAACGAGCATTATGGAAGTGAAAAGAAAATCAGATTAACATTTTCAAAGAAAGATATAGCATCTGCAATAGGTGCAACACCAGAAACATTTTCCCGTTTGCTTAACCGTTTGACCAACGAAGGGAAAATTACCATTGACGATACCTATCTTCTCATCAACATCAATCAAAACACCTGACCGTCCATCCTGAAAAAAAGGAATTACAACAACTGGACGAAATAGTATAATTAGACTTTAATGCAATGATTTTAAACGAATAAAACAACTGTGAAAATCCTGAAATCACTATGAAAGGAAACTATCGTGAAGCAGATGTTTCGATTACCTTTTTTTCTGCTCCCTGCTATACTGATGTGTATGTTTTATATGAAGTGTGCCAATCCTGTTGATGATCCTCCACTTCAGTGGGAAACAAAAACGCAGGTTCCTGTATCAAATAAATCATTCTTTCTCAGAGAAGAATTTGATAATCTTTTTGACTGGGATAGTATGAGCGTTGCTGATCCGCGTCCTGATGAGAAAGATACTCTTGATACACTGGTCTTTTCCATCGAACGGTTCACCACAAATCTATTTGAGACAAGCCAGGAAGCTTTAAAGAATAATAGAATAAAAAAAGTTCTGGGACCTCTTGCAATAGTAAATTCACCACCATTTACGTTAAGTTCTCCGGTTCCTTCAAACCCAGGACAAATTTCTATTCCTTTTACCGCAAAACTGGACAGCATTTATAATGTTACCTTCTATGATACTGCAACAAACATACTGGCTGTGACAATTTCCAACACTTCAACAGCGACTTTAACCAACATAATAATTTCCACATCCACTCTTGGTTCGGATACTATTACGAATATTCCGCCCGGTTCTACCGCAAACGCTGAACTTCATGTCAGGGGAAAGAGCACCGGTCATACCTTCAGTATAACTCTTTCAGCCTCTAAGACAGCTGGAGCTGGAGTGGTATCATTACGAATGAGTGTTACCAACCTGACAGCATCATCAATTAAAGCGATTGATCACCTTCTCCAGTTCAAACGGGAATATAATTCCAGTTACGAATTAACAGATACTGTTGCAATTGACTATATCGATCTGGCGGATGGTTTCTTTTTCTATGAATTTTCAAACAGTACCGATATACCTTTTATGGCCAGCCGCGAACATTACCACATGTGGATAGCACCATTTTGTAAAGGTAAAGGGATCGACAGCGTCAAAAATCTAAGTGGGGTTTCACATCTTGATTCACTTGAATCCTATTATGGTAAGCTCAAAAATAATGGTATTACCGTTCAACCAAATACCAGTCTGGAGATGGCCCAGAGTAATCTCAGCAGCACACGTTTATTTACATTCTGGGATCCAGTTCTTAAAAAAACTGTAACGAAGGTCAGGTACATTATCGAAACCATGCCACCTCATGGTGACACTGTAACACTTCAGGCTACTGATTCTGTGTCCTTTTTGATAAGGGCTACCCATTTTAAATTTGAAGAACTTGTTGGAACTGTTATGGAACCATACGTTCGCTCAGGTGATACGCAGAAAGTATTTCTTGATGTTCCGTGGAACCGCTCGTCACTGGATTCTCTCCGTGGCCGCTTTTTACTTCAAAGAGTGTCTGGCGAAATCACTGCCGATCCACAGCTCTCCGATAGTTTATCATATATAGACAGCATGAAAGTAAACTTTGTCATTTATTCTCCGGAATCACTTGCGGTTAAAGACTCCGCTTCATCCACATTTACGCATGTCTGCAACGATTCCATATTCAAACGTTCTATTGACATTACAAATGTCACTAATATATTTCCCGACACAATTTGCATTGTATCAAAAATGATTATTCCATCTGGCACAAAAATGAGAATACGCAATGATCTGTCATCATCCGATCCCGATGGCTCAAAATATATTGGACGGATGCGTATCCGACTTGATAACAAATATTTCCTTAATTCAGATCTGGACTGGATTGTTAAAGATACGGTTATCATGGATCTGGGGTCCGGCACCTTCGAAGTGCCCGATGTATTACGATTTATTAAAAAGCTTGACGATGCAAAAGCTTGGTTTAACGCTCTAATTGCAAATCAAACGAACCTTAACATGTATCTTCATGCATTACTGGCCCCCCGGTCAAAGATGGATGAACTGGATTCTATCGATGCTAATCGTTTTACATTCCTTCTTAACAATCCCGACAGCGCCAGAGCCAGTGGTTTTATACATTTTCTTGGGACAGAGGGTATTTACATCCCGAAACGTGATTCTACATACGCCAATGAGGTTTTCTGGGACACCCCCGCTCTGGACAGCATAGTTTCATCAGACTCATGCAAATGGCGATGGCAGTTACGATTTGTCCCTGGAAGCAGGGATGCTCTGCGTGATGTTGATTACCTCAAAATCAACTCATCATTGCGCGTAAGTGGAATAAACAATATGGATTCGTTATTAATATGGTAAAGATTAGTTTAAGGATATATCTGATGATTAGAAAAAAATTAACACTACTTTTATGCATGCTTTCGATTTCCGCGCTGGCTGAAGTCGACAATAATCCCATAAACGCCGGTACTACTCAAGCCCGTAATTGTCTGGGACGTGCTCATGAAGCAACGCACCACAACCCGGCACTTCTTGGTGTTGACCGGGCTCCAAGAATATCTTTGACTCCGGGTCTTCAACTCGGAGTCGCCGCATGGAGCGATAAACTTAATTTGTCTATTACCAACAGATACTGGGTAGACAGTCTGAAAGAGGCTTCAGCACTCTCTTCAAAAATTCTCAGGCGAAGTTTCGATCTGGAAGGACTCTCTCCTGCTGAGGTTTCCGATAAACTTACCAAAGAGTTTGAAGGCGGTGTAAAAGTTTACTATGGGTATCACCACACGCTGCTCAGTATGGGTTTTAATCGTATCGGATTCGACATTACAACTCATATCGATGAAGAAATGCACATTCCCGAAGCACCGCTGATGATGCTTTTTTCCCGAAATAAAGGTCTTTTGCCGGGAAACACCCTTGATTTTAATGATCTCAGACAGAATGCAATCTGGGCAACCGATTTTACATTCAGTATCGGACTACCGGTAAATGTTCCGGTACTTAACAATTTTTTCAATCTCCGTTATGGCGCAGGTGGACTCGGAGTTAAATATGTCATGGGGCATTCCATTTTAAAAGCACAGACCGAAGATGGGACGTTACACTACAACCAGACCACAAACAGCCTTGATGTCAATGCAAAAGTTCACATTCAAACTGCCGGAATGGGTTTTCATGGTGCCTGGAATTTCGATAATCCGTTTGAAAACGGACTTCCTGTTTCCGGTCATGGAATCGGATTTGACCTCGGAGGAATCCTGTATGATAAAAACGGTACATTCTCGATTAATTTCAATAATATAGGAGTACTATTCTGGACCAATAATATCAATGAAGCTACATACCAGATAAAAAAAGATGGTCTTGACGCATATGATATCGTCGATGGAATTGAGATTGGTGATGACCAGGACAGAAACGCACGTCTTGTAATATTTAATCGTGACGAAGGTGAATACCTGTCAATGGAAGATGATTCACTGAAAAAGGGTGATGGTTTTGTAACACCACTACCATTGGCATTAAATATCGGATACTCTTATATGTGGGACTTTTCAAAAAGCGAAAATCAGGATCGTCGATGGCTTGCTGAGTATATTAACGCCGGCGCAAATTACCGTCAGCAGTTTACGAAAAATGCAGGCCAGTCCCCTGTACCACGTCTTTCACTTGGCGCTGAAGCGGGAGTGCTTCAGGGATATTTTCCCGTCCGACTTGGATTTGTTTTTGGTGGACCGGAACGCATGGCATCAGCAATTGGTGCCGGGCTTAATTTTAAATACGTAAGTATCAATGCTTCCTACAAAGCTGTGGGTACACCGGTATTAATTGCTAAACGCGGATGGGAACTTGCCGGGAACATTCAGATAAACTTGGGGCTCACCGTTGATTCAGATAAAGATGGTATTGATGACAAAGATGATAACTGTCCCGAAAATCCTGAGGATAAAGATGGTTTTCAGGATGATGACGGATGTCCTGAAGATGACAATGATCAGGATGGGATCCCGGATAATGCTGACAGTTGCAAAAACATTCCCGAAGACCTCGATGGTTTCCAGGATACTGATGGGTGTCCGGACTATGATAATGATCAGGACGGCATTGCCGACAGCCTGGATACATGTCCGATGGAACCTGAGGATAAAGACAATTTCCGTGATGATGACGGATGTCCGGACCCTGACAATGATGGTGATGGAGTACCCGATGGTGATGACAAGTGCCCGCTGCTTGCTGAAGACATCGATATGTTTGAAGATACTGACGGATGCCCGGAATTTGACAACGATAAAGATGGAGTTCCCGACTCTTTAGACAATTGCATGAATGAACCGGAGGTTTTCAATGGATATAAAGATGATGACGGGTGCCCCGATACCCTTGTCAAGCCAACAGAAAAGGAAACGATAAAACTCAATACAAAATTACGTTCTATAAATTTTAAAACAGGAAGCGCACAACTTATCAGTTCATCATTTGCTGCACTCGATTATATTGTTGGATTCCTTAAACAGTATCCTCACCTTCGTTATGAGATACAGGGCCATACCGATTCACAGGGCGCAGATGAAACCAATCTTTTATTGTCCGCTGCACGTGCCAATACAGTTCGGGATTATCTGCTTTCCAAAAATGTATCGGATTCAGGTCTTATAGCGATCGGTTATGGTGAAGCGGTGCCGGTTGCGGATAATAATACGGCAAATGGACGCGCACTTAACCGCAGGGTTCAGTTCCGTATTGTAGAAACCAATGATGAGTATAGTGCATTAAAGACTAATGAAACTCTTTTTCAGGAAAAAATCAGAGCAGCCAGAATAAAGGGATACAAGTAAACATTGAATAATATGAACCCGTTCTCTCAAAACAGCATTAGCGATGCAATCGACCGATTGCATTTCCCTTCCGATGCACACAGAAACGCAGCTCAGGAGTGTGCATCGTTTTTTGCCGCCTTCAAGGAAACTGAGGCAGTGCTTCTAACCTGTTCCTGTGCCAGAGGTAAAGCAGTCAGAGATAGTTGCGTTGACATCGCTATACTTTATCATCCTAACACCAGCGCTGCTCTGATTCAGGAAATGCAAACGGCGTGGAATAATGAGTACTCTTCCAATGATGTGTACGCTCAATTGAAACGCATCGGTAAGTATTCCATGATCGATCTGGATTTCATCGATGGTGACATTAATGAAGGAACACACGAATGGACATCAGGTCCGGATTCATTCGAACTTGAGATCGGTAATTATCTTTCATATTCCCGGCCGATATACACCAGCAGCACCTATTTCAATGAATTAAGATTGAAATGGGTCCCCTACTATAACGATATAATGCGAAGGCGCAGATTGTCGATGATAAAAGTGTTCTGTATCAATAACCTTCATCATATTCCTCTGTATGTTGAGCGAAAGCTTTACTTTCAGAGTTTCAACCGGCTCTATAATGCAATGGGAGAATTCCTCCAGGCACTCTTTATAAAAAACCGCATCTATCCTATAGCATACGACAAATGGATTCATGAACAACTCAATGAGGTTCTTCATTACCCCGAACTGTATACCGAGCTTGTAAAGCTCATGGAGTATCGGCAATTTGAAAGTGATGAGCATATTGCCAAAGCAGAACTACTCGAAAGATTGCTGCTGCATTATTGTGATGAAAGTGATTAATATGTTGCTTTCATCAGCAGAATCGAGTATTGTTCACTGTAATCAGCAAACCAATAATTGAGGAATTATGAAATTTTCAGACTACAATATCTCCGGTACTATCAAAGATAACTTAAAACAGCTCGGTTTCATTCGTCCGACCGATATACAGTTCAAAGCGATACCACCTGTTTTACGGGGTGAGGATGTGCTCGCAGTTGCTCAGACAGGCACCGGAAAAACTGCAGCATTTGCCATACCCGTAATCGATAAGATTCATCAGTACAAAACAAGCAAACGCTCAACAGGTATTAAATGTATCGTGATGGTACCCACCAGAGAACTTGCACTACAGATCGGGGGTGTTTTTACCTCACTTTCCTGCCATACTAAAGTGGTTACTTATACAGTACATGGGGGTATAGAGCAGGATATGCAGATAAAGAAGATTCAGGATGGTATCGATATTTTAATTGCTACACCCGGAAGAATGTTTGACTTGATTAACCAGAAGGTGATACGACTTGAAAAGGTCAGCACGCTTATCCTTGACGAAGCAGATCAGATGCTTGATCTGGGGTTCATCGAGGATATAAAATATGTAAAAAAGATGCTTACATCAAAGCATCAGACCCTTTTCTTTTCGGCAACTATCAATCCGGAAATTAAGAAACTCGCGTTTTCGCAGGTGAAAACCAGTGCAATCCGTATCCAGGTCTCTCCCGAAGATCCGGTCTCCAGAAATGTAACCCATTTTGTCATGTTTGTCGAGATGGATGACAAACGATTGTATCTTGAAAAATTTATCAACGATCATCCGGAGAGCAGGATCCTGGTATTTGTCCGGACAAAAGTGCGGGCAGAACGGGTAGCTAAAGCAATGGAACGTGTCAAAATTTCCACGCTGACCATCCACAGTGAGAAGGATCAGGCAGAGCGCAACGCTGCTATGACCGCGTTTAAAACCGGTAAAGTTCGAATACTAATAGCAACTGATATAAGTGCCCGTGGGATCGATATCCCCGATATTCATTTTGTAATAAATTATGATGTTCCAGAGAAGATCGAAAACTACGTTCACCGCATCGGAAGAACAGGACGTGGGACAAAAAAAGGTAGCGCATTAACATTCTGCAGCACTGAAGAACGACCGTTACTTAAAGAAATCGAACAGTTAATCACAAAGAGAATTGATGTAATTAAGACTGAGCGCAGTGAAGTACTTCCGGACGTTGCCGATCAGACAAAAAAGAAGAGCCTTGAAGAGCTGGTTGAAGAACATCGGGAATGGCTGAAGGGAAGGAAAAAGAGAAGAGTGAAGTAAGAAGAGTGAAGTAAGAAGAGTGAAGGGGGGAAAAAAAGAAGACTGATATTTTCTTCATTTCACACTTCACACTTTTCACTTCAAACTTCTGAATGAAGGGTGAAGGGTTAAATAAGAAGATTGATGTCGTTTTAAACATCACATTTCACTCTTCAAGCGTATATTGTTCTGAAAAAGGAGAAGGTCAATCTATATGTCTGGGGATCCTGAAAAGTGTAGTAACGATCCGCTTCATGGGGTAACGCTTGAGGCGCTGCTGAAGGAACTTGTGACGCAGCGCGGATGGGAATACATGGCTGATGCCGTTAGTATACGCTGTTTTAACAGTAATCCAAGTATTCAATCAAGCCTCAAGTTTCTTCGGAAAACGCCCTGGGCTCGCAGAAAAGTTGAATCGCTGTACCTTGATTACAAATGGGAATGTACGCTACTGGAAAGAGAACGCACAACAGGACCTCAATAGTGGGCAGTAATCTTTTATATTGAGAATAGCAACGCAGCAGATATGAGCAGAAACTGGAAAGAGTTGATCAGTCTGCTAAAGGGAGTGTTAGAAAAAGATGGTATTGAAATTATCCGGGCAATAATGGATCGTATATTTGAGATACATGAATTGCCCAAAAATTCAAAAACGATACAGCGAATCGAAGATTTAACTGAGGTGAAAAGTATGCTTGAAACTAACACAAAAAACTGGGAAATTTCGGTATTCGAGAAGGGTATTGAGAAGGGTATTGAGAAGGGTATTGAGAAGGGTATTGAGAAGGGTATTGAGAAGGGTATTGAGAAGGGTATTGAGAAGATGGTCATTAAAATGGCTCAAAATGGCATGAGCAATGCCAATATCCGAAAAATCACCGGGCTTTCACTTCAAAAGATCGCGCAGATATTAAAGAATGTGAAACTATAGTATTTTTCTAAATGTAATAGTCTCCCCACTATTCCATGAATGAGTCGTGACAGGATTTAGCCATATTATGATGGATTAATTACTAAAGAAGCGCTTAAGATAATGCATCTCTCCGTGACTCCGAGGGAGAGGTTGCGATGTGATAACGGCCGGGTGAGGTTTGAGACGCTAGAACAAATGATTGGTTACTCGTAAACCATCGACTAAAAAGAGTTACCAATATCAATATGAACGACAGCCAGTTGTTCTCTTCTTTTTTTGTTCAATTTTAACCCGACATCGCACCGAAGCACTGCAACCGGTGTATTAATCCGTATTCCCGGTCCTGCACTCCAGCGGATATCACGTATGACAGTTTCCGGCGAAAACGGATCTGGATGTTCATTATCTCTTATCCAGATATAACCGGCATCAGCAAACAGTGCTCCTTCAACCCACCAGAACAGTGGAATCTTTACTTCAAGAAGATGCGCGATTACACTGACATTTCCACTCAGGTTATCCCCGGCAGCATGACGCAGTCCGCTTTCAGGAAAACCTCGAATCGATTGTGACCCTCCACCATAAAAACGCTCCTGAAGAGGTAATGAGTCGGTTTTTCCGTATGGTTCCCCCCAACCAAGTTGCAGTGATGAGGCCCACCTCACTTTTCCTGTTTTCCAGTATACACGATGATCGGTGGTGATTTTGAAAAATTCACGTGATCGCTTATCGGACAAACCGGCTACCTGAAACTGGAATTCATTATAGAACCCGCGAACAGGATTTATCAGATCATTTCTTGTATCCCACGCCAGATCAAGACCAATACTCTGTGTGGCATTAGCATTTACATTTTTTAAAAAATCCTCCCATCGGAATCGTAACTGGTAAGCGAATGTTGTAAAGGCCTGCTGTCCGGCAGTGATTTCGAAACGCCGGGTAAGTCCCGAATAGGTACTGGTATCGGTTCTGTTTGCAAGATATCCCGCACCATCAACTCGTAATGGAACAAGAAAGAGCCACGGAACACCATACCGTATCTCAGCATTCTGTATTCTTTGTGAAAGATTTCCAGTGAGAGTTATTTTATGTCCGATACTGAAAAGATTACCATAACTTGTCACTAAATATCCTCGGAACTTATCTGCCGTACTATACCCGGCACCAGCCTCAATACGGAAAAAGTCTATCTCATCAACAGTAACTGTCGCCGCAACTGATGTATCCTGTGCAGTACTGATTTTTGCAACTGAATCTGATAACACAGACTCAACTTTCACATAACTGAGCAGATTTGTGCGGTAAAGACGTTTTTCGGTTTTTCTGATCTTGTTTACAGAAAGAGTATCGCCTTCTGCAAAATCGAGCTCCCGTTCAATTATCCGGTCTTTCAACCCCTTGTTTCCTTTTACGATCACAGAATCGACTATAATACGTGGTCCCTCATTTATATTGAATTGCACAGCGACCTGGTGTCTTGTAGTATCGATATCAAGTGTGTAGGTAACAGAAACTTTTAATTTTCCTTTTTTCATAAATAGTTCACGAATTTTATCAACATCTCGAAGCAGAGCTGAACTTAGAAGTGGTTTTTCTTTCTTTGTATTCAGCAAATTAATATCTGATGAATCGATGCATTCGTTTTTGACCTGTACCTCCTGAACAAGATATTGATCGCCTTCGGAAATTACGATTTCTATATCAACATTTCTCTCTGAAGAATCTTTGAAAACTTTGTTTTTTTCAGCAACTACATCTAAAAATCCCAACGAGTTGTAAAACCTTTCAATCGCATTAAGATCTGAATTTAGCTTGTATTCAGTAAAAAGTGTCGAAGAGAACAGTCGTGAAGGTTTCAATTCCATAACGGAGATAAGTGTCGATTTTTTATACGATTTATTTCCTATAAATGTGATATCATCAACTTTCCATCTCTTTTCTTTTGCAGATATACCAACAGCTGACAGGAGAATACCAGTGATGATAAAAATAAGAACGTTGGGAAAAGTTGATTTCATCATAATTTACTTTGAATACTTAAAAATAAAATCCAGGCCATAATCATCATTATCTGCATTACCCTTTATAAAAAACTTTCTGGTCAGTCTGAAAAGAGCTGATACTCTTCGACGGGTAAGGTCACCCAGCACTGTCTCGTAGGTTAATAATAACCGGGGACTTATTCGTTTGGACAGAGTCAGAGTCGGTGTACTTTTAGAATCAGTATCATTCTGCCCCAGTTTGAAAATGTCACCCTGAATATCAATTCTGTCCAATCTCAGTGCCTGTTCGAGTTTCCTTGTCCCGAAGCCCAGAACACTTTGCCCGGCAAACGCTCTGAGACGTTCCCCAAGATCACCTCCAACAGATCCCAGCGGCTGTCCGAATGTCAAAATACTTATTATATCCCCCTCACTCATCATCCCCCCTTCTTCGGAGAATCTTAAAACCGGTTTATTAAGGGTACCACTTAATTCCATATAAACAGTGTAGGTCCTGGTGTTTTCCGCTTCTTCACTTCCACCAATACCGAACACTTCAGTTTCAGCTTTCAAATTCAATAGGGGATTAAGTTCGCCGGGTTCATAGTTTCTGAATGTTCCTTCGGTAACCTCAAATCTTCTGTCAAGATAAACAACTTCACCATTATTAATGGTGACTTCACCAATGAAAGATGGATTCTGTAGATCACCGGTTATAGAAATATCGGAACCGATTTCAAAGTATCCCAGATTCATATCCACAATCATATCCTCAAGCAAATTCACTTTTACCTGAAGTCCTATGCTTTTAAGCAATGAATCTGTCTGCTCTTTTTTGTACTGAGCAGTACTCCTGTCCTGAATAAAATCAGCTATCTTTATATCCCGATAGAATCTTCCAGCTCCAACATCAACACTTCCCTTTAGAATGTACTTTTGATTCTGTTTTAAAAAAGAGAGGTTAAATTCAGGAATGTCAGCTTCCAAAATATCAACAACTTCGATATCGGTATTTTTTCCCTTAAAATTCAACACACAATTCTCAAGACCATTATAGTCCCATACGAGATGACCATTACCATTTATTTTACCTCTCCCCCATTTGCCATTAATTTTTTTCACCAGTACAGAATCATTTTTTAAGGCAACGTTTATGAATAACGGACCAATTTCAGGCACTATGCCCTCCGGTGCAATAACCAGAGTATCTACACTCAAATATCCATCGAAAATCGGTAGCCCATTTCCGATTTCTATGGATCCTTTTCCATGTGCAACTCCATTTTTTATCATATTCTCCGGAAAAAAGTCAGCGACAAGTTTCAGTGGAAATTTTACAATTACGAAATTAATCCTGAGTCCTGGTTTTAACAGCAGCGAGTCGGCCTGGTCAACCGGTATTACTCCGCTTAAACTCAGCAACCCGCCGTGTGGAAGAGAGATACGGGCACTTTCACAATTGATACTATCGGCTGTTACATCTCCGATAAAAAAAGTGCTGTCTATGATACTGTTGTGATACTCTATTCTCTCTGTTGTACAGTAGTAATTTATAGAAGGTAAATTCAATCTACCTCTGATATTGGCAGTAGCATGAATGTCCTCCGCTGATATTTTTTCTTTATCATTCTTAACATGGTCTGCATCAACATTCACTTTTGCGTTAATTCTCAACCCCTTACCTCTGTCCCTTATCTCTGCGATACCATTAACAGTTCCACCCGCCTCCCATGTGCTATCGAGTACCGATGCCAATAGAGATCCAAGGTCGATCTCCTCTGCATTGAATTTCATGATAAGCGGCCTTGAAGGACTCGCTTCGGTTGTCCAGTTATTTTTTCTTGTCAGAGGTATTGAAACACTACCTTGTATCGAATCGGATTTTCTGTGATTCAGTAAAAGAGATGCATCTGCGGTAATCAAAGAATCTGCCAGTGCAAAATACGCATTGATACTTTTAAAATTCATCTTATTATATGATGGGTGTTGTATAGACAATTGAAGTGAACCATCAGGATTATTGAGTGCAGAACCAATATTTGCCGTTATATCCATTGTTCCCTGCAACGAATCAATTCCGGGAATCCAGCCATTTAACAGCGACAGATCAATTGATTTCCCGTTTGCAATTAAAGAAATTGAATCATCCTGCAAACCCCCGGCTATATCAATAGTACCAGTATCTCTCCAGACATTGTTTCTATAGTGCTGAACTATGAGATTGATGTCAACGTGTTTCCTGCTTAAAATTACCTCACCATGACTCTCAAGACCGGTAGTTCCTTTAAACAGCTGCAAAATGTCGACATATATTGAATCGAGCCTGTCGATATAGAGTGTTCCTTTGATAGAATCGGCACTGTACGATGAATACACGGGGTCATATACACTTAGAGATGCTTTAACTGCGGGTGATTTCACATCCCCGGTGAACATCAACTCACCGGTGAAATCACCCCCGAAATCGGTTGTTTTCAGAAACGATGCTATTGAATCCAATCCGGCTTGTAATGTAACTGATGAAGAATCGAAAAAATAATCATGTCCACTTTTTTCAAGAGCTATAGCAATGGAACTGCCCGATACAGTTCTCCATGACAAAGAATCGCTTTTAACAAATAAAGAGAAGTCGGGATTTGCAATCTTTCCATTTACCGCTATATCAGCAGAAAGTGATCCGTTCACTGTTTCGTTCGAAATAATTGTACTGATAAGAGCCAGATCATTTACCACTACGTTGCCGACCCCTTTCAGATGAGTGTTATTTGTCAAATCCCCCTGTGCTCTCATCCGGTTATTTCCAAAAAGGGCTGAAATGTTCCAGTTTTTCCGTACCAGTGATGCATCCACTGATAATGCATCGAGACCATCAGGTGTTGTATCAAAAACTACACGTGCGTCTATGGAGTCTGGAAAGCCGGTAAACGTGCAGCTTTTAACATGCACGACAGCATCCCCATTCTCCCATACCATATATTTATTAATGTTCTCCGGTAGTGTAATCTCTTTCAACCGTATATCATCAATATCCAGAGCAGCGCGATACTCATTGAATTGAGGTCTTGAAAACAGACGTTCAGCATGAACACTTCCCGAACAGCTGACCCGCCCCAGATCTGTAATCGCAGAGAGTCCAAAAGACAGCAGCGAATCTCCATCATAGGAACCATCAGCGTATAATGTCGGTATATTGAAATAAGTACTTTTCCAATCATTCCCAGTAGCCTGAAATTTGAGGACTGGTTGTTTCAATGTCCCATTCCAGGAGGCAGTTGCATGTACCCTGCCTTTATCAGTCAAAAGTGATGGAATGTATCCATATACAGCTTTGGCCGGCTTAACATCAGTAGTAATTTCTGCTGCCAAATGCCAGAAACCCTTTCTTGTAAAAGGAATTTTTCCTCCACCGGTGATTCTGGTTGATGATCCATCGATAAAAGCATCATCTATGGTCATTCCTTTTAATGTCAACACGCCACTGGATCCGATAGTATCAATTTTTCCTGTCCACCATGGGCTTTCATACGAGCCGTCACGTACTTCCAGATGCAGATTCATGGAATCGATCCGATGTATTTCTGCAAAAGCAACAGAGTTTCGAATCTTTCCAACAAATGTGTTCTGACTATCACTGTACGTGGCGTTGATATTGTTTACCCGTGCCGATCCGATATACAATTGCCAGTTTCCTGGCTGTTCCTTCTTTTTTTTCTTTTTTTTCTTTTGTTTGAGGGACTGAAGAAACATCGAATCGGGCATCGCAGGAATCATCAATTTTCCTGTTGGTGCAACAGTAAGAAACGCATCAATACGATTAATCCTTGCCTTATTTATAACTATTTTTTTATTAAATAAGGAAAGCAATGAAAATTTGGCGCGAACAGAATGTACGAATATCGAATCACCATGCCCTGAGCGATCTTTTAAAACTATATTGTCAACCCGTGCGTAGGATACAAAATTCGTTGTAAATGATTCAATCGAACAATCACCTGTAAGTACACGCTCAACCTGTTCTTCAGCAAAATCAAGTATATACCTTTGTGTAAAAGGCAATGACAGTATGAGCCATAAAAGGCCAAACACAACCAGTGGCAGCATAAACAATACTGCGATTGTTCTGAGAGTGTATTTTATAAATCTATTACGCATGTAATGACATAACGCCGATTTTAATCTGTTTCTGTTGAGAATTCCCGGTCAGATTTCAGCATTTTTCATTCAACCGCAGTTATCATCAGAACTCCAAATACAGTCCATAATAAACCATAGAAAATATCATTTATGGAAGCAATAAACATGAATGATTTTTATAACTGCAATCAGAAAGTATATTTCAGACATGTTTAATTTAGAAAATGTTCCGCTCATGATACTGTACGCCGAGATTCACTTTAAATTTTTCCCTCTTTTTCCCAGTTTTTTATTTCGGAAACAGCCCGAAATACTCTTTGATTGCCCACGCAGAATCGGGCCGGGAATGGATCTTCCTGTTTCACTGATCATCCATGATATCTCCCGCTTTCCAGTCGAACTCACTGAGGTTTCCATTACTGTATCCGGTCCCTCATTTCCGGTTAAGGTTTTCACCTTTAATAACTTAAATGATTATGAATTAAAACACCCTCTCCAACATAATTTACGCGCATTTCTGTTTTCGATTCTCCGTGAAAAACTTCCTGATGGAGATATTCATATAAACGCCAAACTTGTGTTTAAAGACTACAAAAAAAGATCTTACTTTGTTCTTAATGATAATATTCCAACAAGTTCAAAGCTTTCATTTCACTGTAGAGTCAGTTCTGAAACTCTCCCTGGGAGTGAGATCTGCAGTTATGGTGATTTTCATGTTCATTCATCATATACTGAAAGCCATGTTGAATTCGGTCCCCCCATGGAGTTGATCTGTCAGACAGCCACCGCATGTGGGTTGGATTTTGTTAACATAACAGACCATTCGTATGATCTGGCCTGTTTACCAGAGAATTATCTCATGAGCGATCCATCACTTAAACGGTGGCATATCTTTCAGAATGAATCGGTGAAAAAGTACCCTGCAATACTTCTTCGCGGAGAAGAAGTATCCTGCCTTAACAGCAGAAATCAGGTGGTTCATCTCTGTGGCGCCGACCTCACCCGTTTTATTCCCGGATCACTTGATGGAGCACGCGGGGGCTGCAAAAAAACACAACAATTGACAATACGGGAAACAATCTCTGAAATACATAATCAGAGTGGAATCGCATTCGCGGCTCATCCCGGATCACGAAAAACTCTCATGCAATCGCTGTTCCTCAGACGCGGGCACTGGGAGGAATCTGATTGCAGTGAAAATCTTGATGGATTTCAGGCGTACAATGGTTCATTCAGCTATGCCTGGCAACGTGGACTCTCCCTCTGGATTGACATGCTAAAAAAAGGGCATCGCGTTGCTCTTCTTGCCGGTAATGATGCACATGGAGATTTCAACCGATACCGTTCTATAAAAACACCTTTTTTCAGTATTTTCGAATCCGCAGAACGCTTTTTCGCTAATGGTAAAACCGGTATTTATACCCGATGCACCAACAAAGATGAGCTCATCAATGCAGTAAAGGCGGGAAAAACATTTGTAAGTGACGGGCCGTACTTATCGATTGATAATGATACCATAGCTGATTCAACAATTATAAAGCGCTCAGGAGTATCATTTTCATCCACCCGTTTTTATGCACATTGCGTATCGAACCTGGAATTTGGAAGAATACACCATTTGACCATCTATGGCCTGAAGGTAGCAGAGGAGAAAGAACAGATAATTTACAATAACAAGTTTCACGAACTTCTTTACAATTACAAAGAAGTGATTGAGTGGGAGCTGCCGGCAGAATATCGGTACATCAGAGCAGAACTTCATACCATCACTGAAAGAGGCATCGTTCACAAAGCCTTCACCAGCGGTTGTTTTAATAATCAGATTACATGATAATCAGATTTGCATGAAGCGCACCGGCTTCTTTTATGGCCTGTAATATGGCGATGACATCACGGGAAGCAACGCCAAGAGAATTGAGGGCGTGCGCAAGATCTGAAACCGTTGTTGTTCCATCAAGTACCACCATCTCAGCATCTTTCTCCTCAACTACCATTTCTGGATTTGGAATCGTTTCGGTACGTCCAAGACTGAACGGCTGAGGCTGCACCACTTCCGGCAGATTGACAACTTCTACTTTTACACCACCATGCGAAACCGCAACCTGCGAAATGCGCACTTCTCCACCGGCAACAATAGTCCCGGTCCGCTCATTGACAACGACTCTTGCCTGTGAAGAAACGGTAAACATGCAGTTTTCAACACGGGAAATAAAGGAAACCAGATCGATATAATTTTTCAATGAATCCCTGGCGATCAGACGATAATCCAGTGATACCGTAGCGGCATCAAGAGCTCTTGCAACAAACTGCGTTGCTGCATTTTTTTCGAACTCTCTGTTTACAGCATCAGCCAGAGAAAGTGCAGAGGTAAAATCGGGATTATTAAGCGACAGTGATATATCCCTACCATCGAGAACATTAAAGAGAAATTCTTTCTGAACGATAGCACCCCCCGGAATCCTTCCAACAAGAACATGGTTCTTTTTTATGTGTGTAAGACCCCGATCACGTATATCATATCCCCCGGTTGCAAGTGGTCCCTGCGCAGATGCATACACCACCCCTTCAGGTCCCTGAAGTGGTGTCAGTATGAGTGTTCCACCCTCAAGGCTTGCCGCATCACCCATTGATGAAACAGTAATATCAAACCGGGTACCTTTTCGCTTAAATGGTGCAAGTGTTCCTGTTACCATCACTGCAGCAACATTACGCACGCGCAAATGTCCCTCGGGAAGCTCGATTCCCATATTTTTCAGCATATTCCCTATAGTCTGCTCTGTAAAAACAGTTTGAGTACGATCACCAGTTCCACCAAGCCCTACAACCAGACCATAGCCATACAACTGTACGTCCTCAAGCCCGGTAATTGAAGCAACATCCTTGATCCTGACAATCTGCTGTGACCAGGTAAAAATTGACAATGCAAGGACAAGAGAACTGATTTTTCCTTTAAAGTAATCTGTTTTCATATACCATCCCTGAAAATATAGTCTTGTTATCAATCAGCCAATTAACAATGATTCACTATTAACGTTCTTCATAATTTCCCTCATTTTTTTCGATAATAGTTATCGGGATCTCTGTCGGCATGTGTAATAATTAAAAAATCCAGTTTAAGAAACGGGCAAGAATGCCGGGCCGCCTTCCGTTGTTAACTTCTCCACTACCCGTGTACGTAATCTGTGCATCGGCCAGACTTGATGAATAAACGATATTATTCTTCTGAATATCCTGAGGTCTAACCACTCCGGTCACCTTGATTATCTCTTTCTCATCATTAATCTCCACAACCTTGCTTCCTTCAATAACCAGATTTCCATTGTCAAGTACTTTGACTACCCGGGCAGAAATTGTTGCTACAAGATTGCCCTGCCGTGATGTGCCACCCTTTCCATCATAGGCAACCGAATTACTCCCGGATACACCAAAACCGGGAACAAAACCGAGCGCGCCGGATCCACCTCCGCCCTTAAGCCCCATACTGTTTTCCTTACTCGTATTGGTCTTGCTCTCACTTCCTGCTTTTGCCTGTTCAACAATCATTACCGTAAGGATATCATCATTACGCATCGCACGATGATCTGAGTAGAGATTGTAAATTGACGTCCCAGATGCAGAAACGTTCTGTATCACTACGCCGCAGAGCAAAAGTACTTTCAAAGACCTGACCATACTACCTCCCTGAGCTACATTTAACCTGAGCTCACCTGGTGCCGCGTTCATTTTAAACAATTTCAACGGTTCCTTTTTTGAGAATTTTGACTCGCAATAACTGACGGGTTTCATTGTTCTGTACCCATATTTTATCACCCGTATGACCTGATTCGCGAGCCGTCCCCTGTACCGAACAGCGGATCCTTCCTTTATTGAACACGATTTCAACATTGTCACCATTTGTCACATCATGAATTCTGCATATCATCCGGTTCTGGATAATCGTTCCAGCGTTAAGGGTAATGACTGTTTTCAAACCGACCAGCTCACCCTTGTTTGTATAAAAACCCGGAGCATACGAGGTAATGTCACGGGTAATAATTTCGAGATCTTCTTCACAAAGCACAGTTCCTCTTTCAATATCACGAATCGCTGCACATATTTCTGTTGCCACTTTTATACGACATACTACGTTAATAGATGTTTTTTTTGTACCCTGAACGAATTGACAACTCAGTGAAGTATTTCCTTTGGCATATCGTGACAGCAATCCGTCGATCGTTACAGTAAAAGGCGCATCATAGCCCCGCCACAGCTGATTTCCGTTTGCAATTTCAAATGACCACTCCCCATCCCGCCACAACAATGCAGTATCAAGATACTTTTCAATTTCCGGTCGTATCTCATTGATTGTACGGATATTGCATAGCGTACTGACCCTCACCCTTTTCGTACCTTCAGTGACAAACCTTACACCTGGAAACCGTGGTTTCACCCTGTACATTATCATATCATCAACGCCTAAAAGCCGGGAAAAACCTGGTGGAGCAGCATTACCAGCGATAACGCCAGAGAGTTCATTCACAAGTTTTTTATTATCACCACAAATCTGAGCAATCTCAGAAAGTGTAATGAGCGAATCATTTACCGATATGGCATCTGTAAAATTCAGGGTAATATCGTCTGCACCCAGTGCACCGGTTACAAACAGAGCCGCAATTACAATTTTCTTGGTAATCATGTGATACAACTCATCAGTTTGATCATCTCTTGAGGTTATTAGCAACCTGCATCATCTCTTCTGAGACCTGAATAGATTTTGATATTATTTCAAAAGCCCTCTGAGCACTGATCATATTTACCATCTCTTCAACGATCTGTACATTCGATGATTCTGTGTATTTCTGAAGTATTGTTCCGGCACCCTCTTCACCGGGAGTTGATACAACCGGGTCTCCGCTGGCATCACTTTGAGTGTAAAGGTTACCTCCAAGAGATTTCAGCCCTGATGGATTTACAAAGCGTACAAGTTCCACCTGACCGATATCGGTTGATGTGTCTTCACCGGGAAGCCTTACAGAAACATGTCCGTCAGCAGAGACCGTGAGTTCCGAAGACTGCTCCGGTATCGTCACCTGTGGATAGAGCATAAAACCCGATGATGAAACGATTGTACCATCACTTGATCGTTTGAATGCTCCATCTCTGGTATATGCCAGCGTACCATCGGGCAACATAATCTGATATAACCCCTCTCCCTGAACAGCCCAGTCCAGTTCGTTTTCTGTCCGGTTAAGCTGCCCCTGCTCAAATATTTTCTGTGTCGCTGATGGCTTGACACCTAATCCTGTCTCGATTCCAGACGGTGCCATCGAACCCTCAAAATTCCTTATCCCCGGTTCACGTAACGTCTGATACATCAGGTCCTGAAACTCCACCTTCGAACGTTTGAACGCAGTAGTATTGACGTTAGATAAATTATTGGAAATGGTATCCATGTACAATTGCTGTGCTTCCATCCCCGTTGCAGCTGTCATCATACATCTGATCATTTTACGCCACCTTTCCAACCTGATTTACCGCCTGTTCGAGCGTCTGATCCTGTGCCTGAAGCGCTTTCTGATCAGCTTCAAAGTTTCTGTGTGCTGAGATCATCGCAACCATATTTTTTATCATATCCACATTTGATGTCTCAAGATATCCCTGACGAACCACATAACCGGCAGAGCTCACTTCAGGGTTATCCGGTAGCTGCGGCCTGAAACGTCCTTCACCGCAACGCAACATCTTGTACGGTTTCTGAAAATCAACCACTTTCAGAAAACCCATGCTCATGTTGTCCTGAAGTACTTCACCACGGTCAGAAATCGTTACAGGTAGATTTCGCTCGAGGCGAATGTACCCTTCCGTTCCCATCACCTTTGATCCATCGGAGGCTACAATAAACCCTTCAGAATTCAACGCAAAACTTCCATTGCGTGTATACTGAACCCCATCACCTGTCATAACAGTAAGAAAGCCGCTTCCCTGGATACCTATATCAAATTGATTTTTAGTCTGTTTCATCGTTCCTTCAGAGTAGTCTATGTACACTTCATCTGCCTTGATTTCTCTGTTCACAAATGGCTGAAGCTGATCGTCTGCAACATACTTCTGATAACTTTTGATAAACAGTCCACTCTGCTTGAAACCTGTCGTGTTGACATTAGACAAATTGTTAGCTATCTGATCCTGCTTCTGAAGAAGTGGAGTCATGCCCATCGATGCCGTGTAAATTCCCTGAATCATTTCTTCCCCGGTAATATTAGGTTAAGGTTGAGGTTGAGAGAGTTTGTACTCTTTTTCTTAACAATCGCCTCAATCGTTTCCTTTTCTAAAACAATCCTGCAAGAATAAGCATAAAACATGCCAGATGCAACAGTATTTTATTCTATACAAATCTATGCATGTATCTTTACACATTGTGTAATGTGCAGTTACTGATGCAGTTGTAATCCAAAACAGATGCAACTGCTTGATTTAAATAGAGCTGCAATTATCCATCTCATCTGCGGTCTGAAATCTGAATGTGTGGTGCGGAACTGGTGGGATGCTTCAGGAAACGATGGTCAGCATCCCGCAACTGATGTTAGTTCGATAGATTATATACGGGATGAAAGCCTGGGGAGAATAATTTTGCCTGTTATAACCGGCAGGTTTTTCCTGAAGCGATCAACTCCGCTCAGTCCGGGACCATGCTGCACTTTTGATTCCGCGTACATACCGGAAAAGGCCGGCGATCAGAGCAATATTCATGATAAGAAAATAGAAGCTGTGACGTGTTAAACGGATCGGAATAACTCTGGAACCTAAACCGGCAATAATGAAGATGGTTCCGGTTGCAAAAAGCATTTTATAAAGAGATACGTCTATTGTAAATGCAAGAATCCCACAGGAAAAATACCCGGTAAAAAGTGCGACAGGAGAAAACCAGCGTGTAACTTTATGCGAAACATAACAGAACGATGGCCATCCTTTAAATGGGTTTAGAAAACGTAGCAGCCAGAAGAAAGCCTGGAAATTCCCCGCTCCAATACGAACACGACGTGCGTATTCCTGTGAAGTATCACCGGTGTTCTCCTCTTCTGATATTGAACGAGGCTCATAAATGATGCGGTAGCCCTGACTGATAACATTCATCGGAATGATAACATCATCGTTGGAATAGGAGTTTTGAGGAATAGGTTTGAATAACGATTTCCTGATAGAGTAAAAACCGCCAAAAGCAGAGATCGTGCTGTGCAGGGATCCCTCGAGAAATTTCTGATGGGATTCAAATCTTCGATAAAAGTTCTCACCATACTCTTCTTCACCAGCACTTGCATGATTTATATGTCCTGCGACACCTCCAACAGTGGGGTCAGCATAATGTGCAGTCATATATTTCAGGCAGTCTTTCTGATGTATGGTATTAGCATCCGTGAAAAGTAGTATCTCTGCATCAATGAGCGGTGCCAGACCATTGAGTACACCTGTTTTCCCACCCCGTTTTTCAGCTATCCATAAGTGCACCCTGGGATCCAGAAAATCACGAACAATTTTTTCTGAATTATCCACAGAAGCATCGGATCCTACCCAGACAGATATCCTGTCAGCCGGATAATCAAGTGAAAGGATATTTTCTATCTTTCTACGGATGACTTTTTCTTCATTGTGACAGGGAACCAGTACACCCACTGATGGGTAGTAATTTTCCTGCGATTTTACGGGGCGCGCAAACAGATGAGAAAATACTGACAGCAACAACGGATACACCGTATATGAATAAATGACAAATATAACAGATGCCCAGAATACGAAAACAAATAAAGCGGTCATTTACAGGAGCACTCTTCTTTCGGAGATCGGGCAAACAGATATTTGAACAGACTCTTCCCCCCCATTACGATCCTCTTGGATTCAGATGGATTGGAGAGCATCTGTATGATTTTGGATATCATATAAGAGGGACGAAGATAAAATTCACGTCGGGCCCTGTTGCAAAAATCTACCAGATATTCATACGTAAGATCCGGGTTGGATACAACCGAAGAATGAAGACCATCATCAGTAAGCCACTTACGAAAATCCTTCGTAACAATCCACCCCTTCTCCTCAAACCAGGAGTAGTCGCTCGTGCCGGGATACACCATTATCGGATAGAACTGTGCAGTGTCAGGATTGAGTCTCTTTGCAAGAGCAAGCGTTTTTCCAAGAGTATCCCTTGTCTCACCTCTGTTACCAACCATAAAACACCCATGCACCATGATCTTTGCCTTCCTGGCATCTTTCACAAACGCATGTATTTTATCAAGTGTCAGTGATTTCTGTATATTGTCGAGTATCTGCTGGTCACCGCTTTCAAATCCAACACAAAACAGACGACAGCCCGCTTTTTTCATGAGCCTCATCGTTTCGTAATCGACTTCAGCTCTTGAATTTGCCGACCAGGGAATTGTTGTCAAACCCGCATCGATAAGAGCCTGCGAGAATTCTCTGCACCTTTTTTTATCTGCGGTCAAAGTATCATCTTCAATCATGATCTCTTTAATATCAGGAAAATTGTCTTTTATATACCTGAACTCACCAACAATCGACTGAATCGAACGTTTCCGGTAACGGTGTCCCTGCAGGGTCTGCGGGACAACACAATAGGTACATTTAAACGGACAACCACGCCCGGTAACTATAACAACTATCGGATGACGGCTGTGCCCATAAAAATAGGGAGAAATATCGAGAAATTTTTTATAGACAGACGAAACAAACGGAATCTCATCGAGATTCTCGATATACGGTCGACGCTCATTGCGAACGATTGTGCCGGAACTGTCCCGGAAAGCAATCCCCCGAACTGTTTTGAAACCGGAATCACTGATATCGCCCTTTCCGAAAAGTGAAGAGAGCTCCACAAGAGTTTCGTCGTACTCGCCAAAAGCAACAGCATCAATCTTACGGTTCAATTCCAGTGTCTCTTCAGGTAGTGCTGAAACATGTACACCAACCATCACCAGATAGAGATTATCCAAAGCATCTTTAAGTTGTGCACCCACCTCCACATCACTGTAAATACTTGGTGTAGATGTATCGAGAACAGCTATTTCAGGCTTGAATGCTGTAACTTTCCCAACTACCTCCTCAACGCTTAAGCCTGAAGCTGGAGCATCAATAAGTAGAACTTCGTGTCCACATTTCTCAAGATATCCGGCTGCGTACGCAAGCCACATCGGATAATACAATGTACCACTCTTTGCAACTGCAGGAGAACGGGACTCTCGGGAAAACTTCGGAAGAAACGGCGGGTTCAGGGCAACAATGCGCATTACCTGATATCACTCCAGTCTTAGATTTGAAACACTTTGGAAATTTTAGTTTTCAACGGAGCTTTAGCCAGCAAACCAGTATGCTGTTCAATAATACTACCGTTTTTGAAAAACAGAAGTGTCGGAATACTGTTAATCGAATATTGGGCAGCCGTTTGAGGGTTTGAATCGATATTGAGCTTGTAGACCGCTACTACCCCTTTTAATTCTGTTGCCAGTTCGGTAATAATCGGAGTAAGCATTTTGCAGGGACCACACCATTCGGCCCAGAAATCAACAATTACGGGTAATGGGTTGGAAAGTACTTCCGCTGAAAATGTCTGATCGGTAACTTCATTAATGTCTGCCATCATTTGCTCCTTACGGGTTCCATTGTTTCAGGATTGTTATTAATTTTTGAAATAATTGTATCATTATTTCGATTATTTTCATACTCTGACAGTAACGTTTGAATCTTTTCGTGTATTTTTTTCCACTCATCCGGTTTATTGTAGTAGCGTGAAGTAAAACTCTGTGCAGAATCTTTATTGATTCCGCATACCTCAACAAGCTCAGAATAACGCTGAGCTCTCTGCTGATCGGTCAGATTATTTGTACTGTTAATTAAATATATTCCGGTAATAAATTTGACATAGGAAGAATCATGAGTTTTTTCGCTCCCGGCAACTGGAGAACCGGTTAAAAAAATCAGTATTGAGATAATAGAGCTGAATGCAAAACTCATACGTAATTTCCCATCGACAGAATCCCAGTCCTGTGCAGAATAAACAGTCCGGTCAATTTAAATCGCTCAATCTTACGAAGTTTAAAACTGATACTTGTAACTATCGCGATAATTTGGGAAATTCTCATTAGTACCTTTAACTTTAAAAGGACCAGTTATTACAGCTCAATCCTCACAGGAAGTAACCAGAACAAAACAATATAAAAATAGTTGATGATTCAAGCTGGCGGAGAATTATTCTCAACCGGTATAAAGAATTATACATTTTTATATCATGAGCGTAATCGGAAATTAATTTATGGTATCCCTTCAAGTGTATGGAAATGTATATTAGAGTATCTTTCATGTGCGTTCCAGGAAATCAGATCGTTTTTCAGGTATTTTCGATTAACAACATACTGATACATACTATCACCATTAGTTTTTGTATTCTCTATAGTTCAGTCCCAGGCTTCAGACGAAATCTTACTTATCCGTCCGAGGCTGAAATTTTATCCTAAGAGGTTTTTATTATGTCTGAAAGTACTCCAGAAAATTCAGCATCACAAACACTGAAAATCGATGGCACAATCGAAAACCCTTATGAACCCAAACCGATTCCCATGCCGGTTGTTGGAGATAAAATCGGCCCAAATCGTGTGCAGGTACTTATTGGTGAAGGTGGAAGTGCCAATGTGTACAAAGTATGGCATGAAGGGCTCGAAGTAATAAGAGCCGTTAAAGTATTAAAAAAAGGCCATGAAAAGGAAACACGAGAACGGTTCCTTACCGAAGCGAAAATTCTTGCAGATCTCCATCATCCCAATATCGTGGAGATCCATAATATCGGTTACTACAATCAGAATATACCATTTATAGAAATGGAATTCGTTGATGGAACATCTTTAAAAAGCCTCATATCCCAACAAACCAGCCTTCCACTTACTGTTGCAATAAGTGTAGTTTATTTTATCTGCCAGGCACTGCAATACGCACATATAAAAGATTACACCCTTTATGGAAAAGTATATAAAGGACTGATTCACCGTGATATAAAACCGGACAACATCATACTTTCCAAAGATGGTATCATTAAACTCATGGATTTTGGGATCGCGCGTCCCAGCGAAGTAAGCCTCCATACTATTGGGCAGAAAATTATGGGGACACTGGTCTATCTCAGTCCGGAGCAGCTTAACGGAAAAACACTCGATCATCGTACCGACATATTTTCCCTTGGAACCGTATTATATGAGTTGATTACTGGTCAGAGAGCTTTTCCTCAAAAAACATTAAGTGAACTTGTTCAAAAGAAAACAAAAGGCATCTATAAGAGTCTGGATAGTTACCCAATCGATATGCCGCCCAAATTAGTGGAAATTGTTGAAAAAAGCATGTCTCTCGAACCCGAAGATCGCTATGCACATATAAGCGATTTTGGACACGAGCTTTTTTCTATACTTACCAAGATGACAGATAGTTCACCAAATGAAATATGCTCCCGTTTTGCAGCAAATCCATCCAGTATTACAAAGTGGAAGCCGACAATCCGGACAAACGGAAAACTTGTTATTATTTGCAGTGTGGCTGCAGGTTGTATAATTGGTGGCTTGATTCTTCTGAAAATCTTATTGTAGAATAAGAGCTACTTTGCCTGCAATTGATGGATACATGTAGGCATACGGATCCAGCGGGTTACCATCAATACGAATTTCATAATGGAGATGTGGCCCCGAGCTTAAACCGGATGTACCAACAGTACCTATTATATCACCTCTGGAAACTTTCTTACCCTTATTAACTTTATAAGAACCAAGGTGAGCAAAAATAGTTGTCAGCCCCTCACCATGCGAAATAACAATTCTTTTGCCCCATAAAGGATGATTCTCTTCCTTCTCAATAACTCCTCCAGCTGTCGCGAAAACGTATGCCCCCTCTTCAGCGACAAAATCTATTCCATAATGCCACTTTTGAATTCCAGTAAAAGGATCTTCTGATGGACCATACTTTCTTGAAATTACATAAGGCTCCGAAACTGGAGCAATCACAGGAAGTATATCAAACAGGTTGTTGCCCTCTGATGCAGCAGCAATGAAATTTCTTAATCTCTTTTCTCTGCTTTGCACTAAGGTAATCAGCTCAGCTGTTTGCATTTTTGACATATCAATACGTTTTTTGATTGTAGTACCAACAGCAGAATCAGTAACTGGCTTACTTGAAACATTCGTTTTTTTCATCTCCAGACGCTCAACCTGTTCTTTAAGATTATTAAGCAACCGCAATGAAGTCAATATCTTCTGAAGAAGAGCGCTATTCTGCTCGGTGAGGTTCTTTTTTTGATTCTTCTCAATATCGCTGAGTGTTATTCGATTGAAGGGAATAAAATATCCAATAAAACCAACACCAACTACGATCAAAAATATTATTACCACAGAGAGTCTGACCCGAATAGACTTTACAGGAACTCCCCGTGGTGGTACAATGAGAATAGTCTTTTTTTCCATTTTCCCTTAAATGCTGGTTATCTCTTCATCGTCAGAAACCTGGCCATCTTTTTTCTTCGCAGCCTCCTGAATTTCTTTAATCTTTGCATCGATAGATGAAAGCTCCTCACGCAGCGCTACAATATTTTCAACTGACTTTTTTACTGAGAGATCATTTCCAAGATCTGAACTCTTCCCCTCTTCGATCATATCAAATACCCGCTCACCAATATCGGCATAGTTTCGTTCAATTTTCCTTTTAGCAGCAACTTCTTCAATTTTGAGCTTACCGATTTTACTGAACTCTTCAATCTTCTCCATCGAAACTGATGCCCCGTCCCGAAGCCCTTTTTTGATCTTTTCCCACACTGTATCCATACACTCTCCTTTGGTTATGATGTTTCAAGGTTTGTTATTCACAACTTTTTGATACCTATATAATATGATTTCGGTACAAGAAATGAACCACAATTTATTCATAGTATTTTAAAAATAAATGAATTGCACTATCCGTTTCAGTTTTTTTATTGCCTGTATGAAAACAATATGAGAAAACCCCAGACACATCTCAAAGAATTTCTTCCCGGAAACCTGCAGACTGGCGGACAGATTATCTAAGTTTATTGTTACTACTGAGGTACCAAAAACCGCGTTTCCGCTCATCATAGCAGCTTGTCGAAGGGTGAGCGGAGTGCGAAAATCGCTCATGTTTCTCACGCCTC
>JAFGIN010000199.1 GCA_016929595.1 Chitinispirillaceae bacterium
ACTCCTGGAGCAAGATCGCGAATATCGATTTCAAATGATGCGAGTGCAGCCTTCCTTAATAACATTGGTATCCTTTTCCCGGCAAGGGAAAAAACAGATACTGTTGTTCCTTGAAGCGAATAGGGAAGGTGTACTGTTATTGTTTTTCTGCTGTGTTTGAGCGCAATATCTTCAGCATTTTTGTTAGGTACAGGTTTTCGAGTTACTGTATTGTTTTCTGCAGGTGAGGTAATAATTGTACCAGAATCTCCTACAGCAACGTATTGTGTTCCTGTAAAAGTAACGCAACGGAGGTTGCGGGTAGTGCCGGAGGTTTGGGGAGTCCAGGTTTCAGCATCGGGAGAGGTTAGGATAGTTCCAGTATTTCCAACTACTACCCAATTGGCTTTTGACGAACATACTGAATTAAAACTTGGCCCTGGTATTATGTGGTACTTTATATTCCAAGTATTACCGTCAAAAGAAGAGTATATTACTCCCCAACCCATACCTTCACTACCGACAGTAACAAATTGCTTTTTATTCCAAAAAAGACTATTTAATCTATCATGTACACTACCGGATTTTTTAACAGTCCAAGTTATTAAGTCTGGTGAAGTAGCAATTATAGAACCTAGGCCAATACCAACAAACATCGTATCTGACCATATAACAAATTCAAATTCATAATTATCTACAGATCTTTCTCTCCACGTTTGTCCATCTTCCGAAACCATTATGGTATTACCATAATCAATTATCACAAGCATGCTATCAGCCCAAGATACAAAGATAATATCAAGGCTATCCCCCGAATTTTCCTTTTCCCAGATAATTCCATCCTCAGAAGTAATTAACGTTCCTGAATTACCAACTGCTACCAGCTTTTCACTAGTCCATGCAATTGATACGAGGTCTTTTTCCGTGCCTGAAGAACAGGTTTCCCAAACCTCGCCATTTTCTGATACCAGAATTACTCCAGAATCCCCAACTGCCACCAGCTTTTCATCTGTCCACACAATCGATGTCAGATTAGCTGTTGTTCCTGATTCTCTGGCTGTCCACTGAGTCTGGCTAAATCCAATTGATATACTGCTGAAACAGATGAATGCCACAATAATTCCTTGTATTTTCAACTTCATATAACCCCCAATATATGGTATTATGAACATACTTTAAACATAACCACAAAATTCCCGCTTTTCAATTAAAATATAATCGTACCGTTCTCTAAAGAAAACGGAATATCTTATACTTACATCTTCGGTGTCATTTGCCCCCTTATCCTTACAATGCTATCAGGGCTTACTACAATCATGGCTTTCCCCTCAGGATTTTTCCACACAAAGCAACTATCTAGATTGTCCTCATCATCCATCCATTTTCCTGATTCTGTTAACAATTGGTTGCATTGAAGTATGCCAGTTGAGGAGAGTGAGGCGGCTGTACCGATTCTCAGGCCAGATTGCGATCCGCTTGTAACCGTGTCAGTAATCTTTATATTATTTCCTTCCACATCAGTAATAAACCTGACTGTGCCATCGCTCGATGTGATGAAAAACGGAGATACCGGCCTACTCGAAAGCGGATAGTAATCTTTGCCTTCATGGGGCAAAGAACCTCCTGAGACGTAATTGCTCCAGAAACTGCCTTCCTGGCTGCCATTGTCCCAGTAAAAACTTCCAGGCACATCAAACGAATATGATGGTCCACTGAAATTGTTGTGGTATATATAACCGCTGTTGCTGCTGCTCAGATCAAACGAAACACCGGACGAACTTGTCCATACATTTTCCGTAATGTTGAGAAGGCTTGTGGCTCCAGCAATACTATATTGAGATGCATCTCTAATAAAATTATTCTGGACCTTCTGGTATGCGCCATTGGTAATGTATATTGCATCACCGGCTATATCATCAAATCTGTTGTATAGAATTTCATTAGCCATACAGTAATCCAGGGTAATGCCTGAGGATAATATTTCATTGTCCTTGATAATGCACTGGCCTGTATTATATATATCCATGGCTACATCAGACGCGGAAATCACGTTACCCATGATCTGGCATTTGATATTAGTTGCAATACCGGTATCACAATTCGTGATTTTATTGTTGCAGATAGACACATTGGTTGCGCTGTTAATAGTTATTGGAGTATAAGTGCCAAGTCCATTAAGATTGAATCCGGCAAGAGTAAAACCCGAACCACCAGAATTCACGGTAATTTGGCCCCTGAAGCTGGTTACGTCCCAATTTTGCCCAACAAGCGTTATATCGGCGCTATCAATAGTAAGGCCTTCAACATAAATACCTGGATAAACATAAATAAAATCACCAGCTTCGGCGTCGTCTAATGCATCATCAATAGTTAAGTAGCAGTTTTCTTCAGGTACGCCGGGCAAGGTATCTGATCCTGTGGGTGGGGTGCCTACAAGACGATCAACAACACCTACGGCTGCCCAGGTTTGAGCAACAGTACCAGTGTTATGGCCGAGTTCTTTGGACTCAGAAAGCCAAGCATTTCGTGAGTTCCTATATTGTTTAGAAGGGGAAATATCATAATCTTTACCATCGAGAACAGACCCCCACGCAATTCTTCGTGCTGTGACAATTCCAAGGCCACAAAAGGGACCATATTTATGGGAATATTCACTATCATGTGTTTGCACTTTCTTTGCACCTTCGGCTATTAAAAAAAAGGCATGGCTCATTATTAAAGAGTGCTTATACATTTTCTCATCGTCATCTCCATCATCATAACCTGTTCCCCAGTATAAAGGTGTAGCCGACCAATTTGTTCCAAATAATATTGGAGCATTTTCTGGTTCACATAAATTTCTCATCCAAGAACTATCCCCACTATCAGAAATGGTACAATCTTCACTAAAAAGCCAATCAAACTTATTGTCTTCGAATTGACGTGATGTGCTTGCATATTTGTCTCTACAATCATCCTGTAAGGTTGCTTCAATACATGTACCTAAAATATCGTTATATGCTTCAACTGCAGACATTGTCTCAATTGTGGATCTAAGGCTAGCACCGAATAAATAAACTCCAGGTCCATGACCGAATTCATGAGCCATTTCATCCGTTATTGCACCAGTATCTTGTTTGTATTGTGATTGCGTACTATTCCAACCTGTAGCAACATTCATAATATTAAAATTACCATCCCACGTGTTGAATAACTCGTTAACAAAAATAGCCGTTACCATTCCTCCTTCATTATCGTAACTATCTAATCCTAAACTATCACTTGCAAAATCTTGAATTCTTTCCAGATTATATGCTAATGATATCAGGGCTCTATTTGAAGTACCCCAATTATTTGAGGCGCTTGTATATATTTCCGTATTAGTATCAATAACGGTCTGGTCTACAACAAGCCAATGTTCATCCCCATTGAACAGGTAATATTTTGAATCCGTACTATCATACCATCCGTTAATGGTAACTTCCTCGCCACCTTCACGTTCAAGCCTGTTGCCGGTAATAGTTGCAACATTTCCTTGATTCGGGTATCCCGGAGGCGCTGTATCTGTTTCTGATTGAGTTATTAATGCCTGTGCTGTTATAAAAGGCATGCTTGTCGGAGCTATTGACCGGTAAACGGTAGTGGCTTTTTGCAGAACTTCTCCTGTTCGTGCATCAACGATCATCTCCCATGCGCCTTTTGTGCCGGGCTCGTTGCAGTAGATGCGGTAAGCGAGAAGGCCGCCGATTATAACCAATTCAGGCTGCCTGTTCTCGACTTGTTTTGAACCTGGTTTTAGTGTTCGCAGCGCAAGCTCTATTGCTACGGAAGAGTCTATTGATGGGGCAGTAACAGGTTCGTTTCCCAGTAAAAAACTTCCCGTGATTTCGAACAGCGCTCCGTCACTATGCATATGGAGCGCCACAACACCCCCTAGTACAGGAATATCGTCAATAAACTGGTTGAGCACGAAATGCCAGTTGTTCGCCTCATTGACACGGACTCGTTTTATACTGTATTGAGACCTGGCATTTCCATATTCCCTGTTAAAACACTCTACTACTGCCTGAGAGGCTTGTTCTTTGTTCTCTTTAGTTATTTGCTTTATACCTTTACGGCTTAATTCGCTTGTTAATTTTTGCTTCAGGTTCATAACCGGAATGGTATACCTTGCGTTCACAAGGCTCTGCCTGGGTTCTATGTTGCTGAATCCTTCTTCTTCCTGGTCTTTTGTAATATTTTGCTTTACCGTCATTGCATTAACCGATATCATTATCACCAGAAAACCAGCCAGTATCACTCCTATACCCTTAAATTGCTGTACTGTTTTCATATTTATCTCCTTCGCTTTTTCCATTTATTTCATTTGTTGAAATCGCATTTCTACTGCGCTAGATATTGTTTGAGTTCATTTATCTGTTTCTGCTGCTTCTCGATCTTTTTGTTCTGTTCGATTGCATACAGGGTCAGTTCCTCGACCTTTTTAAGCAGGATCATGTTCATCTCAGTGAGGTCAAGGCCGTTCTTTCTTATTTCTGATGCGCTTGGTACATCAGGAAGGTGCTTTTTTGCTGAAATGTGATTTTCCACTTCTTTCAGGCTGCGTAGATTGTACTCTTTCTCAAACACGTAATCAGGAGCGTTCAAGGTCCAGCCGTTGATTTTTACGGCGTCACACTTGACGGTATCGCACTTTACAGTCCCATCGACTTCGAGTTTTTCCGACGGGGAACTGGTGCCAACGCCGATTGAACCACTTGCCTTTAATACCATATAACCTGTTTCATTCCCGCTTGTTGCTCCGGACGATAAAATGATATCCCCATACTCGCGCAATTCCATTTTGTTTTCACTTCGTCGGAAAAGAATCCTGTGATTATTATCCATGCTTCTGATTTGCCCGTTATCGTTGAAAAATATCTCTCGGTCGGCATCTAACCTGAAATCACCCCCACTTACATGCAGTTTATCCTGCGGGCTTGAGGTGCCAATTCCCACGCTTCCTGAGTTGGTATTGTAAATATCGTCACCGCTTGTACCCCATTGCCCGAAAATAATCGTATTCCCCAAAGCCAGCCATAAACAAACCATCTGTATCGTTTTTTTAATGAGCATTCCTTTAGTCATATTGATCCCTTTCCGTGTAATTTTGATGAGTTATTTCAACCTGATAATTGGTTGTGATTTTTCAGGCGCATGATTATTTCCTTTTCATCTCGTTTTCCAAAGCCTCGATCCGCTTATCCTGTTCGATTGTGTGCAGGACAAGGATTTCGACCTGCTTTAACAGGGCCAGGTTCATTTGAGAGAGATCCAAGCCCTCA
>JAFGIN010000200.1 GCA_016929595.1 Chitinispirillaceae bacterium
AAAGCAATTCACAACACTTACCTGGCCGCGCGCTTTACTGGTTGTGCTCAATACATCAAAGATACAATCTGAAAGCAATTCACAACAGCATAATTTGAATGGTTTGTGCGTTGGCGAACCGGAAAAGGTGCGAACCATGGCTGTTTTTTGGAGCGGGAAATGGCCATGAGCAATTGGCGAAAAACAGACATGGTTGTCTTTTCCGGCCTCCTTTTCTTTGGTTCATTTCTTTTGGAGGAACAAAAGAAATGAACGTTAATCTAAAAAAGTAACTTCATGTTTTTGCCTGGCTTTTATTATCTTAACTTCACCTTTTTTTTGGGAAAATCAGGATATTCCGTATATATTAACCGGGGATGCTTCATTAAGTGATGTCAGATGCCTTCCTCTCCCATGTCACTGTTTCCCCGATAACGGTATTTGTGGATTATTTTCATCCTGCCCTCGATATTTGCAAGCAATTTCCCTGCTTCATCAAGATCGATCCTTCCTGACCGCAGGAGTCCTTCCACCTTGGCCTTCTCGTCATTAAGGAGCGTCTGAACTGCCTTTTTGGTAGCTGCTTCAATATAAATTTCAGGGTAGAATTTTTTAAAATTACGCAGGAATGTTTGTCCGTGAATTATGTTCTGGCTTATTTCATCATGGAGCTGCTCATTAATGATCTCGTCGCCGGAACTCAATGCACCTGATCTCTTGAAACCTTCTATCAGCTCAAGATTTGAGTTTTGTGCTGCAACAAAGCCCATTCCATAATCATAACTTAATACCAGCTTGTTATAATTGATCTTTCTGTAGATGACAAAGAGCCATTTAATACTCTGAAGCTTGTTCAGGAATCCTGAGTTGCGTAGCATATTTTCCAGATCGTTTCTCTCATCAAGTGGCATGTTCCCATTCCTGTCAAGCATTTCGCTGATAGACTCGGAAAGCTTTATGACTGTTTCTGAGCTGATCAACCCCTTATTGAACTGCTCCCAGTAACTGGCTTTTTCTTTCTCTAAAACCCTTCGCCTCAGCTCAGCAAGCTCATTGCTGTCTAAAGTGAATTCAATTTTAACCTTTTTATGCTGAGGGAGGTATTTTTTAATGATTTCTTTATCAGCATTCCTGAAATACCGGTCTCCTGAAATCGCTTTTGCTTCAGCCTCCATTTCATCAGAGATGGACTGAAATGTCTGATTCAAGATAATGGCTTTGGAGGCTGCCATCCTGGTAAGCCCCAACTTACTGACGATAGACTTTATGGTGGTAGCATTTATTAGTAAAGTGAGCATTACTATACCGGCTGTTAAGAAGAGGAATTGATCTCTTATTTCAACCGGTATAGTTTCCATACCTGCAACTATCAATGCAAGGGCCAGTCCGACAGCCCCCCTTAAAGCACCATACCATGTTACTACTGCATCTTTAAAGGTAATACCATAACCTGATCGTTTCATAACAGGGTAGAGCAAGGCTATCATGACAGCCCTGGCCGCATGTATGCCCGCATACAGAAGAATCAGGACTACAAAATCGTTTATAGTAAAATTTACCCGGCTTGCAATTATAACTCCCACGATTATGAATATTAGTGTGTTTGCCAGATATACTGCCAGATCCCAGAATTCATGGAGGAATTTTATTACCTCGGGGCTGATACGAGTCTTGCCAACGCTTGCCATTGTAATGCCAAGACCAAAAAGTCCGAGTACACCAGATATATGCAAAAACTCTTCGGCAATGTAAAATGTAAGATAAGCAGAAGCCAGCAGCACCACTATTTCCACCAGAGCGTCGTTGAACACATTTTTGAGCCAAAACATTACAAATCTTGCAACGATAAGCCCAAACAGAGTTCCTCCAACGGCCACCTTCAAAAAATCGAGAAACGGATTCATTTCTGTTGTTTGTCCTGATAACGGCAAATAAAAAACCATGAAGAGAACGATTGCCGTTCCATCGTTCAGAATTGCTTCGCCATCGATTAATGTAGAGAGTTTCTTACTGGCACCCATCTCTTTCAGAATAGCTACCACCGCAACAGGATCCGAGGCTGAAATTACTGCTCCAAACATCAGAGCGACCGGCCATGTCCAGTTCTGAAGGCCAATGTTTAAGTCCCTGATACCAATCAGCAGCAGTGCAGTAAATCCTAACGCAACCAGTATACCCGGACCAGCCAGCAAGGTTGCGTTAACTGAGGTTTTCCGGAATGTGTGCCAATCCATCCCGAAGGCTGCCTCAAAAATTAATGTCGGGAGGAAAACAAAAAACACCACATGAGGATTGATGGATCCTGCCCACGATATTGATCGGTAAACAACCTCGAAAGAATCTGAGATAAGGTGAAATCGTGTTATCACTCCGAGCAACACTCCTGTTACAACCAGCAATACGGTGTAGGGGATGGGCGTTTTTTTCAGAAGGTGCCTGGTAAGTGTTCCCAGAATTAATGCAAAAATGATGAATAGTAATGGTTCCAAGTTATCTGGTTATTATTATGACTAAAGTATTAAAAAAAATGATATGGTGATTCAATAACAGGAGGACCCGGGTTGATTTTTGATTTTGGCCGTATTATGTTCTGATCTTGAATAGTATACTTTAAAACCTGAACAGGGAGTCCTAACAAATCAGCAAAGTCGCAGGATGCATCTTCAAACCGCGGAGCACCAGATGTTACTGGTTTCCTATTTACCGGGGAAAGCAACTATTCCCTCATATCTTTCATACCCTTTAGAGGTATGCACCGACATCTGAGGATTGCGGTTCCCTTTCATTGTTGCACACCCTGTCTCCCCATATTTGTTGATCGCTACAAACTTCTCGCTCGGGTAAAAGTCGGGATTCACCTTTCTGTAGCGGTCAGCGATCATCTGCAATGCATCTTCACATGCCTGCTGGGGTGAACGTCCTTCTTTCATCTTCAATACCATGTAATACGATGCACACGATTTGATAACATCCTCGCCGCGGCCCGTTGCGCCGGCTGCACCCACCTCATTGTCAACATACAACCCGGCGCCGATGATCGGTGAGTCGCCCACGCGGCCGTTAAGCTTGAAACTCAGGCCGCTGGTTGTCGTGCATCCCGCAATGTCGCCGTTTGCATCGATGGCCAGGACG
>JAFGIN010000201.1 GCA_016929595.1 Chitinispirillaceae bacterium
AGAACATTCACACTGCAATTGGCATCTCCTGAAGGATTTAAACTTGCGATGGGATAGTTACGTTTTGAGCGTTTTTAGTGAGTTCTGTTGTTCTTTTGACATTGCTGGATTTTTGACTTGCAAATCCCGGATCTGGTAAGATTTTAATCCCGCAGCTCTCCGGACTCGCCCCCTTGCTACCACATCGTTAAAAAATATGGATGGCAGGCGATTTGATGTGGGTCAGCAAGATTAGAAGTACGCCAACTCATTTGTAATCCCACACTCAGTGCCCTTTGCGTCGTCGAAAATGACCCTTGCAGTTGCTGCCGGATAAAACTGCTCAATTCAACAACACGATCCCATACCGGTAGCTGACTGCACAAGAAAAATCACGTTTTCAATGGTAACATCTGTTGGTTTGTATTTCTTCGGCAAAAAGTGGAGGAGATGGAAGCAAATGGATCAAAGGCGAATTTTTGAGTTGAACGTTCGGGTTTGAAGCCGCTTGGCCACAATGCCTGATGCTTAAGGATCAAGCGCACCCGCAAAATAGAATCAAATCTGTCTACTCGCATACTGTAACAACCCTCTTACGTCGCATCTATACCTGTTGTATAACAATAGTTTAATACTCATAAAAAAAATCTTTACACCACCTACAACCTTGCCCGTATGAATATGTTTTTGCACAACATTAACTACGACAAGTTTCATATTGCTTTGGGCAACACTCTTCTGGACCCCCATTTTGGGGATGAAAAACCTTTTGATGCCATTGTTTCCAATCCGCCATACTCGGTAACCTGGATCGGCAGTGATGACCCAACCCTCATCAACGATGAACGCTTTGCCCCTACCGGCGTTCTGGCTCCCAAATCTAAAGCCGACTTCGCTTTTGTGCTCCATGCACTCAGTTATCTTTCCGGTAAAGGCCGTGCGGCGATTGTCTGTTATTTATAAGGAAAACGAGCTTTCGGAGCAGGATACAGTGAGAAAAATCGGAAATTCCGATTTTTCTACAAAACCAACAAACTTCTATAATCTGGATGTGATTATCTCGGTCGGTTATCGGGTTAAATCCTTGCAGAGAACCCGCTTCAGGCAATGGGCAACACAAAGGCTGAAAGAATACATTGTAAAAGGCTTCACCATGGACGATGATCGTCTGAAGGGTACCGGCGGCGGCAACTACTGGAAAGAGCTGCTTGAACGTATCCGCGATATCAGAAGCAGTGAAAAGGTGCTCTATCGCCAGGTGCTCGATCTGTACGCAACCAGCATTGATTATGATCCGAAGTCTTCAGAATCAATTATCTTTTTCAAAGTAGTGCAGAATAAATTACACTATACAGTAAATAAGCAGACTGCCGCTGAAACGATTTATTCGAGGGCTGATGCCGAGAAAAATTTTATGGGGTTAACAAGTTTTTCAGGTAAAGACACTTTCTCCGGTGGAAAAAGATTACCTCGACACGATTATGGCTTTGGAGCAGAAGATCGCAAACAAGGCGGCAAAGCATGAGTAAACAAAATTTTATGGAGAAGATGCTTGAAGGTGTTGAGGTGGAGTGGAAGACATTGGGGGATGTTGGGAATATTTGCATGTGTAAGAGAATTCTAAAACACCAAACTACTGAAATTGGTGATATACCATTTTATAAAATTGGAACTTTTGGGAAAGAAGCAGATGCTTATATTACTCTGGAATTATTTAAGGAGTACAAAGCTAAATATAGTTATCCCAAAATAGGTGAAATATTAATTTCTGCAAGTGGTACAATTGGAAGAGCAGTAATATTTGATGGGAAAGATGGAGATATTCAAACTAAGATAAAAAAAAATCGGGAACGTCTTGCAAAACATAATGATATAGAAACAATACAAAACTTGAGTGCATATTCCATAAAAGAAAATTTTAAATACAGTTACCATTCTATCCATAAAAGAAATAACAATCTAAATAAAATTGATATTTACCATTTATTTTTTGATTATACATAAGCATTTAAATTCTGCCGATCCGTATTATTGGCCGATCTCACCCAAGGTGACCGGCCAGTCTAATTCAAAATGACCGATGAATCCCAAGTAATTTTACCGCATAATCTCAACCAAAATGACCGGCAAATCTCAGTTTATCTGACCGGAGCGTTTACTCTCCATAATCTAAATTCAACCTTTTGCTGTGTATTCGGTTTTTTAAGCAACCATCAATCTTCCATCCTCCCCCATCCCCTCTGTCATTTTTCATTATGTCCCTCAGTCCCGCCGTCATCCCAACCTTGACTCTTCTATCATATTTTCCTATATTAATGGGGGTTCAAAGGTTCAGCGTTCAGGGTTCCGGGTTCAGGAGCATGAGAGCTTTAGAATTTTAGAATTTTAGAATTTGAACCTTTGAACCTTGAACTTTCCCATCCCGATTCTCATCACACCGATTTCCCTGACTCGCCCTTCTGCAACCCTGATACTACTTAGTTCCCGAATTTCTGTGATATAGGAGTTAAGGATCTATGAAAATTGGGATTGGAGCGAGATTTGAGGGTGGGAGTTCGGGGTTTATATCGGTGACAGGTGAGGAGTGTGTTTTTGGAGGAGTTAGTGGAGGTTGGTAGAAATAAATGGAACGAATGGACATTATAGGCGGTGGAAAAAACAAGAAGAGAGAAGACTGCCTGTTCAGAGGCAGAAAAACAGTGGTGCAAGACCAGGAAATCAAGAAGCAGGAATAATCAGCAATGGAAACCAGGAAGAACCAAGTCTATTATTCTGAATTGTATAAGAAATTATATTCCAGTCCGGTTCCGGTGACAATTTCATCTATAGAGGATGACACCTGGATTGATGTAAACGATGCCTTTTGCAGGTTAATAGAGCACGCTCGTGAAGAGATCATCGGGCATACCAGTATAGAGTTGAATCTTATCGATCCACAATCAAGAGCTGAAATACGCATGGATCTGATACCTGTGAATTACTTATTGACTATTTGGAATTCAGGCATTTCTTCAGACATACATACTTTTTCAAATTGGAATGGGACAAAATGTCCGTGCTGTTAGATAAACTGGAAAGGTGCTGGGCCTTATTTCAAGCGGATGTTCAAAAATTCATTAATACAAATTAATACAGGGAGTTGTTTTTGATACATCTGTGTAAAGGAATTACCGAATAAGCAGATCTCGATCATATTCAGAAGGTTGAAAGTCAAAAAAACTACTATCCCTGCAGCTCTAAAATTACAAAAACATTTTTTACTTACCATTCTTCGTTACACTTCGCAATAAACGCTGCTTGAAGGGCGCATTTTCTTCATTCGGTTCGAGATAATCTCTGCATATTACTACATTACGAAGAATGTGCAATAACAGGTTTTGATTTTTGCTTATTTATATGATTGTATTTTCTTCTGTTTTGCTTCAAAAAAACGTATTATTTATAAAACCTTTACTCATGAAGGAGACTACTATGGAAAACAGCATGCAAAAAATCGTACCAAACTTGTGGTATAACGGCAACGCTAAAGAAGCCGTGGACTTTTATGTCTCTGTCTTTCCAGACGCGAAAGTCATTGCGACTTCGTATTATCCAAAAAGCAAAGAAGAAGGGCTGGCCGACTTCCAGCTCAATATGGCCGGTAGAGTACTATCGATTGACTTTGAAATCATGTGGTTTCGTTTTGTGGCAATAAACGCGGGACCGGAATTTACCCCCAATCCGTCCATATCATTTTTCATCACATTGGATTCGAAAGAAGAAATCGATGCGTTATGGGGAAAGCTTTCAGGAGGTGGAAACCCATTGATGACGCCCGGGAAATATCCGTTCAGCGAGTACTATGGATGGGTGCAGGATAAGTACAATGTGAGCTGGCAGCTGATTTTGAACAATCCCACTGGCGACTGGCGACCGAAAGTAATCCCATCACTGCTCTTTACTCAGGACAAAAACGGCAAGGCAGAAGCAGCGGTAACATTTTATACATTTGTTTTCAAAAATGCAAAGAACGGGCTGTTGGTCCGGCGCACTGAAGACGATCCTGTGGCAAAAGCGGGTACACTCATGTTCGGCGATTTTGCGATTGAAAATACCTGGATTGCAGCAATTGACGGCGGGCAAGGGCACGAATTTACGTTCAATGAAGGAGTGTCGCTTTTGATCGCATGTAAGGGACAAGACGAGATTGATTACTACTGGGAGAAGCTCACTGAAGACGGTGGAGAAGAGAGCATCTGTGGCTGGCTTAAGGATAAATACGGCGTAAGCTGGCAGGTTGCACCTGCGAATATGGAGGAACTCATGAAGAAGCCTGATGCATTCAAGATCATGATGCAGCAAAAGAAAATAATCATTGCGGAGTATTGAGGAAGCGGAGGAACCCTAACATGAAAGAATATAAAAGGGAATATCCTTTATTCTCGCTGTGCGGATTGAATTGAGGATTATTTCTGTGTTTTCACACTGAAGGATCATCAAGGTGTCCTGGATGTGAAGGAACGGATTTTCCTCTGAAACATCCGAAATAAAAATGATAACATGCGGCCGGTCGGTTTCGAGCATTACCTTCTGCTTTGCTCTATCGTAAATATCGTATCGATAATAGCTTTCAACTCATCCCAGGTTGTCACCGATGCGATACAGCGCTTTTTGCTGCAGAAATAGCAGGTGGGGTTCCCTTCAATAACTTCATGATTCCGGGAAAGTGCTGCAACAGGATCCGATTCCAGTGCTCCCTGGTTTTATTTCTGGAAACTATACTCCGGTATGGCACATAGTGCTGCCTTGTTTCAGTCAGAATCCCGGGAATCTCCGAACCTTCACTGATAAAAACGAATTCATTATACCCTTCATAAAAGGGATACATGCAATTTATCAATCCCGCATATGCCCAGAGATCCTGTTCAATCCGGAAATTATACACCGATAAAATTCTTTCTGCTTCGTAGTGAAACTCATCATTACCAGTTAAAGATGTAAGCTTCACCAGGTTTCCACAATGAACAGAAATTCCACTGAGGATAGCATCATCGGCTCCGGATAGAGTTTTTAGAGTAAGACTGCCGGAATCAGTTGCTACGGAATATAATCCATCGGCAGATCCGAACTTGTCACAAGAGATTTTTGCAAATTCCAGACTTTTTTTCAGCCAGTATGGATCGAAATCGGTTTCGAACAGGTCAATGAGGCCCATAGTTAAAAAGGAGTAATCGTCAAGCATTGCTTCAATTTTAACCTGATTATTCTTGTATACCCGCCCTAAATTACCATTTGGAAGCATTATGGTATCAAGAATGAAATTAGCTGCATTTCGTGCCAGCCGGTAATCTTCTTCTCTTTTAAAGACCTGGTACGCACGGGATAATGCACTGATCATTAAGCCGTTCCAACCTGTAATAATTTTCTCATCACGAAATGGCTTTACCCGTTGCTCTCGTACCTTCAAGAGTTTTTGTTCAGCTACCCTGACTTTCGCTATAAAGCTCCGAGGGATATCAATCAACAGGATTAAAGGCGTGCAGTAGATAAGGACTTGTCTCGTGGATCAGATGATTCGGTTTTTTTTTGATCATTTTCTTGCATTATCGTCCTTTATTAAAGATGTTGAATCGAAAAAAAATTAACAACTATCAGGCCGGGGCATCAGAGCAAGGTATAGGATTTGATATAATTCAGCTTGGCAAAATCAGGAAAGGCTATGCAGCTAAAAATTAGCCTTGGAAAAGCAACAAAGGAAAGCTGGTAAAGCTTCTCCAATTAAAGTAGGTATCCATGAAAGAGACTATAGCTTTATCAAATATGAGTTCGGAAGAAGCACGCCAATATGCGGAAAACATTGCCGATACCGTTCGTAATGCACTCCTGGTACTGGATGGTAACTTGCGGGTCCGTTCCGCAAACAGAAGCTTCTATCAACAGTTTAAAGTAACAGCGGCGGAAACCGAAAACCACCTGATTTTCGAGCTGGGAAATGGCCAATGGGATATCCCTGATCTTCGGCGATTACTGGAAAAGATCATCCTGGAAAAAATTACGATTGAGGATTTCGAGGTACAACATCGTTTTGAGCAGATCGGCGAGAGAGTGATGCGGCTCAATGCCCGGCGAATACAGCGGGAACAGGGACAACCGAGGCTCATTCTCCTTGCAATTGAAGACATCACCGAGTCATTTGCCGTACACCACGCATTGCAGAAGTCGGAAAAGAAGTATCACAAATTCGTCGAAGAAATAAACAGCGTCATTATCAGCTTTGACCAGCGAGGAAGAATTACCTTTTTCAACCGGTGTAGTGAAAAACTCTTTGGATACTGCCGTGATGAAGCTATCGGCAAGCCATTCGTGGGGACAGTCATACCCCTCGTTGACTCCAGTGGAAACGATAATTCGGACCTGACTGAGAAAATGATCTCAAATCCGGAGAAGTATTACGAATATGAGTGCGAAACCCGGCGCAGAGACGGCAGTGTGATCTGGATTTCCTGGAACGCCAAGGAGGAGCGGGATGTGAACGGAGCAGTCAGCGAAATTATCATCGACGGGAATGACATAACCGAACTGAAGAAAATCCGCCAACGTAACCAGGAGGAACTGAAAAGAAGCGAGCAGCGGCTGCAGCGGGCTCTTGGGATAGAAACCCTCGGAGTCCACTTCTTTGACATGAAGAATACTTTTACTGGTGCTAACGACGCCTTCCTTCGTATGATTGGCCACGATCGTCAGGCGCTTGAGCGTGGTGAGCTGAGATCGGACTGTGTAACTTCAGCAGAGTGGATGCCCCGCACCTGGCAAGCATTCGAAGAGTTGAAAACAACCGGACGATTCAGTCCGTACGAAAAGGAACTCATCCGCCCGGATGGCTCACGTTGGTGGGGGCTTTTCGCCGGAACGCGACTTGGTGAAAACGAGGCAGTTGAATTTGTTATCGACATCACCGACCGCAAACTGGGCGAAAAGGCGCTGCAACGGCGCACCGAAGAACTCGCCTCTTCCAACCGCAGCCTCGAAGCCTTTTCCTATTCCGTCTCCCACGACCTGCGCAATCCCCTCCACACCATTGGTAGCTTTGCCGATTTTCTCATTGATGATTATTCCGAACGGCTCGATGAAGAAGGCCGGAATTACCTACGACGCATCGTCTCAGGCGTGAAAAAAATGCAGGTACTTATTGATGATATGCTCAACCTGTCGCGTCTGGGCAGACAGGATATGAAACGGGAGGATACCAACCTTAGCGATATAGTGCGTGATTACCTTCAGGAACTGAAAACCACTGAACCAGCGCGACAAACAGAATTTGTTATTCAGGACAATCTCCATGCCAAAGCCGACAAGCGAATGACACATCTGGCGCTTGAAAATCTGCTGCGTAACGCATGGAAATTTACATCTAAAAGAGAAGTCACCCGGATAGAATTTGGCTCTATTGTCAAAGACAATCAAATCGTCTATTTTGTTCGGGACAACGGCGTGGGATTCAATATGCAATGTGCCGGGAGGATATTTGAGCCGTTCAAGCGGGTGCATGCCGAAAATGAATTCGCAGGTACAGGCGTGGGATTATCGATTGTTCATCAGGTGGTTGAAAGACATGACGGAAAGGTTTGGGCTGAGGGTGAAACAGGAAAGGGCGCGACCTTTTACTTTACTATAGGTTGAAACATCATACAATTATCGCTCCATTTTACAGGCATAGATTCCGCAACATGTTTTCATGATATGAAAATTGGTATACCACAAGCGCTTATAAACTATTACATTGGAGAATTCTGGGAGAATTTTTTCCTTCAACTCGACATTACTGTCATAAAAAGCAGACCGACAGACCGGCACTGTCTTGAAGAAGGGATACGAAAGATGCCAGGAGAAACGTGTCTGCCTTAAAATGCTATGCAGAAATGTCTGAGATCTGATACAACGCGGTGTAGACTGTATTTTCATTCCGCGAATCGTTTGTATCAGGAAAAAACCGAGAATCAAACTGTGGTTGCAAAAAGAAAAGAGATCAAACCAGATGTTCTCTTTCAGGGGGGTGTCGCTGCAAATTCAGGAGTAATCCGTAGATTAAAAAAAAGCATTGAACCTGAATTTGATAATACCGGAACCATTTCTTGTTATGGGTGCTCTCGGTCGCCTTACTTGCATCACGCAAACCGGCCAGATCTCCTCCTTTATAGGTTTTGACAAGTGCATTGCGTCCGATTTTGAATCGAAAGGGTTTGTGTATGAAGGATGTACAAACCGATGCGAAATAGTAGAGATTCTCCGGGACAGTTCTGTAATTGCCCATTACGGCGGTCGATGCGGAAAATGGGATTAAGCACTTCACCCCCCAAACGGTAAAACCAGCTTCTGTCCGCTGTTGATCTGCTGTAAAAGAGCGAAGCGGTCGAAGACTCCCCAGTGCTCTACAATCCTGAAGTCGTGAAACCTGCACTCCTCGATAACATCGATGATGAAATATTTCCCTGCAGCTTCGATTCCCATAAAGTCTTTGACTTGTTTCCCTTCCATAATAAGCCGGGACCAGGTGCGGTCTTCGGTCTCCACCAGTTCGGAGATGGTGATATGCAGATCCGAAAAGGTCTCTCTCAAGGTTGTTATCCAGGTGGTAAGTCCTTCGATGGTGGGTGGATAGACTCCTTTCTGATGCTCCACAAAACGGGTAGCTACATACTCGGTAAGGGAGTCGAAAATACCCTCGTTGTAAATATGCTGAATAAAGTTTCTGTAAACATCGCTGTTGGAGTTTATCATGTGACCCTTTCATAACAAATAAATCGGGTAAAATTGATCGTTATCTTTATGGGATGCAAAATGTAGACCGCTGATATGTGGCAAAGCTTTCAATTGTCGCTGGATTTAACGCACATATTTCGCAATTGCATGCTGTATGGGTTATCTCTTTCCAGCAAGTAGTTATTAGCTCTCACAGGGGTGCAGCTTACGGAGCTTCCCGATAAACAGGTCTTTTACCAACCGGGTGCAATCAAAAGCCCAATGTCCCAGGACTTGTCGGATCTTTGAAAAGGGTACGCCAGATAAAATTGAAATACCAGAAGATTGAGGAGACCGATCCTGAGTGCTCCTCCAGTACTGAAAACGGGGGTGCGCTCGCCATTTGATCCTGAGAAATCAAATTGCGGAAGGTTCTGGCTTGTCCAGGCTACCCCGGCATCGAAAAAGGGTGCAATCTCTACGGGCAGAAATGGAAAGGGGAAAATTGCAAGCGGTTCAGGACCAATGAGGGGGATACGGAATTCAACATTGGCCACTGCCAATCTGGAGCCAATGAGGCGGTTGAAATCAGGGCAGCCTTGAAAGTTATTGGCAGCAGAGCAGTTCGTAAGATCGAATGAGAAATAGGAATAACCCCGCACCAGTGCCTGATTTCCCAGAAAAAGGAAAGAGAGTCGATCATTATCGGAATCACCGAAATATCTTCCATACTGATAAAGGCGGTAGGCCAAAGTAAATGGACGAAGAAACAGGTACTGACGATAATCTGCCAGTGCGGAAATAAAATTTAAAGAACCCAGAGTTGGTTGCACCTCAGACCGGTATCGTCGCCCCCTGATTGGAGATTTCAACCCAAAAAATGAAAAGTCTCCGACAAATGCACCTGCAGTACTGAAGATGTTCAGTCCCGATGGATCATCTACAGGTATAGAGGTTCTTTCCAGTATCTGATTACCATTACCGGAGACGACCTCCCCTGAGTAGTTGTAATAAATTCTGGAGTATGATGTTGCAGCTTCAATACGGCGGTTTAAAGAGAGTGGATATTCAACCTGGAAGCGAAACTGGTCCTGAAATGTCCGCTTTTGAACGAGAGTTGAAGTTGAGACCAGCGTACTATTTCCATCAATAGTCATCGTATCGGTTCCGGAAGTAGTCTCGGTGATACGTGATGGTATATGGCTGAAACTTACCCCCCAGTTCAGCCGGGCATCGCGGTTGAGATAAAAGAGTTCGCCTGCAATATCAAGCCATCCCCCGGAGATCTGAACCCCTGCCCCGGTGAGATAGTTTCCCAGAAGATTGCTGAATACGACTAAAGCTCCACCGCCGACACCAACTCCATAAGGAGATCCCTGGATACCACCGTAGAACTGACCAATATTATACAAACGCAATCGTGGTTGATAATCGGTGACCAGCATGGAGTCAACTTCAGGAATTGCAAGGTTTTTGAGGTAGTTCAGGACTGTCTGGTCCGCCCTTTTCTGAGGTGGGAGACTGACATTTGCGATATACTCATCATACCGCGCAGTAAATGGTTCTCCCGGTCCGGTTTGAAATAGCCTGATCTGGTAATCGGATTTTGAGAAAACGGTTGCGGCTATGATTCCCGATCTGGAGAGAGAAATGGACGGGGACAACTGGGTGAGACCTGAGATGCCTGTAGCAACATTGGTTACGCGAAAATACTCTCCGGTTTCTGTGGTCCTCCGGTATACATTGGGTACTCCATCGGGTATTGGTCAGTCTTACTCTGCGCGAACAGAGTGCCGGATGTGGTGTATATAGTATGCTCATTAAAAAAAATTACATTTGCACAATTATTCTTCCAATCATTCCAGCCCATTTCATGCGGGACACAGAAATCATCAAATGGATGGATCAGAACGGGAGAAACGAGCCGTTTTGCTTTTCCAGTTTTCCGCAGGCAACCGGAATGGTTATGTGCGCAGGCACTCCTTCGAGCGATTTCACTGACAGGGGAATCTGCTCTTGATCAGAAATGCCGTGCAGGTAGACAACTCTTTTTTTATCAAGGAACAGTGAATTATCCAATCCCTTCTGCAGAATTCGAACCAACGGATTCTCTTTCTGGTTATGGATGGACCGGGGGAATTGCCGCGGCAAAAAGACGAACTCACTGAGTCGCGATAGAGAGAAAAATAGCTGCGTTCTCCTGAATCAAAACTAACGATCATTCTCGCTGAAGAAATTAAACACAATGAACCCCATAAACACTATCATACCTGTATTAATCGCAAGCATAACCAGTCCGCCCTTTACACTTTCCCAATCACCGGTAATTGCCGCTATCCCGGCACCAGCTACTGTTGGCACAAGAGCAATCGAGGCAACTACTCCGACTAGTGTATCCTGTTTGTTATGAGACACTGCTATAGCTCCTGCAGTGCCTGCAGCAAAGGCTGCAACAACACTATACCAGCCGGTAGTTACCCTTTCAGTAAGCATTTGTGAAAGAATCAGGTTAGGATTTATTCCGGTAATAAGCAGCAACCAGGTTGTAACCATTGTGCAGAAAAGGGCAATTATAAGTCCGACGGTGACAATCATGAAACCTTTTACTACAGAGTTGAACTGTTTATTTGCTATCCCGATAGCTATCAGGATAAGTGGTGGCATGACAGGTGCGATTACCATCGAACCGATCAGTATGGGGATTGAATTTGTCAGAAATGCTACTGCCGCCAGTGTACCGGATACGGCCATAAGGATAATATATGTTTGATTTAATTTAGCTTGAGGTTCAATATCGCCCTGAAAGTTTTGCTTGTTTTGTTTGCGACCATCTCTGGACATGTAAACCTCTTGCTAACAACATCCTATTACCAGTTGTACGGTTTATGATAATAATCAAATAATCTGGATTCAAACTCACGTGAGATCGGCATTCCGGACTCATAGCGCGGGCCTTGCTCAATAATAGTGGGATTGATATCGAAGTAGGTCCTGTTTGTTCGCCATTCAATTTTTTGAGACCATTGCGAAGCCAGAATTATTTTCTTTCTGGACAAAATGGATCCTGTTTCTAAAATGATAAAACGTAATATCCATTTCTCATCATCAAAAAGAAAATCTTTTACACTGCCCATTTCCATATCCTGCGCCACTACTGTGTAGCCGGTAACCTCTTTAGTACTGCGTAAACAGCTTTTCTGAGGTTCGCACTCTCTTTCCATATCCTGTTTTCTGCTTTTTTCATTATATCGTTCAATATCATCAGGTGCATTCTGGTTTACATTGCTTCCCGGGTAGAGATCGGTGCCAAATTTTGAGGCATAATTGGGATCATCCCAATAATAGGGCCATCTGTAGTGAGTATGTATCTCCTGCTCTTTTTGGCGTGAAACAGGTTGTTCGGTATCGATATCCGGGCTTCTTCGTAATTGAGCTGCTGTAATGTTTACAAGCACTCCATCCGGTCCGATAGATTGAACGGCCAGAGGGGAGAGTAACTTTCTTTCTTTTGAGAGCAGCGATCCCGTTACAATAACTATATAGCGGATTGCCCAGTTATTATTATCAAAATAAAACTGTTCTATTTTCCCGGAGATATCATCGCTTGTCCGTATTACAACATCTTTCATCATTTCGGTACTTCTGTACATTTTATTCTCCCTGATTATTTTTTATCAAACAAAGGCAGAACTACAATTGCGATAAAATTCTGAAGAAAATGGATCACTATCGGCGAAATTAAACTCTGTCGCCACACATAGATCAACCCTAATACAAAACCGATTGCTCCGACAGTAATTACTCCTGAGCTCCCCTCATATCCGTGACCAAGTGCAAAAATGACCGATGATAGTATGAGTGCTGCAGTCCGGTTTTTAGTTATCTGAGTAAACCGGAGGATCAGATACCCTCTGAAGAGTGTCTCTTCACTGAAAGCTACAATGATTACCAGAATAGTTGCAAGAGACATTTCAAACACTCCTGATGCTGCAAGAAACGAGGGGACAGGAGTACGTGGTGAAGAGAACCCTGACTGCTGAAGAATGGATTGCAGAAGAGCTGCACCATAGAAAATGGGAACTATTAATAGGACACCCCAGATAATTTCACCCGGGTAGTTTTTAGAGGTCCATCCCAGTCGACTGAACGGTTCACGATCCCGCCATGAAAGGAACAGGACCAGGAAGAGAAGCCCAAGGTCCCGGAAAATTGTCGATAGTGCAACTAACACGAATGGGATATTGCCACTACGTAAGCCAAAAAAGGAGAGGAACATCGAGGGGACAATTAAAAAAAGGATGACAGTAATCTCGATGATTCGTTCTTTGCGGGGAGGCGGTTCTCCTGTTTCGGAATTGATTTCGGTATAAGGAAACTGCTGCGACATCTGCCAATCCTTTGGAAGCTAATCTTTGATCCAGTAGTACGGCTTGTGATAATAATCGAACAATCGGGTCTCATATTCGCGTGAGATCGATAACACCCATAACCCAATAGATCGTGGAAGAAAGGCCCGGAAGATAGTATGGGAAAACACCTGAAGCAAGCGACCATGTGATAAGGAAAAAGAGGATCAGCCAGCTCAAATCGATACTGACCTGGAAACCCGCTAATTTAAAAAGCCGGATAGATTTGCCGAACATAAAAACTCCAGTTTAGATGAACCAGGCTCCGATAATGCCAATCACACCGTAAATGATATGAAGAACCGGTTACCACCTCTGTTAATCTGAAATGCCACAGTCACCCCTTGTTTTACGCCTCGCAGAAATTTACGGTAGTCATTCAAGGATTTGATATTTGTCCAGTTTTTTCCTTCGACTTTTACTCTGGTAATGACATCACCGGGACGCAGTCCCGTACGTGCATCAGTAATCTCAGGAGCGACTGTTGTGACCACCACCCCGGAAACATCGGAGGATAGACCCAGACGGCTTCGCAATTGCGGAGTGAGAGCATCCACACCGATTCCCAATCTATTCTCCACATCTCCCCTATTGGGGCGTGACTGTTGCCCGGATTCTGTTCCTCCAACTACCTGAGACGTGCGCTTTGCAACCTGTACCTGAACTGACACTTCTTTTCCATCTCTGAGAAGGGTAAACGGAACCCGGGTTCCCGGTTGGATCGAGGCAATTTTATTGATCAATTCATTGGAATTCGTGATTTTTTCGCCGGCAACAGAAATAATAACATCTCCCGCTTGAATACCTGCTTTAGCTGCAGGTTGATTTTGAACAACATCGCCAACAAGCACGCCCCCAGTCGTTTTAATCCCAAGCGCATTTTTCATTTCGGGGGTAATGTCCTGAACGGTAATCCCGATCCATCCCCTGATAACCTCCCCTTCATAGATCAGGTCCTCCATTACCTGGCGGGCCAGATTTATCGGAATGGCAAAGCCGATTCCCATGAATCCTCCGGTTTGTGAGAAGATCAATGTATTGATCCCCACCACAGCTCCGGCATAATTAACAAGCGCACCTCCGGAGTTTCCCGGGTTGATTGCTGCATCAGTTTGAATAAAATTCTGATAGGTAAGTTCCTGACCGACTCTGCGCCCAAGTGCGGAAACGATTCCTGAAGTAATGGTTGATGTCAAGCTGAAAGGATTACCGATTGCTGCTACCAGATCCCCCACCCGAAGGCTGTCGGAATTACCCAGATATGCAACCGGAAGATCGTTGGGGATAGTGCCGGATATTTTTACAACGGCGACATCGCTTGCTGAATCGGAACCGGTAATTTCACCTTTGAAAATTCTGTCATCAGACAGGCGGATCTCTATTTCCTCTGCACCAGCAACAACATGATAGTTTGTGAGAATATACCCTGATCCGGAAACAATGACGCCCGAACCTAAACCCTGCATACGCCGTTCACGCTTTTCCGGTGGTGGAGCATCGGACGGAGGGCCGAAGAAACGGTAAAAAGGGTTACGGTAAAAGAGAACGGTATCGATACGAGTCGGAATAATAGAAACAACAGAGGGAACAACTTCCTGTGCAATTTTAAAATAAAGATCGCGGACAGCTGCGATATTCTGTTCCTCATATTCGATTGGCGGTTGTTCTCTTCCGAATGTTATGCTTCCTTTCTGAGGGCGATTCTGGGAAAGAGGTGTACACACATAGAGGCTGAATATGGAAATGATCCATAATGGAAACTTACTTTTCATATGATTTATCTCCCTAATGTTAATCAAGTATGTACAATTATATGCAGATAATTACATTAAAATGTGCAAAAGATGTACCTTCGGAAAACGGATATACATTTAATTTTTCGAACCGGAGGGTGCCAGCAACAATGCTATTTCTGATTTTCAAACAGATTCATCAATTGTTCCAGACGGGCTCCTGCTTCAGAATAGTTACCTTGATTGACAAGTTCTCTGAACTCCTGCATCAGTTTTCCTGCCTTTTGTGTATCACCCCCTGTTTCCGGACCAGGCACTCCCGGCTCCGTGACCTCCCCGACAAATCCTTCTCTGGTAGCAAGAAGCTCCAGGGCCTGCTCAAAACGTTCTGCCCATATGACGTGTTCCTGGTCTGCAAGAATTATCCGTTTTATCTCAGGTAAACGAGCATCGTTTGCCTGAATCAGTACCGGTTCTGCATACATGACAAAAAGGGAATCGCGATGGAACAGTGGTATTACCAATAAATTGCCACGGATAACTTCCGAACCCTGCTGCCCCCACAGGGTTATCGATTGAGACATGATTGTATTCTGATCGATACGTGCTTCAATTTGTCGTGGGCCGAAGACTTCGACCCCCTTGGGAATTGGGTACACTGTCATATCGCCGTAATGAGGAATATCTGAATGGCCGGCTATCCACCCATTCATCACATTTTTATTCCGGGGTGTGAAGGGAACTATCAGTGCAAACTCTATGGAGTCCCGGCCGGAAAATTCAATCATTACATAATAAGGAGATATCGGCTGGAACTCTCCACGATATCGTTCTGTTGCGTATTCCCATAGATCTTCACGCTGATAGAAGGTTTCAGGGTTAACCATATGGTAGGCAGCATACATTTCGGATTGTATGGTGAAAAAATCGGTTGGATATCGAATATGCTTTTTGAGATCTTCGGGCATCTCATTAAAGTTTTTAAACAGATCAGGAAAAATCCGTTGATACGTTGAGATGATAACATCGCTGCTATCGATAATGTATGGATCGACGGTGCCATCGTAAGCGTCAATTACCACTTTTACCGGGTTACGAATGTAATTATTTCCATGAAAATGGTTCAGCAGTCCCTGATATGGCTGAGAGTATGGATACATACTGGAAGTTGTGTAGGAATCCAGTATCCATACGATCCGGCCATTATCGGTAATGACGGGATAAGGATCTCTGTCGAATTGAAGAAATGGCATAATCGCCTGTGCCCTCTCCCTGATCGAACGACGGAAGAGGATTTTTGATTTGTCGGTAAAATACCCCGAAATCAGCAACTTATAGTCATCAAAGCGTAACGTATACAGGAATTTATTGATAAATGAACCGATAGAGACACCCCCTTTTCCACTATAGGAGTTATACTCCACCTGATCACCGATCGGATAATCAAACTCAAGTTCGGTGGTATTGACATAAACAAAATTGTCGGTAAGCTCTCCGTAATAAATTCTTGGCTGATTGATAGTCACCGATTTTACCGATGATTGGGGAGGTATACCTCTGATGAGCAATCGTGGTTGTCCTTGTGATAAAATATCATGGGCCGGAAGAAGTACTGCACCAAAACCATGCGTATACTTCAAATGAAGGCTGACCCAGTTTTTTGATCTCGGGTCAAGATCTTCCTGTGAGAGTTCACGCACCGCCAGCATTACCTGACGATATTCACCATCGAGATTATATCGATCGATATCGACATCATTGAACCGATAGTAGAGCCGTATCTCCTGTTGCTGTCGTAAATTTTCCAGTAATGCCCGCCAATCCCACAGCCGCACATTCATAAGCGTAGATTCGTTATCTTTAATAACGGATGTAGTGATATTCCGTCCAATGCGGTAAAGTTCTTCTTCAACCCGCTCTTGTGTAATGCTGTATCCGCTTCTGGTAAAAGTAATATTATTTACAAGATACGGCTTTTCGAGGGTGATTTCATTGGGGCTTACATATAGAAATTGGACTAAATTAGGAATAAGCCACAACAACAGAACCATGAGAACTACAATGGTAACAGGATAGATGGCAACACGCGGATTGATTGAACGATCTGGTATGAAAATAAAATGCTTACGGAACGGTTTGGAAAACGAGCCAATAAAGAGCATTATAGCAAACAGCGCCAGTATACCCGCGATGATTGCGTTTGCATAGATACCCACATGGGCATCAGTGTATCCGGCACCTACAACTGCAGTGGCATTTCCATACAGAAGATAGTAGATCTGAAGATAAAAATACCAGGCAGCAACAAGACAGAGCAGTGAGGTTAAAAATAAAAAGTGACCGGCAAATTCACTTATTGTAAATCTGATCTCATCGGGAGAATCCATTTTTGAATAGCGTGAAAAAAGGAAAAAACCTGGAATCGTATACGCAGCAAGCAATCCGGAAATGAACCACCCGATGAATGCAGAATATAAAGGAAGCGAAAAGAGATAAAAAGAGATGGAACGGCCCAGGATAGGTTCTTCAAGAGGAGAACGCACTTGATTGATAAAAAGCAGTACCTCGTTCCACAGACTGGCAGGCCAGAATCCGAAAAAGAAAGAGATGATAAGGATCCCATACAACCCGTAGCCCCGCCCTCTGATACCCAACCTTGAACGGAGAATCGCATAGTTTGTATATAAAAACAGGGCAATAATTCCGGACCCGCCTATAAAGAGAAATAATCTGGCAAAAAATACGGTCCAGAAGCGGCCTGTGTAGCCAAGGTTAGCAAACCAGAAGTATTCTGTTATAAAATTCAGAAATATATTGAATAAAACAACTATCAGAATACCTGTAAGGAGAATAGCTATTTCTGCATGAAGACTTTTTTTTCGTTGCGATACATACTGATTGTTTTTTACATTACGCAATGATCGCAGCAGTGGGATAGAGAAAAGCAGGAGAATGAGAATGCTTAGAACAAAAAGCAGCATTGTGTCTCCTGTTTACATTGAATCACCGGTTGTTCCAGACCGGTAAACCTTTTCTATTGCGGAATAGATATCGCTTTTCCTTGTTTGAAATCTGCGCAGCAATAATCACATTTTTCCCACGGAAATTAACTCTTGATCCGATAATTTCAACTGTATCCCCGGGTATGATACACATTTTTTTTTCCTTCACGAGCCGAATCGGTCCAAGGAAAACCGTTTCTGTGTCCTTTTGAGTGGTGACTAACATCCGGATTTCGTTATCGGTCCCATTGGTAGATTGTAACTCGATTTTTCTGACCCGCCCCGTTATGGTGTCAACTGTCGCAGTATCATATAATCGTTCATAGACCGCTTTCTCTCCCGGAGCATCAGCAGGGTAATCCACAGACAGGCAGGGAATATACAGTGTAATTAAAACCAACATTAATTTTTTCATGATAAATGAATAAAGCTAAATTCATGCCGGATTAAATGTTATTTCAATAATTAACTGATTTACACAAATGAAAACTACCATTATGAATTCTCAATATCCGGCATACAAATTGATTCTTTCAAATTGATGCCGATGAACTGGTCCGGAAAGATTTGTATCCGCTCTCTGATAGATGGGACAGGTACGAATTCAGGGGAAAAGAGCTATCTTAAGCTCTCCGGAAAGAACTTAACAGATATACACTGCGGCACTCTGGATGGTAATGGTATTTATTTGTGCGCAAAAACAACGTTATGCAGTACAGGAGTTCTTTCGTGAAAATCAATCCGGATAAACTTCAGCGGTACCGCTGGGAATTCAATCTTATAATGGATAGCACCATAAATGCATTTGCCATGCCTGGTGGAAAAGTGGCAGTTTTGAGCAGAATTCTTTCCATTACAAATGATGCTGCCGGTATGGCATTCTTGCCTGGATATGAAGTTGCTCATTCTATTGCAAACCATGCTAATGAACGGTTAAGCCAGTTTCTTCTTGCTGAATTCTGTGGGATGGTTCTTTCTGAAGCACTTGGTAAACAATCGGAAACAACCCGACAGCTGGCTCTGGCAGCATACGGTTTAGGCGCCCAGGTCGGAATACTTCTCCCTTACAGCAGAACTCACGAAAGTGAAGCAGATCGTCTTGGACTTATTTTCATGGCTATGGCAGGATACAACCTTGAAAACGCTATCGGTTTTCTTGAACGAATGCAGGAAATTCAGAAAGGACAGGGTCCACCTGAATTTCTCAGCACCCACCCGGCTCCAGAAAACAGAATCGAAGATATCAGGAAAATGTTACCGGAAGCAATGGAATATTATAGAAACGAGTAATTGAAAACTGAGGAGATACTATGAAAAAAAGTCATTTAGCACAACTGTTTCCGATACTTATGATACTACCCTTTGCAGCTATCGCACAGCAGGCTGATACCGCCGGGCAATCTTTTCTGGTTAATGGCAACGGCGGAGATGCTCCCGCATCATTAGAAATAGGTGTGGTGATAGGTGAGCCAAGCGGTTTGAGTGCGAAATACTGGGTTTCGAAAAGAAATGCCTTCGATCTGGGAGTGGGCTGGTCATTTGCCGATGAGGGTAGATTTGACCTCTACGGAGATTACATGTATCATCCGTATTACTTTCCATCAGAATATGGTGATTTTCCTATGTTTATTGGTGTCGGCGGAGCACTTCGCTTAAGTGATAACTCATTCTTCGGAGTGCGCTTCCCATTAGGAGCTGAATATTTGTTTAACCGGGTACCTCTCACACTGTTTGCACAATTGGCACCGATTATGGAAATCATTCCTGAAATTGATTTTCGGCTTGAAGGCGGATTCGGGGTCAGGTTTGCATTCGGGAGGAGTGGTTCCTGAATTTAAAACAAATAACCGACCAAAAATAAGTAAACCACAGAACACACGCTACTACATTACGGCTCATTTAAATGGAAGCCTCCACTACTCATTTTTTGCAAAAATTCGTTCATTTCGACTCCGCTCAATGAACGAATTTTATCCACATCCATTTAACCATCCACTGTCTTCTGTCTGCCGCATTCTGCCCACTGCAGCGTTTTCTGTGAATAGCCGCGAAGTTCAGGAAAGTTGATGAAATCCGTCCGTCATGTGGTATAATTTTCAATAGTAGTACTTGATCCCGAAAAACACTATTAATTGAAAAAATGATACTCATTACTACGCGTTAAATTTATTTTATTCAAGAAAACAAAAATTTATACCTCTCACTTAATTGAAACAACAAAATTCGAAGCAACCTTTGAGGTACCACATGCAAAAGAAGTTGAGTTTTATTTATCTTTTCGTTATGATACTGTTGCTGTTCAGCAACTCATTTTCCTCCCAGATCCTTTTGGGTACGGTTAAAGACCAGTCCGGGGCAGGTGTCAAGGGTGCAACCATACAACTGGTCAGAGCCAAATTATCCACGGTTACGGATTCCGGGGGCAACTGGCAATTTGATATACCACTGTCCATAAATATGCAGCGTGCTCAAAATGGTTCTTTCGCAGCTGCGATCAGGAACGGTCTGTTGGCTGTTACTATTCACAAACCCTATTTTCACGTAAAGGTCAGCCTTCACCAGCTCGATGGAACTCTCATTGCCTGGGTGACTGATAAAAAATTCCCATCCGGGCATCATACAATAAACCCGATAAAACACTCTTTGCCGTCGCAGATAGTTTTGATAAAGGTCGATATTGATGGCGTTGTGACCTATTTTAAAGTGCTGAATATGGCCGGGCATATCGCTCCAGTCTCTAAGGGAGATAGTGAAACATCCAGGCACCTTGCCAAAACGAGTGCTGTGATCGACACCATCAAGGTTACCAAAAGCGGTTATCAGGATACTGCCGTAGCCATCGAATCCTACACATCCGGCCCTCATCACATCGTTCTGAAAAAAATTGGAGTCTCCTATCGTCTGCCGCCACCGAGTTATTGTCACGCCTGGGACTATGTCAAGGACTGTATCCCGGGCGATCCCAACTCAGCATGTGGTGGTGTCTGCTACACCATCAACGCATGCAGTGAGAGCCAAACGTCGAAGCCTGGTGCCGACGTCACGTTCATCTGTCCAAGATACATGCTCTACAGTCCGGAGATGCTTCAGGCTGCGATTGACGACGGCAATGAAGAGTATCTCTACGCCGTCGTGGGTCACGACACAGACCGCGGGTTCCTCGACGGCGATGCGACGAGTACCTGCTGCCAGTGCTACCAGATTATCTACGCCTGGCCGAGCCCGCAAAACGAACGGCAGGTTCAATTGAATCCCGACGATGTAAGCAATCCGGCGTCTGCGGTGCCCGTTCCCAAACCGATTATTGCTCAGAGCTTCAACACTGCAGCTACGCAAAACACATTCGACATTTACATGGGCGGCGGCGGTTTCGGTGCTCACAACGGTTGCGGTCCGGGACTCGGAGCGACCTCCACCTCCGGGCAATACCTCTACGAAAAATACCCCGAGGAGGGGGGCCACTCCGGCGGCGTGAAACCGATTACCCACTGGAGCGAGTGCAAGAACCAGTATCAATGGGTCACTGAAGAGAGCCTCGGGTCAGAAGCGTGTCAAGATAAGGTTACAGAAACCTGCAACGAGATTACCCACGCCGACCCGAAGATTACCGAATACGCGAGAAACTCCTGCATCAAAGCCAATCAGCCCCAATCCCTCTACCATGCCAACTGGTCCGTTTACGTGCGCCTCGTGGAATGCCCCGAAGCCCTCACCCGGGTAACCGGTTGCGGACTGCAGAACCAGGGCCTGCCTGAGGTGGACAAACTCATCACTGCCGAGGAGGCCGCAAAAGATAATTCCTTCTGGAAAAAGGGCTCCAACGGCAGAATGTATGAAACCACTACCATGGAAGACTGCTGCCGCCCCTCCTGTGCTGCGGCCAACTGGGTACAAGAAAAAGGCCTTAAGGTCGACCCTGACTACAACGTCTTCTACTCCTGTGATCGTGCCGGGGTTCCCATTACCCAACCGGAGAAGTAGCCGGCCTGTTTTTAAAACATGGTTGGCTGTTTATATTATGATTGATATGAACTCCCCTTGTGGACCCTTGTGGGGAGTATGTTATTAAAATCACCATTATTGATAATGATTCTACAACAACCATATAGCCTGCCCGGGAAGGCAGTAAGAATACGCGTCAGGAAAAAAACCGCTAAGAAAGTCAAATAACACAGAGGCAGCGTTGTCCATTACTATGAAAACGAGACCTGTTTCAGAATAGCGGTCCATTTCCCTGCGAATGGTCGATTGTGGAGGGCACGTATACTTTTAATTTCATTTCAGATTATTGCCGGGGTTCTGTTCGGAGGATTCGGGCTTTTGCTGGCTACACCCGCTCTGGTCGTAGCTATTGGATTTATTCAAACACTCTATGTAAATAGATATCTCGGGGATGACTCAAGCTTCTATCGTTTCATACTCTCGTAAAGCTCAATCATCGGTTGCTGATTATTTTAATTCATACAGGACCATGTCTCCAACCGGTACATGGATCTCGTTGGCATCAACAATTCCCCACTCCGGATCCAGCTTACCATTATTGTAAATTAGCCGGATGTATCTTATGTATCTGGCCAAAAAAGCATTTGAAAATACGGGGCGAAACCAGAAAACGCAGTACTTAACTATGGGTGGATGTGCTTAGCATCAGATGTTTTACATGTTTTGTTTCTTGTTCCGGTACAGATATTGCAGCTAGTCCGAAGATGTTTTACTATCGTCTATATATTAAAACAAAGGGCATAGTATTGTAATTTATAAAAATTGCATTTAACATTTCAACCAGACTCAGGAGAAAATCTGAATGTCTCGAATAGTAACTTTCACCATAAACCCGGCTATTGATGTTAGTATGGAGATCCCGCAATTAATTCCTGATAGAAAGCTGCGCAGTTCTCAGACACATAAGGAACCGGGTGGAGGTGGTGTTAATGTGGCAAGAGCGTTGGCAAGACTGGGAAAGAAATCGACCGCCCTGATTGCATGCGGAGGAGAAACCGGCTTGCTGCTCACGAACCTTCTTTACTCTGAGGGCATTGACTATACTCCGCTTCCGATAAGCGGATTAACACGCGAAGATTATACTCTCTATGAAAAAAGCTCCGATGCATCATACCGGCTTGTGACACCAGGTCCCACATTCAGTGAGGCCGATACAAAAACTTGCATGGATCGGGCTTCGATGTATATAGAAAAAGAAGATTATTTTGTATTGAGTGGCAGTTTGCCTCCTGGTGTTCCTGATGATTTCTATGCTGATATTATTAGCCAATCAAATGAAAAAGGTGCACTGAGCATTGTCGATACGTCAGGACTACCTTTAGCAAAAGCTGCAAAAGCCGGGGCCTACTTACTGAAACCCAACATGCGCGAACTGAGCCAGCTTACCGAAATAGAAATTAACAATGAAGAAGATCAATTGAAAGCTGCAATGGATCTAATTGAGTACGGGAATTGCAAAATACTTGTTATTTCATTGGGATCGGCAGGTGCATTACTTGTAACTAAAGAAGTCCAACACAGACTTAGAGCGCCGAATGTAAAAGTTAAGAGCAAAGTAGGAGCTGGTGACAGCATGGTTGCGGGCATTTTATTTGGTTTATCCGAAAACTATCCGATAGAGAAAGCGGTACAGTTCGGGATAGCATCAGGGGCTGCAGCGGTTATCACTCCTGGCACAGAGCTTTGTCGTAAAAACGATACATTAAAACTTTTTGAACAACTGCAAAATAGCTGATGTGCATAAAGAGATTTTTTTAAAAAATGTTAATTAAATGCGCTCATGATAAAGCTGCGTAAATGACTTTACCGCCATATTTCTGTTCCGATAATTCATTTATTTTTTCAAAAGAACCGGAACCTACTCCCCTGCTAAATTCAACACGGAGAAAAGAATGAGGCTGTTTCTTTGCGGCGATGTAATGACCGGCAGAGGAATCGATCAGATATTACCATATCCGTCAGATCCTCAGATCTTTGAACCGTATGTAAAGGATGCCGGTGACTATATAAAACTTTCCGAATTATTATACGGAACTATTTCCCGCCCTGTGGATTTCAGTTATATCTGGGGTGATGCAATTGAAATATGGGAACTGATGCAACCTGACTTTAAAATTGCCAACCTTGAAACAGCTATCACCAGCAGCAATGAGGCATGGCCGGATAAAGAGATTAATTACCGTATGAATCCTCAAAATGTTGACTGCCTTTCCAGGGCTGGATTTGGATGTTGCTCACTGTCAAACAACCATATCATTGACTGGGGCTATTCCGGATTACTGGAAACGCTCTCATCTCTGCATAAAATTGGAATCGAAACCGCTGGAGCTGGAGTTAACCTTGGAGAAGCAACCGCTCCTTGTATCAAGGATTTTGGAGAGAAAGGACGAATAATCGTACTATCAATGGGAATGGAAACAAGCGGTATTCCCTCAGAATGGAGTGCGACAGACAAAAAGCCGGGTATATTCCTCACTGAAGGCCTGGCAAATGAGCTGGCATCATTTCTTCTGCCTGTTTATTTAAATAAAAAGCCTCACGATATATTTGTTGTGTCAATTCATTGGGGACTTAACTGGGTTAATGATATCCCCAGGCAGCATACAAAACTGGCACACCTGCTTATTGACAAATTCAATGTAGATATTGTTCACGGCCACTCTTCACACCACGCACTTGGAATCGAGATTTACAAAGGTCGTTTAGTTCTGTACGGCTGCGGAGATTTCATTACAGACTACGAAGGCATTTCCGGTTATGAAAATTACAGGGGAGATATTTCTTTAATGTATTTCGCTGACATAGACAACAGGGGGGGTCTTCAGGACCTTACCATATTTCCAATGCAGATGCGAAAATTTCAATTGAATCATCTTTCTGCTTCTGACAGGAAATGGATCGAAAACTCCCTGAATGCCAGAGGAGAAGAATTTGGAACCAGCGTGATACAAAACCAAAACAGTTTTAAACTCCAGTGGAAGAAAAAATAACAATTCGATTTATCGTACCGTAAGGATAAATTGCATATCTTGTTCAGTTTGGCATAGCAATCGCCCATTCAAAAGAATATTTCCTATATATTCCATACTGTAATAACTCCATTTACAAGGATAATTAAATGAAAGATATCGAAAATCCCGTTTTAATACCGTCAGGTTCTATGCATCTGGAAGGTGAATTATTAATACCTGATAATTCCAAAGGGGTCGTTTTATTTGCCCATGGAAGTGGAAGCAGTCGTTTCAGCCCCCGTAATCGTTATGTTGCTGAAGTTATCCGTGAAGCAAAAGTCGGCACACTTCTATTCGATCTGCTTACCTCTGGAGAAGAATCGGTGGATATGTTTACCGGACAATTACGTTTTGATATAGGTCTGCTCACCCGGCGTCTTGAGGATGCAACTAACTGGCTTTTAAAGATACATGAAGGTCATCCAGTATCTGTTGGATACTTTGGGTCAAGTACCGGTGCTGCAGCAGCTCTTTCGGCTGCAGCTCATTTTGGCAATTCAATTGGTGCAGTTATTTCCCGTGGAGGAAGACCCGATCTTGCTGAATCAGAGCTGTTAAGAGTTACAGCTCCAACTCTCCTGATCGTGGGAGGGCTGGATGATGTTGTCATTAAACTTAATAGAGGAGCAATGGAATGGTTGAAATGTGAAAAAAAACTCGCTATCGTACCTGGCGCAACCCATCTTTTTGAAGAGCCAGGAACACTTGAACAAGTTGCGCAACTTGCAGCAGACTGGTTTAAAAAACACCTGTAATTGTACAATCTTCAGAGTAATGGCTGAGGTACGGAATTTTAAGAGCTGCAAGAGCAGCTCATGATTTGTTTCAAGACCAGCGCGCACATATCAGAACTGACATTATAATTCTTTTTTGAAAAGAAACGAAACATACATACCCCAGCCCAGTGCTTCAACAAAAAGCCAGACGAGTATGTTAAAAAATGGAATAAATGACAACACTGCCAGGACCAATGCTCCAATTAAAAAATGATAGTGCCGCTTTTGCACTTGCCAGGCGAATTTTGTTGTCAGGTACTTGCCCAGCACCACAGCGCCGATAATTCCTGCAAGATACATTAATGGAACAAATGCAAATATGAGCACAAAACCAAAGGGTATAGTGACAACCAGTATAAAACTCAGTGCTATCAATGCCGGATAAATAAGCTGCGGAATGAGCCCCCATAATGCGGTGTACCAGAAAGATCGTTCAGACTTTTGCGAATCAAGTGATCTGAATGCCGGTAAAAAAAGAAGTAATAATCCCACAATGATATATGAGATAAGAAGGGCTAACCGAGCAAAATATCCAGTTGCTTTCTTTGAAGGAACCAGCCGCTTTCCAGACTGAAATCTCTTTTCACGTTTAATGGTACCGGTTATTCGCTCCTGTTCAGCCTTGCTCAATTCCTTCCTGGCGGTGTAAGTAAAAGTACCATTAATTCTTCCCTTTTCGCCAATACTGATATGTCGGGCATAAGCGGTAACATTACCCTGTATTTCATTGTTGATAATTAATTGATTAGTGGCCGTATACAAACTTCCATCAAGTCTGCCATTGATTTCAATATCTGCACACGCAGCAAAAAGATTGCCCTGTATAGCTGCATTTTCACCGATCTCCAGCGCTCTGCATGCAATATAGTTATTCCCGGTTATTTTACCGGTGATATCTATATCCATACAGGCAACCATAACGCCATTGCCCGCGTTACCGGAAAAAGAAACATCCTGACATATCGCAAATGTACCGAGTGTGGTTTTGCCAGAGAAGTTGAGTTTTCTACCTAGAAACAACAGGTCCTCCGCCTGCCCGGAAAACTTCAAGTCATTACCCATGAATAGATAATCTTCGTTAAAAACGCCCGGTTCTGATCTGGCCCTGCCACTATCACTCTTTAGATCGTTATGTATGACCATCGCGGTGATAGTAAACGTGCAGCAGAATACAAGAAATATGGCTGAGGCTATTTTCGATTTCATCAGTACTCCATATATTGGGTATCGGACTAATGGCTCTCTGATACAGCACATTGCGAGCCAGAAGATAGTATGTGACCTGGCAGCAGAAGTGATCAAGAAAACGGACTAAATTACAGGCACGAACTCATCAAAATGGTGACGTTCTACATTTCATCCTTCTTACAATTTAATCCTTACAGCACTCAAGTCACTCCCGGTCTGATAATCAACAAGACGCATATGGCAAACGCGAACTGCGCCGATATACTGTACCTTTCCCAATGTCATAATCAGCATCATCCTGTTTTTCAATGAGTTGCGGTTCTGTATGAGAAATCCGGATTTTACTTTTAACCAATATATCTATACCAATCGTTAGTTTTTATCAATTTTCTTTCTTCTATAAGGTAGTTGCATAATTGCGACTGCAGCCGTCTGTCAGGATGGAAATCGATTGATTCTATGGCTAAAGCACAAAAAAACATGATAATACCTGGATAACCAACCAGCTTTTTTTTGTTCAAAAACTTTCCATGTCTGTATACCCCCCCCACCACCACTACGGCAAACACACTACAGATCCGAATCCACATTCTGAATTGACATTCCAATCGCCTCCACATAGCCTGATAATTTGCGATTCAACATTTTTTTCACTTTCATTCATCATACAAGAATGATATAGTGAGACTTGATAGAACAATGTTAAATAATTCTTTTTCCACAGGATTATTCAAATCTTATTTAATATTACCTTAACACATTACAAATTCTCCGGAGGTTGTGTATGCCAAAAGTGTACCGAATTTCATTTCTGGGATTTGTGATATCAGCATTATCTGCTGTTACTGCAATCGCCCAATCTGATGGTGATGCACTGCAATTACAAACATTTGTCATCGAATCAGGGGCTGACAAGCCAGATGTAACCGATGGTCTGATTGCAAATCCCGTCAATTTAGATGATTGGAAATCTGCCTATGCACGAAAAATTACCTTTGAAGCAGCAGGAGTAGGCACTCGGACTGGTACTATATTATTTACCAATGACAATGATTCTTTCTATATGAGTCTTGCTCTGCCTAATGATAACAACGGGGCAAACCAGGGCTTCTTTATTTATTTCGATCTGGACAATAATGGTGTTCTCGACGGAACCCCATCACAGCTGGGTGAGTATGCCGTCAGATGCGTGAAATTAGACGCAACTCAAGCGATTTTAACTGAATACGGATGGAATGGCACTCAATGGATAGAGAATACAATTGCGACTCCCGGACTTGAACAGGGGTTTGCGGATAACGGATCGGGTGGAAGTCACGTATACAATTTTGAAATCAGGATACCATTTTTAAGCAATCCCCCGAATGCTGGACAAGCCTATTTTGGCACTGAACCTGGCAATGAATTAGGGGTTATGATTACACTTGATCTTCAGGCAGGAGCTTTTTACTGGCAATCGGCGGGAACCAGTATTACAAATACATCGCAATGGGGCGAACTGATGATCAATACAGCAATGGCTTCACCGCGGCAGATTGCTTCATTGTTTGCCAAAACCAGAATTCCAGATGTCAGTGATGGTAATATTTCGGATGATCCAAACTGGAATTATGCATTCGATAAAACAGTAGTTTTTACAGATTTTGCTGGTAACAAACTGACTAATTGCCGTATTTTGACTAAAGAAGCCGGTGGCAATCTTTACTTTGGGGCTAAGATTACTGACAATGTCAGCAACAACGGCGACTATTTGCAAATTTATTTTGATCAGGGTGCCAATGGTGGTGAAATGAATTACGTCTTGAACTCTTCTGCCAGTTCACGAAAAGATGATGCAATCAGGGTAGCCGGAAATGATGCACTGGGAGATTTAAATTTTGATGGGTCATCCTGGATAAGTGATGGTGTAATCAACCTCACCGGAGCTGCAAATTTCATTACAGGGACAGCCTGGGAATTTGAGCTTGCAAAACCGCTTACTACTGCTGATGGAAATGACCTCTCAATCACTTCCGGTGACAAAGTAGGAATTCTATTCCGATACTATGATGCAGATAACAGCCGTGATTACTGGTGGAGCAGCACTATAAACAGTGATTTTAATAAAGTGGATGTTTCCACAACTTACAATGCATTAGGATGGGGAGAACTTGCAACTGGTGGACCATTTGTCCAACCATTATGTCCGGAACAAAATGATGTTATCTCAGGAACATATCCTTTTATGATATACGCAGAAGATGAAAGTGGCGTTGCTGACATCGATTCTGTTGATTATCGTATTACCGATCTCAACGACAATATTTTTATAGATTTTTCCTCCGTTACACGATTGACAAAGATTGATAATACGTCTTCCGGTTTGTGGGTGACAACATTCAACTCAAATACCGGAACAACGCCGGATGGTGATTACAACGTAGTTTTCCGGGTAAAGGACGATGATGGAATATCGGTAAAATCACCAGTCAGGATCAGAATTCAAAATACCGGTTCTGTTGGCGGCCCGTCTATTTCAGATGTCAGTCTGAAAACAGGTGACCTCATTGCAGGAAGCTATCGCTTAACTTTTAATGTTTCTCCTTCAAGTTCTTATTTATTGGTTTCAGATTCCATTGAGATCTCAATCGATGGTCGTAACTGGACAAAAGTAGATTCCACACCATCGGCAACAGGAGGTAACGCAAGGGATTCGATTGGAACAACAAATCTCAATGACGGTGTGCACACCATTCGGCTCCGGGCAAAGGACAACGGTGGTCTGGCATGGGGGTATTCTGACCTTATCATTTTCAATGTCAAAAATGAGGGTACAGCACCAGTTATTACAATTACCTCACCGGCAGATTCTTTAGAAAAATCCGGATCTCTTTCAATAGGATTTTCTGTTGCTCTACAAGCAGGCCGATCGATTGATTCCTGTCAAATTTCGGTAGACGGATTCAATTGGGTTCGTACCACCACCAATACAACTCACTTAATCAATACCGGTCACTATACAGATGGCACCCATATAATACAGATTAGAGCATTTGACAATTCAGGACGGGTGGGTTATTCCAATTCTGCGGCATTTGTTTTCAAAAACTCACCAACTGTTACACTAACAGCCCCACGGCCGGATTCTGTAGTTTCAGGTACGTTGATTGTAACGTTCACTTCAACAGCAATCGCACCCGCAACAATCGCTTCTTCTCAGATCTCGATTGATGGTGGTACATGGCGGGCAACTTCGACAGGAACACTCGATACACTCAATACACAAACACTCACTGAAGGTTCACATACGATTCAGATAAGAGCTACCGATTCAAATAATAAAACTGGTATTTCCGGTATTCGGAAATTTGTAGTGCGTAATAATCCATCAGTCATCCTGGTTTCTCCCAAAGCCGATACAGTGCTGCAGGGAACAGTGACCGTCAATTTCAATGCTGCCGCTGTTGCACCGGCATTTATAACCAGACGAAACATTTACATAGATGGTACATTAGTTGACACATCAACAACAGAAGACGCCTGGCAGTGGAATACGGTACATTATAATGATGGTCAGCATACCATTCAGGTAAGAATAATCGATTCTGACGGGAAAGCAAGTACCAGTGAACTCGTCTCAGTAACCCTGGCAAACACACCGATAGTGCGAATACTATCACCATCAGATACCATGGAACTTTCCGGAGTAGATACTATTAAATTCAATGTTTCGTATGCACCGGGAACAACCCGGGATACAACGGAAATCGCCTTTAACGGCGGTACCTGGATTCCAACAAGTGGCCCGTTTTCTCACGTATGGGTAACAACCGATTTTCTCGATGGAAATCATACGATTCAGATTCGTGCCCGGGGAACAAACGGTAAAGTTGGTTATTCTCAGGTCAGCAGCTTTAAAATATCAAATGCACCATCAGTAACCATACTTGCCCCTACCGGTGGCGAAGCAATATCCGGAGATTATCTGGTCAGATTCAGTATTAAACCGGTTGCACCGGCAATCATAACCCGACGAAGTATCTCAATTGATGGTAATCCCTGGTCAGACAACCTTGTTGATTCCGCAAGTTTCCTTCTAAGAACCATGGGATGGGAAACCGGTACGCATTCAATCAAAGTACGGGCATTTGACAACCGAGGCAGAATCGGATATTCCGGTGAACGTTCGTTAGTAGTTGATAATAACGCACCCCTCACCTCTGCTCCAAAAGCAGAATATAATGAAGCATCCCTTACTGCAAAATCAGGTTCTGATGTTCTTGTTACGGTCCTGGTTAAAGATAACCTGGTAGGATTACGGACAGATTCTGCAGTGATTCTCTCATCAGCATCAATCAACAGTTCAGGTTCAGTAACCTATGTAATGCTTGACAACGGAAATTCCGGTGATAAAGTTGCCGGTGATAATATATTCAGCGCTCTTGTAAAAGTATCAACTGACAGTACAGGCACAATAGGTTATTCAATCCGCAGTATCGACAGACTAGGCAATGACACTACCATTTTCAGTGCAATCAACCTGGACAATATTGCACCGGTAACACATTATACCCTCGATCCTGTTCCTGAAAGTGGAATCAATAAACTGAATGGAAAGACCTTTTTCCGTAGACTGGTAATGAAAGGATCCTATGGGGATAAAGGTGGTTCAGGTTTATCCCGGGCTTTTATTTCGGTGAAAAATGACAGTGGTCTTCATGTGAATACCAGCCCGGTCAATCTTGATTCTGAAGACTCTTTATTCAGCAGGGTCATAGATTTAATACCAGGCAGGAATATTCTAATGTTGTATGCCATCGATAAGGCAGGAAATGTCGATAGTACCATTAGTGAAGTAGTGTATTATGAACCCAAAGCAACAAAAACTATCAACCGTGAAGGTGGAATGGTATTAAATCCTGATGGTTCATCGGTAACGGTTTCCAAGGATGCACTTCTTGGACCTGTAGAAATCACTATAGTACCGGTGGAACCAATCGAGCAGAGAAAGCCTCTCAATAAGAATGTAACGCTGATCAATGTTGCCCACGACTTCGGTCCTGATGGAACAACATTCCGCAAACCGGTTCTGGTAACACTTTCCTATACAGAAGCAGATCTGGATCTTAACCAGGATAGTAAACAGGATGTTGATCCCAGAAAATTGACTGTCGTGTTCTGGGATGGCGGTACGTGGCGAGCAGCAGGCCCGAGCAGTGTTGACACTGCCAAACATACAGTATCGGTCAGTGTGAACCATTTCACTATCTTTGATCTTGCAATTTTTAATGCACCCGTATCAAGTGAACTGGTTGCTTTCTGGACTGCCAATCCACTTAAACATGGCAAAGGCACCTATTTCACCTATAATGTTCCTGAGGCAGGTACCGTAAGTTTAAAAATTCTCGATATGGCCGGAGACCTGGTATACCAGCTTATTCCAGCTAAAACACCTGCATTGCCAGGCCCAACCCCGGTTTCAGTTGAATGGCGGGGACAGAATGTTGCCGAAAGATTCGCAGGTGTCGGACTGTATGTTTATCTGTTTACCTATACCTCAAACAGCACAAATAAAACAACCGTCATCCGTAAGCCTATCGGCGTATTAAAGTAAGAAAGGCTGGAAATACTATGAAAAAATCAATTTTATCGACAACGTTACTTCTCTGTATTATTAAGATGATTTCGGCATCTCCGGTCGATATGATGATTGGAGCCCGGGGATATGGTTTCGGGGGAGCGTATTCTGCAATTGTAAATGATCCAAGTGCTTCTTACTGGAATCCTTCCAGACTTTCTCATATAGATCATATTTCTCTCATGGAAAGTAACTGGATTCTTCAGGATGTTCAGGGAATGAATGTGAATTATGTATCATTTGCAATGCCGCTCAAGCATGTAGGGACAATAAGCGGAAGCTGGTTACTCAACCATGCCAATCTGGAATTCGGAGAATTCAATGAAGATGGAACGCTGAAAACATTTTCCAATTCAGCTAATGAAAATACGTTTTCTATTGCAATGGGAAGACAGCTCTTTGAAAAATTTTTATTCCTTCAAAAGTTCTCAATCGGATTTACGATAAACAGGTTTACATTCAACACTAACAGTGAAGATGGGGCCGGTTCCGGCTTTGATCTTGGTATGTCCACGGAATTTCCTTTGGGATTCAGTCTCGGTTTTACTGCACGCAATATGGGTGCTGAGATCATGGGATATAAGCTTGATCCATCACTGCGTTTAGGTTTGGGATACTCCAAAAGATTCAAGGAAATGCATCGGATCACCGTAGGACTGGATGGTGAATATATCATGAATCGGGATTATTCAGATAAGGTAACTCAGGAACCAGCCCGCAACAACATTAAAGGTTTCGGAGGTGTTGAATATTCCCTGGTATTTAGTGACTTCGAAATTGCTCTACGCGGTGGAGGATACGGAATGGCATTACATAACACAATTGGCAATTATTCTTTTTCCGGTGGTTTCGGGTTTACCTGGCTTGGATATTCACTTCAATATGCTTTTATGGGAGCAACCGATCGTGATGCATCTTTGGGCTATGGACACAGGATCTGCCTGGTTTTACAATTGGACAGATTATTTAAAGATCAAAACTCCCATTAGTCAGAAATGCTATGTAGCTATGAGCAGGAGTTCAAAATACTTTTGCTCATAGTTGTTTTTCATCTGTGATTACGACCAATCACCAACCACTCAGTCACCATGCACCAGCGCCTAGCCAGAAAACGGAAATCATCATTCCGTTTTTTCCCCTCAAAACATGTTACTATGAAAAAAAGACTCGAGAAGTATTTCAATTATTAAACCAGGGGAAATGAATGCATAAAGATGCACCACCAGATCAGACTCTATTGCAGAACGATTCCGGATCGACACTTATTGCTGTGATAATATTAGCGGTTGTAGCCGGCATCATTTTACAGGCAATTGGTTTTTCAACCAAAAACACACTGAAATCCAGCGGCCGTCAATTATCAAAAGTCGCCTCACTCAATATTGCAGAAGCAGCTAAAGAAAGCTTCTACAGTGAACTCCGTGCTGAAACATTTATTCCACAGCCTAATTCAGATAGCTTAGTTTTTTCCGAAGTACCATTTGCAGGTGGAACCTATTCTCTGAGATGCAGAACAGATGCAAACCCGGAACTGCTTACCATTACATCTTTTGGTGCAATTCGTGGAGAGACTACAAAAGTTGAATTACACACCCGGTTTGGACCGGAAATCTCCGGCTGGGGCTTTTCCCAAGGAGTTGGAGGAGCTATCGTTGCACGATACGATGTCAATATTGCCGGAAACATTGTTGTTGATGGCAGAGATTATGATTCGTTGAACAGTCTGACAGGAGAAAATGCTTATGGGATATGGACCTGCATGACAATGCTTCAGCAGGGTGATGATGCATTAGTTGGTGGAGGTGGTATAGCTCCGCTTAACAGAGTGGCAATTCCGCCGGTTTTCGATAAGGTAGTACTGGAAAACGGCCCGGTCTCAGCAAGCCTCTCCTCTCCTGAAGCGTTTTTCGGTGTAGAAAATGGTGCTCTGGACAAATTCAAAGTCGCAACACTGTCAACACCTTTTCATGGAGTAGTATACATTGAAGGGGATGTCGGCCCGGTGGATTTCAAGAACTCGAGTGGTATATTAATTATCCATAATGCATCAAAAACAGCTACATTCAAAGGTACCCTGGGTACGTTCAAAGGCTTGATGATTTGCGACCGGGTGGACAAAATCAACGGAGAAATGAATATACTTGGAGCAGTCGTGACATTGAGCGACTTCAATGCATCCTGGTTTGGTAATGGTCAGGCGACTATACATTACAGCTCTCAGATACTTGACAATTTACGTGGCATTTGTGATAATCTGGAAATGGTGCTCGAAGAACGTTCCTGGAAAGAACTGGTTTTATGATATGTGGGTATGCATTTGGTTGGTATGAGAATACTCATCGATTCGCATATCGCCTCACCCCACTTCGACTCAGCTCAGTGACCGCCTC
>JAFGIN010000202.1 GCA_016929595.1 Chitinispirillaceae bacterium
AGTGCAGAATTACATTTAAACTATTCTGGTTTTGCAGTATTTGCACCAGATCGTTATCCGTCTGGCAGCTAATATGCACTGGCTTTCTCATACTGTTGCATCCTGTAAGAAGCAGTGCCAATGCCACGGTAAGGAATACTACGTTTTTATTCATTTTTGTATTGATAGTCATCGTATTATTTGACATGTAAAAAGTCTGCAAAAATTTAATTTTTACCATGAATAAGTCGTTTCAGTACTGCCGGATAGGTATCCCCTTCAGCTGTTCCTCTACCCTTCATATAAACACCAAAAGTTATGGAGTCTCCAAAGCAAATGATTTTGAGGTTTCTGAGTTCCCCGAAATTTTCTTTCAGTTTCCCATAAACCAGCTGAGCCAGCAGGCGGTTTCCTTCAATGGTAAAATGAATCCCGTCGCTCTCCCCGCTGTTCATCCGGTTTCGTATGATATAGTCCTCTTCATGAAGGGGGACCCCCATCTCCATTAGATGGGTAAACAGATCTACAAACAGAAGATTTTTCCTGAGACAGAGGGTTTCAATTGTATCTCTGGCTGACTCCAGCAATTGCAGGGGTGGTGCAGGATACAGAGAGGCGTCGTGCCTTTGGTACAGATACAACGTATCAACTGTTGGCGGACTCACCACCACCAGATGTATATTGTGGCTCAACAGACTATCGGCTAGCTGCTCAATGTTTTTATAATATTCAGTCATTGAGACCATTTTGCGAGTATTCAGCAAATCATTGGTTCCGATGAGCAAGACCACCACATCCGGTTTGTGGACAATAACGTCCCTGTATACGCGGACTAACAAGTCTTTAGTAATATTCCCCGGGGTCCCTTTATTCAATACATATCCTGTGTCCGAACAATAAGGGGACAATCCCACAAGGAGCAGCACCAGATTACTCACGATAAAACGAGACATGGAACTTCACACCGTTTATAGCTTCCCGGGTTAATCATCCGGCCAATGAGTCTCAAGTCCCTGCTTCCGTATCCATAACTGGAATTCATCCAGCAAATCCTCGCGTTCCCGCACAGCACGCGGAGGCACTTTTTTTCTTTTTGCATAGGCTGCGAGCATACCCACAGCTTCACCTATACTCCACTCTACAGGATGTAACCGATAACAACCATTGGTAATATGTGTTGTTCCAATGTTCTTACTGGCGGGGAGAAGGTTGTTCATTCTGTGTGGCAACAATGCCCCAAGTGGAATTTGAAAAGGTAGTGCGTTGAAATCGATATAGTTATTCCCCCGACTGCTGGGATGCAAATCGATATGATAATACCCGATGCCCACGCTGTCGTAAAAAGCGGCTGATTTTCCACCTTCCATATCTCCTGCCACCAATCGACGGTTATCGGCTCCCACATGTTCTTCCAGTACTGTAAATTCAGCTTTTATTCTCCGTGCCTCGCGGATATATGGATACTTTGCCATGCCATCTTTGGTTCCCATAACATCGCCACGCAATCTGAGCCCAGGCCAGCCCTGGCCTCCATCGGGATGTGGTGCTTCGGTTTGCAACCAGTAAAACAGTGAGAGATTCAGATTCCGTGCTCCCCGGAGATGTTTCTGAAACTCATTCTCACCTACATCAATGAGATTACCGAGGAGATAATCATTCAGGGGCCAATTAACCAGAGTAATATCTCCGCTGTAACTTCCTGGAATAAAATTAGCCTTATTCAGTAGCCGTCTGTAGAGCCATAAATTCAGAAGACTATCGGTTGTTTTTCCTTCGGGATGAAATCCAAGACCCTTACGTTGGAGGGTACGGGGATCAGAATAATGAAGCTCAAGTAATCGGCCCGCCCAGGGTTTATCCATTTCAGGGACATATGATCTCCAGAAGTCATAATCCTTAGGGCGTTCGATTATATTGTTTGCACCCGGCTGATAGTCCATGGCAAAACACAATGTAAAGGCCTGGTGGTTTTCTGGATCGCCAACTTCGGGGGCATGCAACTCTTTTGTCTGACTCCGAGACTCAGTTCCGGTAACGTATTCGGTACCTGTAAGTGGTAACAGATCGCCACACTCGGTGGCATCAACGAAAAACGGTGCAGTCAGTATCACGTTTTTCTTATTCTTCAGGTCAGAGGCTCGCAATGAATTGATGAGATCCCCGGTTACATCTGCCTCCATTATTTTGTGTTCGGTCAGGAGAGTCAACTTGCCCGAACTGATATAAGGCATAAGCATTTCAGTCAGAACGGCCACCGTCACCATGGGTTCATGGCAAATGCGCGAAACAGAACCGTCGCCAGGATTTAAATTTTCCCGGTTTCTTGCCTCATTTGTCAATGGATAGTTTCGTCTGTAGTAATCCCTGATTCTGTTACGGTAATCCCGATATGAAGCCGGTGCACCGTGAGTCTCAATCCAATGATGCTCATCAGGCGGGACTCCCTGTTGAGATGCCTGACCGCCAATCCAATCAGTCTCTTCTGTCAGAACCACCCTCAATCCATTCCGGCAAGCAGCCAATGCCGCCGCACAGCCACCCAATCCTCCTCCGGCAACTATCAAATCTGCAAACACTTCTTTAGCCTGCTTTTTGATTTCAGAAGTGTTGCTTGCCAGAGTCGATTTAGTAGCAGACACGGGAGAAACAAAAACTCCACCACCTGCTGCTGATACCAGTTTTAAAAAGCTTCTTCGAAACATAAAAGTCTAATTATCCTTCATTTAACAGCATCCAAGCCAACCCTGCAGAGAATATGTTCCTGCCTCAGATCATCAGTTTGACAAGATAGTGGAGGAAAGGAAATTTCAGAATATAATACGGCAGGAGTAATCAGGAAAGAATTATTCCTGCCGTATTAAATAAGCTAATATTCTGAGTTCTGTGCCAGGTTGGGATTACGGTCAATTTCTGCCTGAGGTACTGGGAACAGATAAAACTTATCATCCCAGAAACGGTTGCGGTCGCGCACTTTCAGCTTGTCTTTATATGCATCGTAATCCGGAATGTCATTCAGGTTATGACGTTCAGTCTTGTGAAAATTTGGTATCATATCAGGAGTTGCATCGTCATATCCACCGGATGTAATGTACCCATTTTCATCGTAAGACTCTGCCAGGGGGAAACCATAACTCGGACTGTCATTTTCAATATCACCGGTCTTCCATCTTCGCATGTCTGCAAAATGTAAACCTTCCATGATAAGTTCCACTTTGCGTTCGCGTCGAACCAGTTGCCTCATGAGCTCCTGGCTTCCCTTTCTATATTCAGCTACATCAGGCATTCCGGATCTGTTGCGCACCTGGTTAATGGCATCATAGACTGAAGCATCCAGTTCGTTTAATTCAATTTTGGCTTCGGCATAAGTAAGCAGTAATTCCGCAAAACGCATAACGGGAACGTTACAGGTTTGATTATTAATAGCCTCAACTGTTTCATTACTGAATTTCTTCCACATCAGGCCGGCTCCTGCATTTACGAAACTGGTCCATGCAGCTCCGCTGTTGATATCAGCATTTACACCCTGGTACCATGTTCCCGTGCTATAGTTATAGAACATGGTAGTCGGGTTATAGCCTTCCAAAACGAATTTTATCCTGCCTCCATCGGTTCCATTTGTATTTCCAACGACTGTATCTCCATGCATCCACAAGGTGGAATTAAAGCGGGGATCACGATTCATCGACGGCCTCCTGGGATCATATAATGGTGATTCATCGATTCGGTTACCATCGATGCATTCATAAGTATCGGCCAATATCTGCGAAGGATGCCTTCCTGTCTGTCCATAATTTCTCGAAATCTGCCCAAAACCGATCATATGGAATAATTTGCTCCCCTGGTCTGAATACATTAATTCGAAAAGCATTTCATTTCGCACATCTGCTTTTGCCTGACCGGTAATATTAAACAGGTCGTCAAAATTTTGGGCCAGTGAACGTTGACCAAATACTGCTTGCGCAGCCTGAGCTGCTATTCTGAAGTATTCGGCTCCGCTACCTCTGTAATTCAGACTTCCTCCAAGAAGGGCGGCCCTGGCTTTCAGACCATAAGCAACAGCACGGTCAACACGTCCTCTTTCGGTTGTGGTCCAGGGCAGCGTCTCTGCAACTGCGTCCATCTCACCAATAATAAAATCGAGGATATCTTCTTTTGCGCTCCGCTGATCCTGGTATTGTTCGATTGTAACCGGTTGGGAATAAAACGGAACATCACCAAAAGTTGAAATAAGGTTGTAATAAGCATAAGCCCGTAAAACCCTGGCTTCAGACAGATATTGCATGGAGGCTCCCTCCAAAGTTTCCAGGTATGGTTCTGCGCCATAGATTACAGAATTGGCACGGGCAATAATAAAATACATACTGCTCCACCAGGACCTTACACTGGAATTGTCAGGATTTAGCGAACCGCCTGCTCCAATAGTATTGTTTTCTGCGCGTTCCATGGCGAGGGCAGTCCAGTGATCTAACATGATACTGAAAGGTAAATTATAAGCCAGGTTGATATACAGGGCATTGTAGACCCCTGTAACACCTGTTTTTACTGCAGCTTCAGATTTGTAAAATCCCACCGAAGAATAATCGGAGGGTTCCCTGTCCATGAAATCCTCGCATGACAGAAGCATGAAACTGATAGTAAAAATTGCTGATATCTTAAAAAGTAAATTCTTCATTTTGATCAGATTTAAAAGTTAATATCCACTCCTAAAGTGATTGTCCGCATAAGCGGATAAAAACTTCCACTATTTACTGAATTCTCAGGATCGTAACCATCATATGCGTCGGATACGGTAAGCAGGTTTTGTCCACTGAGGTAGAGACGCACTTTCTCAATATTCATCCGTTGCAACATACTTTCCGGAACGGTATAGCCTATCACCACATTTTTCAACCGTAAGTATGCGCCACTTTTCACCCAGAAATCAGAAATGATATTGTTCGGGTTTGATCCGGAACCATCGATAAGCAAGAGAGGGAATTCGGCATTTCGATTGTCTTCTGTCCAATAATCAAGCTGTTGCCTGAAGATGGTGCGGCCAATATAGAATGGACGTGCTCCAAATCCATCATAATAAATATCCTTTTTCCCGACACCTTGAAGGAACAGAGTGAAGTCCAGTCCTTTCCAGTCAGCACCAATATTGACACTGTATTCGTAACGAGGTGAAGAATTGCCGATAATCGTGCGGTCGAATGAATTGATTACATCATCGGGCACACCGTCAGGGCCACTGATATCATTATACCTGATGTACCCGGGTTTTACATTTGCCCTTGCGCCATAAACCGGTGATGCGTCAATCTCTTCCTGCGACTGAAAATATCCGTTAGTTGTATATCCGTACCATGAACTGATCGGATCCCCTTCACGAGTAATCGTTGTGCCTACATATTCCTTACCATACAGATTTGTAACCTCGTTTATGACATCCGACAGAACCACATTGACATGATATCCGAAAGAATTAATCCTGTCACGCCAGGTCACCAGTAAATCCCAGCCGTTGTTACGCATTGATCCTGCGTTTTCCCAGGGAGTGGAAAGACCGACATATAACGGTATCGGGAATTGCTGAAGCATATCGCTAATCGTCCTGACATAGTAATCATAAGAGAGGTATAACCTGGAGCTAAAAAGCCCCATCTCTATCCCGAAATTCAGCTGAGTTGATTTTTCCCAGGATATCTTTTCATTGGCTACCTGAGTTTGTGCAGCACCTGTTGCCAGTTCCTTGTCAAACCAATAGCCATAGCCGCTGGAAATGGTTGCAGCATAAGGGAAATAACTGTAAATCGACTGATTTCCCAGAGTGCCATAAGAAACTCTTATTTTCAGATTATTAATACTGCTTTCCAGTGGCTCCCAGAATTTTTCTTCCGAAATTCTCCATCCTCCTGATATTGACGGGAAGAATCCCCACCTGGAATCCGTCATAAATCTGGAGGAAGCATCCCAGCGTCCGTTCACTTCAATCAGATAACGATTTTTAAAACTGTAGTTAAAGCGTCCGTAATAAGATAACATAGCCCACTCCAAATGACTTCCATTATTGATTGCCGTGGCCACGTCACCATGGTTCAGATCTTCAAATCCCTCAAATTCGTATCCTTTGCGGGCTGCCCTGAAATTTCGACTTTTAATTTCTTCGGTCTGAATACCGGACAACAGTTTGAATGAATGGTCCTGTAGCTCTTTTTCATAGAGTGCCTGGATATTTAATTGGTTGGTAATATCCTGGCTCCACCCCTCATACTTTTGTGACCCGGTTGCCGGGTATGTGGTTTTATATACGCCTCCCTCATAACTATCGTAAGGTTTTAAAAAATAATCTGATTTGTTTTCAGTCCGCCTTGTATAGTAGCTGGCCATGATGTTGAGACCCTTAACCGGAGTAAGTGCAACAAAGCCTCTGATACCCAACTCTGGCGTTCTGGCATTATTTAATCCGGATTCTTTAACCGTAGCAATCGGATTATCACCATTCTGACCGTATCCCCAGGAACCATCAGCATTTATTCCGGAAAAAACCGGAACAAAAGTTGTTGCCTTGCTAATGATAGTCTCAGGAGAATCTAATGTTGGCTGTACGGATTCCGATTGGCGGATATTTACATCCACGCCCATTTTTAACCATTGTGTAATGTCAACATCAGTGTTCATACGCAATGTCAACATCTTATATTCATTGTTATCAATCAGCCCCTCCTGGTAATAGGATCCGGCATTTCCAAATATCCGGACTCTTTCCGAACCTCCGCTGATACTCATGGAGTTATTATGGGTCAGGGCCATGGCCTTTATGATTTCTTCCTTCCAGTTAGTCTCATAACGATTAATGTTATCAGCCCCCAGTGTTCTGTATTCATCTATAAGACTTACCGGATACTGTGGATCCATATTTGCATTGGCACGGGCTACGTTAATAGCTTCCATGTATTCTATGGCAGAAACCGGATCAGGCATTTCAGTCGGTGAGTTTACCCCAACATATCCATTATATGAAACCTTGAGATCACCCTTCTCTGCGCGTTTCGTCGTAACTAAAATTACACCGTTCGATGCACGCGACCCATAAATAGAGGCCGAAGCTGCATCTTTCAATACTGAAATTGATTCTATTGTGTTCAAATCGATCCTGTCCATATTTCCTTCTACTCCGTCGATCAAAACCAGTGGACTGGAAGAAGAGTTCAGCGACCCTCTTCCACGTATGGTTATTCTTGCTCCCTCTCCCGGATTTCCTGAAGTCTGAACTACTGATACACCTGGGATTAATCCCTGAATCGCATTGGATGTATTTGATGCATTGCGCTTGACAATTTCATTGCTGGTTATATTTTGAACTGCACCTGTTAAGTTTACTTTTTTCTGAGTTCCGTATCCAACCACAACCACCTCCTCAATGCCGATCGATTCAACATCAAGGGTTACATCTATGAGAGTTTTACCTCCTACAATAACCTCCTGGCTCCGCATTCCTACAAATGAAAAGATGAGAACGGCATCTTCCGGAATGTGAGCAAGAGAATAATTTCCAAAAGCGTTTGTGATTGTTCCATTAGTAGTACCCTTAACCACAACGGTAACCCCCGGCAGTGGTTTTCCCTGATCATCAGTTACTGTCCCCGCAACCGATTTCTGCTGTTGAAATGATATACCATTTCCGGTTACCTCGGGTGTGGCCAGTAAAATAAACCGGTCCTTTATGCTGTAGGTAACATTGCTGCCGACAAAAAGTGCGTCAAGGATTTCATCAATCTTCCTGTTCTCCATGTCAATTGATACCTTCCGGTTTACGTCAATCAGTTTTTCGCTGTACATAAAAACGAATTCGCTCTGCTGCTCTATATTTCGCAGTGCCTCCTTTACTGTAGTGTATTCCATGCTAAGGTTGAGGAGTTTGGTTTGCGAATAGCTATTACCGGCAAAAGCACTGAATATGGTAAAGAGTAGTAAGAAGGCCGTTAGTTTCATAATTCTTAGTACTTTTTGTAATCCCGGAATTTTTCGTTTCCGAAAAAAACATTCATTTTTTTTCATACTTTTGTTTTGTTAAGGTTTTAAAATTGCCCGGCATAATCCTGCCGGGATGATTTGTAAACTAGCAGGGAAGTGTTGGCGCACTTCCTTGTGTTTTTTACCGTTGCTCTTTGCTGGATTATTCCATAAGCCTCTGTTTTGTTATTTTGTTATCGTTTTTCGATTCTTATTTTTTGTTTTGAGAAGCTACCGTCAGGCAATTTTTGCCGCGGGTAACGGCAATAGCTAATCGGAGTAGTTTCTGTCATCAAGTCGAGGATAAGGTACAGCGGGTCATCAATAAAAGTAACGGTGTAGGTTAAGTACCTTATATTTTCGGCCACCTCAATATCCACATTGAATTTCCGTCCCAGCTGGCGTGTTACTTCCTCAATCGGAGTGTTATCGAAAACCATTCTCCCTTCTTTCCATGCGATATATTTGTCAACATTTACCATGCTCGAGGATATCTTTCCCGTTGTCTTGTCGTATTCCATATGTTGTCCTGGTGCCAGCGTGCCGAGCGGCGTCAAAGCTTTTCCGGGTATTGTCTTCTCAATAACCACTCTCCCATCTACCAGTGTAGTGGCAATCATATTGTCGGCGGGATAGGCCTGCACATTAAACCGGGTACCCAGCGCTTTTATATTCATATTTCCGGTTTTTACCACAAAGGGCTTCCTGGGGTTATGGGACACGTCGAAATATGCTTCGCCCGATAACGTAATTTCCCTTGATTTACCGGCAAAGTTCCGCGGGTATTTTATCCTGCTGCCGTAATTCAGATGCACTTCGGTGCCGTCAGCCAGTTGTACAGTAGTGCGTGATCCCACCGGAGCAATAACTTCCAGAGAATCGACCGCCGACCCGGTTAAATATCTATTTTGCAGTGTCGTGTTGGAAAGCAGATAAAAAATTACACCTAGCAGGGGCAAAAATAGTATGGCTGCCACACGGCTCATCCATTTTGCGAATGTTGTAAGGCGAATTATCCTGCTGTCTTTAATTGCCTGCTGCCTAAGATTTATTTCGTGGTGAATCTTATTTAACAACGCCTCGTATTTTACTTCGTCTTTTGATCCTTCATCGGGCTCAAAAGTGTACCAGATGTCTGAACTCCAATGTTTGTCAACATCGGTGGCCACCTTGTTCTCTACCCAGCGGGCCAGATCTTCAAATTCATCTTCTGAACAACTATTGCTTAAATATTTTATTAAAATCTCTTTGTTCATCTGTTATTTCAAAATGGTGTACCTCCCATTTTTCAGGGAGGTACTTTAAACCAACTTACCTACAACTAACCTGCTAACTAAACCTATGAATTTATTTCGAATTATTCAATCGGGTTTAATACTATTACGCAAAACAGGGGAATGATAACTAAGAAAAAAGTGAATAATATTTCACGAGAGGAATAAGCAGATGAATAATATATTGACAGCCAGGCTGCTATCGATATGGGACTTTAAATATTTCAAAATATTTACAAGGTGGTTATTTACCGTACTGGTTGAAATGTTGAGTTTTTTTGCAATTTCTTCGTGCGATAAACCATCCTCGCGACTTAATGTGTAAATTTCTTTCTGGCGAGGGGTTAAATGAGTTAACAGATGCTCTACCTTTCGAGTTAACTCCTTAAATTGAATTTCGTTGATAACCTCATCAGCAGAATCGATTTGCTGCATCGATCTTAAATGCTCCCTGGATCTGGTCTCGCTCATCCTTTTACGAAGCAAGCTCATGGTGGCATTGTAGGCAATGGTAAAAAGGAACGACTCGAAGGAGGCATAAATATCGATTTTCTCCCGGGACTGCCAGATTTTCACAAAAACTTCCTGGACAATCTCTTCGGCATCCTCTTCCTGCTTTAAATACATCAGAACAAATCTGTGCAATTTATGGCAGTAGTGGTTATAAATGTCATCGAAAGCGGCAACATCGCCTTCCTTCATCCGTTTTACGAGTTCAATGCCCGGATTGGTAACTTTCAAGTAATTAATTCTTGGTTCCTGAAATTCAAAACTAGCATTTTTTTGATCATTTAATGATTTTAATTCATCCAGTTTAATGTCAAAGGTTTCCTTACCTTCCTTTAGCCCTTGCACCCTCTTATGAGGGCATTTTGCTATATACTGCGTTGACAAGACGCTGTTCTGCTTCTTCGCCGATGCCGCGAAGGCTCAGCGCACCACCCTGAAATGTGAATAACAGCAGCCCGCATGACCGGGGTTCCAAAGTATTACAAGCGCCCCGCCGGTATCAGGCGGGGTCTTTTTTTCCCTGCCTGAAGTAAACAGGTCATTCATGCAGCGGATTTCTCATTTTGAAGTCTTTCAAATGTTCCAGAGTGTAAAAATATCATCCGCTTATGCTTAAGAATTTCCTCGTTCAGACCATCCGGAATATGAGAAAACAGGGAGGGTATGTCATGCTCAACATGGCAGGCCTGGTAATCGGAATAGCCAGCTTCCTGTTTATAAGCCTATACGTAATCCATGAGCTGAGCTATGACCGGTTCCATTCCAACTATGAGAATATTTACAGGCTTAAAGTGATAGGCCGCATGGCGGGCAGTGAGATCAACCAGGCCATTACAGCCGCTCCCATGGCACAGGCAATGCTCAATGATTATCCTGAGATAATTAAGGCCACAAGAGTAAGGGGGATGGGCGACTGGCTGATTGGTTACGGGGAAAACAGGTTCAACGAGACAGGAGTAGTTTTTGCTGATTCAACATTTTTTGATGTTCTGGATTTCAGGCTCCTGAAAGGCGATCCCGCAAC
>JAFGIN010000203.1 GCA_016929595.1 Chitinispirillaceae bacterium
TAATAACTGATTGAGAACGAAACTGCTAAAGTCAATTACCTTAGATACCACTGATTTTCTTCCAGCTCCCAGGGTCCACTTCACTGTGCTATAAATGGATTTGTAGATATACCAACGAATTTGGATCCTTGAGAGGTGTTATGAAAAAAATAATAATGATTTTATTTTTAGCTAAAATGACTTTTGGTCAATATGTGCCGTTCCCATATTATGACTCAATTTCTCTTCCTATAATGAACGCAATGAAAAATGCTCGTTCGAAAAGTGCATTAATGACTGGAAATGTATTATGGCCAGATAGTACAATAGTAAATAAAAATAGAATTGATCCGAGTAAATTAAAGAAAGACGTTATTGTTAATAACATTCAACTATGGTTAATGAGATATATACTACTCCCATCATTTCACAATGTAGATTCTTTAATTTTCCTTACCAATATGAAAAACGGCGATGATTGGATAATTAAAAGAGAATGGTATTTTGGACACTATGTCCAAGTCGTTGATGCGAGGGAAATTACATTGCTAATTAAGAAAATAATTAATATAAAGGATTCAACATCGTTTATAAAGGACCTTGTTTCATTTTTAGGTGATTATATTAATGTTTACCCAAGGGTTTTAAATATAAATTATATTGACCAATTTCAAATTGAAGCTTATTTCTGTTTTAAACCCGAAGATAAAACTTTAGTTAGACAAAGAATATTACTTTGGACAAATGGCTCCTTCATTGTTGTAAATATTCCTAAAGTAAGTTATCCGTATATTGATTTGATGGGATTATCTGTTGAACGTACGATCGGTGGTATTTCATTAGAAAATCCAAAACCTTTTTATAGATTTCATGATAGCGAAAATTATGATCTAAAAGAAGAACTGTATCGAATTTACCCTTGGATAGATGATTCAATAAATAGTTGGTCCAAAAAGGATATTGGAGATGGAAGTGAAATTATAATAGGAAAACATGGGTATGAATTTAACTCACCTTTTAAGGGTTCTAAGAAAAAATAGTGTACTGTATAAAAATTCATACGACATCAAGATACGATAAAATAAAGCCGAAAAATGGAATTGTTTTTCAAAATGATGTACGGAAAAGTTGTATATGTAAGGCATCATTATATGTCTTAGAGCTCTTTGATATAAATTTGGGCATAGCGAAGAACATAGTTCTCAAGAATGACAGCCAGATTGTACTATTTAAAAATTCATACGACACCAAAATACATAAAAAAAGGCTCAAAAATCAAAATAATTATAAAATCATGAGGCCATAAAGAATGACGGACGGAGGATCAGACTGCCAGACTGCCTGAATAATGAAAAAAAGATATTTAACATTATTAAAATAGACTAACACTCGTCACTACTTAGTTGTCTAGGGTAAGAATGAATTTATCGTGGGATTTCAGGAGGTACCTTCCGGAATTCTGTGTGAGATCCAACAATGCGAGATTACGTAAATTCTTGCAATTCTTCTGAAAAACAATAATAGTCGTTATTTCTTTAAAAAAAATTGCTACTGCCAAAAATCTGCAGAATGGTTGTATATTGCCCAAGCAAGCATTTATATTCAATCGAAAGTAAAAGTAATAACAATCAATTACCAGCATTTCAAATTTATTGATCACATTCACAATATCAGGAGCTAAAAAGCTCTCTCTGATTTTATTCTTATTTTATTCTTCACAATGGAGGTTTCTTAATGAAGTTCGCACGGGTATTGTCTGCATTAGTCCTGACAGTTTCGTTCACTTATGGTCAGAAAATTGATGATTTTGAGACGAAATTTAAATATCTTCGATTACCTCTTAAACCAATCAGCAAAGAGATAACTAATTACCAGAGTTCTATAGAGTTAGCATACATCAACAAAGTAAATGAGCTAAAAGCAAAAGCGGAGCAGGAATTTCAAAAAGCTCAACTTGAATATCCTGAAAAGGTTGCTCAAGCTGAAGAAAAATATAGAACCGATTCAATTTCGTACGAAGAACACAAAAGAAAAGCAGAAGAAACTTACAACAAAGATATAGAAGAATACAATAACAGGTCTATAGTTGCCAAATTAGTTGAAAGCAAAGTATTGGAACAAGATAACAAACCAAAACTGGAACTATCACATGCCAAACCGTTCAGACAAGTACCTCCAAAGCCGGAACTAAGTTATCCGGAAGAATTAAAATACCTGAAGGTTTTTGATACAACACTCCTAGTCACGAGCTATTTGATTTTAGATGGTTACGACAAAAAGCCTGAGAATGCAATTACCTACAAAGTCATATTTCATGGTTTTGATTATAAAGAACCTGTTTTAAAAACACGCCTGACAAAAAAAACAAATAATGGACAAGTTTATGATGTAACTATTTATCACTTTGAAATGTTATACAGGCATCCCATGTCGGTCAAGCTTATTAACCCTGACGGAACTTCTTTTCTTGAATGTACCATACCACAAACCAATGAATATGCAATCTATAAGACCGATGAAAGCAATAATCAATACTCATTAAATTTCAAAAAAGAAGATGTCTTAATGGCTTTAATAGATAAATCAGTAGAAGTAAATTTAAAACTTATCAATAACCATGTGAATGAGCAATCAGGCAAGTCATTAATAGAGAGAAGGAGCACATTATACAACGTTATTGCTAAAAGAAATCAGAATTATGATGACCTTAAGCAAGCGTTTGAATTTGCATTATCAGCTTACAATCAGTTAACTTCGAACAAGGAGAGTGCATTGATCAGTCTTGAAAAAGCAATTGCTCTTTGGGAAAAGGCTTTAACCGAATTTGACCCTGATAACAAAAAGTGCAGAATTAACAAAAACGTCACTCAAGTGTTACATTTTAATTGTGCAGAAGCTTACATCTGGCTCAATCAATTTGAAAAAGCTGATGCACATATTACAAAATATATGTCTCTTCAACCAAACAGAAGAGAACTCAAACTAATTACATCTCTGAAAGATCTGGCAGACGATCAGCGTAGTAGATTTAAAATGAACATGTAAGTGTTCGTTTCCACAAATGTGGGACTTAACCGAAGAATGCTATTCATCAGAAATACTTAAAAAGATCACATTTCTTCAACGCGAAGCATTGCTTTTGTAAGTACATCACATTAAAAATATAGACAGCCGAAAGACTAGACGGGCCATAATTAAAAGAAAAAGAAGTTGTGAAAATTGGAATAGAGCATAACTCGTTTTTGTAAAATTACTTACTAATGCTGGTCGTCGGGCTGTCATCCGTTCTGAAGTCCGCAGTTAATTCTGTCGGACAACCCTTCATTAAAACTACGGATTACAGCTTTTTGCTGAGATGTAAATCATTCTATAAATGCTTTCAAGGCTTTGTTGGCGACCTCGGTCTGTTTATCGGCTGAAATTTTTATATACGACTGAACGATTATTCCCTGAAGTGTATCGCCGTTGCTTGTTTCGGTCTCGCTGTTCATTGAGGCAAGTGCCTGTGTGCCGCCTGTCCAGTCAAAGGGTAATGATTTGGTAACGATGTTCATCACTTTTTTACCTTTGAGATTCTTGAGTGTCGCGAAATACTTCATGATTACCGGAGATGCCTTGAATGCCCAGACCGGGGCTGCGAATATGACCCAGTCTTCATCGGTGAGAACAGGAGAATTTTTAATCTCAAATTTTGTTGAACGCGGGGTGACATTCCCGACAGTTCGTAACATGTAGATATCAACTTCATGGCTTGCATTTCTGAAAACTTCAGCAATCTTTCGGGCCAGTTCCGATGTTCGCCCTGATTGCGTATGGAGTATAATCGCTACTTTCATATAATCGCGTTCCTTTACGTTAAGGTTGCATCGGCAGTGAGTCGGGAACGGTTACTTTGACAGACAGATTTTCCAGACTGAATGAGTCTGATTTCTGATGTAACAGTGCCGCTGTATCACCTACTACCGTGTACGTTATTTTTGAAAGGTCAAGATATTTCTTTGCGGCTTCATGAACCTGATTCGCTGATATCGCTTTCAATTTGTTCGGGTACTCCTTATATTGCGTATCTGGACGACCGTAAAATTCGTTCCATGCATAGGTTGAAACGATATCGAACGGAGAACGGAACATCGAGGGTAGTTCGCTTGTCAGTGCTGACTGCGCGTTTTTGAGTTCGTTAGCTTTCACATTCTCATCGGTGATAGTCTTTATCTCTTTAAGGGTCAGCTCAACTGCTTTTGAAAAAGATTGATTTTTCGTAAAAAAGTCAATGTAGAGTGTTGCCGGGTACCGGTAGTTCGATTCTGCGACAGAGTAGATTGAATATGTCAAGCCTGCATCGGAGCGTACCGTCATTCCAAGCCGGGAAATGAAACCGCCGCCACCGAGTATCTCATTAAGCAGAGATACTGAATAATAGTCATCGCTGGGCCGTTTGAACAGCGGGAATCCGATACGTACGTACGCCTGAGAAAGTGGTTTATGGACGAACAGGCATTGCGATCTGTTCTTAATATCGATAGTGGGAAACTGATCACTTTTTGTATGGATCGTATCTTTCAGAAAGAGTTTTTCCAGTCTGGCGATCATGCTGTCCCTGTTAAAATCACCTGAAACTGCAAGTATGAAATTATTGGTGCGATAAACCTTCTTATGTAAAGCGATCAGGTTATCGCGGGTAATACTTTTAATACTTTTTTCGGTTACCAGTGTTGCCGGCTTCTGTCCTTTGTACATATTGATACTGTAAGCGGCTTTCAGTATTGGTCCGGGATTATCGAACCGATGACGAACAGATTCAAGCAATCGTGTGCGTTCACGTTCGATACGTTTCGGTTCGAATGCCGGTTTATAGAGCATCTCCGCCAGAATATTCATTGCCTGGTCGGTGTATTCTTCAAGAAAAGAAACAGAAAAGCTCAGTTGTGATTCTGATGCGCCGAAACTGAATTCCATTGCGCAAAGATCGATAATATAATCGAGTGTATCCGCTGAGTATTTATGGGTTCCGCCGTTGCGCAGTAGTGAAGACATAAGAGTGGATATGCCTTCCTTGCCTGCCGGATCGAGCAGGGATCCATAATGAACAAGGCCGGAAATATGAACAATTGGTAGCCTTTTGTCGGTTGCGATATAGGAAATCAGACCATTTTTCAGAACCGTTCTGTGCTTATTTCCAAGCGGAACTTCCCAGTGAAGAGAATCGTATTTGATTCTGGAGGGGTGGTTTGGCAGTGGCTTTTTTGTCGCAGGTGCCGCACTGGTAAGTGCAAACATTACACCAATACAGAGGATAAGACCCATTACAAACTTGTTATTATATGTTATGATCACTTTTTACCTCCACTCTTTTTCTTTTTTTCAGGAACATTAATTGATGTCTTCTGCTTTTCCGGAAGTAATGTTCCTATTGTTGCCTGATCCGCACGCAGGTACTTTTTAACTATAGACGGAATCTGATCTGCGGTAATTTTTGCTATCTCAGAGGGATATTTTTCAAGGTCTTCCCACGATCCAAGCCGCTCAAACCAGGCCAGTTGATCACTGAGACGTTCAAGACTTTCGAGTCCTTTTACAAACGACATTCTGATCTCATTAGTGATTCGCATCATCTCCTGGGGCGTTGGTGGTGAAGTGACGATCTTGTCAATCTCTTCAAAAATGATTTTTTCGACTTTTGCAGGATCTGTATCGCCTTTGAGCGATGCACTGATTTCGAAGTATCCGTCCTGAAGCCTGAAGTTGTTACCGGCACCGACACTGGTACAGAGCCCTTCCTTGTTTACGAGTCTCCTGTAAAGCCTGCCGCTTTTTCCTGAAAAAATTCCCTGGATAATATCAAGCTTATACAGATCATCATGGGGATATCCGGGGGTATGAAACAGTATATCAATTCTTGGTTCACCCGGGCTGCGCATTGTAAAACGCGTCGTCCCTGCAGGTGGTGGTTCACGAGTGACAACTTCCTGCTTAGGAACTTTTGCACGGGGGATCGCATTAAAATACCGCTTTATATCTTTCAACACTAATTTCGGTTCGATATTGCCAACCATAACAATGAGCGCATTGTCTGGTGTATAAAAACGACGTACATGCTCTTCCATTTTTTTCCGCGTGTAAGCTGCGATATCCGTTTCCCAGCCGATGGTTGGCAGACGGTAGGGGTGTGCCACGTAGAAGAGACTGTTGAGACGTTCCCAGTACTTGTTTACGGGACGATTATCGTACCGCATCCGCCGCTCTTCCATGACAACATCACGTTCACTGTAAAATTCCCGGAGCACAGGATCTCTCATGCGATCTGCTTCGATCCAGTAAAAGAGCTCCACTTTATTTTTAGGGAGGGTGACAATGTATGCAGTCATATCATCAGCGGTCCATGCGTTAAGGTTTGTGCCGCCATTATTCTGATAAAGTTCCCAGATTTCATCCTTTTTTATTAATGTACGCTGCTTGTCAAGAAGTGAGTAGATCTGTTTTTTCCACACTTCGACGAGCGAATCGGAGTGTGATGCCCCTTTAGCCTTTTCGATATCGATACGGTTAACAAGTGAATCAATCGATTTCATGATCGGGATCTCTTTGGCGTAGTTTTTTGTACCAAGCCGTTTGGTACCTTTGAACATCATATGCTCATACATGTGTGAGAGGCCGCTTGTTCCCGGCCCTTCATACATCGAACCGACAAAGTAATAGAGCCTGCAGGAAACAACTGCAACATTGGTATCAGGTACGATAATCACTTTCAACCCATTGGAAAGAGAATCGTAGTGTACCGGAAGTTTAATGTCTGCCATTGATGTCGCTGCAACGAAAAAAATCAGTTGGAAAACTATATTTTTCATAAATGCTGTTTCTCCTTTTATACCCTGTAGAACGCTCCTGAGCCTGAAAAGAGCACAATACAGGCCAGAATAATCTGCCCGGGGCTCTCAGGCGCTCACACGATACGAGAAAAATGATTTGTTTTTCAATAAAATTAAGATCATTAATACTTTAAAGATACTACATTACAGCGACTTTTGGAAGATGATTGAGGAGATGAGAGGAAAAAGTGATGGGGGAAATGGTGAATGATGAATGGTGAATGATGAATGGTGAATGGTGAATGGTGAATGGTGAATGGTGAATGGTGAATGGTGAATGATGAATGATGAATGATGAATGATGAATGATGA
>JAFGIN010000204.1 GCA_016929595.1 Chitinispirillaceae bacterium
GAATGAGTGACTAAGTGAATGAGTGACTAAGTGAATGAGTGACTAAGTGAATGAGTGACTAAGTGAATGAGTGACTAAGTGAATGAGGGAATGAGTGAATGAGGGAATAGCCAATAACTCCGGCATCAAAGTGCGGGGACACTTAATGAAGTTTGAAGTTTGAAACAAAGAAAGGCATCACCCTTCACCCTTCACCCTTCATAATTCACCCTTCATAATTCATAATTCATAATTCACAATTCATAATTCACCCTTCACCTTTCACAATTTTTCATTATTCTGCCCCCACTTCCCGCTTTTGCGGTCCAGATATAAATAAGCTCCAATAAGAAAACAGATGGCTCCGTGTTTTGAAATACTCACTTATTTAGAGATTAAGAGTTGCATGAATTAAAGCCAAATTATATTATTCTCGTAATTACAACTCAGAAGAATACTGTACACAGAATTCAGCAAAGACCACATCTCTTCAGTTGAATTCCTCATTCTTCATTCTTAATCATTCAGGGTCACAATGTCCGGTTTCAATCTGATCACTTCCAACCGTCTTGAACACCTTATCACCGTTCTGGCAGAATCGGTATCCCGTCCTCTGAACTCGCCGCTTGCTCAAGAGGTTATTATCGTGCAGAATCGGGGCATGGAGCGGCTGCTCTCTCTGAAATTGTCGGAGCACCTGGGAGTCTGGGCTAACTGTTTATATCCGTTTCCATCAGCGTACATTCAGATGTTATTCAAAGCAGCAGATCCCGATCTTCCGGAACGGTTACCGTTTGATCCGGTGTATCTTCCGTTCCGAATCTATCAGGAACTGCCACACTGTTTTGAGATTGATGCCTACTCAGAAATTGCAGATTACCTTAAGAACACCCAGACCAGCGGGTTATTTGATCTGGCATTGAAAATCGCCGATCAGTTTGATCGTTACACAGTGTATCGCCCATCGATGATTGAGCGCTGGTGTCTTGGAGAGGAGACCCACTGGCAGGCTGACCTCTGGAGACGACTCAACACAGGCAGCAGGGATCACCGGGTACAGATAAAAAAACAGTTCTTTCAACGATTACTTGAGAGGACACTTCCGGAAACTATTCTTCCCGAACGACTTTCGATTTTTGGTGTGTCGACACTTCCACCATTCCATACTGAGATACTGAACGCCCTTGCAACTAAAATAACAATAGATTGTTACCTGCTTAATCCCTGTACTGAGTTCTGGGATGATATTCTTTCAGAACGGCAGATCTCCAGAAAACTTAAACTGATAAAGAAACGAAAACAGGAGACTACCCCTGATGAGCAGCACTTCGAAACGGGTAACCCGTTGCTTGCATCACTTGGTAAGTATGGTCAGGAGTTCATTCAGCGACTTCACGCATTAGACATTGAAGAGTCATCAGTGATGAGTGATCCGGGAACCGATACCATGCTCCATGTGCTGCAGTCTGACATTTTGCACCTTCGTAACCGACCCGATCAGGACAACGCTGAAATTGACATTGCATCAGCTGACAGATCACTGCAACTGCACAGTACCCATAGTATTATGCGTGAAGTTGAGGTCCTGTATGATCAGTTACTGGCTATGTTTGAAACGCAGCCCGATCTTAAACCATCAGAAGTTGTCGTGATGGCACCCGATATAAACGAATATGCTTCGGCAATTGATGCAGTCTTTGGAGGCAGTGTTGAGGGTGAAACAAGAATTCCCTTCAGCATGGCAGACCGTGCAGGAAAATCTTTCAGCAGAATACGAACAATTTTCAAGCTGTTCCTTTCGATTCCAGGTTCGCGGTTCAGTGTTGCCAGTATCAATGAACTTCTTGATTTTGAAGAGGTACGGAAAGCATTTTCTTTAACGACCGACGATTGCGCTACTATTTCACAATGGATTATCGGCACGGGAATAAAATGGAGTATCGATGGTGCATCAAAACAGCTCTTTGACTGCCCGACTTACGAACAGAATACCTGGAAACGCGGCCTTGATCAACTCCTGATGGGATTTGCTCTCCCGACAGAAGAGAACCGCCCTTTTTCCGATCTGTATGGATATGAACAGATTGAAGGGTCAATGGCAGCGATTCTGGGAAACTTCCTCAATTTTTTCACAACCCTTACATCATTTGATACCAGCTGCAGAAACGAACACTCGCTAAGTGAATGGTCTGAAATACTTTGTGACGTTCTTGAGCGTTGTATAGCACCTGATGATTTTGAGCTGCAGGATATTACGCATGTTCGCGCTTTTATCATGCAGTTTGTGGATATTCAAAAAGCGGTCAACATCAGTGACCCTGTCAGCTTTGATCATGTAAAAAGAATCATTGTGGAGCATCTGGATGCACAGATCAGTGATCAGGCGTTTTTGAATGGCGGAGTTACGTTCTGTTCGATGCTTCCGATGCGTGGAATTCCTTTCAGGGTAGTGTGTTGTATCGGTATGGGCGATTCAGCATTCCCGCGAAAATCATCAGCTGCATCATGGGATCTGATCGCTGCCGATCCACAACCGGGAGACCGGAGCATTGAAAAAGAGGACCGTTTTCTTTTCCTTGAAGCACTCCTGTCGGCACGGGACATTTTCTATGTCAGCTTCATAAAAGATCCACGGGAAAAGAGTTCCGGGGAACGGCAGTCGGTTCTTGTTGATGAGCTGATAAACTGCTGTGAACACGCCTTTACCATCTCCTGTACAACATTACAGAATGCAATACCCGTTGAACCCTTTGAAAAACATACGATTACGGAACATCTTATTACCCGGCATCGGTTGCAGGCATTTAATCCGGATTACTTCAACCATTCCAGTCCACATCTTTTTTCCTATTCAAAAGAAAACCTGGAATCAGCAACCGCTCTCGTTTCTCCAAAGTCTCAGACACGCCCAATGCTGGAACACCCACTGACAGAACCAATGGACAGCTCAAAAAACATTGCAATACAAGACCTTATCCGTTTTTTTACCGGACCTGCAGAGTACCTGCTCGTCGAGCGGCTCGATGTCGGTCAACCAAAAAGCGCCATTGATTTTAATTCCATGGAACCATTTGAAATAAAAGGACTTGAGAAGTATTATCTCGCAAACAACCTTATTGATACTACGTTGAAAACCGGAAGAATGGAAGCAGTGCTCAGAAGGGAGTCATTCAGAGGCGCCCTTCCAAATGGTGCAACTGGTGAATTTTGTGCATGGAACCTTACCAGTGAAGTAACCCCATTCATTGAACAGCTGAAATCTGCCGGAAGCATCTATGTCCCTCAGGAGTGCACTTGTTCTATCGTTGTTGATGATTTCGCTCTAACCGGTTCACTTCAAGGCGCCTGCGATCGCGGGGTACTTCATTACCACTACTCGAAAGTAAAAGCCTCCTCACATCTGAAATTATGGATAACCCACTGCCTTTTAACACATTTAAGAAACTCCGGTCCCATCGACAGCCTTCTTATCTGCAGAGATGGTTCCTGGCGATACAAACCTGTTGGTGATCCGCATCAGGTGATTACCACCCTCTGCAATCTTTACATTAAAGGATTGCAGCAGCCCCTGCATTTTTTTCCGGAAACATCTCTGACATTCGCACAAACGTATCTGCAGAAAAATAAATCACTTGATGAATCATTACAGGCTGCATTGAAAGTATGGAACGGCTCTGAATTCAGCAAAGCAGTACCGGAACGGGAAATGACTGGTAACAAGGCTTTTTTCAAAGAGTTACAGCCACTTGATGATCAATTTGTTGAGATCTCGAGTGCGGTTTTTGGTCCAATTCTGGAAAATATGGAACCTGCATGAGCTTTATAAGGAATTGAATTTAATGATAGTAGATGAAAAAGAACCGGTACCGGACCAGCTGCAAACCTTAAGGGAATTTAATCTATCCGATGCACCGCTTGACACGCATATTCTCATTGAAGCAAACGCGGGAACCGGTAAAACATTCACCATCAGCCGTTTGTTTCTGAGATTTCTTCTTGAAAAACGGTTCAGCGTTTCATCAATACTCGTAGTAACATTTACTGATGCAGCCACGGTTGAATTGAAAGAACGGATTCATTCGTTGCTTGAAGAGTGCAGAGAGGTATTCGAAACGGGAGCGTCTGATGATCCATTTTTCAAGATCTTACTCAATCGGATCGATCACAGGACAGCTGTAGAACTTATCACCGATGCCCTTCATTCGTTCGATAGCGCCTCTATTTTCACGATTCACGGGTTTTGCCGTACACTACTGACCCGTCACCCGTTTGAATGCAGAATGCCCTTTAAAGCGGAAATAATCACAAGCCAGAGTGAGCTCGTTGATGAGATCATTGCTGACTTCTGGAGACAGTGCCTTAATAAACAATCCGCCGGTTTTTCCGGGTACCTTGCCTATAATGATAATAATCCATTGAAATTAAAGAAATTATGGCGTAGCGTTTCAAGTACGATTTCAGATGTAACTATTCTTCCGGATCTGCCTGAGATCTCATGTGAACAGGTTGAGCAGCGGTGGTCTGAACAGTTTGAACAACTTAAGGAGATCTGGATCTGCTCACGTGATGAGATCAGTAAGCAATTGAGTTCCGGAGCATTGAATGCGAACTCCTATAAATCATCCATGATCAGTACGTTACTGAATGAGGTGGATATATTTCTAAAGGGACCGGCACATTTCAGCCAGCCTCCTGAGAAGTTTGACCGGCTTACTCCCCCACAACTTAAAAAATATACAAAAGTAAAAAGCACGACCCCGGATCATCCCTTTTACCACTGTTGCGCATCAGCATCCGAGGCTTTCGAAGCGCGTGAAACGGTCTACAAAAACAACCTGTTACATCTTCAGAGATCATTCATCATCTTTGTACGCAAGGAGCTCTCTATCCGCAAAGATACAAAAGCTCAGCTTTACTTTGATGATCTGCTGCTCAAGGTTGAGCATGCCTTGAAAGATACCCGTAACACCTCTTTAATCACTACATTACAAAGTAATTATCAGGCCGCATTAATTGATGAATTTCAGGATACCGATCAGGTTCAGTATTTCATTTTTGAAACTGTTTTCGCTCAATCACCCCTGTTTCTTATAGGTGATCCCAAACAATCGATTTACCGGTTCCGTGGAGCAGATATTTTTACCTATCTCACTGCATCACAAAAAGTTGCTTTGTCATTTACCCTCTCAAAAAATTACCGCTCCCATCCGGATCTTGTTCGCGCTGTAAACACGCTGTTCTGCCGCTCACCGCACCTGTTTCTCTCTGACCTGATAATCGCAAAACCTTCAGAGAGTGCACTTCCGGCAGCAGAGCTTCAATTGACCATTGATGGTGTTGCAGAAAAAACAATGAACTGGATCTGCTTTAACTCATTAAGATCAGATGAATTGCAATCAAGAATTGTTGAGACTGTTTCCGACCGTATAGCCTTTTTGATTGCAAAAGGTACAGCAGCAAAAGCGTATCTTGGCAAAAACAAAGCAGTTTCAGCACGTGATATTGCAGTACTTGTACGAAAGAACCGGGAAGCACACCTGATACACAAAGCATTGATAAATAGAGGGATAACAGCAGTCATCGAAAGCGGAAGTTCAGTGTTCAGTACTCAAGAGGCTGCTGAGCTGTACACAATACTCACAGCAATCGCAGCACCTCACCGATCAGATTATATTCGTGCTGCATTGATTACCTCTCTGATGGGGTACAACGGCAACGATCTCGATCGGTTCGGGTCCGGTAATGCAGATCTCTCTGCTATGCATATGAGTCAGGAATGGGAAACAATTGCAGCAGATTTCTTCTCCTATCGTGAGATGTGGGAATCGAGTGGTATTTCGTATCTTATGAGGAGTTTGCTCCATTCGGAACAAGTACGTACACGGGTACTCTCGACTCCCGGCGGAGAACGCAAACTGACTAACGTTCTTCACATAGTCGAACTGTTATTCAGGGAGGAGCAGAATGAACGAAGAGGCATAGTACCACTTCTGGTCTGGCTTGAAAACAAAATTCATAACAGCGCTGATCAGGTCCCCGATGATGAGATGCTGCGCCTGGAAAGTGATTCGGACGCAGTCTCGATAATAACCGTGCATCGAAGCAAGGGCCTTCAATTTCCCATAGTGTTCTGCCCCTTTGTGTGGAATGGCTTTGATTTGAAACGAAATAGCGATGAGCCCTATATCGTCCACTCTGAAAATAGCACGCAACCACTGGTGATTCTGGGAGAGCCTGACTACTCGAACAGTTTCACCCGGTATGAAACAGAAACCCTTGCCGAAGAGATGCGCTTACTGTACGTTGCCCTTACACGTGCAGAGTCATGCTGTTACGCAGTGATACACCAGAAAACCAAAAGTAATGCCATCAACGCTGCATCATATCTTCTTTTCAGTGATGGAACCGAAGAGCCACCTGCCGCCGGTTTCAGAGCTGCCATGGAATCCCGTAGCAACGCCGATCTATATCAGACACTCACTGAAATCTATGCAGATGAAAGACATATCTCGTTCCAGGATGGTGACACAAATGATTTTTCCAGACTGGAACAAACCGTGCCATCCGTACCAGCTCTTTCAGCTCGTACGCTGGAGCATCCGATTCCCAAACCGTGGCAAATCACCAGTTTTTCATCATTGAGTAAAACACATAACGAAAATGACCGGATCAATGATGAGACCGGAAATGTACCAAAAGCAATAAGTTCGGAGAGCATCGACCAGGACCGCTTTGATGCAATAAGTATGTTTCCCAGGGGCGAAACTGCAGGATTGTTTCTTCATGAACTGCTTGAAAAAACAGACCTCAGTTCACTGGACACTGCAGATCTGGGTTCGGGAGTTCGGGAACTGTTGGCTTTGTATAATTATGAGTATCAATGGGAAGAGACGGTCGTTGCATTAGCAAAGACAATCGCAGACCTCACGATCCCACCATCTGATTTTCAACTCAAAAATATCAGCTCCCGAAATTGTGTAAAAGAACTTCAATTCCACTTTCCGGTAAACGATCTGGATCCACAAAAACTAAAGCAGGTGTTCCTGATGAAACAGCCGGATCTTTTTTCTCCGCCCCCCTACTCAGCCGAAGCTGTTGATTTCAAAAAGGTTTACGGATACATGAAAGGATTCATTGATGTTCTGATTACTGTTAATGGAAAATTTTATATCATTGACTGGAAATCCAATTATCTTGGATCAACTCCTGATCAGTACACCCATGAAACAATGGAGCGGGAGATGAACATAAAACATTATAAGTTACAGTATTACATTTACACTGTTGCCGTGTATCGTTATCTCCGGATGAGAGTAAAAGGCTTTGATTATAACACCCATTTTGGCGGGATTTACTACCTGTTTCTCCGGGGATTGGAGATCGGGAAAGCAACGGGCATTTATTATGACCGACCGGATTTTGAACTTATTGCAGGATTAGATAGATTGTTCAATGTTCAGTAGTTGATACTCAGAGAGGAGCGCTTGAAACATGTTTACCCATTCAGGTTGTCTGATTCTTGTTTTTTCGATATCCATGACACTTGCACAGTTTTCCGGTGGCGATGGGTCCCTGGGCAATCCTTACAAGGTTTCCACACCCGATGATCTTGCGATTCTGGATAAATACAAAGGTCAAAATCTCTATTTCATTCAGACTAAAGACATTGACCTCACCGGATATCTTGATACATGTGCTGTTACAGACGGCAACGGATGGATTCCTATAGGAAAGAATGGCTCCCCGTTCAAAGGTAACTACGACGGTGCAGGGTTTACAATCTCAGGGTTGTGGATCGACAGGCCGGATATGGAATTCGTTGGGTTATTCGGTTTCGCTTACGAAGATACAATCAGCAATCTTACCATAAAAACATCGGAATCGAAAGGTGTGACTGGCGGAACTGTTGTGGGTGCCCTGTGCGGCAATGCAAGTGGTGTAATTACACATTGTTATGTTTCGGGGTCAGTTAAAGGACGCGAGCAGGTCGGAGCGGTTGCAGGGGCAACCTGGGGAGTGATCGATCATACCTCAGCAACGGCAACGGTAATCGCAACGGTAAAATGCGGCGGAGGGATCAGCGGAACGTTTGTTAATTCAGGCCGCATACAGTTTTGTCATTCCAACTGCTCTGTAAGCGGAGGCGATCAGCTAGGTGGTCTGGTCGGTTCGTCGGCAGGCGGAGTTTCAGGTATGGTCACGAACAGCTTTTCAGAAGGTAGTGTGAGCGGGACCAATCGTCTGGGTGGCATTGTCGGCTTAAACTCTATGAAGATCTATAATTGCTATTCTCTATCAATAGTATCGGGCGATTCGGTGTGTGGTGGTATTGCGGGAAGTAACAGCGGTACAATCAACGAATGCTGTTATTTAAAAGAGAAAGAGATTAACTCGTCACTACCCGGTGTTGGACTGGATTCCACTAATCAGATACGCTACACCCGAAGCGGTTCCAGAGATATTCTCAAAGACAGGAATACGTTTCTCTCCTGGGATTTTGACTATGCATGGACTTTCGATTCATCCCGCAACAATGGCTATCCATATCCTTCACTCAAACCGATCGGGCAAATCTTCCGGGGTCAGGGAAGCGCAATTGACCCCTTCATTGTCGAAACTCCACAACAGCTCCATGCACTTACCTATTTTGGAGAAGATTCAACCCTTTTCTTCAGGCTCGGATCGGATATCGATCTTTCTGACTACTTGTCATCAATAACGGGCGGAGGATACAACGGTGGAATGGGCTGGCTTCCAATCAACCGGTTTAACGGAAAACTCGATGGTGCCCATCACACCATAAAAGGCCTCATGATCGTACGACCATTCGAGGTCTACACCGGACTGATACTTTTTTGCAATGGCACCATAACCTCTCTGAATATCGGGCTCGCCCCGGAATCCGGGATTACCGGATTGAACGAGTCAGGTATTTTATGCAGTGAAGCACTCAGCAACGCCTGTATAACAAACTGCAACACAAGCGGTAATGTGACTGCAACAGATATGATCGCCGGGGATAATTCAATCAATAAATTTGTTGGCGGGATAGCCGGACGCAACAGAGGAAGAATTGAAAACTGCCACTCATCTGCGAACTGCTACTTTGAGCAGAAAGATTCAATTGTTGATAGTAGAGACGGCGCCGGAGGGCTGGTGGGATATAACGACATGGGAACTATCCATAATTGTTCTGCGACCGGAAAACTGGTCTGCAAAAGCACCAATGCCGGAGGACTTGTAGGGCAGAATCTCGGAACAATAACGAATAGTCACTCCACTGCATCAGTTACCGTTACAGGTCGTGGAATCAATGCGGGAGGATTTGCCGGCATCCATGGCAAGCCTGTGGGCACCAGGTTGAACACCGGGATTATCCTGAGATGTTTTTCAACAGGCACTGTTACAGCAACCGGAACGTATGCCAAAGCAGGCAGCTTTGCAGGAACCGTAAAAACCTATGGTGACAGTGCACTTATCCAGGATGCCTATGCAACAGGTAATATTATGGTGGATGGCAACAGTGTAGAGGCCGGAGGGTTTGTCGGCGCTAACGGCGGTAAACTGATACACTGTTATTTCGCAGGGCATCTGGACGCTCCAGGAGATGGATACCAGACCGGAGGATTTGTCGGTGTCAACAACAGGACCATAGCTGGCTGTTACCATCTGGAAAGCACCAATTCTAACGCTGTAAAGAGAAGCATCGGTACGGATTACGATTCGATTACTCCGGAGTTGCAAAAGATAAAAAGTGTTACAGAAACCCGGCTTAAACAGAAGTCAACTTTTGAAGGCTGGGATTTCGATAACGTATGGACAATCGAGGAATCCGTTTCGTATCCCACCCTGCGCGATCAACCGAACATGATTTCGCATCAGGTGCAAGCAAAATTACCCCGCAGTCGCTGCCAGATCTCTACAGCAGGTCATAACTCTCTCGCTTTCTGTATACCCGAAAACATGGGTCTTATGCAACTGCAGATCTATAACAGCAGAGGACAGTTGCTATCGCGTTGCGAAAACCTGCGTGGAACCGGTATTTATCACCTGTCTAAAATGCCATCAGGATGGTATATCGCAGCATTGAAAAACAGAAGCACAACAACCGGGGCGGTCCGTACATTTCTGGTGTACTAGGATCCAGCAGACAAAGTTGTATGTAATGTACGTCAGCTTCATCGGAAAAACCCTGCCGGCTTGGAAAATCCCGGCAGGAATCATAGAAATTTACTATCATCTCCCTTGACCTCCGATCCCGCTTAACGTATCTTTTAAAAGTTACATCAGTCCATATACAAGTCGTGTACATTCGAGGGTCTCATTTTTTTTATCGAAAATTTGTTAATCTGTATCTGCCCCTCCGATGAAATTCGCGGTTTTTTTGAGATTTCGGACTTGACGGGGGAAAGGTGTATCGGGATTCGACGGATTTATAGGATTAGCAGGATTTTTGAGTGACTGAGTGACTGAGTGACTGAGTAACGGGGTGACTAAGTAACGGGGTGACTAAGTAATGGGGTGACTGGATGCTGTGTTCGATCGGGATTGAACGGATTATTGGATTAGCGGGATTATTGGGTGAATCAAGCTTTAAGAGGAATCTGTGAATACTACTGCTGCACTTTGAGAAAGCACAGATCAAGTTTTAAAAACCAGAGAAATAATTCGAAAAACAAATTCCGGACTCTTACAGGGTTTACGAAAATTCCTACAGAGCTCGCTAAAACCCCTACAATGCATGTTTTCTTGTTTGCAAATCATTGTAATCGGTAATAATGGCTGATTTATCATGGTGCAACTACTTTTCAGCTCTGTAAGATTGTTATTTTGCCATTTAATTACCGTTCAGGACCCAAAACAACCTCTGTAGGAACTTTTGCGTACTCTGTAAGAACTTCAGAGCTTTGTAAAAAATGATTAATGATTGTAAGATCGTTTTTTTCCTGTAAGATCGTCAGGATAGAGGGGGAATTTATCCACAATCAAATAATTCTTGCATTTCTAAAAAAACGAGTGTAGTTTATATGTACATGTGTGCAAGTTGTACATATACCCATGCTTCACACCCAA
>JAFGIN010000205.1 GCA_016929595.1 Chitinispirillaceae bacterium
CCATTAACCATTAACCATTAACCATTAACCATTAACCATTAACCATTAACCATTAACCATTAACCATTAACCATTAACCATTAACCTACTTTCCCAAAGGAAACGAGATGCCAAATCCCACACCACCCAGAATAAGAGCCCCGGCACCAACGGATGCACCAATGACTTTTTTATGAAAGGTGTTTCTTATCTCTTCATACTGTGTATTAGTAAAGTTGTGAGCTCTTACCTCATCTTCAGCCTTCTCAACATCATTAAAAGCTCCCGGGACTTGAGCGCCAAAAACTGCACCCGTAATCAATCCGACAGCGGCAACGCCCAATGATGAATACCGGAGAATTTTCACACCTCTGGATGGATCTTTTTTACCTTCAGGATTACTATTTTTACCCGTATCTTTTATTACATCATTGGTATTTGGATCGAGCTCCTGTTGATTAAACGAATAGGAGATATTATCCTGAACAAACTGAATTTTATCCATAATGGTGAAATGAAACTGGCCGTTCTGCTTAAAAATTCCATTTTCAACTTTTATTCCCGGATTTTGCGATTTGATCCCATAGACAGAGTACTGGAGATGAAAATTGGCGAGAGTGATACTGCCAGCCTCACGTGTCACCAGCAATCCGTTCCAGTCAAATGGATTGGGAAGCTGCGGACTCTCGGCGTTGTACTGGTTATCGTAAATTGATGTAAAAACAACAGGGTTCTCCTGAGTTCCTTTTACCTGCAACTCTCCAAGGACTTGCAACCCGGTAAAAGGATTAAACAGAAATACACACCCCTCCTTGATAACCACCTTCTGGCCATCAGGAACTATTATATCCTGTTCTACGATAAACGGATTACCCGACTCATCCAGATTCATTCCGGTGAGATCCCCTTTTATTCTTGTTTCAGCGAATAAGCTGAATACAACTACAGATACAACAAGTAAAAGTGAACGACTCATTTTATACCTTTCGAGGCAAAGCACTGTAATCACATATTTTCTAATCTGTGTACAATCGTATAAAATAGTTGAAAAAAATATAAAATTCAACTAATTACTTAGTTTTTAAAATTTATCCCGAACCCGACGACAGGTCAGGGTGACAGGCTCTTTCCCCCTCTCCATTTCCTCAATGGAGAGGGGGACCAAGGGGGTGAGGCGAAGTGGCGTGAGGCGAAGGGGAACAGTTGCGGTTTTACTCACAATCCAAACAAACTCCTCTTCGCCTCTCTCCCCAACCCTCTCTCCACTTGTAGAGAAAGGGAGCTCACGCGCTATCTCTCTCCCCCTCTCCATTTTCTCAATGGAGAGGGGGACCTAGGGGGTGAGGCGAACACCCCTACTCAATCTCCCCGAAATACGCACTAACCGTAATACCGCCATTTGAAAACGGCAGGACCTTTTTTATCCTGAAACCGCAAACATCTTCAAATGCCGCGTAATCGGTTACAAAGGTAAAATGGGAGCCCCGAAATTTACTTTTCATATATTTTGACAATCGCTTGAGGAACAGCTCCATTGATGCATCATGCACATGAGCCCTTTTTCCGTATGGAAGATTTGAAATTATCAAGCCATTTTCGGTAGTAAAAGAGCTTGTTACTGCCAGAAAATCAGAGACAGAAAATGAGATCATCTCCCCCACTGCCGCATTTGAAGCATTTTCCTTTGATGCTTCAATGGCCTGCACACTGATATCAGAGCCTGCAAGATGTATACTGCTTGACGGTTTAATCTTTTTGAGAGCATTCTCTACCGAGTGTCGCATCTGTATCTCACTGAATGCTCCCCAGGCTTGAAAAGCGAATTGACGTCTGGCTGCAGGTGGTCTGTTGGTTGCCAGTAAAGCAGCCTCGATAAGAAATGTTCCCGAACCGCAGAATGGATCCAGTATCCAGCCGTACTTCTCCCATTGAGACTCTATCAGTAGTGATGCTGCAATCGTTTCACGGATCGGAGCGTGCGCCGTATTTAAACGATACCCTCTTTTGTATAGAAGCTGACCTGAAGTATCGATACTCACGGTACACTCATCATCAGAAAACCGGATAAAAAACTGTATCGGGGCTTTCTCATCGTATGCCGTTGTAACACCAAGATCCTGCATATAGACGATCAGAGCCTCAGCAACGGACCGCCGGATATTTTCTGTATGGTGCAGCCGGGAGTGTCTCGATGACACATTGAGTGAGAATGACGTTGAAAAGCCACAGTAGAGCTCCCATGACACCCGTTTCATTTTGTTAAACAGTTCCGGATATGACCTTACAGTAAATGAAGCAATCCGCAGAAGAATGCGATTCGCACAACGCAATGTCACATTCGCAGTATAGAGAAATTCAAACGGTGCCGAAAACTCTACACCTCCGGTAACCGATTGACTGATTGAAGCAATCGCGGAACTGCGTATTTCTGAAGCGAGAACCGGTTCAAAACCCGGTGTTGTGATTGCAAGAAACTGTTGTGTTGTTCCAGCACAATGCCTTTTAATCCTGCGCTCAAGCCCTCTTGGGGTAAGTACCTCTTTATCACTCACCGTAATTCATTTTCCTGAACAGGTGTTTGAAATTTTCTTTCATTTCATTAAAAACGCTGCCGATAGCTCTTTTAAGGACTATACTGTCAAGTTCAACACGTGGTGATGCGCTGTTCCCGTATACTTTACATCGAAAAATCCGGTCTCCATTGTCACCCACTATGAGTGAATTGGCCGCTACTGGAGCCATCTTCCTGACAAAACTCTCATTGAAGACCGCTTCAATGTTCTGGTTCAGAGAGCCATCCGGCCGTATCCATCCTTTAGCGGAGAAATCAATCTCTGAACCGCTTCCCTGTGTTTTATTAAAAAAAGTAAGATTTTTTCTTAAATTAAATTCATTTTTAATCTTCGTAAACCTTAGCGTATCGATCAGGGGAGACATAATCAGATTTTTCAATGAACGCTGAAAACTGGTCCCGGTAATGACGGTGTTTTCAATGACAAGAACACCGTCGCCTCTTAACGAATCATAATGAAATGCAGACGGTTCCAGTTTTACATCGAAATCAATATCACCACCAAGTCTGCCACCTGATGAGTTAGTGATATAACGTAGCGAGCTCATTTCAAAACCGGTAACTCCAATCTCAAGCGTTCGGATACGATATTGATATACATCAATATCACCCGTCATTTTGTACTTGCCATTAAAGCACCTGCCCTTACTTCTAATAATTTTGAGATTGTTCTCATCAATTGACACTACACCCTTATTATATTCGAAAAGCAACCCATTGATTTTTGAACTGCCGATCTGATACTGCACGTTCATTTCTTTCTTTTCACAGTCATTGTCCAGATCTACCACACCACCGTTCATCTCGATGTCCAGTGAATCAAATCCAGTAATAGTAACATCAGGCTCGATAACACTGAGCCCACGGAATGTTTTATACTGATTGAGAAACCTGAACCATTCACCAAGGTAGTATTTTGGCTCCCTGTAGAGCTCATAAAAAAGGTATTCTTTCCCTTTTACCGGCAGCTCCCGTGATTTTTTTAAAAAGATGGATGACAGGATGTTAACTTTAACAGTTATCTTTTCTGCGGAAAAAGAGTATTTCTCATGAGAGCTGATCTCTTTATCAACATAGAAATCAGAGATTTCGATCCCCTGCCAGATTTTGATGGTCACATTTCCTACTCTTGAGCTGTCTGCACCACTATCCTTAAGGTACTTTGAAACTTTCTTAACCAGTATGGGATGTGAAACCGGAAAAATAAGAGTTGCTACTGCAGCTACAAAAATCAGTAACAAAAGTATTGTTGCAGTCCACTCCATCAGCCGGTACACAGAAAGTGGTCTTTTTATCCGACTTGTTTTTTTTATTGTGGAATCAGCACCCATATTAACCCTCTATAAATTTTTGGTACAGTGCAGTGATATACTTTCTGTACACAGCCTTTTGCAATCCCGATACATGGTTGTATTTTATACTATATCAGTATGAGAGAGCCTGGAAGCACCAGTTCGCTGTAAAAGTTACCTTCTGTTTCTCAGAGCCCCTCTCGCGAGAGATAAAATTACCATATTTCACAACAGACTGCTATAGATAAATGTCAATTATTACAAGTAGTGAAAAAAAAGTCAAATCAGTTCTGATTATCTCAAGCGACCTTGAACTCAAGGAAAATTTTCGTCAGAGTTTAACAGCCTTTGATTTTCAGTTCTTTGAAGCCACCACTCCTGCTGAAGCACTGCCGCTAATCGAAAAACACCAGATTACCGTTGCTTTTATAGATCAGGAAAGTATTATCCATTCAGAGATGGATATTGTGAGCTATCTCAATGCCAGTCATGGGGTCGAAGTCATAATTCTTGCTACAATCAATGGTCTTGACGAAGCAACCAAGGCACTGAAAAATGGAGCCGCATTTTATCTGGTTAAACCGGTCAAACCTGCTGATCTCAAATCTGTAATCGATAAATTGTCATTGAGAGCGACCAGCAGAGAAAACAGCCGGGAGATCGAACAACGTTTTCTATCTGACCTGATGGCAGGCTCACCGTTAATGCAGAAGCTGCTTAAATTCTCAATGAAAATAGCTCCTACCCCCTCTACCGTGCTAATCGGAGGCGAAAGTGGTACTGGAAAGGAGTTTTTTGCCAAGATAATTCATCGTATGTCGAGACGGAGTGATGGAAGATTTGTTGCTGTCAATTGCGGAGCCATACCCGACACACTTTTTGAAAGTGAACTGTTTGGTCACAAAAAAGGTTCTTTTACCGGTGCAGACCGGGACAGGGCCGGTATCGTTGAAGAAGCACACATGGGAACACTTTTTCTTGATGAAGTTGGCGAACTTTCACTCCAGTCCCAGGTAAAACTTCTGCGGTTTCTCCAGGATAGAGAGTTTCGGCGTATTGGAGAATCAACAAACCGTTCTGTTGATGTACGTATTATTGCTGCAACCAATAAAGATCTTTCCAATCTTATCAAACAGGGAACATTCAGGGAAGACCTCTACTTCAGATTAAATGTTTTTTACCTGCACCTGCCTCCTCTGAGAGAACGAAGAGAGACCCTCCCCAACCTCATTCGGCTTTTTGTCCATAGAAACAATCAAAACTTTGACAAAAATATTCTTCATATATCAAAAAATGCTGAGTCACTCCTTGCCGGCTATGAATATCCGGGTAATATCAGAGAGCTGGAAAACATTATTGAACACGCGATGGTGCTAGCCGAAAATGATGAAATAACCGAAAAAGACCTGCCTGAATTCATGCTCCGAAACCGCCTGCTTCTGGGGGGACCATCATCATCGCTTTCAAATTCAGCTCCGGATGAAATACTCACCCTCGCGCAGCTTGAAGAACAACACATCCGGATGGTTCTGCAAACAACAGATTACAATTATACCGAGACATCAAAAAAATTAGGTATTTCACGCTCTACGTTATGGCGTAAAATAAAAGAATTTAACATAGAAGAAAGATGAGCACCAGGTGAAAATCAGAGTCTATTACGAAGATACTGACTGTGGAAATGTGGTCTATTATGCAAATTACCTCAAATTCATGGAACGAAGCAGGACTGAATACCTTAGAGAACGGGGTATCGACCTCGCAACACTTCATAAAAATGGCATACTGTTCGTTGTAATAAATGTGAATATCACCTACAGGGCTCCGGCAGTCTATGATGACCTTCTTGAAGTACATTCAGAAATTATTGATTTTACCTCCTCAACAGTCACTTTCACTACAACCATCTCCAATGCTCAGGGGAAACTGCTGGTCAAGGGAGATGTTCGTCTTGCCTGCACCAATGCTGCAGGCCGTGCCGGAAGAATACCGAAAGAGATAAGAGAAAAGATTTTTTTGAACCATGACGGTTTTTAGATCGACTCTTATTAATGAAACGCAATGCAGTATTCTTTTTCGTAGTTCTATGAAAATGACAGCACCATACTACATGAACCTGCGGACACTGCTTTTTTGACCGGGTCTTACCACATCATCTATCTTAAAGTAGACTTATTTAAAGATTTTCGGTATAATTTCATTGTTGAAATTTAAAGCGGTTAAATGACTATGGATCAAAAATCCCCAACTCCCGGCAACCCCTTTCTCGCTCCACATATCCCTGCCGGCAAGGAAAATGCACCTCTTGGGTCCGGTACGATTACCAGAATGCTTGGCAATGGTGGAATGGCCAGTGTGTACGAAATATGGAACAAACAGCTCGAAGTTTATCGTGCAGTCAAACTGATGCATCCCAACTGCAAAACAGAAGCTCTGCAAAGGTTCCAGACGGAGATTAAAATAACCGCCAAGATGCATCATCCCAATATTATCGAGATCCATGGTGTAGGAGAATGGAATGGACTGCCTTACATCGAAATGGAAAAAGCAGAAGGGATAACACTGGAATCGCTGATTCTTGAACGCGGTGCACTTCCGGTTGAAGTGGTATTATCAGTTGGCATACTGATAACCAGAGCACTTGACTATGCACACAACCATGAATATATGCTTTACAACAATTCATACCATGGAATCATTCATCGGGATCTCAAGCCTGGCAATGTCATGATTTCAAGACGTGAATACGTAAAGCTCATGGATTTTGGCATTGCACGACCCACCGATGCATCATTCCATACAGTTGACGGAACGGTACTTGGGACACTGCAGTATCTTTCTCCCGAACAGCTTGAGGGAAAGCCTCTTGATATCAGAACAGACATCTATTCTCTGGGAGCCTGCCTGTATGAGGCAGCATGCGGTAATTATGCTTTCCCTGAAGTAAATATCACACGTCTTCTTTCTGATAAAGCCAAAAACCACTACCGCCCGCTTAAAGATTATTCCAGAAAATTTCCTGATAAACTCGTAAAAATAGTTCACCAGTGTATGCATCATGACCGCAATATAAGACCCCAGTCAGCCCGAGAGCTTGGTGATGAGCTGACAATGCTGCTGAAAAAAATCACCATTAATCAACCAGAGGAGATCATCGCCAGTTACATGGACACTGATCCAACCAGAATCACAGTGGTTCCACTGCACCATATCTCCATGAAATCTGTACTATCCGCCATATTACTCATGTGTATAGGAATAGGCGGGATTTTAATGATGATCCGGATCAACCAGACCCACAAATCATCGGCCCGCTTGAAAACACTGGAAAAGGTAGTTCAGGACACACTACTTACAGCAGCCGCTCCAGCGCTTCCAACGCCGGTACCAGAACCGGAAAAACCAGTTATTTTTTCTGTCACCGAATCATCACAAGCTCTACAGATCATTGCAGAAGTTGAATCGCTGAAAAATAGAACTGCTACAATTAAAAAGAGTTTTCTTGATGTTTTATACCAGAAACACAACACCCGCAATCTTGAGCAGATCATGTTGAACGAACTCAATGCCGGCAACGCTTCAAAAGTGATCCAGATCTACGACAGCCTTCCCGATACAGCAGCATCAAAAGCTACTGCGATTATCATTAAAATACGTGCTCTCCAAAAGCTTAAAAACAGGAACATTACAGGTTTTCTCAAAAAAATCACTCTTGCAGAGGCTGAGATACTGCTTGCAAAAGCAAAGAATGCTTATGATCAGGGTAAAACTACCGATGCAGAACAGTTTCTTGATCTGGCCATAGGAGCTCCGCGTAAATTAATCAGTTATGAAAATCTTATACAGGAAATTTTTTATCTGCGGGCACTCAGTGCAACGAGTAAATTTGACAAAAATCCTGATCAGCAAAACTGGAAAAATGCTCTCGGTGCATGGTATAATATTAAAAAGGAGCTAAAATCTCAACCTTCACATGCCTACTTTATGACGGCAGATAAAGAAATAGCACGAATTGGTGCTAAATTCCGGGCTGCACAGGGTAAACTTTGATGATATTTTCATTCCGTCAGATTCTTTCAGGTTTATTGTTCTGCCTGAGTATTTCAAATCTCAATGTCAGAGCAGCCGATCAACCATCGCCTGTAAGATATGATACACTGGCAGGCGCACTGCCACCATTAATCAAAGCTCAAAAAACTCCCTATATTGTCCATTCAAACATTGAGGTACCACCACAGAAAACAGTAACAATTGAACCGGGTGCAGTATTTCTTTTTAAAAATTTTTCGGGGCTCCATGTGCGCGGACGACTTATTGCGCGGGGTACTGTCGATCATCCAATAATTTTCACCTCGGAATTTGACCAGAGCTGCAACCACATCTCAGAGCGTGATCCCAACCCATTTGACTGGGATGGTATTTACATGACCAATGATGCACTCGGCTCTCAGTTCTCTCATTGTGAGATCCGCTATTCAGTTTACGGTCTGATTTCAGATACAAAATTGATTCGTCTCGACCCGGTTCTTTTTAAAGACAATGGAAAAAATGTCATCGTTATCGAAAATGAGGAGATTGCAATCCCGGATTTGCCGTTCAGACATGTTCTCTCACAAAATGATCCTGAACTATTAAAGTATGCAGTTGAGTTTATGCGGGACCCGCTTCAGACAAAACGCACCCTGCTCAGAACAGGTTCGGCACTGATGATACTGGGCGGCATAGGTATCACTTCTGTTTTTGCACATAAATGGTACAATTCATACAACAGACATAAGGAATTAAGCTCGGATACGTTCGAAAATCTCAATCAGGATTATGGCAATGAACATTGGAAAGATGCTAAAAAAAAGTGGATCCGGAATATGATTATTGCAGACGGCGGAATTCTGCTGACCGCAGCCGGGGTTTACGGAATAAAATTATCATTTTCATTTTAGGAATCATGTGCAGATGACCATTCGTTCACATAAAATAAGCATGATCTCTCTGTCAGTGATCTCTGTTCTTTTTATAACATGCCAGCATTTCACAAACCCATTTGACCGTCTTGAAAATGCAGACATACATATTACCGAAAACACCACATTCGCAACGCAATGGGTTGACACATTAGACATCTTTTCAAACGATACACTTTATCTTGCTGCAACAGTTCCTGAGCTTATCGACTCTTATACAGTAACCATTCCAAATAACCGTGATTTTCAAAAGAAAACAGTTATTAAACCCAGAGCTGCTGCGCATCCGTTTCGAATTTCAGTCTATGCAACCGGTGATCAGAGAATAACCATCGACGTATTCCGCAACGATGGGAAACCCAAGCCTCAGAATATTTTATTCTACGCAAAAAATCCTCTTCGTCAGGAAAATCTGCTGGAATGTGATCTTAATGACAGCATAACACTTTCTACCGATCCGGTACAGGACAGTAAAGTTATCTATACCTGGATTCTGGATCATCAGATTATAAGATCCCCTTATTCAAATGAACGAATCAGGGCATACCAGATGGATAACAGAATACGTTCCGGACGCCTTTATGTATCTGACAGCGTTTTCAAATCATCCGAAACAACCTTCGAATTTTCTTTTATTGACAATATCCCGCCAGTAATCACCTGTGATGGTCTGGATAAAAGCACAAAAATAATAAGGACTGCCGATTCAATATTTTTATTAAGTGTTCATATCGATGACGGTTATGAACAACCTGTCAGCACAGTGGAATTCAACAATACTCTCTATGAACCGGTTTCCAATAATATCTACAAAAAAATGTTCGCAAATACCCACACCTACACACAGGACCATCCCTATTCAATCGTCATCAAAGCAACTGACAATTTCGACAATACTGCACATGACACATTTAAAATTGTTTTCGATCCTTCATATGTTAAAAAGGATACAACATATATTACGATTTATAAATTACAAGGAGATACATTAAGGACAGCTTCCAATCCAGCCAGTCTTACCGGAACCATTTCACATTCCGGAAGTAAGCCTGTAAACCTGAAAGCGACATTGAACGATTCTCCGCTGTTTGATACACCATTCAGTTCAGGAAGCGGCGTATGGAGTCAGGCATGCCCACTGCAACAGGGACAAAATAATCTCACCTTAAAAGCATTCAGTGAAACTGGTGTTCTACTCACCATAAGAAGTCTGTCGATTGTATACAATAGCGCCACTGCAGACAACACTCCACCGATACTGCTTCCTCCACTTGTAAATGATATAGAGTCCGAACGTCATTATGTAGCCAGCAGTTCTGCACAGCTTTCATTCATGGCATATGATTATGAGAGTGGAATTAAAAGCATAATCATTAATAGAACCGATACTCTCAGTGTTACTCCAGGTCAATTTCTCTGGCGTAAAACTATCAGCAATATCAGACATGAATGGGAATCTGTTTTTCTGGAAATATCGGACTTTCAGGGTAATACAACATTCGATACAATCCGTGTCTGCTATAACAGACTGCCAATAGCAAAGCCATCAGAGCTTCCTTACGGGATAGAAATTAATAAAGTATATACTGAAGAGATCTCACTTTTCGATCCTGATAATGATACGATGAGAGTGATACCTGTAAAAATACCCCCTGATCTTGTATTTTCAGATAACAATACACAATTCAGCTGGCTCCCCAATTCCGAACACATCGGTGCAGACACTCTGATTTTTCAAATTTACGACCGCTTCCAGACCTCCGAACAGTATATCTGGCCATTCATGATCTTTGACCCATCACTAGTAAACCTTTCTGTTTCTCTTGCTGACAGTCAAAACATTCCGGAGTTTTTAAAGGCTCTGCAGGATACACTGCACATTTCAACAACTCTCGGCGTACCATCAGGAACTCCACCCTACACCTATCGTATACAGATACTCAAAAAAAGCGGATTTCTGGACAGCAGTTCCGATGATGGTATATTCGCCTGGACACCGGATACAGCGGATGTGGGAGAATGCCAGATACGATTATATGTCGAAGATGGACTTAAACATTCCGACACGTTAATATCAGACCTTCTTATCGTATATCCCAACAGCGATGAAGCACAACTGAATCTCAAAAGTATGAGCGGCGCGACCTGGATCGACAGCGGCAATCTGTTTCTTACTGAACCAGATTCAACGGGACTACTGACATTTGAAATAGTTGACAAAGACCATCCCGTAACTGAGAACTACGATGTCACCGTGACAATAGACGGGGTTACAACAAAATTTTCTCCTGCTGAAAAATTGTTCCAGTTTTCAATCGTTCCACCATCATTTAATATTGATTCCGTACTCTTCACCCTTAAAGACAATACCCGATTGCACCCCTGCTCCCTACAGTATATAATTATCAATCCGGTTTCCGACCCGACACTTATTTCCGGACTTGAGCACTGGTACAAACCGGAGAATCTGACTTCAACCTTCTTTTCCATTACCTGGAAAGATCAATTAAGTACTAACAACAATTTTACCGCCAACGATGGTGTCTCTTCAATTATGAACGGATTGAATAATAACACAACAGTTAAGCTCAGTTCATCGTATCTTACTAATCCTGAAGGCGGCAACTGGATGGCTGATCCGTTTACCATATTTATCCTTGCAAAGTACGATTCCCTGTTATCATCCAGCCAGACACTCATAGCCAATTTCAATCCGAACATGTACAGTTCATTTTCTCTGGGCCTCTCAGCAGCCGGAGAGGTTATCGCTTTTACAAATTCAACTATGTTCTCAAATACAGCTAAGACCTCTTTACGTACAGATAAGAACACCTGGTATATCTACTCTTTCCGCTCCAGTGGTATAGAGCAGAATAATTCCATCACTGTTACCGCAGGTATCAACAGAAGCTTCGAAAATGTTACTATCATGAATGTACCCGATGAATTCAGTATGTCAATCGGTTCACATAATCGAACGACGAATAAATGGTCTGGTGAGCTTGCAGACATACTCCATTATAACAGATCACTGAGCTCTGCAGAATGTAGAAGTGTCATTGGATATCTCATGGACAGGTATGGTTTGAGATAACAACTGTAAGAGAAGGAAAATCAGGTGTCCTGAATTGTTACATTACCAGAAGTAATCCATCTGTCCATTTCCTGAAGCGCCCTTGTGCAATAGAGTTCCTTTTTTTCTTTCTTGCCAATTTTCTTTCGCGTTGAAATAAGTGGATCAAAGAGACCGAAATGAACATTTGAGGGAGTATACGGGGTATCTCCGGTGGCTGTCACATGACGTAATAAGGAGCCAAGAGCAGTTGTTGTGGGTGGCGGCTGTAATGAACCGCTTTTTATTCTTGATGCAAGAAACCGGGCTGCACTGTGTCCGGTAGCGATACTCTCAGTATATCCCTCGCTGCCGCACATCTGCCCGCACAGGTAGACATCCGGCATTGACCGGAATGACAAATCCGCTGACAGCATAAGTGGTGCATCGAGATACGTATTACGGTGAATACTTCCATAACGAAGAAACTCTGCATTCTGCATTCCTGGAATAAGAGAAAAAACTTTTTTCTGTTCGCCAATAGTCAATCTTGTCTGAAACCCGACCATATTGTAACTATCAGCAGACGCATTTTCCTTACGCAACTGACATACGGCATAAGGCCACCTTCCCGTTCGCGGATCAGTCAGACCAACAGGCCGCAGGGGGCCAAACGAGAGCGCATCAAAACCCCGCTGCGCCGCAACCTCTACAGGCAGACAGGCTTCAAAAAAACGGGCATCTTCAAAAAGCCTTGCATTCACCTGATCAGCGCTGCGAAGCGCATCGTAAAAACGCCCATACTCTTCTTTTGAAAATGGACAATTAAGATAATCACCTTCACCCTCTTCCCACCTTGAGGCAGAAAAGACAATCGACCTGTCCAGAGAATCTGCAGAAACAATCGGAGCTATCGCATCATAAAAATGAAGTGATTTCGATGAGACTTTTGATAAAAGCCACTCGACCAGCGGTTCAGATGCCAGCGGACCGGCAGCAATGATACAGTATGTATGATTCACGGGAGGTGATGAAAGTTCTTTTCGGGTGAATGTAATAGCGGGATCACTGATCAATTGTTCCAGCACGCGTCCGGAAAACAATTCTCTGTCAACTGCAAGCGCAGAACCTGCATCAACGGCACATTCACGGGCGATCTGAAGAAGCGGGCTCTGCAGCTTCGTCAATTCAGCTTTAAGTAAACCATGTGCAGACGGAAGTTCGCAGGATTTGAATGAATTGGAACAGACCAGCTCGGCGGGAAGATCGGTTTTATGGGCCGGTGAACACCAGTGCGGTCTCGCTTCGAAAAGCTCTACGCGAATACCGCAACGGCTCAAAACAAGAGCGGCTTCACTCCCGGCCAGACCACCACCGATAACTGCAACTGAGATATCATTCATGTGACGGTTCTATCACGATTCACCGTTATCTGCAGCATCTTCGGCCGGAGGCGCGATCTGCTTCTCGAAACGGCACGACGGACATTTTATCACTTTGCCCTTTCGCTTTGACTCCTTGACTACCATTACCGGCGAACCGCATTTTTCACAAGTTTCCTTAACAGGACGATCCCAAACCGCAAACGTGCACTTCGGATAATTGTTGCAGCCATAAAATATTTTTCCCCGCTTGGTTTTTCTTTCAACCAGCTGGCCTGTACAATCTTTCTGCGGACAATTCACTCCTGTCGACATCGATTTTGTATTTCTACACTCAGGGTAACGGGAACATCCAAGAAACCGGTTACCATTTACCGACAACATTACCATCGGTGAACCACACTTATCACAGATTTCGTCAGTTTCAACCGGTACGGTTTTCTCAAGAGGTTCAGTATATTTACAATCAGGAAAGCCCTGGCACGCAAGAAATTTTCCATTACGACTCCACTTTATCACCAGCGGATGCTGCTTGCATGAAGGACAGATACGATCGGTTACCTCCTGATTGCGTGCCCTGAGGTCTTTTATGCTATTCTTAACATTTTCAAGCCTTCCCGAGAAGGGGCCATAGAAGTCCCTGAGAACCTCGACCCAGTTAACATCGCCAACCTCAACCTTATCAAGAGTATTCTCCATCTCAGCAGTGAAACCGACACCAAACACATCGGGAAACTCTTTCACCAGAATATCTCTCACCATGAAGCCGACTTCTGAGGGAATAAACCTTTTACTTTCAATAACAACGTATTTTCGACGTTTTATGGTATCGATAATCTGTGCATAGGTACTTGGCCGGCCAATCCCTTTATCTTCAAGCTCCCTCACCAACGATGCTTCAGTATAGCGCGGCGGCGGTTGCGTGAAATGCTGTTTATCCAAAAGCCGCTTCAATTCGACACTTACATTCTTCTGCAGATCCGGAAGCCGCTCATTCCCTTCAGATTCATTATTGTCTTCAACCGTTTCATCGTAGAGCGCCAGAAAACCATCAAATTTCAATATCGAACCATGGGCTCTGAAAATACAATTATCACCAACAATATCAACCCTGGTTGAATCAAAAACAGCATTCTCCATTTGTGAAGCAAGAAACCGTTTCCAGATCAGTTCATAAAGACGAAACTGGTCTTTGGAAAGATATCCCTTGACACAATCAGGATGAAAATCTTTATTCACCTGTGATGGTCTGATTGCTTCGTGAGCATCCTGGGCGTTTTTGTTTTTCCCGTAAAACCTGGGTGATGAAGGCAGGTGTTTTTCTCCGTACACCTCCCCTATGAGCACACGTGCATCGGTAAGAGCCTCCTGAGCGATTCGGGTTGAATCGGTACGCATGTAGGTAATCAACCCCAGAGAACCAAGATGCCCCAGCTCAAGACCTTCATAAAGCTGCTGCGCAACCATCATTGTCTTTGCAGCAGTAAACCCGAGTTTCTTTGATGCTTCCTGCTGCAGGGTACTTGTTATAAACGGTGGATAAGGTTTTCGTACCTTTTCCGACCTTGTAACATCACCAACAGTAAACTGCACAGGTGAAAGCCGTCTGATAAGTTCTGCAGCTGTTGCACCATCAGGAATAAGGGGATTATCAGCATCACCCTTTTTTCCATCAACAGAAATCAGCTTTGAGCCAAAAACCGTATTACTATACTCGAATCGTCCCTGTATCGACCAGTACTCTTTCTGAACAAACGCTTTTATCTCATCTTCACGCTCGCAAATAAGCCGTAATGCAACAGACTGCACACGACCGGCACTGAGCCCCTTGAATACCGTTCGCCACAGTATGGGCGAAACCTGATAGCCGACGATTCTATCGAGAATCCGGCGGGCCTGCTGCGCATTTACCTTGTTGGTATCGATATCATGAGGGAAATCGAATGCCTGAAGAACGGCTCTTTTCGTAATTTCATTGAACATCACCCTCTTGACATTCGTATTTTCTTCACGTATTGACTCCGCAATATGCCACGCTATTGCTTCACCTTCACGATCAGGGTCGGGCGCAAGAAAAACATCCTCAACCTTCGATGCCTCACTTTTGAGCTCTTTAAGAATCTTCTGCTTACCTTTTGATGTAGTATATTTCGGCTTGAAATCATGCTCAAGATCGACCCCAAGCTCCTTTTCAGGAAGATCGATGATATGCCCCATTGAAGCACGTACCGAATAATCCTTTCCAAGGTATTTAGAAATAGTCTTACACTTTGCAGGTGACTCAACTATTACCAGATGTTTGGCCATAAATGAATTTCTTTCCTCTGTTCACTATTAATGTCTGAAATGACGGGTTCCGGTAAATACCATCGCTATTCCAAAACGATTGCAGGCATCGATTACATCACTGTCCCGTTTCGATCCACCGGGTTGTACAATATATCGTATTCCCATTATATTTGCTACCTCTATCGTATCAGCGAATGGAAAAAAGGCATCTGATGCCATCACCATTTCACCGAATTCCGAAAAAACGCCATCCGCTGGAACTGTTTTTCCAAGGGTTGTGTACTCCGTAGTAAGATTTTCCTTTGCCCTTAAAACGGAGAGCTTCCTGAAAGAATCTACCCGGTTGGGTTGCCCGGCTCCCATTCCTTCTATCTTAAAGTACCCCTGAATATACTCACGCGCAAGCACTATCGCATTGGACTTAGTATGTTTACACGCTTTCCAGGCAAATATTGCCAGATTTTCTCTGTTTTTCTGGAAACTGGAACTGGTTACCGTTTCCCATTTTTCAAATAACGTATCATCACGGTCCTGAACAAGCAAACCACCAGTAACATGTTTGAGAACCGTCTTTTCCCTGTTTGAAGAAACGAGGCTACCCGTTTTTAATAAACGTATTGCACTGCTTTTTGCGCGCAAAAAAGCTACCGCATCATCAGTAAAATCGGGAGCAATTACAATTTCAACAAATCGTCCCTCTAATCTTTTAGCTGCATCAAGATCCATAGTCGCTGAGAGAGCAACTATTCCACCGTATGCAGAAACCGGATCTCCACTCCATGCCGCCTCGAGAGCCTCAGAGGTTGTTGCGCCAGTTGCAAGCCCGCACGGATTGGTATGCTTAATTACTGCAACGGCAATCTGATCCCGGAACTCTTTTACTACCTCAAAAGCCGCATCAGCATCAACAATATTATTGTAAGAAAGTTCCTTTCCATGAATCTGGACTGCAGAACTTACACAGGGCTCCGAAATAGCCGGATTTATATAAAATGATGCTCCCTGATGCGGATTTTCACCATACCTGAGTCTTTTTCCCCCTGCATAACGAACGTTTAAAACACTTTCCTGAGTATACACTTTTGATAAATATTCATCAATAGTGGCATCATAAGCACTGGTGTGTCTGAATGCTTTTACCGCAAGTTTCTTTCGGGTTTCAAGCGTAACCCCACCCGCATCAATAAGCTCTTTAATCACTGATGAATAATCGGAAGGATCGACTATAACTGTTACAAAATGATGATTCTTCGCTGCACTTCTGACCATTGCCGGCCCACCAATATCAATATTTTCAATGGCATCTTCAATCGTAACATCTGGTTTTTCAATCGTCTTTTTGAACGGATAAAGATTAACAACAACCATGTCGATCTGCTCAATCCCATTATCTTCCATAGCCTTACAGTGCTGAGGGTTATCCCTCACTGCAAGTATGCCGCCATGTACTCTGGGATGAAGCGTCTTGACCCGTCCATCCATTATCTCCGGATGTTTTGTATAGGAATCAATTGAAATGACTTTTATTCCGGCATCCAACAGTGCTTTAGCAGTTCCACCTGTGGATAAAATTTCAATATTTTGAACAGCCAGAGCTCTTGCAAGCTCAAGAATTCCTGTTTTATCTGAAACACTAAGTAATGCACGTCGTACCGGCACAGTTGTCATATAATCAGCCTCCAAAAAAAAATTAACGGTTCTAAAAAATGATTAATTGTGCAGAACAATGCAAAGATTAAATGTAAGATATAGTCAAAGAATAAGTGTGTCACCTATACGCCCGTCCTCCGTATCAGCAACTTCTACTGCGGAGGGTGGACAGGATTTTGGCTGGAGTCAAAGGCACCGTTGCAGCAGCATAATTTAGATATTATTGTAACAGTTATTCTTTGACAGGCTCTAAGCCTGGAGGAATGAAGCATTTTTGCCGAAGTCCGGAATCGAACCGGAATGATATTGCTATCGCTGGATTTTGAGTCCAGTGCGTCTACCAGTTCCGCCACTTCGGCAAGAACTGTAAAATTACTATTTTATTACGAAGTAAGCAATAATTATGGAAAAATAATTCTGAACAATCATTTTTCTTCTGGATCCACAAATGGCCATCCATCCCCGTTTTCCTCGATATCTAAACCCTTCTCCGGATCCTCTTCATTACTATTGAGCTGCTCGATAGTGTCTTCAATGATAGAGTTTGAATTTATTTCCACAAATTCACATACCTCATCATATCCCGCACTCCTGTTCTTTTTCAAAAACTCCATAATCGATAACCCTGTCGAAAGCATGATATTATGCACCAGGTTCTCATCATACAATCTGCAATGCTTACTTCCCATGAATAACCCTTCCAAATGCAGCGGTGATTGACCCGATGACATTTGCTGTAACTATTTGTTTCAATCAAAAGGCGATTTCTGTATATAATCGCTTATCTTAACATTAAAATCCTTTGGATTCAACGATGATTCGATGCTGTATTTTTTTCTGTTACTCTCAGTTTGTAACTCCGCGAGTTTATACTCTCTGGGTTCAGAATATCGTATCCCATCCGGAGAGTAAAGAACAAGAATGTCAGGAGCCAGAATTTTTCCTTTTTCAACCCTTACAACAACCCCCAGCTCACCGGTTCCCAGCCGCACAAAACTTCCTACCGGATAGATGCCGAGATGACGAGTGAAAAACTCCACAATTCTGCGGGGAAACTCCACATCGCATCCTTGAAAAATAGTTGCAAGAGCACGCTGAGGAGTCCATGCCGGACGATAAACCCGATCAGTGGTCATCGCATCATACACATCCGCAACCGCAGCCATTACTCCAGCTTCACTAATCTGACTGCCGGTGATCCCTCTGGGATATCCTTTTCCATTGAACCGCTCGTGATGCTCATATACAATAAGACGCGACACATCAGTTATTGTACGGCTGTACCGCAAAATATCAATGCCCAGTTGAGGGTGTCGCTTCATCACATTAAACTCATCTTCGGTATATTTGCCCGCCTTATTTAAAATATGTTCAGGTATACGCATTTTGCCAATATCATGAAGCAGCCCGCCAATACCAACCTCAAGTAAAGCGTTTTTATTATATTGCATCGCTTTTGCCACAGATGTCAAAAGAATACCAACATTTACAGAATGAACATAGGTATACTCATCATACCCCTTGATCTGTGCAAGCGAAAGTAAAGCATCAGGATTTCTTAGAATACTGGAAACAATTTTTTCCCCGGCAATTTCAATTTCTCCGGCGGTAAACGGTCTTCCGGTTCTTACAGCATGCAAGGTATTTTTAGTGGCTTCAAGCGTACTCTGATGTACTTCCTTGGCTCTGGATAACTCCAGATAATACTCCTCTTCCCGCTTTAAAAGCTCCTGCTTCTTGAGTTTTTCAATCGGAACATCGACTCCATCACGAATGTTTATATAGACAGCGGAGACACCCCGTTTTTTAAGGACTTCGATCTGCCCGGGGGAGGTAACCTCAACCTGGCTTGAAATCAGAAGAACACCCTCATCATTGAACACATCTTCAAGCACCATGCCCGGTTCAACATCAGAAATATCTATTTTCCTTAAATAACTCTTACCAGTGGCAGCCATTTATCTAAATCCTTATTGTTTATCCTTTTATTATATTACCACATCTGATTCCGGTCAATAAGATTGAAAAACAGACACCATGGAATGACAATTTGATTACCTATAAACATATATCAGACAACCAAGTTTCAATTTATACGTCAGCACATCCCTGCGGCCTGCCGTTTAATGCATCCTTTTTCAAGTACCGTCCGGACCTGTTTCCATCTCCCCTTCTCCGCCCGTCAAACCCCAATGATGTACTGGAGCAGATACCCGAAGAGGCATATGACAAAGATAAATTTCTTCCCTATTGGGCAGAACAATGGCCATCATCGGATATTTTGCTTAACTATTTAAAAGATCTCAACATTTCTCAAGGATGTACCGTAATTGAACTTGGCTGCGGTCTTGGGATTATTTCGACAAGCCTGGCATTGCAGAATCATACGGTCATTGCTACAGACATATCCCATGATGCCCTCCTTTTTACAAAAACTAACAGTGAACTTAACCGGACCAGAACATTTCCCTGTTGTGTCGATTGGAGAGCCCTGCCATTCAAGTGCCAATTCGACCTTCTTGTTGCATCTGACATTCTTTATGAATCACGCTGGATCGACCCGATACTCTCCTGCTGCAAGCAACTGTTACATCCTGATGGAAAAGCGATCATTGCAGACCCATGCCGGAGATTCTGGCCTGATTTTAAAAAAAGGTCATTGAATAAAGGGTTTAACAGCACAGTGGTCCACACTGAAATCATTCAACCACAAAATATAACCGTAGAGATTCTTGAATTGACAATCAATTAAACACTCAGGATTCTTTTAGTACATTTTGACAATCAATCAAGATCGCCGTAATCTCTTTTCCAGCTGCGTTTGTTACTCTGAGGCGGAACAAACATCTGCATGTTGGTGGTGATGTATATATTCGATTCGGAAACAAAACGTTCACAATAAAAGAAATCAAACCAGTACATTTCACCTTCTTTAAGACCGAGAGTATCAAGATTTACTGTCGCAGTCAATTCGTTATGGATCCCACCCAGATCGATAACCAGCCTGTTATTGATAAACACCCAGACATCATCATCACCTTTGAAGGTAAATATCTGGCCGGGTTTATAAGTAAACAATTTATGCATCTCCATGGAAAAACTGAAATTTTCAACCGATGAACAGTATGAACTTGGCGCATAATAAAATGTCGGGTCAAAACCGAAGCCTTTCCTTTTTAAAGGCATGAATTTGTACTTCGATTTACTATCAGAACATCCGAAAACATAGTACTGCGTGTCTACTGTTGTAGAATAGAGTGAATCTCCAAAGACGAATATACCGGAACCGGAAGGTTTTTCCCTGAACTTTAAAGAATCGTAGATAACGATTGTAGCGTATTGACCATATTTATTATAATTTTGTCCTACCCATTCATCTGCTGCAACCCCACCACTTGACCTTGGCCTGTTTTTCAAATTACTCCATCGACCGGTGTAGGGATCAAACTCAGCGCCTGGAGCATCACTGGGTCTGAACCAGAGTTTTAAACTGTCGCTGAACCACCAGCTTTTTACGGTCTGGTTCGGATATCCCGGCAAATGAGATTTAACACAATACATTTGACATGAGGAATCAAATATATTACTGGTGATTTGGTTGATTCTTTTCGATGCCGGAAAGGAATACCAGGTATTACCGTAACCACTGTAGCAGTATAAAAAACATGAACGCGGTTGTTCAGAAGAAGAAAATGCAGAAGGCACTGGCTTTCTGTCTGCATCCAGTGTTTTCTGTACCATATTTTTCATACCCTTAGCACTTGTATGATATACATTGAATTCAGGATTGGAATTATCTGCCCTGTAATCGTAAAAAGTTACAGGTACATAAGCGCTGTCTATTGAAGTTGAAATGAATTGCCGGTTACGCTTTCTGGAGAGCTGCTGCCCGAGATTTGAAACGTAATTTTTTTCTCCATTGGCTTTAAGCTTGAAAGCCTCAGTACTCATACTGAAAAGATCCTGCCCCAGTTCATTAATCGTATAATTTATATGCGTGTTATCGGAAAACGTAAACGTTAGAGAATCCGAATAGCTTCTCCTTACCATGCCCCGAAGATCAGATACAATGGCAGTTGATTTAACATCGGTACTCCCGGAACCAATAATTATCCCGGCATAAGTCTCCTCTCCCATTGTAACAGTATCAGTGCCGACCACTTTCCAGACACTGCCATCATCAGACCGGTAACTGATAAATGTCTTTCCGCTCTTCTTCAGACGTATCCAGTTATTGTACCCAAAAGGCTTTTCCGTTACGTCAACAGTTGCAGCAGCAGCAGTTCTCCGCACTCTCATTGATACCGGATTACTTGACATGTAAGGCCGTATTACCGCTACATTTCCAGAATTGTCTGAAAGACTCTTTCTGATCATTATGCCGCACAACGGATCTCTATTTACTTTTGATAGACTGACCATACGAAAGCTGATATCCACATCCCCGTTAAACTTCTGATAGATAAAGGTGATCTGATCTTTTGTGCCAGACAATGTTTTTCCCGCACCATAAATAGTATCTGTGTTGTTATATTTACAATATCCATGTCCCCCCTGAACCGTAAGTCCGACATTCTCAACAAAAATGGCATCTTTGAGATATACATTCTCAGCGGTATCAATCATCTCCTGTGCCAGTAATGTCATAACTCCATCCGCAGCATAGAAGGATTGTATTCTGTGACGATAATTTTCTGCAGAGGTCATGTTCATTTTTGTATTCATTATTGTATGAACAGTCAGAGCTGTGACACCAAAAAGAACCAGCAAGGTGACGATTGATGCAAAACCTTTTGTGTTCAGTGAAACTGGAAAACGAATCCGCATAATCAATCCTCAATAATTCACTTATTTATATCAATTTTATTCCTTAACCGGAAGTCAAAATTCAATGAAATCCGGTGATGATGATCTGCATACTCTTTATACCGTTTATCAGGAAGAGCTGTTTTTACCCTCACAAAAATTCTTGCGGCTCTCATTGAACGCCACTGAGAGGTCGGCTTATAGTCATTATCCAGAAATAAAATTGACAATGAATCAATATTTTCAGATATTATATTCATGTCAGAATCGACACAAAGATCTGTGCCGTTAAGATAGTACCGCGTTTTGGAAAAAGAACAGATAGCATCTCCCTTTTGAAATGAATCTGCCGGTGAAAACACGATATAATTTGACAGCGTATCCACATTAACAATGGAATAATATGTCAGATCTGACTTTGTTCCCAGCACTGGAATTCGCTGTAAATTCGGAGCCATTCTAAACCCTTTTGCATCATCAACATGCACCGTACAAATGCGTACCGGAGAACCCACCTTCTGCGGAAACTGATAAAATCCCCCCCGTGGATTAATTTTAATTGTAAACCCACTGCACTCCGCACCCCCGCCATCAGGAATGATTATCGTGTCCCTGTCAACGGTATCGATACCCATAACCTGTAAATCAGAACCCGCTTCCATAATTATGTCACTGATCTCATTGATCGTAAATCGTGCATTCTGATTCATATCAGCAAGCTGTTCCTGAAGGTTGTAGGTATTTAAAGACAACGAAAGAAGCTTTGAGAGAATAACAAGAGCTACCCCGGAGATTGCGAGTGCCACGAGCAATTCAACAATTGTAAATCCTGTGGAATATTTTTTCACACCAGATCCTAAAAATTTCTGGCCAGAAAAGTTCTGACTCTCAAAGTGTCATATCTATTCGCACCCCACCCGGCAGTAAAATTGCACTCCCGCACATTGGCGATTGTTACCGGTGTTCCAACAGATCTCGTTACCGATACAATCTGCCACATCAGGTGTATCCCATTTTCTGTAATAGAACTGTCCCGGGGCGGGAAATTGGATTGCGGATCTTTATCAATATTCATCCTTAACTGCTCAATCTGCCGGTCGATCATTTGACCAGCAAGCAATAGTTTACCGGAGGAACTGTTCATCTTCCAGGTTGAATTCTGAAGTGCCATAATATTTGCCGCAATAATCCCGATAACGACCATGATAAGTATTATCTCCATCATGGCAAACCCTCCCGGGCATCCCGTTAAGCATCTTTTCACCTATCCCCCCTATCAGTAAACCTTTACCCTTCCTGTACTTGGCAATACAGTTAAGGAATTTGATCTACCTTTGCTTGTAGTCAGAGTTACAATCATACCATGCACTTTTGTGGACCCATCACCGCGAAAGAGTATATCACAACTTTTACCTGTACCCTCGATTTTCATAACAATAGTTGGCGGTAAAATGTAAGCACCACCTGATTTCTGATCACTGCCATTTGAATAGATTCCATCATGCTCCGGACCATCAATGAATACCTGAATACGATGAGGATTGGATGTCGTGTCAAAATGTACACCACAATGGACTTTTGAATCACCAAGCGCCCGGGTTTTAGCAACCAGCAGTTTACTCTTAATACTTTTGACCACCATCGTCAGCTCTATATTTTCGATCAAAGGTTTGAGTGATGGTACTGCGATAGCAGTTATTACCAGTAAAACGGTTACAGCTGTAATCACCTCCAAAAGAGAAAACCCCACGGGCTGGTGACTCTTACTCACGTTTACAGATTCCCTCCGGTACATTAAGAGCACAACCTTTGGTTTATTGGTATTTTACCCCAGAATCTTCATAAATCTCTTTTTTACAGCATATCTATTATAGCTGTTAAACTCAGGTTTGAAAAGACTTTTAAGCTTTCCTTTTATTCAGAACTGAATAACACTTTGATTTTAAGAGGCTTTATTTTCGAAATAACTATTCTGCTGATGTCTGGACTCACTAAAAAGGAGAGTTTCAACATTTGTTAATCGCACATTTAACTCCTTATACTTCACGTTTAACCTCAACCCCCAACCCGCTCTCCTATCCTCTCTGGCAGGAGAAAGGCCGAACGATGCACTGAGCGAAGCCGAAGTGGAGAGGTTTTATGAAATGCCAGAGAAATGAAACTGCGATAATACATCTGATTTTTTAATACTTTAGTGAGTTCTGAATGAGATTCAACATTTTCAGAATATCAGCTTTGTTACCTGCAGATCCTTTTTTCAACCTGATCACCATAAAAAAAGCACATGAGAAATAAATCTCATGTGCTTACTTAAAAAAATGAGTCCTGTTCTTACTTGATTCTTCCAATAACCACTGCATTGCCTGATTCTGAGGCTGATGCAGAAACGATTCTGAGCAAACGGTAATTTCCTTCAACGGTTTTAATTACAAACACATCATTTGCAGCAATTTGCACAGAAGAAACCGAACCGGTTTCAGTCCATAGTGCATTAATTTGTGACTGAGTCTTTATTTGATCAAAGGCGGCTGAAACTTTCAGAATTTTTGTTGAATTCTTTGTTGTCCAGTTATTACTAACTGGCGCAAAACCGGTTGCGACTGATGGTGCCATCATTTTTGCCGTACCGCCCGATACAATCCCAAACCACAGATCAATGGTTGCCTGCACTGACGGCGCACTGAATTGTTGTGAACTGTAAACAGCCATAAAATCAGCATCAAGCGCGCTGCCGGCAGCTGCAGTCTGATTACCAAGCGTTACCTTTTGTGTTCGCAGTGTATCCTCAGTAACTACACTACAGGTCTTCACCCCTGAAATAGTAATCGGTATCAATGCAGAACGTTCTGCAGTACCTGCAACAACATCAATCTTCAATGTATAGTCCCCATCACATGCCTGAGCTGATATTTTCAATCGCAGCTTAAGATCCTCCTCAAGATCGAGCTTTTTCTCTCCAACCGGTGTTACATCTTTATCTACTTCAATCAAAGAGGGCGAAACCTCTGCATTTACAGCATCAAGCACTTTACATGTTACTGAATTAATCTCGACATTTGCTTTGATATCTCCTGTTATACTAATATTTCCGCTACTTCCAATAATTTGAACCTGATCCACATCGATGCTGACCTCATCCTCATCGGAAGCAGGCCCCAGTAAACATCCGCTCAACCCAAGCCCAAGCGTTAATGCTGTAAAAGAAACGGTAAAGAGTTTGTTCATGTTTTCTCCTCAAAAGAGTTAAAAAAAGAGGGTTATTCCTTAACAAATTTTACAAATCAAAAGAATAGACGCAGCCCCGGGATAAAAATGCTCATTTTTTTACATTTTTATGGTGAGCACGCCCTGCCCTACCCATTCAGGAATAGTTTACAATCTAATCGATGATAGATCCAGAGTTAAAACGGCAGTAACTATTCAGGTACTTAAAGGCTGTACACAACGGGTTTCATATAGCGGATAATCTACTTCAATGATGAATAAAACAGATATCTTTTTTCACCTCTTTTTATTGTAAGTGAATCGAAAGATTTCGTTCCAATCACCATTCCCTGCTGGTCAAGAGCATCAACCGAAACCGACCAGGTTCCCGGATTAACCGGAATTCGCGCTACATGCACCTGTTTTGGAACCAGAAAGCAGTTACGCGCATCAGCATGCTCCAATTGATCGGCAAGAAGATCAGTTCCAACGTTCAAAAGCAGATTGGCCATCGAATTGCCTGTCTGCATCTCATTCTTGGCCTTTTCAGCAGTGATAGTTCTGAGAACAACACGGATTACTGTACGGGTTATGGTAGCCGCCCTGGTGTCTTCAAGATTTTTCTCAAGTTGTTTTTCAAGATCATTGACAACAATCGATTCAGCTGTTTTTCCACAATTGACACATCGGGCAAGAAAGCGATCTGTCTGAGAGGGATTTTTCTTTATTTCAGGAAGGGCAAACTTGATATGCAAAGTAGTCCCCGACTTTGTTTTCTCCCCTTTTTCCGCTTTCTGCAACTCCTTCTCGGGCAATGATGGTGCAGGCAGCGTCATCGTTTCTATTGCCCCGTTTGGACCGGTGTGATTAACGACAAGCATTCCGTCCCTGACCCAGGTACCCCTCCAGGTTTTCTCACCAAGCGCAGGTCCCCTTCCAGCATACCCGATAACAATAATCTCTGTAACTTCATTGCCAATTCCATCAACCTGAGATTGCGGCCGGGTGGCGGTCAGCCCTAAGAGCGTATTATCTCCTTCACGATCATTTTTTATAAACTGATAATAGGCATAGTTCTGAACTTCCTCAGGAAGTTTAAGAGGACCGTTCTGAAACGCTTCAATAGCCTTATACAGAGAAATCATGGAATTATCATACTCGCCAGATGCATCGTACGAAATTGAAGAGACATAGTGAAACATCGGATCGTTAGTGTATTTTGTCCCGTTTTTATCCTTTCGTTCCCATTCATTGAAAAGCAACTGGGCTCGACGGGTTTCCACAAGCGCACTTTCAGTATTCCCCTTTGCAAGGAAATTAAACGCTATCAGCTGATGAAGCATCGAAAGTTCGTAGGGTCTGCTCCTGTATGGACGGATATTGTCGTTTGTAAGTATGGCGGCAGCTTCATTGGTAACCGAGCGCGTGAAGAGTTCCTGATTGATATCAACTGCACGCTGCAGATAAACGTTACTTGAATCGTATATCTGTGCATAATGAAAAAGCACTCCAATATCCATATAGTAAAGATACTGATTGAGTTTTCCATAGAGTTTTGGATTTTGCTGAATGCTCTTAACTGCAGTCAGGTAATCTCCATTTACCATTGCACTGGTCAGGCTATCCTGTCGTAATGCGCTTCTGGTAGCACACGATTGAAACACAATCGCAGAAGCTACCCCGACAACTAAGATCTGTAACGTTTTTTTCATATCAGACACGGGTAGCTCACATTAAAATTTTGTATTTGCCCGCTCAACGAATTTTTTGATCTTTTTCTCGCCAATCCAGACTTTGGTGTTACTTTCCATTTCAATAAGCTCAAGGTTCGTCTGATAAAAAACAACAGCCTTATTACCATTCTGATCGGGAACACTATTAATGGTACCCAGAAGCATCAGGTCAGCACCAGTTTCCTCACCGTCTGATTTAGCGGTACTGACAGAAGCGTTCTCAGCCATATCATCTCTCTCTTCCCGGAGCTGTTCGCGTTCAGTTTTTGAAGCTACAAAATTTACTTTTCCAGAGTTCAGCAAAGCTCTTTCCATATCTTTTGTAAAAGTTTCAACACTGATATGTTCATGGCTTTTATTAACTACCTTGCCGATGATCACCACCGGGCGCTTATTCTGCGATTCCCACGAATAGAGCCAGCGCTGCGAAAGGCAATCTTTAATCATCTCTTCGGCAACAAGTCGTGAATCTGTATCGTTCCATCTTCCGGTCAGATCAATTACCGAATCGGTTTGAACACGAGTCACTTTCGTACTGCATCCAACTGCCAGAACCGGAGCGATTAACAACAACGCCTTTAGAATCTTATTCATACATTTTCTCCCGTTAGATCTTAAAAGAATGAATTAAAATCTTAAAAATACCATTTTGGCCACATTGAATCAACTACACCTATTTTTTACACGTCACCGAAGCCTGTTGTTTGATCCATGCCGAGGCCCGTTTTTTAACATCATTTGAAGCGGCCTCCGGTGTTGAAAAGTAATACTCCCGACGTGAACGGCCGGCGTAGAGATCACCATCGGATGCACTCGATTCAAACCGTTTGCTCTGAGTCAGATTCTTTTCCATCACTTTCATGACAGGCTCCTGCCCCTTTACAGAATTTGTGGTCACCACAATCAACACTTTCTGATAGAGTATGTAGTTGATTTCAAGCGTCGCACTGTAAGTCTTTACAAATTCATTTTTCTGCGGATCACCATTGATCTCCTTGAGATATTGAGAACCAGAGTTTACAATCGGTTCAAGTTCATTCACGGAAGGAAGTGATACAATACACTCTTCCAGAATCCGCTCCCCGATCTGTGATTTTCCATCAGCAGTAGATGTCCCATGAATAATGGTAACATCCTTACTTGTCACATTATCATCAGCGTTAACAGAACTGCCGATCGTGCATGCAGTTATCAGCATCGATGTCACAATTAACTTTTTCATAGATGACTCCATTTTTTATGTTTTAGTTATTATACTCGAGTGTTTTTACTTTTTTAAATCTGTTTGAGAACATGATAGCAAATTGTACCCCTAGAGTCTGATCCCGTGTTTTGTTCAACACTACATGATACGGAATAAACACTTTTACGTCAACAGCATCCGTAAGTTCAAATACAACTCCGGCATGCACAACCGCTGATGGTCCAATATTATCACTGAATTCATCAGATTTATCGAAATACTGTACCCCGGCACCAGCACCGATAAACGGCCTCACATCCCCTGTTAAGAGAATAATATCAAGCCCGAGATTTGACCCAAGGTTAACTTTCGGAAAGAACCAGTTCAAATCCCAGAAAAAAGAGAGGTTTTCCCTGAAATAGAATGAATTAACAAAACTCAGGTTCCCCATGCTCTCGGCAAACGCTTCCAACGAATCTGAAACAGGTTTACACCCCCCCAGACTGAATCCACCACTATAAATTTTCAACCTTCCGGATGAAGTCTCCTGAGCAGAAACCATCGTAGCCGCAACAAGAATACTTATACATACTGAAGTAATCAACAATCTTTTTTTCATAGATACACCTTTTTTAAAGTTTTTAATCTGTTACAATTATAGGACGCATCCTTCACAAAAAACCGCTTACTTTTTTCCGTATACCACAAAATTAAACTTAAAACCGCTTCTAAAGGTTGTTTTATCACCAAAACCAACTGTAAAAGGTACCATCAGTGAAAAGGTACTGCTTCTCCCCAGCGGCATCGCAATTCCATTCTGAACGGTAATCAAGGGGAATGCATCATTGGCACTCCCGGATTTATGATCATACATAAGTCCGGCACCTGCACCGGCAACGAACTGCACGTTTCGATATCTGTCTGGTATGAACAATAGATTTGGAACCACTGCAATGTCTTTTGATGCAGGAAATCCGGTTATATCCAGGGAGAAATCGAAATACTGATTCAGTAGCCATTTTCCGGTAATTTCAAGAAACAAATTCCTGTCTGGTCTGGAATTGTTTACAAAATTAAATGAAATTCCTGTTCCTGCAGAAACAGATGCGTTAGGCAACGTTTGAACAGATGAATTTACCGGATAATGAACCTCATCAGAGGACGGCCCTTTAATCCGGCTCTCCGTAAGAAAATCCGGTGAAAACATATTATCACGGATTTTCCGCGTTTTTGTTCTGTTGAGTGTTAACGAATATGTCCCAACCTCATTCTCAAACGCCCTGATCACCGTATACTTCCCGGTGTTCAATACGATAAAATGTTCCCGCCCCTTTTCTTTATAGAAGTCGGCAAAGACATCAAGATAGCTTTCGCTCAGAATGAGATATTTCCCGACACTGTTTTTATCAAACAGCAGCCCCGCACTTTTATCGGTAAAGCTTGTCAGTATAATATCTCCCTGTCCCTGAATATTAAATTTATATACAGGATGCTGAATTTCCCCAGATGTCAAAGCACTGGTTTCTATTGTCTTACGATAGGCATACTGATACGCTTCATTAAGTGTAATTTTTTTATCACCAGAGATGTCAGCACTACCCCGCAATCCGTTGCACAAATGAAATGTAAACACAGAACTCTTTAGGGATGATGACTCCTGTGCACGCTCATATGCAGCTGACGAAGCAATGATTACCTGCCCCTTCACACTGCGAGGCCGTTCAAAAAAAAGCGGCTCAGCACCAGCGCCCCCCTTGAAAGCTGTAACCACCCCACTGTAACAGGCATCAAAAATACCTATTCGCACCCCGGCAGTAATTTTTGAAAACGTCTCATAAATTTTATCAAACGCAAAACGTTCCTTACCCAGAAGCAGCCCGCCGGCATCCGCATGACCGGAATAATAGAGCAGAAAAAGATTGTCATTATCATTTGCCGATCCTGCGGTCAGAGCTCTCATGCGCTTCAGAGCATCAGCGATCTGCGTACTGTCCGGAGAGATCAGCACCTCAATATCGTCCGGTCTGAATCCACCCGATTCACGCAAAAGATCGGCAAGCTGCTGTGCATCCTTTTGTGCATATTTCAGAATTTCAACCGACTCCCCCCCGTCATTTCTGCCAATAAGCAACGCGTAGCGGGAAGCCTCAATCTGCACAGACAGTGAAACTATGCAAGCGCATATTATTCCAAATCGCATCTCTTACCTCTTTTGTAATAACAGAGTCCTGCATTCGATGACGTCCCGAGGCAACCCCCGCCGTACACGTTTCTCTACATCGCTGAGATTAACATCGTTATTCGATACCTGAGCCGCCCAGGAACGAATATCGTCAAGTAAAAGCTCTTTTCTGGCAATCAACAGAATTATCAGCTCACCCCCGGGGGTGCCATCAAGAATTATACTTTGCGACACAGGACAGTTATCACATTCTTTCACGTAAGTGGTAAGATTCTGTCCGCCTGATACGGGCTGGTAGGTCGATACAGTCCCCTTACTGTCGATACTCAACAGTCCTGCGTAATGCTCATCAGGAAATGAATAGCTGAGCTGAATCTGATCACCCTGCTGAAACAGTTTCCCGGTTGCCCCATCATGCAAAACGCCATCTCTTTTATATACGAATGACAGCCCGCGGTTTCCTTTGTACTGAATCCCCGGGTCATCTTTCTGAATGATAAAGGGTACAACAACACAAAGAACCAGTGCCAGACCATACAGAGGATAGAATGCAGGTTTGAAAAGCCATGATTTCATACGTTCCAGTAATGAAATCTCTGCAGTCTCAATATTTGAAACAGCAGCCCAGTCCCTGTAAGGATGCTTATTGAGATACACTGCCTTTTCCAGATCAAGACTCTTAACATACGATGCACATTCACTGCAGGTTTCAAGATGCAACTTGACCTCTGCTGAACTTTTCTGATCCAGCTCTCCAGCAAAAAAACGCTCTAATGTATATTTCCCGGGTCCTGAATGCCTGTTCATATAAGATCCTCCATCTGAATCCCTGATTGTGAACATTTTCTTTTAAACGTTGTCAGATGACGGCGTATCGTTGACTCCCCCATTCCTGTCATTTCAGCAATCTCCTCCTGTTTGTAACCGTCAAAGTAGGTGTAAAGAACAACATCACGGATTTTTTTATCCCAGGGATTCAGGAAATGCTGCATTACTTCCTGAATTACCATATTCTTTTCCTGAGGGAGTTTTTTATCTGTGCCACAGGAATGTATCTCCTCTTCAAACTCCACGTGCTTCTTTTTTCTTAGTTTTGATATACAGTAATTAGTACTCACACTCAGAAGCCAGGAGTAGATCGATTCTTTTTTTTGAATACTGTTTAATGAGTCTGTCAATTTCATAAACACATCCTGTACTGCATCCCACGCATCATCTTCAGATTTCAGGAAAGAGAAACAACGTCGGTACACCATTGATGAATACCGTTCATATAAGAGACGTATCTCTTTTTCCTGCTCAGCACTAATTGTTTTCATTTTTCACCTTATAGACGTGTTGATCAGTAAAATGTGCTCACCACTTTAAAATATGTATTTCAATTCAGAGGGTGAATTAAAACTTTTTCAGGGAGCAGGTATGGAATCCAGTTCATCCGGTACCGGGGAATCCAGACTATCCTTATCAGATATCTCTTCAACCTGATCTTCAACCTGATCTTCAACCTGAGCAAGCGAGTCTGAGAATGTTGTTCCGGTAGTGTCTTTCACACTGCCGGATGAAGAATCCGCTTCACTTTTACTTACTGAAGGTTGCGATACGTTGCTCTGCGGCGTTCCTTTGAGATCTGCTATCGCTTTTTCTACAGCATCAAGACGAGGCTTTGCCTCATTTTTACAATACACGGATTCCGGATACCTGCTGCAGAGTTTCGAGTAAAGATCTCTTGCTGTTTTGTTCTTCTGAAGAACGTCATCAATCAACCATGCTGCGGTAAAAAGACTCTTTTGTGCGATGTCAATATCAGGATATACCCTGTATACATTGTAGTAAGCATTTATCGCTTTTTTAACATTCCGTTCTTTTCCATAAAGAAGCATTTCTGCATTTCTGAATACCTGATAAGCAGAATCCTGTCTGGTCATGATAGTAACCGCCAGTGATAGCTCCTTTTGCGCAAGTTTTGCATAATCAGTTGCCGGATAACGTTTTATAATCAGTTTGAATATACTGTCGGCCCTTTTTGTATCCTTAAGTTCATTTTTAGCCACATAAGCCGCAGCCGATAGTGCCACAGGTGCAATTTTGAAGGTGTCAGAAGCATCACCTGCAATACTCATATACAGACTATATGCGGAATCCGGTTCACTCAACTCAAACCTGAAAAGCTCTCCGATCTGAAAAAAACGTGATTTTTCCGCCTCAACAGACGAATCACGCTGGCTCCTTAATTCTTCAAGCCGTAAATAGGCATCTCTAAGCAACGAAGCCTGTATCCTTACTGATGTATCTCTGGACTGAGCAGCGAGCTTTGCATATTTCTGAGCACTCTGGAAATCGGCTTTCTTGTACTGGTAAAGAAGAGCCAATTCATAGAAGGCCTTTCCGACTGCAGTAGATGTATCACTCAGTACATCGGTACTATCAATTCCAGATGTCAATTCCTCCAGAGCAGCAAGAGCATCATCAATACGATCAAGTCGTTTATAAATCATCGCTTTCATAAAGAGGAGATCTTTATGATATTCCTCATACATATTCTTTCTCATCATCATATCAATAAGTACAAGTGCTTTTTCATATTTCCCGAGTTCTGAATAACAGGTAAATAAAGCCTTATCCATCCTGTAAGACTGTTGTGGCAAGTCCTTTTTCCGGGGAGCCTTTTCAAGAAGGGGAACGGCTTTATCATATTGTTTAAGATCGACATACAATTCACAGATACGAAGCAGTATCTGAATCCGTTTTTCTTCTGAACGCTCCGACTTTCTTGCTTTTTCAAGCAACCCGATCGCCTGCGAACGCCCCCCCCGCAGAATTGCAATCTCTACCAGCAGCAGACTGACTTCATTGTTTTTGTTAAAAGCCGGATATTTCTGGAGCAGAACCCCGCACAAATTTTCAGCCTTATCAAGCTCACCCTGATCCACATATGCTTTTGCCATATATAAAAAGGACTCAGGTATGAATGGACTGGATGGAAACTCTTTCTGAAGCTGGGTTAACTTTCTTATTGCGGGTACATTTTCTCTCTTGTAATAATAGGCTTTTCCTATCAGCATCAACGCATCATCGTGCCACTTTTTATCCTTTTCATAAAGGTCCATCACCTTCCTGGCTTTTTCGATAGTGCGGTCATATTTTCGGGCAATCTCATCATCAGGCTTCACTATGATAGAATCCGGATAGTGACGTATCACCTTCAGGTGTTTTTTATTCGCTTCCTCAAATGCTATTTTACCATTGTAATAGGTATTGAAATAAGCAGTGCAACTTAATTGTACAAGTATCAGAACCAGAACACAGAAAAATGAGTTCTGGAAAACAGTAAAGGTTTTTATTAATTTTGAAATCATTCTATTAAAATACATTCCGAATATAAAAGGATTAAAAACTTTAGAATATCGAATAAACCAATTCCCGAACCACCGGTATAGGTAGTATTTTCAGATAATGAGTATACACAGGATTACATTAATTGTCATAAACTTATTGCTGCTCTCAATTCAGTTCACGGTTTCAGCTCAGAATGCTGACAGTTCCCGATCAGAAATTCAGGCAGAAATGCCTCCCCAGACTGCAGATACATCTGCAGTGGAGCCTGGAAAAGCCAATTCAGATACCATCCCGGCATTATTGAAAGAGGATTCGGGTGAGAGAACACCTGTTTCCTCCAGCGTAAATGCCGACACATCCTTACACCAGGAATGCCACCACGAAGACATTATTCATGATACAACCAGATTATCACTTTTCAACAGAAAAACGATAGTTAATCGAAATGAAACTCCATTTCATTATTCAACACAAGCAATTTACCGCTCCGATGCATCCTCGCCATCAGAGATGGTCACTGGTAACCCATTTCTGGTCAGTATCCCGTTTGGGCTTTCAAACAGCCTCAACAGAGTACTGCATCAGGGGAATACCGCACCAATCACAAAATTCAAACAGGGACAACTTCTATCCAGTCCGGTGAGAAATCCTCTTCAAGGCACCGATCAATTGTTCCTCACCTCTATTGCAACTATGGAGCTTAATCCCGGCTACCTTTCATTTTCACCACCATCGGGAACTTTTTCAACTCCGGAAGTACATATTCTCTGGGAAAATGGCGTTTTTGATGAAAACATACTTAATGTCAGGTTCTCACGCCCCTTCACCAGAAATCTGACAGCTCATGTCTATTCAAATTACCGTTATTTCAAAGGGCAATCGTACAGTCATTTAGGAAACGATGTATTTGATCGTTTTGCCAGCTTTCAGGATTCTGCGGATTTATCCCTGAAGGGGTACACTCCTCTTGTGAATGAGCGTGTGACAGGTGCGGGTTTTCACTGGGCTGGGCATAAAGGACACTTTTCATTAAATACACAATACGGTGAGTTCAATAATGAAATTCCAATCGACACACCATCCACAACCCCGGACAAAACGATTAATGCCAGATATTCCCGTTACCCCCTTACCATTTTCGGAAATGCAACACTGACACATTCCGAAAACATTTTTTCCATAATTGAAGCTCAGGTTCACACAGAACCACAAACCAGAATCACTGCCTCAACAACATCAGGAACTCTGAAGCCGTTGCGTAAAGATGCTGATATGTTTGCTATAGATGGTGCACTGAAAACAGGTCTGAAACTCACCAGAAATGATTCTGCAGGCCTGCTGTACACAACACATATAACCAGACAGACTCTTTACAACGATTCATTAAGAGATGCCTTCCAGCATTTACCATCACTCTTTTATACCAGAACGTTTGATCTTGCCGGCTTCTCCGGAAATGTATCTATTGACGGTGGATTGATACTTTCCGCTTTTAATGACTCACTCTTTGTCGACCCGGGATTGAATTTTTCTGCTCAGTTAAATTCTGAAAAGCAAAAATACCGTCTTTTTATTGAAAAAGATCTGCTGCCGCTGGTGCGATCTCCCGAACCAGACACGCTACCGGAATTTGAATTTACACACAAAGAATATTTCAGGGCCGGATGCGAACTTTTTTACAAATGGAATATGCTGAGCCTCAGTCTGGGATACCAGTACGTTTCACGGATCGATTCACAGTATATCGCCAGTGCCTGGCCATCAGGTATACCACCATACCAGCAGCCACGCTCAACAATAAGTATTGCACCTACATTTGCGCCCACAGAAAACATCACTGTTTCAGCAAGCACGACACTATCTGACAAAAAACCATTTGTCAAGGCATTCGGTAAAGTAACCTACACGGCACATCCTTTTAACACCAGTGAATTTATAGATGTATCCCTGTATACCAGTTACTGGAGTGAACGTGATCGTATCCTGTTCGCAGGAAAAAGCAACTGGAATAAAGCTGTTATCCATCCCGGTCTTGAAATAGCTGCACACATCAAAACATTCCGACTTTTTTACAAAGTAGATAATCTGTTTAACAGAGAATTTGCGTACGTTCCCGGGTATTACTCGCCAGGTATTACTTTCAGGTGGGGATTTAACTGGTTTATCCAGCGATAAGCAATTTACGTTTGTATGTTTTTTTACCATGTCTTAACAGAGCATAATACATCCCCGGGGCAATATTCCTTCGTGTATCCCCGGTTGACCATTTAAAGACAACCGGTTCCTGACTCTGAGTCTGCTTTCGTTCACTCCAGAGCAGATTTCCACTCACCGAATATACTGAAGCAGTCATCTCTGATGCACCGGATTGTGAACCGCAGGAAAAAACCATTGTAACCAGGCGGTCATCCTTTTTTACTACTGTAGGGAATACAATAAAGGAATTTTCCTGAATTTCTATCAATGTAATCGAAACGGTATCCTCTTCCCCGGAAAAGTAAGCCCTCACTGTACCGGGCGTAAAATATCCCCTGGCATTCACACTGATCTCTACATCTGTTTTTTTACTATATACCAATCGGGCTTCTCCACCCGCACTGGATTTCATTTTCCAGACAGATGTGCCGGCGAGTATTCTCATTGTCACATTACATTGAGATACAGGACTTTTATTGTTATCTGTAACCTTTACCGTTAAACCAGCAGTATTTTTTAATGAATAGTGTTTGTAATATGGCAGGTTTCCGACAGAAACAGGGATTGTATCCCACAATGAGATAAGATGTAATCCGGAAAAATCGGTATTTTCAATCATTGCGCAGATAACGCCTGAAGAATCAGACTCCCCCAGCAAACGGCGATCTACAGAATAAAGTGCAACTCCTGCAACAGGAATTCCTGCGATATCAGTCGTTTCGATAAAGAGCTCATTACTATCCATTATTGCAGTAAGCGCATCCGGTATACCTCTGCCGTATTTATTATCAACCTCCGTCTGTTCCTTTGCAAAAATGCAACTTTCATATAATCTTTTTATCACATTATCCGAAGAATAAGGTCTTCCCATTGATTGGATAATCAGCGCAACGATACCCGATACAAGCGGTGTGGAATAGGATGTACCAGTATAATTTGTCAAATATGAATTACTGATTTTGAATCCAGGAACTACAATAGCTTCACCAGGTGCCACACAGTCAGGTTTAATCCGTCCGTCAGCAGCAGGACCGACACTTGAAAACTGGCTTAAAAAACCCCGGTTATCAATTGCCCCCACAGAAATCACCCCTTCGACATCTGCCGGAGCATTCAGTGTTCCGGAAATGCTGTTTCCCTCATTTCCAATAGCATTTACAATGATCATTCCCCGTTTTGCGGCAAGATCAGCAGCATGGGAGACTATCGTGCTGTGTCCATCAAGGCTGTTGAAAGGATAATCTTTAAAATATTTGTTATCAATATAAACTGAATCCTCAAAATCAACTGCATATCCAAGTGAACTGGACACAATATCAACCCCCAGACTTTCCGCCCAGACCAGCGCGGCAACCCAATTATCCTCCTCGGCATGAATTTCCCGCTCAGAAATCTCGGTTCTTGCAAGTGCAATATCAGCATCCCACGCTACACCTGTAAATGTACCCGGATCATATCCTGAAACCTGCGCAAATACTGTCGTACCATGATTTGTCAATGAATCAGAATCCTGCGCATCGTTATCACCATCAACAAAATCATGCATTGCTTTAATTTTTGATTTTTTTTTCAAATGATTAAAACAGGCATGGTCAAGTCTGAAACCGCTATCAAAAAATCCGATAAAAACGCCATCCCCCGGCCCTCCCCCCCTCACTTTCTTCGACAAATATGAGTGTGCCTGCAGAACGTTTAATGCATTCAGCTGGTTTTTCCTTATCGGGAATACCGGATCCACATACCCGTTTTTTTTCAGAACTCCGGAAGGTTTATTTTTATAGTAATATATGCGAACTGGTGCAATAAAACTTACAAATGGTAGCGCTGTAATTTCAGGTAACCGATCCACCGGGACTAGAAAGCTTGCAGCATTCCCCCACCTGTAAACATTTTCAAGGCTGCCCCCAAGCACTTTAATTTTATTGATATATGTTCTGTCAACTGGAGTATCATCGTCATCCATAGCGAAGTGCACTGCAGATCTTCGGGCAAGAGACTTTTTTGAAAGCACTTGTTTAAAAACTGGTTTTTTACTATTAAAAAAAACCCATATTTTAACTGTTTCCTTAGACGGATAGGTGGAACAGTCAGTAATCTGAGAGCCATTGGAGGATTTCACTGGAGCAGGAACAACGAGGCAGGTAATTAAACAGAGTATAATTTTGTAAAAGGTGTGTGTGTGCATAAAGGTTTACATACATCATCGGCAACGACAAAAATCATACTTTTTTCGGAAACGAGGTTTGATCTATCTGAGAAAAAAAGGCCGGAATACCACAATGCATACTCCAGCCCTTAAAAATTATCTTTTATTATTTGACACGAGCGATTTCAATTCGTCTGTTCTGAGCCCGCCCGGCAGCGCTTCTGTTGTCAGCCACAGGACTTGACGAACCAAATCCGGTGGCCTTGATCCGTTCACCATTAATACCCTGTGAAATCAGGTATTGCCGAACAGCATCTGCGCGACGCTGCGATAAAATCATATTTTTGCCGTAATTACCCACGCTGTCAGTATGTCCGCGCACCTCGATCTCGACATCAGGGTATTGTTTGAGCTGTTTAATAACAGGTGCCAGATATTGATATGATTCAAAGGACATATCTGCTTTACCACTCCTGAATGCAAGACCGTGAACAACCTGAACTTTTGGCATATCAGGCTCTTTTTTAACTGTATCCGGACACCCATCTGCATCATCAATGTTATTGAAAACCTCTGGCTCATTCGGACAACGATCTTTCAGGTCTGGAATTCCATCCTTATCGTTATCGAGATCTGGACATCCATCCTCATCCTGGAAGCTGTCGAAATCTTCAGGTTCATTGGGACACTTATCAAGGCTATCAGCAACTCCATCCTTGTCATTGTCAGGATCAGGACATCCATCACGATCTTCAAAGCCATCAAAATCTTCGGCAAGATTTGGACACTGGTCCTTTAAATCGATAATCCCATCACCATCATTGTCAGGATCAGGGCACCCGTCTTCATCCTCAAATCCATCCTTATCCTCAGCCTCATTAGGACACTTATCCTTAAGATCAGGTATTCCATCATTATCGTTATCAGGATCAGGACATCCATCTTCATCTTCGAAACCATCAATGTCTTCAGCATCCTTCGGGCAACGGTCCACATCGTTTTTTATACCATCGTGGTCATCATCCTGCATTGTTATAAACCCATTCCAACCCAGAATCGCCTGGACACCATAATGGGGAATAACATTGGTTGAATAATAATAATTATCTGCAGCCCCCCTGTCTGGTTTCCAATTTAAACGGGATTCCGTACTCCTTGATGATAATGAAAAATCGCTGTTAACGCTAATGTAAAGTCCACCGGGTGTCTTTATTTTCACACCTGGAGAAAGATAGATAGGATTATGGGTCGGATACCAGTCTCCACTAGTCATTCCACGGGCACGCATTTCAGTCGAAAGATCTGTAAAAAGTGTCAGGAAATGGACAGGTGTATATTCGAGAGCAAAACTCCCGGTGGCCGTATTACGATCCTGTTGATCAGAGAGAAACAGAACCCCGCCAGCATTAACATGAACTAAGAATTTGAAATTGGGATTAAGATCACTGAAATCAAATGTCATAAGGAATTTTCCCTGAAGCGTCGCATCAGTGGAAGTGTAAAACTGAGCTACCTGCTTCTCCTTAGAACTTGCCTGATAAAAAGTATGTCGTGGAAAGATACCGTTTTTCATGCCGAGCGGTATAGTACCTGAAATTTGAAACGCTTGATGATATACGTTTTTAAGTGCCGGAATCGACAACTTTGTTGAATATTCCAGATCACCAAGCCCACCGTCACGCACATCCTGCATTCCAGACCAGTCATAATAGAAAGGAAGTGAAAAAGCGATATCCCAGAACGAGAGTAGGCCGATTCCGAAAAAGAGATTTGAAGACAACCTGCGAGCAGCATCAAAATCTTCATCTATTATTGAAACGCCATTTTTTTCAACAGGAACAATCTCTCCATTTACTACAGGCCCCTTCATATAGTCGTTCGACTGACCAAAGTGAATTCCGGCACCAAGGTTGAGGATCCCTTTTCCAAGAGTATGGGCACTTAAGGCTCTTCCAACACCATTCTGACCGTTTGTGTTGGTTGCCGCCATTGATTGACTGTAACTGACAATAAGAACAACCGGCAGTACTGTCTGCAACATTGTAATTAGCCCGGTTTTTCGTTTCATTTGCACACACGCCTCCTCTTGACACATAAAATATATCAATTTTTTCTATGAATTTCCACTCTTGTATTTACTTTACGTCCAGCGACTGTATTATTATCAGCTATGGGATCAGATCCCCCTTTGCCAACAGGCACCAGACGATCAGACGAAATACCTTTATCAACCAGATAGCGATAAATTTCATCGGCACGTTTCTGAGACAACTGAAGTGTTGCGGATGGATCGCCTGAATTATCCAGGTGTGCCTGAATCTCAAGCCTGATCTGGGGCCACTCTTTGAGAGAAACAACCACCTGATCCAGAACAGAATACGAACCTTCAGACAGTACACTGCTGCCGCTGCCAAAATCAACACCTTGTAAAATCACCCGACCAAACTTTATCTCTTTTGGTTCAGGTACATCCCCCGGACAACCATCCAGTTTAACATTTCCAGCTACCATAGGACATTTATCAAGACTATCCAGAACACCATCAAGATCGTTGTCAAGATCCGGACACCCATCATCATCCTCAAAATTATCCCGATCTTCCGGAACCATCTGGCATTTATCCAGACTGTCAGGCACCCCATCGGCATCATTGTCATAATCGGGGCACCCATCATTATCTTCAAAACCATCAAAATCTTCTGGTTGCTGACAGTTATCTATAGAATCAGCTATATTGTCCATGTCATTATCAAAATCAGGACAGCCATCCTCATCATTAAAGCCATCGATATCCTCAGGAACATCTCTACAATTATCGAGGCTGTCAGGCACACCATCATTATCATTATCATAATCCGGACAACCATCAGCATCTTCGAATTGATCGAAATCTTCCTTTTGATCGGGACATTTATCCTTGTCATCATCGATCAAATCACTATCTCTGTCGGGACGCTTTGAAAAACCATCCCATCCGATCTGAACACTTACACCCCACAATGGCTGTGCATTTGCCTCAAGTTTACGGGTTCGATTATCAAAGTCATAAAAAAACCTGGACTGTTTTGCTGAGAGATCAAAATCTCCGGATAGTGTGAATGACAAACCATTGCTGGATCTGATCCTGATCCCCGCTGCCCATCGCAAGTAGTCCTCATTTAGTTGAAAACCGTCACGAATATGTTCGAAAGAATTCATCGATTTTATATCAGCAAACAATGTTATGTTACTTGCAGGACAATACTCCATACCGCAAGCCATCGACAATACCTGGTCAACATCACGATTCATAGTCAATCTTACTCCACCATTGCCATGAATTTTTATACGCGGTGTACAAAAAGATACTAAGAGAGCCGGAGCAAACTCAGGCTTTTTGTTTCCATACATCCCGGATATCTCCTGTGTTATTGAATCCGGGCTCATTTTTATATCCTTGAGATCCCAGAATCTTCTTGGAATAAATCCATTTGACTGACTTCCTGTCGGGAAACTGAATGATGCATACAAAGCAGATTGAAACTTATTCTCAACAGGTACAGGTGTCCTGAATTTTAAATCAAGTTCAAGATCCCCCAACCCGGCCTCAGGCGTGAAATTCTCAACAATGTCTATATACAATGGCAGGTGAACGGCCGCATCGAGAAACTCTGTGATTCCATATGAAACAGCTGGATTTAAAGCACATAAAGTGTACTTTGGATGTAACGTATCAAATCCGATTTGATACCCTTCTTTTGGCACAATCAACCTGCGGATCTGATCCCCAGTTGATGAAAAGTCAAAATTCAGAAAAATAGACAGGTGAGAACTTCCTAAAGTTTGCGCAGATAAAACCTGTTTCAATCCTACCTGACCAGATTCATTAAGAACCGGATTTGTAACAGAAAAAGCCGAAAAAAGAAACACTGTTGTAATAAAAACTGATGCATTTCGAAAAATCATTCTACTCTCAATACCGATTATGTTGCTCACCCATTAATCGTATGCACCAGAATCAGAACAAATTACATCTGTCTTTTCGATGTATACGATAAATCCTTAATAAATATAATTCTATTTCGAACCATATTTAGAATTCACACTACTGCAATATACCTATTTTATTCTAAATTGCATTAATTCAAATGTTTAAATAACATTTTGATCCCATTTTCTTTGATTTTTAAATAATAACTACACCAACCAGCCCAATCTCCACCAATCCGGAGAAATATATAACAAAATTACATTTCCGGGAATAAATAGGCAAATTGAACCGATTAAGATTTATCTTTATTCTCGATTCCCATTCTTATATAATATGAAAGTCGATAAAAGAGTACCGTTTTTAAGGGAACAGGCCGGCAATTTATGAAAATGAATGAACTTTTGTTAGATAAAATTCAGCATGTGGCAAACCTGCCAACACTTCCACAGATTGCATCACATCTGATTCATGTAATAAATGATCCTCTGACATCAGCAAGCGATGTTGCATTTATTATTGGCCAGGACCTGTCACTTTCTGCGAAGGTACTACGTCTGGCAAACTCCGCTTTTTATGGCATTCCCCGAAGTATTACCAATATTAACAATGCAGTAGTAATTCTCGGGATCAAAGTCATAAACACAATGGTATTGAGTCTCACTGTATTCGATTTATTTCCAGAGGATAAAAAAAGCAAGGCTATATTTGACAGAAAAAAATTCTGGCTCCACTCCCTCAGTTGTGGAGTAATTTCAAAGTTTCTTGCTGCAAAAGTAAAAAAGTTAATTCTTTTTGATCCTGAAGAGGCATTCTGTGCAGGCCTTCTCCATGATATCGGAAAAGTTGTGATGGAACAATATCTGCACGATGATTTTCAGAAAGCATTGGCAGTATCAGTTGAAGAAAACTGTACTCTTTACGAGGCAGAAATGAAAGTATTCGGGTTTTCACACTGTGAAGTAGCCGAATGGCTGACCCAGAGCTGGAGCCTTCCCTTTGATATACAGCTTCCCATGATCTATCACCATACCCCTCAGGACGCTCTGCAGTGTCAGGAGATTGTATTACTTTGCCACCTCGCGGATATCATCTGTTACGAAACTGGAATGACCATTGACGCAAAATTTCGAGCTCCAGAGCTTCAACCAGGAACCATTGAAACACTTAAATTAACAACCGCAGATATTGAAGAGGTAAAAAATGTTTATTCCAAGGAGCTCGAAAAACTGACTTCCTTCCTGGAAATCGCCCACAATTAGTGTAGCTTCCTCAAAACCTTTTTATGCACAGTTCTCGCATCCCGAGTAATGCAAGCACTATTTTAAAAATCATAAGTAAATAGCACCAGCCATCCAGTTTCTCATTATCATTTTCACACTTTCGATCACCTCTTGATAATCATGTAATCCGTTTCGTCTTATAAGTCTCATTGTCGGATACCAGGGCATTACAATACATTTTCACCCTGCCACTGTGGACAATTGAATTTTTTAACCGGCAATTCACCCGTATGCCATCTATCCTCAAAAGCCTTCCAACCTTCAGAATAATTTTTATTGTAAAGAAGATTTTGTGAACGTTCAAATTCTATTTCAAGATTGTGCGGGTCCAATGTCCTTGCCTTTTCAAACACTTCCAACTCTTCGTCAAACTGGCTATTCTCACGAAGAGCACATGAATAATTTATCAGCGCCCGAACATCATTATATTGATTTCTCATCACTTGAGTATGGTATGCAAGTGATTCCTCTAACCTCCCCATATCTTTTAATACAATTTCATAGTACTACGCCAGTGGAACATTAATGGATCCATTTAAATATAATTTGAATATATACATATAAAATGGTTGATTTCAGACTCACAGATCCCAGATTATATTTTTTCCCTATCTCACTTCGGCACAGTATATATTTTCGCACTGAAAAAAATCAGCATATCGCGCTTGCTCACAAATAAGAGTTTAACGGCTAATTCACAAAAGAATCGTTTAACCCATTTAACAGCAATGCATTAAAAAGATATAACCTGGATGCAAATTTTTACAGGAATTGCCAGAAATGCGATTAATTTCACTATTTTTTACAATAATCATCAATTTCGGATTATCCTCAAATGCATTTCTATTCAAATCTCTTCGCGGAGGATTTGTTGAGAATAAAAGAGTGCCTTTCATTTACATCATCTTCATTTTTGAAATGTTTTTTTTATCAGATTCACTTAACGCACAATCTGAAAATATTTTTTCTATACATGGTATAACCGAGCCTTACTGCCAGGCAACAATCAGCGCAGAATTCGCCAGTAAAATTGTTCACATATATAGGGACGAAGGTTATACAGTAAAGAAAAATGATACCATTATCGCTCTTGATTATGAACAAGCTCAACTGGAAGCAGAACGAACAAAAATAATAGCTGAAAGCAAAGCAGAACTTTTCGCTGCTGAAAACCGTTTAAAAATTGCAAAACTTGATTTTGATGCAACACGCCTGGTATTTGACAGCACACGAGCAATTAGTGAAGAAGACCTGTGGAAAAAAGAGCTTGAATATAATCTCGCCAAAGCTGAATTTGATAAATTAACCGCAGCGAAAGCAAAAGAAGTAGTTGAACATAAAATTGCCCTTCGAAATTTAGCTCACCATTTTATTCTGGCACCATATGATTGTGTTGTTGCGACGCGTTTTCTAAACCTCGCAGAAACATGCAAACCGCAGGAATCTCTTGTAAGAATTGCGGATATTAACCGATGCAGATTTATAGCATATGTACCTTCCTCTCACACAAAAAATCTTCAAAAAGGAACAAAGGTTAATTTAGTACTGAATAGTGCTAACGGTGAACTTCCACGCGAAGGAACTGTAGATTTTATTTCTCCGGTAGTTGATCCATCATGCGGATTACGTACAGTGAAAATTCTTTTTGATAATCAGGATCGTGCAATTCAGCCTGGTATTACCGGCCAGTTCAAAATAGAACAATAAGTATGGTCATTTTTCAATTATCAATTTCTACGGGCGAATACCTTGTATGAATAGTAGTAAAGCTCTTGAACGTTTACAATTAATAAATATATTAAGGGAATTTCAGAAAATACGCCAATTCCAGGGTAATGCATCTGAGTTCTGGCAGCTGTTCACAAATGCATTGATTCATCTATGTAATGGTCGTTTCGGAATGATTTGTACCAGAAATGTCGCAGGTTGCCGATGGGAAATGCTTGCATCAGGTCCATCCAATAATGATTCGTTAAAATACTCAAAAACATTGTTTGATGCTCTTTCTATTGCTTCAGAACAATGTGCTCAATCAGGGTTCGCATTTCTTAAAAGTAATAATGGCTCAATTCTTGCCACAAACCTTCTTTTCGATACAAACCCGCAGAACAATATTATTCTACTGTATTTGGATCCAATTGATGATATAACAGCACGATTCTATATCGATTCTCTATTATCATTTAACGATATTCCCACTCAATATCGCATTCAGAAAAGTGCATATGATTCGTTGATAAAACAGAACCAGCTTACAGGTATTCTCACGCTATCTTTAAAAGTAAATGAACACAACCGATTTATTGCTGCTGCAATGACTATCTGCAATGAATTAGCCTCTCGTTTTACATGTGATCTGGTAAGTCTAGGTTGGTATAGCAAAAGTTATATTCGGATAAAAGCACTGAGCCATACAAACCATTTTGAAAAAAAAATGGAGGCTATTCAACAGCTTGAACTTGCTATGGAAGAATCAGTCGATCAGGATACCGAGATTGTTTACCCTGCACCCAAAGATAATTCATATGTCACTCGGGACCATCATGTTTACACGAGTAACCAGGGTACTTTATTTATGGCTTCTCTTCCGCTCCGGAAATCAAATCGTATTATCGGAGTCTGCTCGCTTGAACGGTGTACCACATCATTCACTGATTCAGAAGTAAAACAGATCAGAATCGCACTTGATCAGATAACTACCCGGATTTCGGAATTAAAACACCATGACCGCTGGTTTGGGGCCCGCCTGGTCGATTGGTTGCTGAGTAAAGCAGCTCTTCTGATCGGATATGAGCATATATGGGCAAAACTTGCGGCAATTTCAGGAGCCATTTTTTTTCTTTTTGCTGCTTTTGTGCCAATAAACTACCGTGTCAGCGCCACTATGATTTTAAAAACAGATGATATCGCATACATAACTGCGCCCTTTGATGGCTATATCGATTCTGTGTATATACGTCCGGGTGATTTGGTGTCTGAAATAAAAACCATATTGACACTGGACAAAAATGATCTGTTGCTTGAAGAGGCTGGTTTACTTGCCGAAAAAAACAGGGAACAACGTGAAATCGAAAAGGCCCTTGCAGCAGTTGAACTTGCTGATATGGGGATCGCACAGGCCAGGCTTAATGAAGTAACTGCAAAACTTGCTATTACAAGATATAAATTGCAGCAAGCATCAATCCCCGCTCCATTTGACGGAATAATTGTTGAAGGCGACCTGAGAGAAAAAATCGGTTCACCGGTTAAACAGGGAGACATACTGTTTAAAATAGGCCGAATTGCAAATGTATATTCTGAAATAAAAGTACCGGAATCGGAAATACAATATATACTTACCAATTCATCAGGACAAATAGCGTTAGCAAGCCGTCCTCACGAGAAATTTGATATCAAAGTAACAATTATTGAGCCATCTGCAGTGTCAACACAAAATGATAATGTATTCCTGGCCCGTTCCATAATTACAGACACTGTACCGCAATGGTTCAGACCAGGAATGACAGGCATTGCTAAAATAAATGCAGGACAAAGAACTTTACTATGGATTATTTCTCACCAGACGATCGACTTTCTCCGTTTGAAATTGTGGTGGTAACATAAAAGTACTCAGCTGGAGATCTCATGAGTTCACGTACTAAAATTTTCCATGAATCCTGGTACCAGATTGCGAACCAGCGCATTTATCTGCGCTCAAGTGTTCGTATTCGTCGCCAATTGTTCAGAGGAGAACTCTGGTATGTACTTCACGACCCTTTTGCAAACCAGTTTTTCAGATTACGCCGTAACAGTTATGAATTCCTTGCCAGGATAAATAAAAATAAAACCATAGAACAGCTATGGAATGAATTACTTGATACTAATCCGGAAAATGCTCCCGGCCAGGGTGAAATTATAGATCTTCTCGCACAGCTCTATCATGCAAACCTTCTGCATTATGATCTTGCACCCGACAGCATCAAACTCTTTGAAAAATTCAAAAAACGACGGCAGAACCTGATTAAATCAAACATTTTAAATATAATGTTCGCACGTTTTCCGTTGTTTGATCCTTACTTTATTCTAAAATTTCTAAATCCGTTAATCAAAACTCTTATAGGACCTGCAGGTGCATTACTCTGGATACTAGTTGTTGGATTCGGAATTAAAACCGCAATTGACAATTTTTCCACCCTTCAAATACAAACAGATGCTATCCTTGCTCCCGAAAACCTGTTTCTTCTCTACATCAGTATAGCCTTTATAAAGATATTTCACGAAGTGGGGCATGCATTCACTGTACATCGTTATGGCGGAGAAGTACACATAATAGGTATCATGCTTATGATGCTTACCCCCCTTCCATACACAGATGCGACTGCATCCTGGGCATTCAGACGTAAATGGCAACGAATACTTGTCAGCTCTGCTGGAATGATTTTTGAGCTTTTCGTAGCTGCAATTGCAGTAATGATATGGGCAGGGACCGGTGCAGGACTGGTGCACACCCTTGCATATAATATAATATTTACAGCATCTGTATCTACATTGCTCTTTAATATTAACCCATTACTCAGATACGACGGTTACTATATTTTGTCTGACCTGGTTGGTATTCCAAACCTGCAGAAGCAATCAACACAGCAGATAACCTGGTTCGTTGAACGGTATGCGTTCGGTAAAAAAGATGAAACACCTGTCGCTTCAAACACAAAGGAAGCATGGTTGCTCTCTATATATGCAATACTCAGCATCATTTACAAATTTTTTGTTTTCACTGGCATTATGTTATTTGTCGCAAATAAAATGCTCTTAATCGCAATTATTATGGCAATCAGTTTTTTGTTCTCATGGGCTTTTATTCCTCTTTTTAACTTTATCAAATATCTTACGAGTAACCCTGGTCTGAGTCGTGTTCGTGGAAGAGCAATTCGTGTAAGTATTATAGCTGCCGGAACGATTTTTCTTCTTACCTGGTACATCCCGTTTCCATATAGCTTTAAAGCACCTGGAGTACTTAAAGCTGTGGGTTATTTTAAAATAGTCAATCCTGCAGAAGGCCGTGTAATACGAATAGATAAAAAATCAGGAAGTACAGTTAAACAGGGTGATACACTTTTTCTGCTTGAAAACCCTGTTCTTATTAACCAGAGTATAGAAACAAAAGCGGCGCTTCTTCAAGCTGAAATCGGTTTCGACAAAGCACTTGTCAGCTCACATGCAGATATGGAACCAATGTCAAAGAAGATTCAGGTATATTCACAACGGCTGGAATACCTTCGTAAAAAAATAAAGGCACTGGCGGTCGAGGCTCCCATTGATGGAATCTGGGTAGCTCCCGATGTGGATGATTTTGTTGGCAGAACAATGCCGCGAGGTACACCCGCAGGCGAATTAATCGATCCTGAGCAATTCTATTTTGCTTCAGTTATCTCGCAAAATGAAATATCTGAATTATTTGCCTTACAAGTCAAATCAGCTGCGATACGCTTAAGTGGAGAAGCTGGAAAAAAACTTTTGGTAAAAAATTACACGATCATTCCAGTTGCACAAACAAATCTTCCATCCTCCGCGCTCGGATTCAGTGGAGGTGGAGATGTCGCAGTTAATCCAGCAGACAGCAGCGGCCAACGAACACTTGAACCATTCTATGAAGTCAGGGCATTTGTGGAACAGAATAATGCTGTTCAATTACTAAATGGGCGATCAGGTAGAATACGGTTTTCACTCGGAAATAAACCTATTCTATGGCAAGCATGGCGCAAAGTAAGGCAACTGGTGCAGAAGCACTATCAGGTTTAAGGAATCTGGAAGTTTAAATTGAATGTGAAAATACAACATACAGGATACAGGAATCAGAAAGTTGTGATTGCCGGATTCCAGAATAGTAAGAAGAATAACGGTCACATAAGATGTCTACAATAACCAGTGATTATCGTCATACATCAATTTACCATTCACCGGAAATTCTGACCGGTCTGAATGCCGCTGTCTACAAATGTGCTGGCAGATTCCGACGTAAAACAACCGTTCTTACGATGCTTTCAAAACACGCATCTATGATAACGAAAGAAACCTCTTTATACAAGGATTGTTCAGATCGTTCACTGCGAGAAAAACTTAATGATTTTAAAATCGTTTTTCGCAGGCGAGATCCCAATTGTAAAGACTGCCTTTTTTCAGCTCTTTCAGCAATCGCTGAGAGTGCATATAGAACCTTGGGGATGCGCCCCTTTCATGTACAACTTACCGGTGCTCTTGCACTTTATAATAATTACATCGCAGAAATGGCAACTGGTGAAGGTAAAACTCTGACTGCCTCCCTTACAGCAATTCTTCACGGATGGAGCGGTTTTCCCTGTCATATTATTACCGCAAATGACTATCTTGCTGAACGAGATGCTGAAAAGTTGAATCCATTATATACCTATTGTGGTGTTTCAGTCGGTAGTGTAACTTCAGCTATGGAACGACCACTAAGACGAAGCGGTTATAAGCAGGATATAACCTATTCGACGGCAAAAGAAGTTACCGCTGATTTCTTGCGTGACAGAATAGCTCTTGGGGATCTTCAAAAATTTGAACACAGAATTATACGGAACCTTCTCGACAGTTCTGCAACTAAACGAGAAAGTATCGTAACTAGAGGCCTGCACACTGCTATCATTGATGAAGCAGACAGTCTTCTTATCGATGAAGCAGTTACGCCATTGATCATTTCTCAACAGCAACCAAATGAAGTTTTCAGCAACGCATGTAAAACAGCATCAATACTCGCCGCAACTCTTGAGCCAGGGAAACATTACATAATTAATAAACAATACAGAGAGATCGAAATTCTGCCTGAAGTTGATTTAGGTGAAGTATGTAAATCATCTGCAATTCCACATCAGTTTTCAGGCCGCGGGTTTCAGCGCGAACTTATTTTACAGGCATTAACAGCACGTGAGTTTTATCATAAAGATAAGCAGTATATCATTCAGGACGATAAGATTGTTATCGTTGACGAGTTTACCGGGAGAACAATGGCACAACGTTCGTGGAGTGAAGGGCTGCATCAGATGGTTGAAGCAAAAGAGAATCTGCCAATAACTCCACCAAACGAAACCCTTGCAAGGTTGAGTTTCCAGCGATATTTTCGATTCTACAGAAACCTTTCAGGAATGACTGGTACAGCATTTGAAGCCGCAGATGAATTGTGGCATGTATACAGTTTGCCAGTTGTTCAGATTCCTTCCAATAAACCATGTAAACGGATAATGCTGGAACGTAAATTTTATCCTGATCAGACTACAAAATGGAATGATATAGTCAATGAGATCATCGAAATACATACGACAGGGAGACCAGTGCTTATCGGAACGCGTAGTGTTCAGAGCAGCGAGATGCTCGCCGGAAAGCTTTCACAAAAAGGATACGACTGCAAAGTGATAAATGCAGTCCGTCACCGGGATGAAGCTGCGATAGTTTCAAGAGCCGGTGAGCGTGGAGCAATTACAGTGGCAACAAATATGGCCGGACGAGGAACAGATATTCTGATTCCACGTGACATTGAAAAAAAAGGAGGACTTCATGTTATCGCAACCGAACTCAATGAATCATACCGTATCGACCGGCAGTTATTCGGCAGGGCAGCACGACAAGGAGACAATGGCAGCGCACGTTCTTTTGTCAGTATGGATGACGAGGTACTTAAACAATATGTTTTTCCTTTTTTCCTGCAAACTGTAACGAAAGCAATTACAGCAAATGCGCCATTTTCTAAATTGATGGCGAATAAAGCTGTCAAACAAGCACAGAACAACGCCCGTGAAAGGGCTTATAAAAGCCGCAGATCTGTTCAAAAAATGGATACCTGGCTGAAAGACTCATTGACCTTTTCTCATAGTGAATACTAATCGATATTACAGGTATGTATACATTGAAAGACATGAAAAACAGAACAAAAACGATTCACAGAGCACTCCTGGCTATCCTGATCATTTATGCAGTTTCCTGTGCTCAACCGGGTCAAAGTAATCAATTTGTCATCGACACTATTAACACCTTAAAACAGGATACCATCAGTACAGGAAATACAAGTATACCAGATTCTGTCAGTTCAGATTCGACATTGTTTTCTGACAGTCAACCAATACTAAATTCTGAGATTCCCACTTTTGACTCCTTAATGTTTTTTATCAATGTCAGTGATGCATATCCTCAACCAGAAAGAACTGCAAAAAATGATATCGCATCCGAAAGTGTTGATTCAGTCTTTATGACATTGCAGGAAGCTGTTGATAAATTTTTGATTTCTAATCCTGATGTTATCCGTGCAAAACTCGAATGGATGGCTGGTAAGGATAAAGAAAGATCGTCATACGGACTTTACGAGCCATCATTAGTTATATCATCAAAACAGGAAACAATAAACAGACCTTTGTCGAGGCGTGCTCAATCTGAAAACACATATAAAGGAGGAATAGAAGGGATTTTACCTTCTGCAACTAAATATGATATTAACTTTTCACTTACCGATATACAAAACCGATTTTATGATAATTCACTCAAGCCAAATACCTTTTCCGGTATTTCTATTACGCAGCCATTGCTTCAGGGACTATGGTTTGGTAAGCCAATTATTGACCAGAAGATAAGCCGAATCGAGAAAAAATTTTCATTTCAAAAATATAGAGCTACATTGTCGAACAAACTACTTGAACTTGAAAAAACTTACTGGAAAGTTTGTTTTTCTCAGGAAAAGCTCAATTTCGCACTTGCATCGATTAAAATGGCACAGGAAATCGTTTACGATAGTAAATATCTTGTTAAAGCCGGAAAAATATCATCATTGGAAGAGATTGAAGCTCAAGCTGGATTAGCGACACGGCTTGCAAATGCAAATGATGTATGTAAAGAACTTTTTGCTGCAATTAACGAACTGCAATTATTGGTACATAACGGAGAAAAAGGGTATATTCATATTGTAGCATCAACGCCTCTAGAAATTTTGCAATCTGACTCGACTGAAAATAGTTCAGAAGCAATGCAATCTTCATTATATGAACTCCAGCCAGAATACCTTATGAAGAAAGCGGAGCTTGAAAAAAGCCGTGTTTCAAAAGACTTACAAGCAGACCGCTGTCTTCCTGAATTGAATATCAAAGGGACATTTGGTTATCTGGTAGATGGAAAACAAACCAATATGGCATGGGAAAATTTCTGTGACCCGGTTTACCGTACACGGAGTGGTATCTTTTCACTTGAAGCAGAATTCAAGATACCTCTTGGAATTGGCTATAAGGAGAAAAACCTTTTATCTGTGGAATATCGCAAGGTCAGAAGCTCTGAGATTGATCTTAATGAAACCGGTATGCAGCTTAATGAATATCTTACCCTTTCTTATAAACGCCTTTCTCAAATAAGATACAATCTCGATAATGCAAAAATAATCATTGAATATAGAACAACCCTTCTCAAGGCTGAATTGGTAAAACAATCAGCGGGGAAAAGTAATTATCGTAAAATTTTTGAAATTGAAGAAGAACTTACCAAATCAAAACAATGGGAAATGGAAAACATAATTGAATATAAAAACACAAATGCCGAAATTTCCCGTTTAGCAGGGAAAACACTTCTTTCAATGAAACTCGAAACTATTAAAGATGGAAAAATCGTGCTGAACCAGAAACTGACCAATGCGCCTAAAAGAGTAACCAGATTTAACAATGATCTAACAAAAAAATCTCAATATCCCTCGGATAATTAGAAGTTTGGTAATAAAAGAGAGATTTCAGTTTAGTTTACATGTAATCACAAAAGAGAAAATAACAAAATAAAGGAAAATGTACTACTATGAAACCAAAATCTGAAAAGTTGTTAAAACTCATTTATACTATTTTAAAAATATCGGTAATCCTGCTGTCTTTAATTTTTTTTAATTGTCAAAACGGAAATCCAAATGCAGATTCTTTTGCGGTTTGGAGTTTTTCCGGATATGTAGTTGACGGTTACACACAAAAACCATTATCAACAGTTTCGATAGAATACCTAAATGGAGACGGTATTCCAACCGTAACAACTTCCGGCGATTCCGGTTATTTTTATATCTCTGATCTGCCATTTGGTGAAAGAACTTTTAAATTTTCATATAAAGATTCCGGAGCCATATCTTATACACAAAAAATTATTATGGCAAGTTCGTTCACAGAATCACGCAGTATCGATGGTCTCATTGGAAACACGTCAAGAATTCTTGAACTGTATCCCTTATCGGGATCAGTTAATGGCGTTGTAAATATAAAAGTTTTTCGTTCAGAGAAAGCAGTAGCAGCGGCAGGAATTCCAATTACACTGAATTATACAGACAGCTCAATGAAAAATATTTCCCCGGTTCGTTTTTCTGTCATCACTGATTCTCTTGGACATTTCTCGTTGAGTGGATTACCTCAAGCACCGGGAGCACAATTAGTCTTGGGAAATATGATTAAAAATCAGTATGTTTATTCTATCGCACCAATCTCGCTTTCCCAACTATTCAAACAACAGGAAACAACACTGGGAACCATTTATATGACAGCAGCAGATAGCACTCGACCACTACTGGGACAGGTTATATCGAATATGTTATCAGATGATGGTTTTGGCGTTTCTGGAGCAAAAGTTTCACAGGTACTTTGGTATATTTTGCCGGTAAAGTTAGATTCATCAACAATCACCGTTTCTCTACAGGGTGCTGGAAATCCTGATATAATTAAATCATTCGCAAATGATACAATTTTCATAAGGCCCCTGAAGAAGTTCTATTACGACTCTCTGGTTACTGTTACTATCTCCGGTTTGGACAGCAGCAGAAATCTTCACGAATTCCTGCTCGATGGATTGCGGGAATTCAGAACAGAAAAGAAAATAATTTTACCAGTACAATCAAATGTTTTGAGCAAAGATGGTTTCGGACTGACAAATGTTGAAACAGACGCTCAGTTATGGTACATTCTTCCTGTTGACACACCATATTCAGACCTCAGTGTAATAATAAAAGGCGGAGGTAACCCGGAAACAATGATTCGGAATTCCGGAGATACTGTTTATGTAACACCAGTTAAAAAATTCAAATATGATGAATTAATAACAGTACAAATCACAGGCTTTGACAATACAAATACTCATTTCTCTTTTACTCTTGACAGTACAAAACAATTCAAGACAAAAATGGATCCATTCAATCGGCCTGTAGTATCGAATGTTCTCAGCGCAGAAGGATTTGGATTAACAGATGTTTCTGTTGATTCACGTCTCTGGTATATTCTACCAGTTGATACTCCGTTTTCGGATCTGAAAGCAGTTATATCAGGGGGAGGAAATCCAGACGCACTTATCTTCAATTCAGGAGACACTGTATTTATTAACCCAGTAAAAAATTTCACCTTTGACGAAATAGTCACCGTCACTATTTCAGGTCTGGATAACAGCAGATCATTTTTTTCAGTTTCTTTTGATAGCTCACAATCTTTTCATACTGAAAGAGAGCCATATCCAGTTGCATCAAACACCTGGATATCTGCAGAATCCACTCGTAAAACGTTTAGCCTTAATGATACTATCTGGGTTAAATATTCTCATCTGCTTGATCCGGATATTAGTAAATATAATTGGCTGACATCATCTGCGACTTCTACAATATATGGATACGGCTCTAAAATCAATGCGAATTGCTGGGTAAAAGCAGACACACTCTTCATAGTACCGGATCAGCGGCTGGAAATTGATTATAACCAGACAATAGGCTTTAATATCAGCATAGTTTCCGCTGGCAATAAACAATCAGACACAATAGATTTTATTGCACCTGTGATATCGGATAATTACTACATACGATGGACTAATACCAAAAACGAGCTTGGAAAAATGCGAATGGATTTTGGAACATTCGATTCAATTTTAGTTACCTCCAATGCGCCAATTGCAGCGATCAAAGGTATTTCCGGCGTAAGCGGAAAAACCACCCCTCCGGATCTTAGCCTTGATAATATAACCATCAGTGGAGATACCATCATTTATAAGCCAGCTCTATATCTTAAACCAGATTCGATTTATGGAATTACGTTTGATGTACTTTTCAAAGATGGCACAATGCGATACGGAATTTTTGAAGTCAACTGGAAGACATCACTGAAGATTCAAATTCTTTCTTTTGATAACCGCCTGGGAGGCGACTTCAGGAAATTTAAAGCTATAGGGGATAGCTTAACTGTAGCATTTTCAGCACCCATTGATACGTCCATTTCAGCGCCGATTCCATTCAAGACAAATCTTACAGATGTGAACAATCGTTCTATCAGAACCATTTCAAAATGGTCATCGACACTAAGAACTGTGACCATTTTTAATGTCGATACATTACCAAGTGCAGATTACGATGCATCGCCATCATATACCAGAGATGCCCCTGGAACACGCGCTGTTAAATCCATCAGTTTTGATCTATGTACCCAGGATGGAGAGAGAGTTTTTAATTTCACGCCTAAAAATGAAAATATTGAAATCCACACAGAAAAAGGAATTACTGTTGTCCAGACAAACCTCCTTGCAAATCACAATGAACGTAATCCAGTTGAACGAGGAGAAGTCCCGGTCGATAATTTTCCTTCGAATGGGATAGTTTCCATTACTTTCAATCGGGAGATCGATACTACCTTGATGATTACAACAGATACCCTGGGTTATTCTTCATACATTTCACTGAAAAATGACAGTAGTACAATTCAATCAGCGATTTCTTTTTCTTCGGATTTAAAAACGATTCATTTAACTCCGGTATTACCATTATCTACATCGATAAATTACTACCTGGTAATTAAAAGTATACCTGGAGCAGGTATTGCCCATGCCCGAGCAATAAATAAAAACTCAGGACGGTTCAGTGGTAAGGGTTTAAGCAATGTGCTTCTGGATATTCCATTCAGAGCAAAATGAGTATAACTATCTGGAATATATTTTTATCTTTTAGCTACTCAGAACCGGGAAAAAATCAGCATTTCCGAACCCCTTGCCATTGTGTTATAGATGGTTTGGGGTATATAGAGGCGAACGTAAGCGTTCCATTGATAAAAGACCACTAAGATCTCAATTTATGCCTCTAACATTTCGTCCTTTACAGGGTTTGCGATTGTTTTTTGATTTGTTAACCCAGGTTTTCGCTTTCGCTTCAGCCCCGGGCTATCAAATAGCTTTCTTTGAGAGCCTTAAATTCCAATTTCAAGTTTACCGTATCGGCTTTCGTATTCAGCAACTGTTTTGCCGAGAAGAACAGCCAGTCTTTTAGCAGCAAAAGGACTCAGGACAACTCTGTCTGTCAGTTTAACCTTCACTTCTTTCTGTTCAGGTTGCCATGCTTCATTCATGCCAAAAAGAATAATAAGCTCTTCTCTTCCGCCAGTAACATTTGTTACGTTCGAATAGATACTTCTCATATTGGAATCATCCCAAACAACTTTAGGCTGATTTTCGTTTTGTTGTACATTGTTGTCTGTTGTATTAGCCAATTTTCGACTCCATTTTTTTAAAAAGTAAATAGTTTAGATACATTATATCTTTCACAGTACAGCTTGAAGATTAATCAACTCCCCTGCTCCATCTTATCCAGATACAAACCCAGGTTTCGCATGGAATGAAGATGAAGATAAATTAATTCGAGCTCATCACTTTTAAGTAATGTATGAGCATTTTCTGCACTTAATGCTTTTAACTTTGCTCTATTAACAGCAAAGAAACCGCCAAGAGTAATCCGTTCTCCACTAGCTGCTTTTATCTGTGCATTCATCGGTTCAAGAAGGTCAAGTTCCAGAAGTTTTTTACAAAACATTTTAGTTCTATTAAACTGAATCTGATATTCCTTTAAAAAACCGAGCATGTTCTTCAGATAAACAGTCTGTTCACCTTCCGAATCAAATAGACGTTCACCAATACCTTCCTGGTTACACCCGGTGAAAGATTCATCTATACAAAGAGTCAAATTGTTATCATTACCACTCGAAAAGATAAACGGATATCTTCTCAAAAACGCCGGTATATATCGCGCGGTCAGTTTATTATCATCCGATACAAAAAGGTTTTCTTTATCCTTTACACCTAGGATAACCATTGGAATGAGCGTATCATCTTTACCGGTAAAAATAATCGAAAACTCCTGTGCAAGATTAGGAAACTCAATTGCGGTAACCGGAACGGAATTAAGTTCTTTTGAAAAACTAAAATCGTGCCCTGTCTTAACCGACCAGTTTCGATGTCTGATTTTTGAAACCGGTTGAGCATTTTCGTAGATCATTAGCTGTTTTGCCATTTACATATTGCCTTTCTGAAAATTAATTAATATTACCATTTAATAATTCATGTCTTTAAAACTATTCATCCGATGCAGATTAACTACGGAAGAATCGAAACCAGCGTTCCATCCTCCATGAATTTTTTCAACCAATCATTTGCACTGACAGTTGCAGATGAAACCGGAAGAGGCGAACCTTCAAAAGAAACAACATTCCATGCCTCGATCGCAGTTTCTACCATGTCTGTTCCCTCACTGGAAGTAACTTGCTCAATATCATCTGTTCCCCGTACTATAACAGTATTGCTGAAGTCAGATGTCGAAACTTCAGTCCTGTTATCTTCTTCATCATTAACAGGTGTAATAAGCAATGTATCATCAGATACTAAAATAACACTATCCGAAGATTCTGCGCTGATTACATCATTACCTTCATCCCATACTACCTGATCATCACCAAGACCTGTGTTTATTCTATCATCTCCAACTCCACTGATAATCAGATCATCTCCAGCCCCCCCATACACGATATCGTCTCCAGCTCCTCCCAGTAACAGATCCTCACCAGTGCCGCCTTCAACAAGATCAATTCCTTCACCACCATCAATGATGTCATTTCCGCCATTACCACGCAGTACATCATCTCCCCCCCTACCATGGAACTCGTTATCACTATCATTACCGCGCATGTAATCGAAGAACTCAGTCCCAACAGCCCCATCAACATTTAACAATGTGTCAATACTTCCGGTACCATCCTCGTTTACTGTTCCAGTGCTGTTGTTTTCAAGTTCGAGATTTATACCAATTGTGGCACCCGAGAAGAAAATGATATCCTGTCCTGCAAATCCATTCAGACTATCACTTCCAGCTCCGCCGTCAATGAAATCATCTCCTTCACCACCAATAATCGTATCATCACCAGCATTACCATAGATCAGATCATCACCACCGAGCGCATCGATATAATCGTTGCCACCGAGCCCGATTATGATATTGTTACCATTATTTCCAGTAATGGTATCATCAAAGTCAGATCCCTTTACATTCTCAAAACCGGTAAGTGTATCGACGCTGCCATTTCCATCGTCGTCAGCTCTTCCGGCTGAGAGATTAACAATCGCACCAACATTATTGTATAAACCTGAGTAATCTGCAGTATCTGAACCATCACCACCAACAAGAGTATCTACAGCACTTCCACCCCGTAAAGTATCATTTCCACTCTGCCCATAAACTGACAAAGTACTATCTGTCCGTGAGCCATCAAAAAAGTCATCGCCTTCACCAAGATATGCTTCTACCTGAGTAATTCCTGTGAGGCTCCCGACTCGCACATCATCGTCTTCAGAGCCTGTGGTCAGTTTGATCATATCATCAGAGCCATTAGTTTCGACATAAATACTATTCAATACACCATCAGCCTCAATATCAACCACAGCAACACTGACTAATTGATTCATCATTACGTTGTTTGCATTATCCATATCAGCGGAAATATCAAGTACATCTCTGCCATCACCAAGAGTAACAACATCCACTCCATCTCCCATATTCCAGGAAACAAGGTCGTCACCGCCTCCGGCATCTATTGTATCATGGCCCAAACCACCATAAATTGTGTTATTGTGCTGATTACCATAAAGAGTATCAGCAAGTGAAGTTCCCCTTATAACGTCAAATCCAGTAACGATGTCATTGCCACCAAAAGCATCTATTGACATATCATTAAATGTATATTCTGCAATCCCGTCGATTTTATAATAGTATGCCTGCCGATGATCCCAGTCATTCCATGCACCGTCAACTGTATCCCAGTTGATACATGTGAAATCTTCACCTCCAGTATAATTCGGTACAGCAGAATTATTTGGTTCACCAGTACTCCAGTGACGATAGGTAGCCGTCTCTCCACTTATCCACTCCCAGGAGCCTTCCGTAACATTGTCAGTTAATCCAATCCAGTATCTTCCGCTGTTACCGAATACCTGGCGTAACCAGGCCTCTTCAGAAGCGTCATTAATTGTTACCAGATGTCCACCATTTAATACCGCATTATCTTCAGCATTCTGCCAGGAGCCGGAAGTACCGGATGAAACAACGCCATAGAGGTGCCCCGTATCCGGATTATAATACACAGGTCCTGCTTCATCACCAGATCCAAGCCTTGTCAGGACACCAACCGCACCAGCCTCAACCGCTTCAGGGTTAAATACGGTATCATGTCCTTCACCACCGATGATTATATCATTGCCGCGTCCTCCACCTGCCAGATCATCACCTTCGCCTCCATCAACGTAATCTTCACCAGATCCGCCATCAATAGTATCGTTGCCAGCCTGTCCATATATTGTGTCATTAGCATCATTAGCCAGGTCCGGAGCAGAAATATCATCGTAACTATAATATCCGTAAATTATATCGTCTCCAGCACCGCCTGAAATTACATCATTACCAGCACCACCGGAAATCCGGTCATTTCCACTACCGCCATCGATAGTGTCGTTATCAGCTGCCCGCTCAATATCAGTAAAACTATCTGTGGTATCACCACCATAGATTACATCGTTCCCGTCAAGACCCGAAATAGTGTCAGCGCCGCCCAGCCCGACAAGTACATTGTCAATTGCATCACCGGTCAATGTATCAGTGTATTGTGACCCGATTACATTCTCGACATTTACAATGGTATCAACACTGCCATAGCCATCATCAGCAGCAAGCCCCGTATGTAAATTAACTATTACACCAGATCCGCTGTTGAGATCTGAATAAGCTATCGTATCGATTCCATCACCACCATCAAGAAGGTCGTAACGCGTTCCACCAGACAGCGTGTCATTTCCGGCCTGACCATACACCTTGAGAATTCCTCCCGACAGTGTACCCCTGAAAAGGTCATCACCACCACCAAGGTTAACTTTTACATATTGAAGACCTCCACCTGATATACTGCTGGCAATCACCGTATCAGCATAATTGCCGGTGGTAATATCTATAATGTCATCAGCCCCGCCATATGCCAGTGTTATCTCAGATGTCAGTGAACTCGATGTATATACACTCACCGTGGTAACACTAAGGTTTTCATAAACATTTATCAAGTTACTTTCATTGACAGCTCCGCTAATTTTGATAGTATCAGAACCATTACCCGGAGTCACATAATCATTATCATCACCCGAATTCCATTCAATGATGTCATTACCTTCCTCACCATTGATTGTATCGTCACCACTTTCACCAATGATATAATCTACGCCAGCACCACCAAATATTTCATCATCACCGGAACCACCATGAAGAACATCGTTCCCACCATTACCAATAATGATATCACTTCCAGCCCCACCCTCGATCATATTTACATTTTCATCACCCTCAATTATATCATCGAACTGTGTTCCATTAACATTTTCAACATCCTTAATAAAATCATTGCCACCAAAAGCATCTATTGACAAATCACTAAGTGGATATTCTGCAATCCCGTCGATTTTATAATAGTATGCCTGCCGATGATCCCAGTCATTCCACGCACCGTCAACTGCATCCCAATTGACACATGTATAGTCTTCACCTCCATAATAATTCGGTACAGCAGAATTATTTGGTTCACCGGAAGCCCAGTGGCGATAGGCAGCC
>JAFGIN010000206.1 GCA_016929595.1 Chitinispirillaceae bacterium
CTGGGACACCGGCATGGTCACCAACATGGGCAGCATGTTCAGAAATGCCCTGGAATTCAATCAGGATCTGTCCGGATGGAACACGGCTTCTGTTACTGACATGTCCCAGATGTTTTATGGCGCACGTGTCTTTAATGGTAATATTTCCACCTGGGATACCGGCAACGTTACCAGCATGAATAACATGTTCCGTGATGCCACGGCTTTCAATACTGACATAAGCAGCTGGGACACTTCACAGGTAGAAGACATGGGCTTGATGTTTTCTGGTGCGTCAAGTTTCAATAGCAATATTTCCCGATGGAATACCTCTTCGGTTATGAACATGACGCGCATGTTTATGCTTGCAGAGTCTTTTAATCATGATCTTTTTTGGGACACCTCGAGAGTGACCAATATGGGGTTTATGTTCCGCGAGTCCACGGCCTTCAATGGCGATATTTCTGAATGGGATACAAGCCAGGTTACCGACATGAGTTACATGTTTTTTATGGCAGAAAACTTCAACAGAGACATATCTGCATGGAATACCGCCAATGTCGGGAATATGTCCTATATGTTTAGAGGAGCGGAACTCTTCAACCAAGATATCTCTTTGTGGGATACTGGAAATGTTATAAACATGGACAACATGTTCAATGGCGCGGCAGCGTTCAACAGCGATTTGAGTAACTGGGACATTTCCAATGTTACCAATATGTTTATGATGTTCTACTCCGCAAGTTCGTTCACCAATGGCGGTAATCCGACGGGACTCAATGGATGGACCCTCAACGCATCGTGTAATACCGCAAATATGTTCCGGTTCTGTCTCCTGACCCCGCTTCCCGACTGGTATACCCCGTAAGCAACAAGGGAAATAATGCAATTGATAGCATCAATTGCTCAACAGGAGAATAATCCATTGAAAACATTGCAGACAACAATAAAATCAGTAATGCTTGTTATTTCGTTTATTGCCCTGACCGGATGCGGTTCAGGAAGCGGAGGCAGCAATGGTGATGGAGATGTAATCACCGATCCCGCTCCCGTGTCCGATTCAGTTCCGGTAACGGGAGTGACTCTTGACCGGGAAACCCTGACCATGGCTGTTAGCGATACCTATCAGCTGACAGCAACGGTCACGCCGGGAAATGCCAGTAATAAAACGCTCAGCTGGAGCACGAGCGCAGACTCTGTAGCCGCTGTTAATGAAAATGGATTAGTCACCGGGATAGCAGAAGGCAGTGCGACGATTACAGTTACTACTGAAGACGGCGCCCACACTGACAGCTGCACTGTGACAGTAACGACTGATACTGTTCCAGTAACGGGTGTTACCCTGAACCGTGAAACCCTGACCATGGCAGTGAGCGATACCTATCAGCTGACAGCAACGGTCACGCCGGGAAATGCCAGTAATAAAACGCTCAGCTGGAGCACGAGCGCAGACTCTGTGGCCGCTGTTAATGAAAATGGATTAGTCACCGGGATAGCAGAAGGCAGCGCGACGATTACAGTCACCACTCAAGACGGCGATCACACTGACAGCTGCACTGTGACAGTTCAGTCAGGCACCGGATACATTGTCGCGAATCATGAAGCGGTAGAGCAATACGCGGATATCCCGCAAGAGTACATTGATATAGTAAAAACCTGGCTGGTCGATGCTGCGGGAGAATCACACAGCGAAGGTTACCGGACCGGAGTTGACAGTACTAATGGTTTGGGATCAATCGACAGCAGGTTTGCGGCAACGACGTTTACCTGGGGACTTCCAGCGGCCACCGATCAGGCTCTGCGTTTGGGAACTCATGCAACAGTAGGTGAAGGTGATTTCTGGACAAATGATACTGCCAGGGACACCATCAAAGACCTGATCCGCCAGCAGTTCGAGGATGATAACCCGATTCATGTGATCTTTCAGGCCTGGTGCGGCGATCTTATTCGTACCACAGGACCGGCCGGTACAGGAACCGATGGTTATGATCCGGTTTACGGTTGCCACTGGCTCGGGTCTTCCGTCGGCGGCCCGGACGGTAATCATATCTGGGGATTAGACTCAGGAGATTTCGAAATCACCGGTAACCGAGTATCACTGCAGACCTATCTTGATACAATTGATGAATATAATGAATACAGCCGCACCAATGGGTATCTTACTATTGCTGTTTTTGCCACGGGGCCTGTAGACGGAGGTTCTGCGACTGGTGAGGCAGGTTATCAAAGATATGTGAAGCACCAGCGAATACGTGAATTTGTAATGGAAAGCCAAACCCGGATTCTATTTGATTATGCGGATATACTTGCATACAACGATGAAAACGAACAGCATCTGGAAACATGGACTAGCCCTTATAGCGGTGAAACCTGCACATTCCCGGCAATTCATCCTGATAATGACACAGAGGACACCGGCCATATTTCCTATGCCGGGGCACTTCGTATTGGCAAGGCGATGTGGTGGCTTCTGGCCCGTATGGCTGGTTGGAACGGAAATACTGAATAATAAATGGTTATAAAAGATAGAGTTTTGTTTCTAATAAATCTTTTACCGTGCTGGTGAAAATTGTGCGTCCGGAGAATCGAAAAATGAAAACATTGTGGCTAATACACCTTGTATTTGTAATTGGGCTGATTATTCCGATTCCTCTGTTTTCACAGCTTGGGGGTCAAAAATACCGTGTCGATCGAAAAACACTGGATTTCTTTAAATCTCTGTATAAAAAGCCTGTAATTGAGATTTTTAAAGGTTCACATAAAAAGGTTTTTCCGTCTCTTGCGTTTTACACAGTTTTTGAAGAGGAGCATCTTGTTGAGGATCCTTTGATTCCGGATATCTGGATCCGTACATCAAAAGGTACTTACTTTATCGGTAACGACATGGCTGAAGCTCTTAAGGAAGAACGCATCGTTCCGGAGAACAAAAACGAAGCTCTTATCTTTGCGAGGGAGCTTGTGCTCATACTATATAAAGCTTATTATGTGGTGGAAAACTCAAAATCATTTTCCGGAGAAATTCCTGACATATATAATGATAAGGTGTTCTGTCCGGTTGTAAAAAAAACAGATGAAGGATACTTTGTCAGAATTAATGTATACTTCCCTGACTGCCGATATGCGGAATATTACTCTGCTTACAGAAATAAACTTGTTGAGTATGTCGTAAAGATTACTGGTTTCACCTACCAGGTACAGGAGGGATATGTCTATTCACCCGGACAAAATGCTTTGGAGATACAATTGACCCTGGCAGTTGTTGAACACATCGGAAAGAAAGGACTCATTGACGACCTGAAACAGTTTTTAGAAATGCGGAACCGGTATGGGGTCACCGATCCTCCGGAACGATCGCTGGTAAAAAAGCGAATTATTGATCTTTCCGAAATATGGGACAAGGACTTTGTTAAAAAGCATGGTGAACTGCATTCCCTTGTGCGGGAGGTTCTTAAGAGAAATCCCGACTTCCGGTTTGACAGTAATTTTATTTATCAGAAAACAAAAGGAGTGAGATGTGTTCGTGGTATGGATAATTACCAAAGAACCCTCGAAATGCTATTGCAGGAAATAGTTGAACGTACGCGTTATTAAATAATAGTAACAGATTGTATTTTTGCCGTTTTTATATGAAAACAGTGAAGACTGTTTAACAAAGATGCCATGAGTAATTTTTGCTGACCCGGATCCGGCACATTCTTAATACATATATTGATTTCGTTTTTAATATTTACCGGGACATACTCAAACCATAATTCATCGTCCATAAGCCAGGCGATATGACCCTGAACAGCATTCATATAATTCTGAAAGAGTTCCATTAATGTATCGTCAACTTCCTTTTTTAAAATTATTTGCACCGTAAGATTTTGTATTATGCGGTCTGTCAATTCCAGGGAAAACGGGAGGGGCTCATAATGGGTAAAGCGGGGGGCGTTGCACGTTTTTATCAGCCACTCCTTATTATGCAGTTCGGAACCACACGAAGTTGCCTCAGTTATGCTGACTGACCTGCTGCAAATATAATTATTAGAAAGTGAGGTGAAACCTGAGCTTAGAAAACAGGCGATCGAAATCCAGAACTCTGGCGTGACAGAAGAAACTTCAATCAAAAAGGAGGCCGTATCAGAATTTATTGGTTCGGGTTTCCTGATAAATTTCCATGTGCCAACTGCAGGTGAAAACATGGAACCCGCGCCAAGTCCGTATTCGATACGACGAAGATCTTGTTCGAGCATAAAAGTCAGAGCTTTTATGACTATTTTATCTTCATAACAGACTTCAATTGACAGCTGTCGCTTTTCAGGGCCTGGGCAATAACAGAAGCATGATACTGTTTTGTGTAACAGTGCAGCTTGGTGATTATTCATCTTTAATATACTCCTGTGGTGAAATACCTTCGCATTGCTTAAATGCCCGGTTAAGCGTGGCCTTGGAATTGAATCCGGCCTGAAGCCCCAGGTGCAAAATGGGAACGTTTTTGTTATCGGGATTTTGTAGCAACTGTTTCAGCTCATTTACACGAAACTGGTTTATAAAATATTTAAAGCTTTCTCCGCTGAACCTGTTGATAATACGGGAAATCTCATTGCGAGGCATTTTCAGACAGGCCGAGAGTTGGGAAAGATCCATTTCCGGAATCAGATAAAGCCTCTCTTCGATAATAGCGTTGACTATGTGTTCATACAGGCTTTGGTCTTTATCGTTAGTGGTGATTTTTAAGGGGTTACTATTTAAATATAGGATTTTTTTCTTTTTGATGTTGCTGACAATGATTTCGGTAATGAATGTTAGTGTATAAATACTGAAAATAAGTACACCAAATTTAGAAAAGTTTTGAATTGTCTGTCTGTTTTGTCCAACGATAATAAAGTACACCATATCTGATATGCCAAATAGAATAAGAAACGCTATTCCATATATCATTTTTTTCAGAATACGTCTGTTGAATGGGCTCGCTTTCTTTATTTGTCGGGTCATGTCGTAAAATACAGCAAAAAATATTAAGCATAACGAGGGGAAGAGGATTGCTTTAAATATAACGGTAGTTATTAGTCCATCGTTGGTTTTAGCTATAAAAATACCTCTGTTAAAAAAGATGCTGATAATAAATAGCAGCGTAAAGATTAAAAAAAATATTTCACCTATTTTAAGTATTATTTTGTTCATTCCCATAAGCTTTAAGGCTTTTGAGAGCGCGAACATTGAAATAAAGAAAAAAATGAGTTTGATGTGTTCCCGAAAAAAAAGGTCTGTCGAGTTTGAAATATTATTCATACCCCATTCGTATGAAAAAATACTGAGAAAAAAAATGGCAAGACTGATATAGATGAAACTATGATGTAATTTTATTCTGATGTTTACAATGAGAAGGACAATGCTGTAGGCAATTGTCATTGCTATTGTTAGGTCATTTGCAATTGAAATATATTGGTTTAACATTATATTCATCTCGCGTTTTATTAAAGAAGTATTGTATACATTATATGTAATATTTTAGTTCTTAAAAATTTGAACATTTGTCTTTTGTGTTTTGCTTTTGTCCGCGGTATTCAATTGGAGATATGCCTTCATACTCCTTGAAGACCCTGTTAAGGGTTGCCTTAGAATTGAATCCGACTCTGTAGCCCAGGGATTGTATCGGGTAATCATGTAACGCGGGATCGCTTAACAGCAGTTTAAGTCTGTTGACTCTGAAACGGTTTATAAATCCTTTAAAGTTCTCACTTGAATAAAGATTAACGACTCTCGAGATTTCATTGCGGTGAATGCCGGTAAATTTTGACAATGATTCAAGATCAATATCGGGGTTGGTGTATAGTTTTTCCTGAATGATGGTGTTTGTGATTAGATCATAAATGGTTTTATCCCGGTTGTTTTCAGGCTTAACAAAAGAGTCGTTGTTTTGAATAAAAAGTCTTTTAGTTGTTATATTGTTACGAATTATTTCTGATATAAACATGAGAGTATAAATATTGAAAATCAAAATTCCAAAAGAAGAGATGCTGAAAAACATCGAAGTAATTTCAAATTGCAATTGAAAGATTATATAATAGAGCATTTCAGTAACGCCAAAAAAAATCAGAAAAACCAAACCGATAACAAGCAGGCGGATAATCTTGCTGTTAAGAACGCTTCCAGTTTTCATTTTGTATATCATATCTGCCAGCACAACAATAAATACTGTAACAAGAGTCGGGAAAAAAACTGTTTTATAAAATAACGAAATTGTCAGACCTGTAGGGGTATTGTATAAAAGAAAATCGATATCAAGGAATATGCTTAGTAAACTTGTTATAATAAAACCTGCAAACGGAAGCATGCATGTATAGATGATTTTTTTATGAAGACCTATCAGAATAAATGCACGTCCCAGCACAATCATGGCTAAGTGAAAAAGAATAAGTTTTATATTAGTAGCAATTATAGTGAATCGTAATCCCCTGGTACTGCTTATAAAACAGTTGTTTGGAAGTAATGCCAGAAGAAGTATCGCGAGACAGAGATATGGGAATGATGGATGCATTCGTATTTTGACTGTAATAAAAAAAAGTATAATACTGTACATTATGGAAAAAATGGAGATATAGTTGGCAACTTCTATCAGGTATTGTATAATGGTCATCTTATTAACCTCTGCTTAGTTGTCGCGTAAGCAAATACATGACAATGAGGCGTATTGATAAAAAACCGGACAGAACAGCATAAAAAGAGCTAGCAGGAAGAAATTTGCAGGGATATAAATGCTGTAGTGCCATTAAAATGTTCCAAACATATTGTTATAAATTTTACAATATTTGTCAACAGAGAACTTGAGAGTGTCAGATTTTTTGTGTAAATAACCAGGTGCTCATATCAAATCTGTACTCTATCACTAAAATGAATTGCAAACTGGTTCAAG
>JAFGIN010000021.1 GCA_016929595.1 Chitinispirillaceae bacterium
ACTGAGTAACTGAGTAACTGAGTAACTGAGTAACTGAGTAACTGAGTAACTGAGTAACTGAGTAACTGAGTAACTGAGTAACTGAGTGACTTGGTGACTTGGTAACTTGGTAACTTGGTAACTGGGTAACTGGGTGACTGAGTGACTGGGTGACTGAGTGACTGGGTGACTGGGTGACTGGGTGACTGGGTGACTGGGTGACTGAGTGACTGGGTGACTGAGTGACTGGGTGACTGGGTGACTGGGTAACTGGGTAACTGGTAACTGGTAACTGGTAACTGGTAACTGGTAACTGGTAACTGGTCACTGGTCACTGGTCCACTGGGCACTGGTCACTGGTCACTGGGCACTGGTCACTCTCCGGCCTCTAATTTTTACCTCCCGTAAGAATTTCAACAAGATCCTCACGCGTGAACTTTTTCATCTCTTCAGGACTATCTTCTGTAAGGACTTTGTTTGACAAAATACGCTTGCGCCGAATAATCGTATCGATTCGTTCCTCGATGGAATCTTTGGTGACCAGTTTGAATACTTCAACTCCGCGTGTCTGCCCGAACCGGTGCACCCGGTCGGTAGCCTGATCTTCACGGGCCGCATTCCACCACCGGTCATAATGTATGACCGTTGATGCCGGTGTGAGATCGATGCCAACACCTCCAGCTTTGAGACTGCAGATAAATACGCGGCATTGAGAATCCTGCGCGAATTTCTGTACAAGCGCATCACGTTTCACGGTCTTTCCCGTCAGAAGTGCTGTACCGATGCCTATCTTTTCGCAATGTAATTTTATAATGTCAAGCATTTTAAGGTACTGAGAAAATACAACCACCTTCTGATTACTTCCAAGACACTCATCAAGCAACTGTTTAAACAGTTCCCATTTACCTGATTCTGAAGCGGTATATCCTTCCGGATTTTCCAGCAGTGATCCCGGGTGATTGCAGATCTGTTTAAGATAGGAAAACAGTGAATAAAAATTGATATATTGTATTGGTTGATCGGTTTTTTTCAGTGATTCAAGCAATGGTCCGCCACGCTCTTCCAAAACCTCTTTATAAAGATCAAATTGTTCACCTGTTAATTCGCAATACCGCACCTCTTCAATTTTTGCAGGCAGTTCAGTCAGCACCGACATTTTGAGCCTTCGTAGCATGAATGGTTCTATTATCCGCTGAAGCGACTTCCTTTCCCCATCAGACATTCCAGCACCCTGTTCATCAATAAACCGCCCCTGTTCGTTATCCATATCCATGGAGAAAAGGCCGGAAATTGTCAGATTGAAAAGGGTTTTGAGTTCATATATGTTATTTTCTATGGGTGTTCCTGTCAACCCAAGCTTAAGCACAGCATCAAGATTGAATGCTGCAGCAGTTGACAATGAGGCACTGTTTTTCAACTGCTGTATCTCATCAAATATCACAATCCTGAACTTGATTGCGGAAAGCAATTCAATATCGTTTCTCAGAATTCCAAACGTGGTAATCAGTATATCGAAATCGTCGGTGTTTAGTTTCTCATCCCGATTTCCACTGTAATGAGTTTTGACACGTATATCGGGCAAAAACCGCTTCAGCTGACGCTCCCAGTATTCAAGTACTGATGCCGGGCAGATAACCAGATGAGGGCCACTGCACTCACGCTGTTCTCTGAGTGCACCAAGAAAAGCGATCGTTTCGATAGTCTTACCAAGCCCCATTTCATCACAAAGCAATCCACCGAAATTATTATCGTAAAGGAAAAGAAGCCACTGTACACAATGTTTCTGATATTCCCGCAGATCTCCGTTAAAACGCTCGAGCGGTATAAAATCACGAACTGGTTTAAATTCAAACATCTCCTTGATTTTTTTGGTAAGTGAGTTATTCTTACTGAACTTCATCCTCATCGATGCACTTTTAAAGCGCATCAGCGCAGCTTTCGGTATAGTAACCGTACCATCCTTCCCTACCCCTTTTGCGCTGACAATTGATGCATTGATTGCCGGACTTTTCATATCCACAGTCAGCTCAGATGTACATAGAAAACGTTTTTTTTCATTTTTTGCATTAAGTAAGGATATCAATGTAACAGACCCGTTTTTCGAGGAGTAATTGATCTGTAAAGTACAGCTTGTGTCGTCCATTTTTACCGGGTTCAGTTCGACATTATCAAATGAGGTGATAATTTCGGGGCTGGCAATCCTTGCGAAATTCAATTCTTTAACCCCGGTTGAAAAGAGGTCAAGTTGAGCAGCTCCCTGTTCTTTGGATGAAAGTGAAAAAACTTCACCATTTTTTTCGAGAAATGCTGAAATTTCCTCAACGGGAATACTTTTTTGCTCGCCCCAGCCGGTTGCAATCAGCTTCATACTGTCCTGGGTACAATTGACAAACATTCTTTTTCCCGGCAGGTACAGATAACGATGGTAAAAAAAACGACTATCGATTTCATCCAGTCCATTCGTTTCAGAATCGCCTGACCTTACAACCGGGAATATGCTTACCTGTGAAGTTTTATCACTATTCTCAAGTCGGAACAACAGCTCCTGTTCAATATCAGGAATGTTTAAATCAGTCTGTATTTTCGAACCGGTTTTACACATCTCCACAATATTGGGAACAATTTCGTTTGGTAATGGTGCTTTAAAAACAAGCTGTTCTGCATTATACCATGTGAGAAAGCAATGACCATTCTCGTGATCGACTCCGAACCGGGGAATAATACCATCATCACCGAATTCTCTGAACAGATGATATGCAGCTAGAAACCAGAAGCTCTTTTCTGTCACTTGACGAAACGATTTCTGCCCCATCTCTGAAAGTGCTTTCTCCTGATCACTGATAACAAACTTTACGGCATTGTGCATAAAATGAAGACGTGACAATTTGTCAGGCATTATCCGGCCAAGAAAGCGTTCTTCATTTTCGGTTGAAAAGAATGTTTCTGCCAGCAATTTTTTCTGAGCGCTGAAAACAGTTACTCCATAAGGATGAGTTGTTTTTGGAACCGCCCGTATGTTCTCAACACTGCAGGGATTTACACGAATATAGAGATCAAAAATTTTGCGAATGAATGATTTCTGGAAGACGGTATCGGGTAATTCATTGTTGTATTTCTGCAATAATTGGTCATATCCGTCTTTGAGAGCCTGTGCATGGGTACAGGTTGCATAGGAACCGTTCGAGCAGCTGCAAAACATCTTAGGTTTTTTCTTTTTTCCCTCAGCTGGAATGCAGATGGTCATTTTCTGCCCTTTCTGATCATAGAGCAGCGCAACATTTCGAATAAATTCGATATTTTCTAACAAAAAAAGCCAATCCTTTTAATGAATCCTGATTTTTTTAAACGAAATATACTTTATAACGATGCTTTTTCCGGTCCGAAAAAACAAGACGCCAATGAATCCAGAAAAGCATGTGAAATCTATCTTCCAGTCCTGCTTTTCCATCCGGACCTTAATTCACTAATATCAGGTAAACCATGAAAAATACTTCAAAACAATTCTCATCTTTGAATCCATTGAAAGATTTATTAAATTTTCATTATGAGCAAAAAAATACCTGACCAGTTTGGTTTTTACGCTGTTTTAACAGATCCTCTTAAAGGATATGAGTACCTCACAAGTGTTTGTGTTGAGTACAAAGTTGCTTTCGTTCAGCTTAGAATGAAAGATGTTCCGCTCTCGAGTATCTATAAAACTGCTGAATCAATGAAAAAAATTACTGATGGCACCCGGACAAAACTTGTTATCAATGATTTTCCACAAATTGCAGCTGATATAGGTGCTGATGGGATTCATGTAGGACAGGGAGATGCACCATATGAAGAAGTACGCAAAATCGTCGGCCAGGAGATGATTGTCGGTATTTCCACCCACTCAGAGTCACAGGCAATCGAGACAAGCCGGCTGGATCCGGATTATATCGGTGCAGGTCCGGTGTATCCGACCCCGACAAAAAAAATACCCGATCCTGCAATCGGCACCGATGGTTTAAAGAAAATTCTTTCCTGTACATCAATTCCGGCGGTTGCTATCGGCGGCATCAGTCTTGACAATTTCAGGGACGTGCTCTCTACCGGTGCCGTTAATTTCTGCATGGTTCGCCAGTTTACACAATCACCCACCCCGGAAAGAGTCATCAAAACGATCCAGACCATTTACAATGAGTATTATCCGGGATTTTACGGGTAAATAAATCCGCCCTCCTCTGAAATCATTTACATTAAGAAGTTCTTTTCGGCACGTTGATTGCAGTCATTTATTCTGTTTTTTCGCTGCAGTATTACGAAATTTGATTAACAGTAAGGGAGGAGTCATGCTAGAATCAGAATTAATCGAAAAATTGAACTCTATGATCAGGCTTGATAATGATGCGTTATCAAGTTACAACAAAGTACTCGACAACATTAATGAACAGGTCATCAAATCGGAAATTACCAAATACAGGGATGATCATTTACGGCATGTAGATAATTTGTCAGGTCTGATAATAAAGTATGGTGGTGTTCCAACCAGAGATGACAAGGATATTCGGGGATTGTTTTTAGGATCAGCCACTGCAATACAGAATATAGCAGGTTTGCAAGGTTCACTTATGGCATTGCAAACGGGTGAAAAATTGACCAATAAAGATTATTCGGAAGCTGTTTCCTGGAATGTTCCTGAAGATGTACTACTGATACTGAAAGACAATTATGAAGACGAAAAGAGACATTTGCGTTTTATTAATCAAGCGATAGCTGATAAGGTGTGGGAAAGAAGATAAGCATATATTATTTGAATCAATTTCGGTATTACTTTACTGCTTACAGTAGCTGCGTGTAACAGGTGAAACTCAGGAAGGCCGATCATACTTATGCCCCTCATAAAAAGGCATAAGTATGATCGGCCTTTTGAACAGACATGAGAAATAAGCAACAGAGCATAGACCCGGGAATTCTCTTCGAAAAGTGAGCATAAGATCAGAACTTATCAGCATACAGCTGAATACAGAATTTTTCTCATAATTGAGAATATAGTTGATAGTATTTTCCATTACAGTATATTACTTATAATAGCAGATGCTCATATATGACCATCTAATTGATATCACAACACAAGGAGGAAACAATGGGAAAGCACATTATCCGCCTCTCCCGCTGGTCCACCCGTTCACTATACCAGGTCTATAGTAGATTACTCACCCTGGTTTTTGCTCTTTTCTGTGGTGTAACAGGACAAATCCAGAGGTCTGCATCGTCAAAACAGGCCAATAATACAACCGCAACGTTTAAAGGTACTGCCTACCTGGCCAGTGATTCCTCTGTACTCAAAAATATCCAGTTCTACCTTGAGAACTGTATCCTTGTCAGATACGGGATCATGCCCGATTACGGGATTATGCCGGAATACGGGGTCTCAGCATGGTATGGAATTAATACCGGGACACCTTTAGCAACCTTTAAAACAGATGAAAATGGAAACTTTCAAACCCAGTTTTCTGCTCCTGTCAATAGAACCTACACTATTAGCAGTGAAGATATAGTGACACCAGGTGGAAAGGTGCGATACTATACATCAGGGTGTCTCACGATTAAAGCCGGTGTTGATACCTCATATACGCTCTATTTTCAGAATATGACAACCTCGGCCACACCAGCACGCACCGACACCGAACATCAATTTACCCTTTCGGCTATTGCAGGGAAGGATTTCCTGTTTCAGATCCCGGATTGGAAGGGACAGAATATATCTGCAGCCATAATCAATAGCCAGGGACAAAAGGTAACAACCCTGAACTCCGACGCAACCGGAAAACTGTGCTGGAACACAAGGGCAATTGCCGGTGGGATCTATTTTCTGCAGGTACAAAATGACAGGAATACTCTTTCTATGAAAATACTGGTTAAATGAACCGCATCGATAAATTATCACTGAAAAAGAAAATTGCGTTACGATTGTACTCTGCGAAACGCAAAGCCGATGCACGCGCACATGAGCTTCAATACCTGTTCTGGGAATGTACACTCCGGTGCAACATGGCGTGTCTTCATTGCGGAAGTGACTGCATGCGTGATGCAACAACACCCGACATGCCAATTAAGGACTTCACAAAAGTTCTTGACAGGATCAGCGAACATACCAACCCTGCCAAAATTGTGGTAGCAATTACCGGCGGTGAACCACTCATGCGTGGGGATCTGCCTGAAGCCGGCAATGAGATTGCCAGACGGGGCTTTCGCTGGGGAATGGTAACTAACGGGTATTTACTCAATAGTAACAGAATGAAAGAACTGGTGCAGTCAGGCATCCGTTATCTGACAATCAGCTTTGATGGCCTTGAAGAAACACATAACTGGCTGCGCGGCAGAAAAGATGCATACGTACACGCTTGTGATGCAATTAAATATGCTTCAGAGGCCCGAAGTACCTCAGGACTATTCTTTGATGTTGTCACGTGTGTCAATCAGCGTAACATCGGACAACTGGAGCAGATGAAAAAAGTGCTGACAGATCTTAAAATGCCGGCATGGCGTCTGGGAACTATCTTTGCCAAAGGACGCGCATCTGGAAATAAGGAGTTAACTCTTAACCGAGAGCAACTCTATCAACTGCTGGATTTTATCGTAGCGACACAGAAGGAAGGAAACATTTTCACCACCTTTGGATGTGACAGTTTTCTGGGCAGCTATGAAATGGAGGTTCGCCCTCAGCCTTTTTTCTGCTGGGCAGGAATAAATATCGGATCAGTTCTTGTCGATGGATCAATCTCCGCCTGCCCATCACTGCGGGCCGATTACATTCAGGGCAATATCTATAAAGATGATTTTCTGGATGTCTGGAATAACCGGTTTCAGGTGATGCGCAATCGGGAATGGTTAAAACAGGGTGAGTGTGCAGACTGCAAGATGTGGAATCTCTGTCTAGGAAACGGTCTCCATCTCCGCCGCGAAAGCGATCTCAAACTGCTGAGTTGTCATTACAGAGAAATGACAACAGATCACTGAACAGGGAGAAGCAATTCCTTCAGTAATCACCCTGACAAAAATAATCTGAATCGGACGATTGTAACTGCTGTTCTTTAGTCGTAAGGTATGGTACGTTAGCACCGTTTAAATTCTACCGCTTTCCTTCAGGTGATCTGTTCGCATTTTTGGTATCTTGAGTTTGCAGATACCCACCCGAGCATAACACTGCTGACTTCAAAAACCTTTCAACAGTGTCTTCAAAAACCTCAGGCACCGGTGCCTGAGGTTCTCGAAGGCACCGGTACTGGTCGACAGGAAATCGTCGGTTGGAGAATATGAGACCTGGTTTTTATCCTATTGTTTCATGAGGCTGTTCTGCTCAACTTTCACGCGGGAATCGGAGCAGAACGTGCAGTTCGAGCCATAAAAATACTTGCGGCTTGCAGTATCGTTCATCAGGTGACCCCTGAACCATGCGGCAGCTGCAGAAAGAGAGACACCATTTGCTCCCTGATATACCCAGTAACCATGATCAGAAGCGAGCTCATTGAGGAAAAAGGCTGGTTGATCTTTAACAGACAGGAAAATATCTTTGACTCCACTACATTTTACCGTTTCGTCTTTTCCACCACAGTGAAACAGTATCGGAGTGTGAAGGCCCTTAAGCTCAGCAGTTCCACAAATCGTCATCAGAGCCTTGTAGCGAGGGTCAGCCGCAGTATTGCAGGTTGACATTCCGCCATATGAATGGCCATACTGGCCGATTTTTGATATATCAAGACAATGGTAATAGGGACTGCTTGGATCCTCATTCTGCTCAATTATCCAGTCCATACCCGTAAGCGTAGGATAAGGTTTCGTTCCTGTTGCCGTGCTCAGTGATGCTACCACAACAAAACCGTGCGAAGCAAGATGCTGTAAAATAGGCAGATACTGTCCACACCAATTTTGATTACGATCAAGAACACATTTGCCATTCGGTTCTGGATTATCCCGATACCCATTAGCCCATATCAGAATGGGGTGCAGATACCCGCTGGTCTTAAGGTTCTTGGGACGATACACATTAAAACGCATCTGCTTACCGTAGACCGGATCATCAGCAGTGCCAGCCAGAGGGCCTACATCTTTGTCTGCAGCCACCTCGAACGGACCCGCTGCGGCAGGATTAGCTGTAGGAAATTGCTTCCCAACAATGATTGAATCCAGAGTGATATCCTGTTTCTGATTATCGAGCGAGGTAATAGCTACAGACTTTTCCTTAAAACCAGTTGCAGAGACCTTTATGGTATCGACAACTGCAGCTGCCGCCATCAATCCGCTACGGTTGGGAACTGTTGACGTCGCATTGACAGGGCTTACAACCGATCGTCCACCATTAAGTGACATGTAGCGGAAAGACACTTCCGACTTGCCCATTGCAGCTCTGATCAGAAGGGCTTTTGCAACCTGGCAATTTTTTGTAATGTCAAATCGATAAATTCCCGCAGGCACATCAACATTTATCTCCTGTCTTAACAGTTCACCTTTCAAATTAAATATTTCCACTTTTATTGGTGAAGGAGTTCCAACTGCAAATTGTAATACGTCATTATTTAATGAGATTCTGTTGACACGAGGCACAATCGCAGGAAGTGTTGCCACCTGACTTGTAAAAGAATATGTACCGTCAGTACCGGTGGTATCCTTCATTTTTTGATGTACCAGTGAAACAATGGCATTCGGAATAGCTTTGCCTGCTGAATTGGAAATCGTGCCTCGCAAGTTAATAGTTTGTGCACTCACTGCCAATCCTGCGCATAAAATCGCAGTAAACATTTTGGACATAATGATTCCTTTGATTAAAATTACAATATTTAATATAAAGGAAAAAAAACTTAAATGTGACATGATTGACATAATTACTATATATTGCAAAGTTTCACTTCTACTGTTACGATAAAATTGCCACGTATAATCTCAAATTACACGTGGACACATCTGTCCACATTTCTTTTTTCGATAACAGGTTATTACTGAAAAATCGCTATCTCAATCCATGGAGTAAAAGCCGCAGGTAACAAAGCTTGATAGTTGAACAACTGGTTGAAAATCAGTTTTTACCACGAAGGGCACGGGGAAGTTTGAAGAGGGAAGTTTGAAGGGAGAAGGGTGAAAGAAATTCTTTATCTTTTTTCCCTCTGTGTCTCTGTGCCTCTGTGTGAGATATTTCTTTCCCCCGGTAACTTGAAGAAATTTTACCACGAAGAGCACGAAGGAACACGAAGAAGAAGAGGATGCTCTCACGGAGACACGGGGGCACGGAGAAGTTTGAAGGGTGAAGGGTGAAAGAAATTCTTTATCTTTTTTCCCTCTGTGTCTCTGTGCCTCTGTGTGAGATATTTCTTCCACCGGTAACTTGAGGAAATTTTACCACGAAGCGCACGAAGGAACACGAAGAAGAAGACAAAAAAAGGCTCTCACGGAGGCACGGGGGCACGGAGAAGTTTGAAGGGTGAAGGGTGAAGGGTGATGGGTGAAGGGTGAAAGAAATTCTTTATCTCTTTTCCTCTGTGTCCCTGTGCCACTGTGTGAGATATTTCTTTCCCCTTGCGGAAACATAAATACCTCGCACACGAACAATTCTTCATCACAATTTGCATTGAATCTTCCCAGCCACATGCAAAAAAAACTCCTTTGACCAGACATCAAGTTCACGGGGGTCCCTGACAAACCGTTCAACGTCTTCCTTTATTTGAGTAAAATTGACAGTTTTTATTCTTTCGGAAAGAATCCCCAAAAACGACTTGTCGTCAAGAGGTTCAATCTTCGTATAAAATTTGATCTGTCGCAGTCGTGCTTCAAGATGACGGAGGTTGAGCGGAATATTTTTCCGGACAAAAAATACCAGATCGTACCAGTCTCGTCCCTTTACCCGATTGTTCCATGACCTGGCAAGAACTGCTGCCATTTTTCCTGCGAAAAGTGATGCCGGATCGTAAATCGCAATGCTGAATGGCACCGGATCGTCAACATACCGTACTTCAAAGCCAGCTTCAGGTGGGGGATCGGTGTCAATTTCCAGTTTCACTTTGGTTACCTCTTCTGAATGTAATTGCCTGGCAAGCTGTGGCTCAAGAAAAGTTTCGATCAGGACCTGCCTTGTAGTGGCTTTAATGAATGCCGATTCTATCGGTGTAATGACCTTTTTTTCACGCATTGTTACTTCTGTTACAAAACCAAATGATGCAAGCTCTTCCCTGATACCGGAAATATATGAATCGAGTGTAAATCCCGAAAGCGGTGCCCTGAGTGAAAAGTCAAGATCTTCAGAAAATCTATCAAGTCCGTAGACAATTCGCAAAGCAGTACCACCATAAAAAGCAGCTTTAGCAAAGAAATCTGTTCGGGATAGGCCCAGAAGTGCAATAAGTTGGATCAGTTCGGCAATTGTTTGCTGTACCGATCCGTTGTTTCGCTTTTGATATTCGTCAAAAAGTTGATCAAGTGCGTTTTTCATTTTTTCATACTCCTTATCAGACGGGCAAACGTCTCAACCGTCGTGCTTTTATATAATGGAGCAAGCTCACTTATTATCTGCGTATCAACGCTCAGAAGGTCTTCATAATCAATGCGCAAGTCGTCAAACAACAGTTTTTCCAGTCGCCTGAGCGACCGTATGGTACCGGTTGTAGATAGTTCGTCACACAATGCTTTTTCCGGTGTAGCAACAAGAAAGCGGACACCATTTTCATTACGGTAGGTAACAGCCCTGTGAAAAACCGCAGCGGGAACATCACGATAAAAAAAAACGCCTACCGGAGTTACAAAGCGCTTTGAGCGGTGCTTACCCCTTGTTGCAGAAGTTACATTCGGCACATATTCGGGGATAAAATTGTAGATCCGCAGTGCATATGCAAATGAAACATATGATGGCCCATACAGTCTGTTGGCAATACAGCCTCCGGGAAAATGGTTTGCTACAGCATTGCTCGTTATATACAACCCTCTTTTAAGCCGAATCAACTCCTTTTTTCGTTCAAGCGCAGCAATTTTTGCGCGAGGATCAGCATAATTCTGAAACTGGTTGTTGAGCCATAGTGTATCAGGAAGTGGAATGGGAATATTCTGCATAATCGCTCCAGTTAGTAGTATAAATATACGTTTAATGGAGCAAACTTGCAATTATTATTCATTATTTAGAATTTTTTACCACGAAGGGGCAGGAAGAAGTGTAAAGGGTGAAGGGTGAAGTTTGAAATAAATTCCTTTTTCTTTTTTTCTCTGTGGCTCTGTGCCTCTGTGCAAGATATTTCTTTCACCGGTAAATCGAAGAAATTTTCACCACGAAGTGCACGAAGGGGCACGAAGAAGAAGACAAAAAAAGGCTCTCACGGAGGCACGGAGAAGTTTGAAGGGTGAAGGGTGAAAGAAATTCTTTATCTTTTTTCCTCTGTGTCTCTGTGCCTCTGTGTGAAATATTGCTTTTTCAGCTTCAGGTTTTCCTTCTTCGAATTTCACCCTTCACCCTTATCAATAAGCTCCACCCCACAACCGTAAAAGAAACTCCTTCCAGGGCAACACTTCAATTTTTCCTATTTGTCGTGGCATAGCATCAAGCGAGACTACGATAGCATACTTCATGATATTTTCACTGGTAAATCTTTGAAGCGCTTTGATACGTTTGTCGGTTACCATTCCGGTTGATTTGACTTCGATTGCAACATCATCACCGATGATAAAATCAACCTCATTACCACTATAATCGCGGTAAAACGTAAGTGGTCTTTTATCATTCGCATACTGCAGGTATGCATGCAGTTCACAGAAAATGAACTGCTCAAAACTCTTGCCGAACAGTTCAGTATGTGGAAGAATCGATTTTCTTCCTGCAAGTTGATTGCAGACACCAATGTCAAACATATAGAATTTTGATGTAGAAAAGGCTTTTCGCTGCTGTCTTTTGCTATAGTGATGGTCGCAGACTTAATCGTGCAAACTGATCAGATAACAAGAGGTTGTAATACGGGGATTCAGGAAAAAGTTTCCGCAACAAAGAAGTTTTTCCAGTCTGGCGCGGACCGAAGAGAAAAATCGATCGTTTTGAAGCGATATCTGCAAGATTAATCGCCCTTTTATAGTAATTCATAGCTATAAAATAACTTTAAACTATAAATTCTGCAACTCTATTGCGGATATTTTGCTAATTTCAGCATAACTGTTGCGGATTTTCATAATTTGAGCACTCAAACAATCATACATCTTTTACCACGAAGAGGCACGAGGAAGGGTGAAGTTCGAAATAATTTTTTTTTCCCCTCTGTAACTCTGTGCCTCTGTGTGAGATTTTTCTTCCATCGGTAAATCGAAGAAATCTTCACCACGAAGAGCACGAAGGTACACGAAGATACATATAGGATAAATACAAAACAGTTTCATTGACATTCAACAAAACGCTACTTTTTTAATTCTCTTAAAATCAAACATCTTTTCTTTTTTTCCTTCGTGCTCTTCGTGCTCTTCGTGGTTAATCTTTTCCCCTCGGTGTCTCTGTGTCTCTGTGTGAGCTCCATTTATCTTCATTTTCAATGCTGATCAACACCAAAACATTTACATCAGGAACCATTCTATTGCCGGAATTATTTGAATCTTACGGGAATTATCCTGTAAATTTTCAGTACTATTGAACGTTATTATTCCGCCATTGCTAATATTTAGCTCTTTAAAAGCCTCTTCTAATCCGCCAATTTCCCGCTGCAGATTATTATTGTCAAGATTCCAGCATACCTGCCATGCACTTTCAGGGTGGGAATCGGTCATCACTACAAAATCACATTCTCTTTTTCCTTTATAATAGCAGGTTCGTGATCCTCTGCGAAAAAATTCGCCAGCCACAGCAGTTTCCAATAATTTACCGCGATAATCAGATCCAGATAACGTCAGCAGGCTGAAACCGGTATCTGTCAGGTATACTTTTTCCGGATTCATGGTACGTTTTCTTGCTGACCATGAAAATTTTTCGCTTGAAAGAAGAAAAAATGCTTCCTGAAGATATCGTAAATATGAAGCAACACTTCGCTTACTGCCACTATTGCCTGATTTTTGAAGTTGACTAGTATACGATGATACAGAGAATAGTTCTCCACTTCCATTGAGCACCGCCGACATGACACCATCAAGTAAATCACGTGCCTTTACACTGTACCTATCAATGATATCTCTGTAAAAAACGGTCTCATAATAGTTCTGAAGAAGATGTCGTCGAGATGATTTTTCAGTTAGCGCACAAACCTCCGGATAGCCACCGTTAAAAATCCAATCTTCAAATGCACCATTGACAATACCTCTACGTGAAGTGTGTAATGCTGAAGAACTGAAATCAATATTTTTAAACCGCAGATATTCTCTAAAAGAAAATGGCATCAAAAGCACATCGTTATAGCGACCCCGGAGTTCTGTTGCGATTTCCCTTTTCAGTAATGAGGAATTACTTCCAGTAATGGTGATTGAATATTTACGTTGATTATGCAGCGTCCTGAGTAATTTACTCCAATCTGGAACCTGCTGGATTTCATCGAAAAACAAATACCGGGGCTGCTTTTTTGTAAGCTGTTGAAAAGCTTCAATGACAGAATCTATATGTTCAGGCTGGAAACCTTTCAATCTGTAATCTTCAAAATCAAGAAACAGGATATCATCACGCGAAACCCCCTTTTTTACTAAGGCCTCAATTTTTTGAAACAGAAAAAATGTTTTTCCTGCACGTCTTGGGCCAACGACAGCGGTAATAGAGCCTGTTCCAGGTTGCGAAATCTCATCATTCAGTTCTCTCACCAGAAGAGACGGGAATGTAGTTTCATACAGCCACTCAGCAACGATTTTTAGTAGTAATTCAGATTTCATAATATTTTGTTTATCCTGTTAAACAATTTTATCATAAATTGTTTCTTTTATTAAACAATAATACTATAAGTTACCCGATGAAACAAGGTGTTGGTATGTTTTTTAACGAAGAAGAAGATTCTCTCACGGAAACACGGGGGTATGGAGAAGTTTGAAGGGTGAAGGAGGAAGGGTGAAGGGTGAAATAAATTCTTTTTTTCCTCTGTGTGAGATATTTCTTCCACCTGAGAGTTCCGTCAGTATGTCAATTAGTGTAGCCATTGACTGTAACCTTAATCATTTTGACAGGTTTTACAGGGCGGTCCTGACGGTCTGTTTTTGTTGTTTCGATGGCTTTGATTACCTCCATACCTTTGATAACCTTGCCAAATACCGGATGACGAGACGAACCAGGACCAAACCAGTCAAGAAAATCATTGTGGGCGGTATTGATAAAAAACTGTGATCCTCCACTGTCGGGTTCACCAGTGTTTGCCATTGCCAATGTCCCCGGTTCATTTGAAATCTTTGCATCTTGAGGGAACTCATCTTTTATGCATCCGGAATCGGGACCACCAGTTCCAGCCCGGGGACTTTTGGGATCCCGGCTGTAGGGACACCCGAACTGGCACATGAATCCTTCAATTACCCGATGGAAATGCAGTCCATCATAAAAACCAGCCTGTGCAAGATCCAGAAAGTTTTTTGCAGTGACAGGCATCTTATCAAGAAACAGTTCAACTTCAAAAGTCCCAAGTGATGTTTCACAAGTAGCAGTTGGATTTGACATATACAGGTGCTCCTTATTAAAATCTGATATAAAATCTGTGTGCTGAAATTACTATATGCCAGTATATGAGCAAAAGGGTTACAGTGACCCCCTTGTTCTGTACCTGGCCTTTACCCGTGCTTGACTCCGGCATTGTGAGGAATCAGTATTTTGGTATGATATGATCTATTAAAGTATAAATGCTTGTAGAGCATTTATTATTGTAGCAAAAAAATTACATTACATGCCCTCTTTCCCTGTAGGGGAAACATTATAATGATTCCCCTACAGGGAATAAAAGGATTTTGTGGCGCATTTTTTACTACAATAATTAAAGGGCATACAGCCCATTTTCGTAATAACCTGAAAACCATACTGAATTGGATAGTGCAAACCATCTCCAGAGCATTTGAATCGTGAAAATAAGATAGATCCTACTCAATTTTTCCCACCAATAAGACGGAGTTAAGTGTGTCATATGACCAGGTTCTGTACAGAGTAATCAACTTTTTGCACATGAATTACTGAGCAGAGAGCTGAATTACCTGCACTCAGCACCATTTTCAGAATGTGCACTGAAAATTTACTTTGGTTCAAGTATCACATACGTCGGCAGTCCCACTACCTTGAAATAATCCAGCAGTCTTTTTGTCTCCGGATCTTCGGGTTTCTCCGCCTGATATTTTACCAGTACATACTTGCTCATATTCTTTTGTACCTCGGGATCCTTGAAGGTTGTAGCATCCATCGCTTTGCAGTTCTTACACCAGGTAGCCCAGAAATCAATGAAGACCGGTTTGTTTTCATCAGCCGCTTTTTTAAGGCCATCGTCAAGGGAATGAATCCATGGCAGCATATTTCCTGAAACATTTTCAACAACGGTTTCAGGTACTTTCGTTTCCTGATACAGGGTGACTCCGATGTATCCATAGTAAAGTGCCATAATAATGATAAATATGCCAAAAATGTATTTGATCCACACCATCCACTTACCCGGTTTGGGCAGAAATGAGAGGCCGGCTCCAGCAAACGGCCACGGCAGAGCCATCCCGACACCGAGCAGAAACGGCAGCAGCAATCCTGAGGTTGCTCCTGATGAGTAGAGACTCCCTGCGTAAATAACCACAGATATCACCACCGGCGCGACGCACGCACCCGCCAGAACAGATGCGAGAATCCCCATTAAAAATACCGTAAGCAATTTTCCGCGCTCTCTGTCACCAGAACTCTTTTTACGGAATCTGGTAAAATCAATCTGAATAATATCGAACATGGCAAGTGCCATGATGATAAATACAACAGCAATTATGATATTGAACAATGGCGAGGAATTGATCACGCCAAACTGAGTGCCGGTGATAACAACCACAAGACCAAGTATGCCATAGGTCAGTGCCATGGCAAGCCCGTAGACAGCACCGACAAACATACCACGCCCCCTGGTTTTCGCCTGCGCTCCGGCACCGATTACCGCAACCGTTATTGGTATCATCGGAAGAACGCAGGGGGTAAGATTGAGTGCTACACCACCAAGAAGAATCAAAAGAATAATAAGGAGCAATCCCTTTCCTTCGAAAGTGCTTTTTTCAGCCGATGGATTGTTAAGGAATTCAGAGAAAGCATCGGTTTTGAGGAATCCACCACGGGAACCGATGACAGTAAATTGTCCAAGTGCCGCTATCAGCCCTTCGGTGGAGATCTCCTCACCGCTTCCGGAAGAGACGTTTGCCTCCGATTCGCTGTAAGATTTCGTCTCGAGAGTACCCTGAGCATTTGCTGTGAAAAGGATCTTTCGTGGCGTGAAACACATGATATTATCACACGCCTGATATTGCAAGGTGCCCTTCAGCGACCATCTTTCTTTAGCAATACGGGCGGAAATACGTACCTGTTGCCCATTAACATATACAGGAACAACTGACTTATCGAAATTGGTATACGGCTTACCCTTCGGAAGGGAAATAGCAACATTCCCAAGGCCTTGCTGTTCAATAAGCTTTATCTTGAAAAAAAGTGACTCGGCAGCATAGATGTGGATCTCCTCCTTCATATTAAACGTCAGGATAATCGAAACAGAGTCTCCGCCAGAAGTCAGCTCACGCGAGATGTTGAGTAGAACCGGTTCGGTTACTTCATCCGCTTGCTGAGCAAGTCCGGAAAGTTTAATCTCTGCTTGAAGAGGAACAATTATCAGTACGGCAAGAAGGAGTATTCTTTTAAGCATCAAAGCAACCCTTTTTAGAGAAAACGGTAAATATCAGAAAAATATTGTCTGCAGCTGCATACAGGTATATAAAAAAAAATTTTGTTCCTGCTCAAGAGATATCCGGAACTCAGTATTCAGCATTCATTAAGGTTAGTTCATTGCTCTCCCATAAGCAATGGCATACTCTTTCAATAATGTCACCGGTATACTTTCCATCTGTTCCCGAGTAAGTCTCCACCGCCAGTTCCCCATCAGTTTTGCCGGATGATTCATGCGTGTATCTGCACCTAAAAAGAGTAGATCCTGCACTGGAATGATTGCAATATCCGCAATTGATGCCTGCGCTATGCGGATCAATTCTGCAGCAAGCTCCTCATCAGAGAGTCTGGTTCCGATATAGCGACTGACTCTTCTTTTGTCCTCTTCAGTGGCTTCAGTTTCCAGCCAGCCCCGCACCGTATTATTATCATGTGTACCGGTATAGACAATGCAGTTATTTGAAAAATTATGCGGCAGATAGGGATTATCAGCCCCATCTTCACCAAATGCGAATAAAAGAATCTTCATTCCGGGAAATCCATACTCATCCATGATTTCACGTACATCCGGAGTTATCGTTCCAAGGTCTTCAGCAATTACCGGAAATTGAGGGCAATTTTTCCTGAGTGTATCGAGAAATTCTCTGACGGGAACATCCTGCCATTGACCATTGATTGCGGTTTCTTCTCCAGCTTTGACTTCCCAGAACTGTACCAGGCCTCTGAAATGATCTATGCGTACTATATCGTACAATGAAAACATCTGCTTCATCCTGTTTACCCACCAGTGATAGTTAGCCTTTCTGATATTTTCCCACGAATACACCGGATTATTCCAGAGTTGTCCGGTTGCGCTGAAATAATCTGGTGGCACACCTGATACGCCGACAGGCTTTCCCTCTTTGTCCAGTTTGAATAATTCACGGTGTGCCCAGACGTCAGAACTCTCATAGCTGACATAGATTGGCATATCGCCAATAATTTTAATGCCCTTGTTATTTGCATAAGTTTTTAGATTGTTCCACTGCGAGAATAATAAATACTGGTAAAAACAGATTCTCTCAATATCCTCAAATGCTGAATTTTTAAGCGTTGCAAGTTCCGAACAGTCGTGACTTCTCAGCAATATGGGCCAGGTGTGCCACTGACGGGATCCGGTTATTTTTCCTATTGTCAGAAACAGCGCATAATCATAGAGCCAGAACTCCTGCTCCTCACAGAAAAGAATAAATTGCGGATCCGCGCCATTTTCTTTCCAGTTGCGATATGCTTTTTCAAGTGCTGTGTACTTAAAGGTCCGGACACTGCTGAAATCAACTATGCCGGTATCAAACAGCATCGGCGACACAATGTCACTACTTCCGAGCAGCCCCATTTGTTTCACTAATTCCAGATTAATCAGCATAGGATTACCTGCAAATGCAGAGCTGCTGAAATAGGGAGATTCTCCGTTTGCAGGGTTTCCGGGATTTAATGGAAGTATCTGCCAGTATTTCTGAGATGCTTCACAGAGAATATCAATGAAAGAATATGCTTCAGCGCCCAGATCACCAATTCCTTCAACTGACGGAAGTGATGTTAGATGTAAAAGTATTCCGCTACCTCTCTTGAACATGAGTTTTTTATTCCTTTCGAATTGAAGATTTTCCAGATTATGACGCATCATTCTCAAGAACGCTCAGAATAGCCTTTGCAGGAATGGCGATTTCAATATTTTTGGATTTAAACCCTGCTTCAAAGTCAATCAGCGCTCTTTCCAGATAGTATATTTTTAACAACTTTCTGATATCGCCCTGTTCAAAAAGCCTGGGTGATGAACCGTCGATCGTTTTGATATATGCATCCATGTAAATTGAGACATTGTATGAAAACCATTGCCACGCCCATTGTTCGATTGCCCCGGGATTTGGCAACTGTACTTTCAGCGATCGGTGTAAAGCAGTAAAAGTAACTTTACTGAATGAATATATTACATCGGCAACGTCCCGGAGCGGAGAACGTTTTAAACGCCTTTCACTCAAAGGGATATCGACAGGCCCTCTGAAATCTTTTATTACGAAATCATTACCAGTACACAAAAACTGATCCAGACCAAAGTGCCCGTGAATTCTGATCTTAAGTGATGAGAACGATTCTTTGAGCAGGAGATTGAAATGATCAAGAATTTTCTGTTCCTGCATGACCACAGTATTTGCAAATGGAAACTGTTCACGGGGCACAATGTCTATGTTTTTTCTGAGATCGGAAACAACCCTGCGTGCTTTGGTCCGCATCGATTGATAGAGTGAGCGTTGATACAGTCTGGTCATTTGTTCCGGCATAAAATCAGGATTCTGTATGCCGGCAGTTAAAACCTGGTGTAACCTGGCTGTTTTTTCACCAAGTGTCCGCGCTGTCATTTCAAGTTTTCCGCAAAGGCTGAGAACTTCAGGTGGTATAGTTACCATCTCAGCATGGGACATCCACCAATTCCGGTGAGTCGGATCAGTCTGGTGTAGATTTACAGATATAATTTTTTCAAAAAACTGAAGAGCAGCATCGAGAAACAGATTCCACGCAGTGCCGGTATGTTTTACATAGGTAGTCATAACTCCCAGTGATGTGTGCATATTTTCATCGGTGTAGTGGAGTGCCCCGGCAAAAATCGGTGTCAACGGACCCGAATCATTATTCGAGATAAAGGAAGCAACCTCGACATCAGGCCTGACCCCATCCTCGAGACGCCGGTAAAGCCGGAAATGAAATTCACCACCATAATCGAATGATGTGCTGAACCGTTCGCTTTTGAGCAGCTGCACGTATTGCGGTTTATAATTGCGAACACCCCTGGGCAACATCTTCCCCGAATACCCCTCGATACAGCCCTGCAACCCGTTAATTTTGCGATTACCCGTTATAAGACGCAGCATCGCCTCATGGAAATTCTGAGTGTTTGAACAGTCATAAACATATCCCTTTGGCTCACCAGTTAATCTGGCCAGTACAAATGCAGTATTATCGTCACTGACAATAGAATTCAGGGCATCCTCCGCACAGAAAGCCAGAGGAAGCAATACAGTATCAGCCTCTCCGGCATGGCGATAAAGAACGTTTACTATACATACAAGGATTGTTTCGCTTTTACAGTTTAGTGTCACTGTATCAACAATAACTATTTCTTTGATTGTAAGTTCCCGGCACCCGGCAGTTTTCCTTGCCTGAAGATAAACAGGCAGTATCTCCCGTTCAAAATGATCCCTGGATGAATTTTCAAAAAGAGCCTTCCAGTCTCCCTCAACTTTTATTTCGGGAATTGCAAATTGTACATTTCTCTTCTCAGTAGCATTTGCGTTTTCCAGCTGAAGCCAGAAATAATCATGAAATCCCATTGTCAGGACATAAGGGGAATTGCCGACAGGTGGAAATTTGTTATCACTGAATATATCCCTTGGAATATATCCCGCATACTCCCGCAGATCAAGAGATACTGCCTGAGTAAAGCGGGAGAGGTTAATTGCGACAAAAATTATTTCATCATCAAGTTTTCTTATAAAGGTAAATATTCCGGCGTTGTCTGATTTGATAAATTGAATAGAACCCAGGGAAAACGCCTTGTACCTGCGGCGCATCGCGATAACCCTTTTCATCCACCACAACAGTGATGAGGTGTTCTGCTGCTGAGTTTCAACATTGAGAGCTTCATAATGGTATTCAGAATCGATGATTGTTGGCAGAAACAGTTTGTGAGGATTCGCATGAGAAAAACCCGCATTACGGTCTGCATTCCACTGCATAGGAGTACGCACCCCGTTGCGGTCTCCCAGATAGTGGTTATCACCCATCCCGATCTCATCCCCATAATAGATAATTGGTGTTCCGGGTAATGAAAACAGAAGAATATTCATAATCTCAATGCGTCTGCGGCTGTTATGAAGCAGTGGTGCAAGGCGTTTTCTTATGCCGACATTGATTCGGGCATGCGGATCGTGCGCATAATACCGGTACATATAATCCCGCTCCTCTTCAGTAACCATTTCCAGCGTAAGTTCATCATGGTTACGCAGGAATATTGCCCATTGACAGGATTCAGGGATCGGGGGTGTTTGTTCGAGGATGTCAATAATCGGAAACCAGTCTTCCATTTGAAGCGCCATGAACATTCGTGGCATCAGCGGGAAATGAAATGCCATGTGGCAAATGTCTCCCTTTCCAAAATACGCAGCTGCATCCTCCGGCCACTGATTCGCTTCAGCTAGCAGCATCCGTCCGGTATATCTGCTATCTATGTACGTACGCAGTTTTCTGAGGAATTCATACGTTTGCGGAAGGTTTTCACACATTGTTCCCTCCTGCTCATAGAGATACGGCACAGCATCAAGCCGTAACCCATCAATACCCAACCCCATCCAGAAGTCAAGTACACGGAGAATCTCTTTATGTACTTCCGGATTCTCAAAATTCAGATCCGGCTGGTGCGAATAAAACCGGTGCCAGTAATAAGCACCTGCCACAGGATCCCAGGCCCAGTTAGATGTCTCGAAATCCCTGAAAATGATTCTGGCACCATTATAAAGCTGCGTAGTATCACTCCAGACATAAAAATTCCTCTCCGTGGAACCAGGAGGGGCATTTCTGGCCCTCTTAAACCACTCATGCTGATCAGAGGTATGGTTAATCACCAGTTCTGTAATAATCTTCAGCCCCCTGCGATGCGCTTCATGGAGAAATGTTTTAAAATCACGCATAGTTCCATATGACGTATGAATGCCCATATAATCAGCAATATCATAACCATCATCACGTTGTGGAGATGGATAAAATGGCAGCAGCCAGATGACATTAACACCCAGATCTTCCAGATAATCAAGTTTTCGGGTCAGCCCCTGAAAGTCTCCGATTCCATCACCGTTGCTGTCTTTAAAGGATTTTACATGAAGCTGATAAATAACAGCATTCTTAAACCAGGCGGGATCTGTATTCAACTGTAAATCATCTTTTGCCATTTCAGGAATCCATTCGAATACTGTGCACTATTATTATTATTTAGTATCTGTTCAAAATATCTTTTTGCACTATTCTTCGACAAGCATTCCGTCTTTTGCGGATGAGCGTAGTGTGCGTATTTCGCTTAAAAAGACCGCTCGTGCGATCCCGAACTCGGGACGCGACGTATGGGCGGTCTATTTACAGTATTTTGAACAGATGTTATTTATTAGCTAAAATTATATACTTATTACCTTTTTACAACACATTTATTTTCCTTCTTTGATAAACAAAACACTTTTTTCATATGGATAGATGCTTCGCAACGATACTAGTCAGAGATTCCAGTGCAATAAAATCTTTTCGGCAGGATAATAAAGGCTGGCAGATTAGACGCAAAGCAATCTCCATACCAGTTTATTAAGAGTAAAAATCCCGGACCTGTGGTAAATCGTTGTAAGTGAAGCATCAAAAGGTTCTGAGGCCCCAGACCTTTTAAACTGTGATACACCTGCCCGAATTTCGATGGCTCTCCCACAACACAAAGAGAACTCTTTTTCCAGTGCACTTTCACCGTTTCGAACTCCTGGCAATTAGTATATTCCTGCTCTTCAGAATCTCCAGGGAACACTTAAATGGATCAGGTAATCGGTAAAATTATCGGCGGCTGTTTTATTGAGCACCTTATCGGTCAGGGTGGAATGGGTGCTGTATACAAGGCACACCATCAGGCGCTCGATATCCCCGTTGCAGTAAAAATTCTCAGACCGGCACTCCCGCTCTCCAATGAAGTCAAGCGTTTTTTGCGGGAAGCCAGAACATCTGCCCGCCTTAATCACCCTAATATTATAAGCGTACTGAATGTTGGTAATGAAGAGGGTTTCCATTACATCACGATGGAATTCATTGATGGAAGCAACATTCTTGAAATTCTTCAAAAACGAAAAAAAATCGCTGTAGCTGAAGCCGCCCGAATTGGTATTGAAGTTCTCAGGGCATTGGAAACAGCTTTTGAACATGGTATTGTGCACCGTGATATTAAACCCGAAAATATCATGGTCAGCAGAAACGGAAATGTAAAGCTTGCAGATCTGGGACTTGCCCTTATTGATGGTGAGACAAAACTTACTCAGGCATGCATTATGCTCGGCAGTCCCTTTTACATTGCTCCGGAGCAGGCTGAAAACTCAACGACGGTCGATCACCGTGCGGATCTGTATTCACTTGGATGCACCCTGTTTCATATGGTAAATGGAACCCCGCCGTTTAAAGGAGACTCTCCTGTAGAGATTATCCTTTCACACCTTAACAAACCGATTCCCAACCTGTCAAAATTCAACAGATCAGTTCCGGTTGCGTTTTCCGGTGTTATACAAAAATTGATGGAAAAGAAACCGACCCGGAGATTCCAGCACCCCCGCGAAGCCAGACTTGCTCTTGAAAGTGCCGTTACTTCAGCAGTCGCACATTCAAATCATTACTCTAAACTCACAACTCACATGAACAGAAAATCTGTAACTAAACTGTTTTTGCTTCCAACTTTGATTCTGATTATAGTAGGAGTTCTGGTTTCAGGATTCACACTTTTTTCCAGCAAAAAACAGCTCGGTGATTTTGCAGAAAAAAACAAAAATGTTCAGACTTCAGATAAGGATTCCGTACAATTCTACCAGGAGCCACAAACAGTCCTTGATGCAGTCTTAATGAAAGACAGAGATCTCCTCAGAAAATTGTTAATCAATGGAACCACTGCAAACCCCAAACCCGGTGATCCAATCTCCCCGCTTCATGCGGCAGTTGCAAACGCCGACACCATCGCGATCAGGATGCTTCTTTCAATGGGCGCAAATCCAAATGTCAGGGATTCTTCTGGAGATACACCGCTACATGATGCTATCAGATCGAATAATAAAGCAGCTGTTGCGAGTCTTTTACACATGGGAGCCGACCCATTGATGAAAGATCATTATAGCAACACACCCGAAATGCTCTCAAAAGATAACGCTGAGATATTTCAGTTGCTGCGCAGCCATGGCAGGAATAATAAAAGCAGATAACTACCTATCTCTTTTTTAAAAAAATTGTTTGTAGCCTGATAGTTTTTACATCAAACCCCACTTTGCCCCCTCAGGCATTGCCTGCACCCCTCCACAGAAGGCATTAACAACCGTTTTTCAGCCCTTTTTCATTTTGAGAATTATTTGTTACCTCTAAATGTGGATTTGTTTTTTAAACCTGAAAACAGCAGCGGATCAGGTGTTATCCATGTTGATGATTTTGAGGTATGATTCTTGCGTGATCCAGTAGCGAATAAATCAGCCTCAGAGCTGCAGTAAAAATACAAACACAGGGTAAACATTTAACATGTACATATTGGAAGTTTCTTCAGAATGTGCTCCCTTTGCTAAAGTCGGGGGATTGGCGGATGTAGTTTTCGGGCTTTCAAGAGAACTGGCACAGAGAGGAAATAACGTTGAAATAGTAGTTCCCGGATATGATTGTATACAGAAGGAACTCTTTCCTGACCTTCATGCAGTTTACAACGACCTGTGGGTACCATGGTTTAACGGACATGTACATTGCACTGTCTGGTTTGGTCAGATTCAGGGCAGAAAAGTGTATTTGATTGATCCACATTCCCCCGATGCATTTTTCAGCCGGAAGGAGATTTACGGTTGCGCAGACGATGTACTTCGCTTTGCTTTTTTTTGTAAAGCCACACTGGAATTTCTACTCAAAGCCAACAAGCGTCCCGACATTATCCATTGCCACGACTGGCAGACCGGTTTGCTTCCGGTACTGCTCAATGAAATTTACAAAAATAGTGGCATGTACGATCAGCGGGTTCAATACACAATTCACAACTTCAAGCACCAGGGGGTCTTTGGAAAAGACATTCTTTATGCAACAGGACTTAACAAGCCGGACTATTTCTACCAGACAAGCCAGCTCAGAGATGAGCGTTTCGCCCATCTCCTCAACAGCCTCAAAGGTGGAATCGTTTATTCCAACTTCATCAATACGGTTTCACCCCACCACGCATGGGAGGTTCGTTTTACAGAACAGGGGTGCGGGCTTTCAAATCTGCTCCACAGCTATCAGCATAAATTTGGCGGTATCCTTAACGGAGTAGATTACAGCATCTGGAACCCTGAAATTGACACATCACTACCATCAAAATATTCTGTTAATAGTTTAAATAATAAAGCACGGAATAAAGAGGCTCTCCGTGATAAATTCCAGATCTCAAAAAAAGCTAAACCGATCATTGCATATATTGGAAGGCTCGATGTTCAAAAAGGTATCGACCTGATTGAACATACCGCGCACTTTTGTCTTAAAGCGGGAGCACAGTTTGTTCTGCTGGGTACTGGTTCAGACCATGGAACAGATAATCAGTTCAGAAATCTCAAACAGCAGTATAATGACAATCCGGAATGTCATATTGAACTTGGTTTCAGTGAAGAACTATCTCACCTTATTTATGCCGGTGCAGACATGGTGATCGTTCCAAGTTTTTTTGAGCCGTGCGGTTTGACACAGATGATTGCGCTTAAATATGGTACCGTACCTATTGTGCGCGCGACCGGAGGACTTGCTTCAACTGTGTTTGACCGTGAGTTCTCAAACGTCCCCTGGTGGGAAAGAAACGGTTTTGTATTTCATAATTACGACAGATCTGCACTGGAAGCGGTTCTCAATCGGGCAATCGGACTCTACCAGGTTTATCCGGGATATTTTAAACAGCTTATGATCAATGGAATGCGCTACGATTACTCCTGGAACAATCCAGGTAATCATTATGTAAACACATTCAACTATATACGAGCCAGATAGAAAGGATATCTTCTTATGCACGAACGTACAACCCCGGGAAACACCGGTAGTCTTCCCCAAATCACCCCGACACAAACTGCACCAGAATCATCGTCTGCACAAAAGCACACAGTTTTCATCAAGGACAGTTCAATAAATTTTACAAAAATAAAAAGCGCTGCAGCAGTCGCACTCCATATGCATCAGCCACTCATACCAGCTGGCGGATCGGACCTTCATACCGCCCAGGTGGTAAGTAACCTGCAATATATGATGGAGCATCAGGGGGTCGGTGATAATCATAATGCACCTGTTTTTCAATGGTGTTACAAGCGAATGGGTGAATTTATCCCTTCACTTATCGATGAAGGGAAACAGCCCAGAGTCATGTTGGAATATTCAGGAACGCTGCTCTATGGTATGCAGAAAATGGGATTGGATGACGTATTTGATAATTTACGAAAAATTACTCTTGACCCCCGATATCGCTTTGCTGTTGAGTGGTTAGGCTGCCCCTGGGGTCATGCAGTCGCACCATCAACACCGATAAACGATTACCCGCTTCATGTAATAGCATGGAAATCTTATTTTTCTTCACTGTTCGGACCTGAAGCGCTCGATCGTGTTCGGGGTTTTTCACCGTCAGAAATGGCTCTTCCCAATCATCCTGATGCAGCGTATTCATTTGTAAAATCCCTTCTGGATAACGGATTTACATGGGTACTTGTCCAGGAACACACTGTGGAGCATCCGGATGGAAGCGCTCTAAGCCACAAGCACCTTCCCCATCGATTACACTGTACTAATTCAGATGGCGAGAGTGTAGATATAATTGCAATTATAAAAACTCAGGGAAGTGATACCAAACTTGTCGGCCAGATGCAACCCTATTACGAAGCAAAAAGTCTTTCACGATGGGAAATCGCAGGGAAATCGGTTCCGCCGCTGGTTACACAGATCGCTGATGGAGAGAACGGTGGTGTAATGATGAATGAGTTTCCACCGAAATACATGGATGCCGTACGGGAATCAAGTAACTCTGAAACACCGCTTATGAATGTCACAGAATATCTGGAACATCTTGAGGTAATGGATATCGGTATAAAAAATTTTACCGTAATTCAACCTCTCTTCCAGAAAAGAATCTGGGACCGCATCAAACCTGGTGATGGTCCGGATCGTTTAAAAGCAGCTATAGAAGATCTGAAAAGGGAAGATAATCGATTTCACATGGAAGGCGGTAGCTGGACTAATGACATTTCATGGGTACGAGGTTATGAAAATCTCCTTGGGCCAATGGAAAACTTCAGTACAGAATTTAGTAAGAAAACAAATCAGAAAGGCATTGAGATAACAGATGAACGCTACAAGGAAGCGCTATTTTACCTGTTAACCTCACAGACAAGCTGTTACCGATACTGGGGTACTGGTGAATGGACCGATTATGGTCTTGAACTAATCAGAAGAGGAATGGAAGTTATAAACAGAATGTAATAAATCACACACCTGAAAGCATACCTCATAACGCTGCAATCACACACTATATGCTGTTCAAAAAAGATCGGCGCGGAGATGATCCACGCCGCATCTTTTCTGCGATGTTCATTACGAGCTCTGAAGTAAGTTAATAAATTCAGCAGAATCTGCACAAAGAGCCAATTCGATCCGCAAATTTGTAATATCGTCTTCGGTAATATATTTTTCACGCTGATGAAAAAGATTTTCAGAATAGTTGTCACTGTTTTTGAACGAACAGCTTGACGCTTGCGCCAATTTCCGGGCAGTTTTCACTACCGGTTCTTCTGTTTTGCTTAAGCGTTCAAGTATTTTCATCATAGCACCACTTTCCTGAGTTTCTTTGATCTCTTTGATCTGATGCCTCGAAAGCGGGAAAATTTTTCGATCGAAATACATAACAGGTGATAAACATGTCGGGCAATTGAGAATGATGACGCAGGCGTTGGTGCTTAGAAAGATCTCTGAAACCTGGTTACAGTGCGGACACTTAACCGTCAATGTCTTAACCATTTTTCCTCCCTGCGGGACTACTTGTCAGTAAATCCGCACCGATTATAAATCTCTTGTCGTTTTTTAGTTTCTATTTCATTGTATCACCGAAAAATATTAATGTCAAGGAATTTTGTGATGAATAACATTGAGAAAGCATCTTCAGATGAACGAATGAATCACCTGGTTAAAAAGATCAGGCAACAGATCCATAAAACCGAACGAAAACTTGCAAAGCAGATTGAGGAGCAGGAGGAGTCGCGGAAATCACTGTGGTATCAGCAGATAGGTGACTCCCTGCTTGCAAGCAACAGTTCGGTACCCCGGGGAACATCAACATTTACTATGCTTAATATTCATACACAAATCGAAGAAAGCATATCTATCAATCCTAAAATGAATATCAAGGAAAATGCGCAACTCTATTATAAAAAAGCAAAAAAAGGAAAAAGAGGTGAAGATATTGGTAATCGAAAAGTTGAAATTACCAGAGAAGAGCTGCAGAAATTACAATCACTTGAATCTGTTATTACTGAACATATACAATTGAAAACAGAACCCGTATCAGGGGTACTTAATGAGTGGGAACAGACAATTGAACATGGTGCCTCAACAGGTCAGAAAAGTAATGACTCCCGGGAACATGGTAAACCCGGTACTCCCTACCGTTATTTTTCTACTGATGGATGGGATATATACATAGGGAAAAATGACTCACAAAACGATGAACTCAGTACACGTTTCGCGCACCCTGCAGATATCTGGTTTCACGTTGCCGCACATCCAGGTTCTCATGTGATTATTAAACGACCGAAAGGAAAGCCTTTTCCTCCTCCGGAAGTGATAAAGACTGTAGCTTGTTTATCGGTATGGTTTTCAAAAGCCAAACACACATCATACGCGGAAGTACATTACACTGAAGCACGGTTTGTCCATAAGCGACGACATTCACCACCGGGGGAAGTTATTGCTGAGCGGTGCAAATCGATTCGAGTGTCACCCCGCTCTCCTCAGGATCTTTTCCCATCAATGATGTATAGCGCCGATGATCAGGAGTAGTGTGTATACTGCTTATGACTTACAATAGCTTTGAACAGCTCTGCATGATCAAGCGCAAACACTTCAAATGGCACTGGTTTTCTTCCGGTAATCTCAGTCAGTGCATTTGACACCCGTTCATTGTATCCAAGCCGTTGCTGTTCATAGAGTTCCAGAAGGACCGTTGAGATCCAGGCCGGAAATCCCAGGCTACCCATTACATGCAAAGCGGTTTCATCCTCCTGCAAGGGAATATATCCGACGTGAGATCCTGAAACAAAAGAAATTGTGTCGGCTATATTCTCTAACGACAAAGCATACGGTCCTGTTATCTCGTATGTTTTATTAATATGGTTTTCAACGGACATCAAGATTGTTTCAGATACCGAAGCAACATCGCGTGCATCTACATAGCTGATTTTTGCTCTATTCAATGGAAGAAATAAAAATCCACCACTTGGCTGCATAAATCGCAAAAAATTCTGCATATACATATTTGGTCTAAGTATGGTATATTCAATGCCGGACTCTTCCAGATAGCGTTCAACTCTTCGATGCCATCTGGTAATCTGAGTCCCCGGTTCCAGGTCAGACCCCATAATCGAGATGGTGACAATATGCTGGACACCATACAGTGCAGCTCTATCAATTGTTCTGCGGGCATACTCAACCTGTTCCCTTGCAATGGGAGTCACCAGAAACAAAATTCTTATACCTTGAAGCGCCCGGTCAATCAAGGCGAGGTCATTATAATTGAAATCTACAAGTTCCACATCAGATATTTTGAACTTATGCAGTTCACCAGACCGGACACCAGCCCTGAGGCGCACCCCTTTCATGGCAAGACTTCTGATAAGATACTGCCCTACCCTTCCCGATGCGCCGGTTATCAAAATATAAGGTTTCATGTACTACCTTGCAGGATTTCAAATATAAACATATTATATAATATAGTGCAGCTCTTCAGGCAATGTACCCTCAGATAGCAGAATGCGAATCTGGTTTGCATTGTCCCTTACAAAATCTTCAAATGTAATAGGTTCCACACCTGCAACGGATACCACATTGTCAAACACATTTACAGCTCCGCCAGCTTTTGCAAGTGCGGACCATTTTGTAATATACTGAAGCAATCTCTCATCAACACCTCTGGCGGATACTATCGACTTCAGTATATCGGGATTACACTGGCCGGATTCGATTGTGACTCCGGTAACTTTCGACAAAATATCAGCACACTGTTTAAATGTATATGAAGATGGACCGGTTAATGTAAAAATGCGTCCATGAAAATGAAAACCTGATGCCATTATTTCCGAAACAGCAATCGCAACATCACGTGCATCAACAAAACTGACCGTTGCATCACCGGAGGGAAAACAAAAGGTATCCGGGTTATGAGATATACATAGAAGAAGATATTGCATCAGAAAATTGTATCGCACTATAGTCCAGCCGATATTGGCGTTTGCAACCATATACTCAGCTTCCCCGAGTTCAGGACCAAATGGCTTAAGCGTATCAGATTCGCTCCCGGCACTTGTAACATATACAACGTGCAATACACCTGCATCTCTGGCTGAATCGATGAGTGTTTTCACAAAATCCATTTGTGGTTTCCATCCGGCCCTGTTTACACAACATACCTGGACATCTTTCAATGCCGGTACAAGGTATTCCTTTTTATAATCAGGAATAAGACGCCGCTCGATGTTTTCATGAGGGGATAATTTTGAAATTTTCTTTTCATCAGCAGATATGGCAACAATCTGAAAACCTGTCAGACTCAATCTTTGTGACGTAACATATCCGATGCAATCTGTTGCGTCAATTACACACATTTTTTTGACCATGTACACCACCACCGTCTGTTACAATTATACTATCATTTAAACTATCTTTTGTTTTTCGGCCCGCTATCCCCGGTACCTCTTTGAGTTTAATGCATATCTCAAACTCTCTTAAAAAAATGTCATTATACTCAGCAAAAGAATAGCGCACCTGCTCGGGAATCTCCGAACCAACCAGATAACAACGAACCATTTTTCCGGATGCGATGTGACGTTTTATCCAGTTGCGAAATTTCAGTATTTTACCAATAGCATCATCGTCAACTCTTCCGGCATCGATATTCATTACAACGAAGGCACCTTTTTTATCAACTGCAAGTATATCGATTTCTCCAAAATCAGTTGGAAACCGGACACCATCATTACCATAGATATCCACATACAGTTCAAGATTACTCTCTATCAGATCAAGATTTTTTGAAAAGTATTCCCTTAAGTGAACATCAGAAATGTAGCCGTTACCCTGGGAAATGTTTTCTTTCTTCTGTCCGGTGCATTCCTTTATTTCACCAACGGTAAGAACACCGCTTTCATCAAGAGCTATTTCCCAGACGCCATGTATTCTGGAATCATACAATTCCACTTTACCTGGTGATGTCCGGTAGAGGAGATCATACATGTCATTGCACCGTCGGGGCCGGTTATTTTCCTTGTAGTGTACTCTTGACTCGTGGTTAACAGTGCACATAATGATATGATTCAACAATGTATTAACATTCACATCACTATACTTCGCAAGTACATAGTCCCGTATGATTGTATTCTCTGTTTTGTTACCATGTGCTTCAACAGCTTCCCTTATCATCTGCCAAATCATAGGCCGCCCGGTTTTCTCCATCATTCATCTCCGAGATTCAAAGTGTTCCGCTCGTATCGGCGATTGTTCAATGGGCTATGATTTTATGAATACGCAAAATCTACGCCACCAGACTGTTCCGCAGTGAAGTGCATGAATTACCCCGGGCAAAATCATCAGAACGGTTTCACAGATTGCGCTTACGGCCTCCTGAGTTGAGCTTCTCTGTCATAGCGATGTTATAATCCTGAGATACTTTTTCCAGTTTGCTCACATTGAATCCCATTCTATCAGCCATGGCTACCAAGTTACAGTAAGCATCTTCATCCATAACAGGAGTTCTGCTCAGAATCCATAAAAATTTATCAGAATTGCCGGCAACAAGTGCATACTGATAATTTTTATCGATTTCGATTATTTTGTAATCCAGTGAAAACAGCCACACTTTCATTTTAAACCATGCCGGCAATTTCGGATTCGGAATATTGATTTCACCTTTTATTGCAGTACGTTTTCCCCGTCTTGATCCTTTGAATCCTTCATTTACAATAACGATCTTTCCATCACTCTTTTTGATGGTCGCCGTCACTTCAACCAATCCTTTTTCATGATTATTGGGCAAACGTGCGATCTCATACCATCTGCCAAAAAACCTGTTAAAATCAAGTTTTTTGACAGGTGGAACGTTTCTCGCATCAGCCCACGCCATGAAAACCAGGCATAGTGACAGCGTGATGAACTGGTGAACCTTTGGTTGTCTGAATTGCATTACGCTACTCCTGTTTGAATGTTTATCTACAAATGGGAAATACGAATGCTTGTAATAATTATTTTTCACAAATATTTTTTCCGGAATGAAAACTACGGAAACCAGCCATATTGTCTGAACCAATGGATTTCTGCTACATATTTTTGAGTGATGAGGAAATGATTTTAAAAATAGTTTTTATTCTGTGGTCATAGGTGTGTTCATTTAACACACGTGCATACCCCCGGCGGGCGATTTCGTCCCGTTCTTTTTCATTATCAATATAATATCGAACCAGATCGATCAACTCCTCACGATTTCTGAACATGACAACCTCTCTCTGCGGACCATCTGTTTCGAATAATTCATTGACGACCATTTTATTGCTGGTGACAACAAATTTCCTGCATGCCAGTACATCGAAGATCCTCTGTGTCAATCCATCCTTAATAACAGCCCTGTTACAATCAATATTCACACGAACAGAGTTATAGAGTTTTCTGAGATCATCACCATATGATACCTTATTAACCTTTTTTATTCCGATACTGTTTTTCCAACCGTCATCACCATACAACATAAATTTTGAAAAGGTACCAAGCAGGCCTGAAATAATATCTTTTCGGTATAAATACCCGGCTACTTGTTTACACACAAAAACGAGTTTATCAAAATCAGCTCCGGATCTGCTTTTTTCATTTTTTTCCAGAAATGTTACGATACGTCCTTCAAGATTGACATTAAGGCAATCTTTCCTGTACTCATCGACCAGTGATGCGATAAATGGAATAAGGCGCTGTATCGCATCATTTACATCTTCAATAAACAAATCCAGCTGGGCCAGATATGAGTTGCCGACAAAAACAACATCTTTGTCCTGCGGTACCGTTTCCGGATAAAATACTCCCGGATCTGCAGCCAGCGGCAGAAAAGAGACCTGATATCCCCGTTCTGTCATTTTACTTATGTAATCCTGGTCTGAAACAAAATCGAACCTCAAAGGTGAACGTACGAATTTCTTATGTCCGGTTAATTCCTCATAAAAAGGATCATCAACACACCAGTTGATATGAATCATCTTATTCTTTTCAATATACTCACTGATACTACCACAACAATCCAGTCCCCACTCATTAATTGTAAACAATACTGAACATTTACCGCTTTTAAGGATTTCAAGAGCATAGGCAGCCTGTGCAGGATCGGGGTGTATTGTAATGTCCAAAGCTTTCGTACTCACACCCGGTAGTCTTCTTAATGCCGCAAGTGTTTCTTTTTGAACCAGATAGTTCTGATTTAAAAAAAAGCAGTTGATACTGTTCCTCCCTGGTATATGTTTTATTAATTCTAAATTAAATTGCAATAATAAACAAACAGTACCATTGGTAATGCTTGATTTGCAATTCACTTTTAACCATTTTCAACTATGGAACCTGATCTGGTTGGCAACGGTTACAAGATGATGAGATACAAAATCACGAAAAGTCGTTTGATTCTGTATCAGATTTAATAAATGCACATTCTGTAAAAACTTCAAAGTATATTTTTGCCAGACTTGTTACACAAACATCTACAATGAATACAACATTTTTTCTAATCACTATTCAATAGATATATGAAACCATCAGTACCAGATCAAAAAAAACCAGGGATTAAACTATTTATTTTCATTGTCCCACTCCTGATATGCTCTGCTGTTATTCCCTTCCAGTTTAAGAAAAGTCTTGTTTTTTTCCCGGCTGAACACAAAGGGTTATCTCTTGAAGCGTATCTGGACACAACGGGTTCTGAGAAAGCTAACGGGACGGTTATCACACATTTTGATACAACAAGCAAGACCGCCATTGATCTCCACTATGTTATAGGGAGTAGAAACATATACCCATATGCGGGATTTCAATGGATTGTTCAACCGGGTAATCCCTGGCTAGACCTTACCGGGTATGACCATTTAACATTTTCCCTTGCCCAGGAGACCACAGAGGATGTTTTGATCCTCATTCTGCAGTTTTTTACCGAGGGTTTTTCGAAAATGGAAGATCGGATGACCTGGAGAGTTGTCAGCAAAGAGCTACCGTTAATCAGGGGGCAGTCTACCTATACAATACCTCTAAACGATCTGGTAGTGCCTTTGTGGTGGTATAATCAGTACAAAACCACCGAAAAAGAACTCGGCCCGGTCGACTACTCAAAGCTTGGCATGTTGTCAATTGAAGAGGGGTCTGATGTGGTAGGTGTACCAAAGCGCATCTGTTTAAAATCCCTTAAATTTGAAAAAAAACAGGGATATTTTGTTGCTGAAATACTTTTGTTTTTTCTAATATTCTATTACGCCCTGTTTTTTACAATTCTACAGATAAGAAAACTGCTGAACAAAAAAAGCAGTCCGGTTGTCATCCCTTATCAGAAACTCACCATTGAAAGTAATCAGAAATCTGAAGAGGTGAAAGTATTTGAATTTCTGGGGAACGGTTTTTCCAACTCCGATCTTTCGTTATCATTCATAAGTAATGAAATCGGTATCACAGGCAGTAAGATCTCCACAATTATTAAGAATCGATACAATATGTCATTCAGGCAATACCTCAATACTATCCGAATTGCTGAAGCCAAACGTTTGCTCCAGGAAACAGATCTTCAGATCTCCCAGATTGCTTACAAAGTCGGCTATTCCAATCTTACCCATTTTTGCAGGACATTCAAGGATGAAACACAGATATCCCCCAACTCTTACCGTCATGACCAGAACGAAACGGCCCAGGCTGAAATAGTCGGATAACCTTTTATAGTAACATTCCGTTATGATGTCTGATTTCAAGTGTACAGTCCAACAATATATGTCCCCATTGCAAAAGTACTCGTCCCCCCCATTAGCGGTGCGTAAGCGGGTGCAACATTTTGCTGATTCCTTCTTACATTTTTATATTTGACTGGTTTGTTACTAAGATTTGTACTCTTTTTACCATTTTTTCCCACTAAATAGTATAAACGGTTTTTCTGTTTGAAGCCGTTTTTTTTATCAAAACTCAAAATTTCTGTAACATTTTGTATTTTTACACCGACACTTATAAAATGAATACACTTTCAAAAAAAAAATCACTGGCGATATTCTATCTTTAAAATAGAATGAAATTTTATTAAAGAATTATAACTGATTTAATTATAATCATCATACACATCAGCTATTTTTTTGATTAAAACAGAATTGCGAAATATAAAAACAGGTACGGTTTTTATTTAATTAAAGCAGAGTATTCTGTGAAAAGGTAATAAAAAGGGTTTTTAATCTGACGTTCATTGGTATAGATAAACAGGAGATAATTTTATGACTACAGGAAGGCTGTTGTTTTCTGCAGGTAAAGGAAGAGTTTCTATCCGCAGTACCACAACGTGGTATTCTCTTGCTTGTCTACTTTTATTCATATCCCAATTGTCAGCTCAGATAATCAAAGACTCGCTTTTTACCAGAGGTTCGTTATGGGATGAATGGTACAATGAAACAACCGATATGGATATACAATTCGGAGCTTCGGGATGCACGGTTCAGGTGATTAAACCGGGTCAGTATGAGTATGAAGCTGCAATAGACCGTAAGATAACAACAATCGCAAAGGAAAAGACCTATCAGATTACACTTATAGCATCTTCTGATTCATCATGTATTCTTCCCTTTGGGTTCAAACAGAATCAGCCACCTTATCTGCGTTACGCAATACGTACAATAGCTCTTAAACCGGAACTGGATACGATCCGGCTTACCTGGGTAAACAGCGGAGCGAACGCTATTGCCCCAGGGGATGTCTCAATCGGTATATCATTGGGTAATGCGCGGGGTACTCTTTATTTTAGGAAATTAACGATAGTTGAATCGCCTGCATCATCGTCGGACATCAACGACTTCCAATGTCCGGTCATTCCCAAACTTAACCCGCCGATAGTATCACCGTCCCAGCTCCCCTCCGGTCTTCTTGCCTACAGTTACAGTGGAGCAGGAACAATCTATCTTTCGCCACTTAACAAGTGGTCCCCGGTTGGGATACCAGGTATTGATGCCAGCCCCAGTAACATCTTTTTTTCTGATGATGGGAAATGGTTGTTGTACCAGTTGGAAAGTAAAATGTTCGTAATCAGAATCGATGGTAAGTATAAGACAAAGGTCCCCGTTAATGACACTATAACGGCCTGCTGCTTTTATCGTAACAGTCCCTACGGGCTTGAGATTGCGTATGATCTTAAAAATGTTGAGCTTCTCAGATCCATTCCTGTCTTCTTTTCCGAATCAGCAGTACATTTTGGCGATGAGAGAACCATAGCAGATCTTGGTTCCAACTACGCATTCGAAAACTATTACCAGATCAGTGTTGTAAAAAATCAGATCTGGGGAGCTATCTGTCCTGTTGTAAATGGCACCATATTAAAAAGATCCGGATTCATGACTATTCCCGATTCCGGAAAGGGTATTGCGATGCCTGAAAACATCTACAGATTCGGTGATGACAACAAGGAACAGGTTTTTGGCTGTAGCCATACGATGTCTTTTGATGGCACTTATTGCGTAGCCAACCCGGGACATGCTGCAGAAACCGGTGATTTTTCTCATTGTGCACCATTTCAGCATAAAGGTTTTTATGTCTCACCATTTTACAATGATCGTGACAGTTCAGTTACCACTCGTGAACACGTACACCGGTACAGCTACAGCCTGAACTGGTGTCCCGACAAATACCTTCCCTGGGAATGGACTGTTGTTGATTTTAACCTTTACAATTTCACTAACGACAACAAAATTCTTGTTGGTGCGCAGTGTGGAGACTCATCATCCAGGCAGGGTTTATGGGCAATAAACTGGGAAAACAACACCTGGTACCCGCTTAATCCCGACGATATCGAGATTAAAGCATCCGGCGTTGCAGCATTTATTGGCAACTACGATTCAGCTATCCTTGACTCACTCGCTAAAAATCAGTACACGTACATGGACACATCGGTAAAGAATCCTATCGGGTACAAAATAATAAAACCCAGCGGCGGAGAACTGTTCAAAGCTGGTGAACAGTGCACGATTAAAGTTTCTTCTGCCGAAGAGGGCAATGCGTCTATCAAACTTCAATTCGGTAAATATACTTATAATATATTGAGTTCTGCAATCAACCCCCGAAAAGATTCTGTGATTATCTATAGAATTCCAGAGTATTTTACACGGGTCAAAAAGGAAAATGGCACAACGGTAACAGAAAATATCACATTTGATTCCGCCAAATGCAGAATACGTCTTGAACATTATACACCGGGAATCTGCGACCCGATACTCTCAGCACCATTTTCAATTATTGCGAAGTCCTCAACCCGCCCCCGAAATGGACTTGCAAAAGGTGTAATAACAACAAAATCGAAAGCTATGCAGCTGCCTGAGATAATTTCTATTTCAAAAAAAGAAAATCTCATTTCATTAGTAATCTACGACCTTCTTGGAAGACCGGTTATCAACTGGGACTTTTCTTCGGGGAAGCAGATATTTTTAACAACGCTACGAACCGGTTCTTTTTCAAGAGCTGTATATATTGTACGGTATTCTTATAAAACGAATAAAATTTTTTACTAATTACAAGCCATATTCATTCTGCGCAGCGTGAAATGTCTTCTCTCATGAAACTTAAAAAAACGGGAGGATACAATGTCTACTCATGTATCTGCTGTCATCGGCATTTCTGAAATGCACCAGAATTTACTCAGTTCTCTTCCGATTTACGAAAACCTGCTCTGTATATTTCCAGGTCTCCGGAAGAAGGATTTCTCAGTTCTACTCCTGATCTCATTTTTGTCGTTTCTTTTGACAGGTACCACAAATGGGCATGCATCTGCAAACAGTGTTCCTGCCGGGGTATCAAACAGTAACTACTTATTTCTCGATACGTTACTTGACAGCACTTCGGTTGCGACATACAATGGACAGACCTCCTTCCATATTCAAAAGGATAGTGATAGAAAAAACGCGACATTGCAGTTTAACTTTGATGATAAAACATACACAACTGCTGAAATATTGCTGAAAACCGGAAAATCTATTGATTTCAGTAAAAACAGAGGTGATGCATTCATCAGATTCAAGATTAAAGGAAAAATCGGTGGAGAACGATGTTTCATCGGGGTTGCAGACAATGACATAAATTTGAATACACGTACAGAGGTCAAATATTACAACACCGATTACTTTGATATCACTGAAAAGTGGCAGGAAGTGATCTGCCCACTGAAAGGATTTACTGATGAAGGTGAACACCTGCTTGCAAGAGAAAATGTTAATGAGTATGACAAAATTGACTGGAGCAAAGTCTCTTCTGTACGATTTTCAACAGAAAAGGAGATGAATTATGGCCGTTCAACCAACAGGATATCTACCATATTCATAGATGATCTTGAAATCGTAACAGATCCGGCGATAAAGCAGCCTCAAAGACGTTTTACTCCCTGGAGATACAACCCTGAGGTTATCAGCGGGCCTGCAGATACGAATTATGATTCATCAAATACCTTCTTCTCGTGGCTTGATTCCAGACTTGCACCAAAGACATCTGTTTACACCTACGGTTACCCTACCGATTTTTCAGTTTTTAATCCTGTCAATGAAAGTAATGCTGCAGTATTGGCTACATTTCAAAATGACAGGGAATGGAGTGGAGTAACTCTTTACAGAAATAATTCAGGGGCAATGGATGTCACCCCATGGTACAAAACAGGTGGCATCGAGTTCCATGTCAAAGGTACTTATGGAGGAGAACTATTCTATATCGGTTTACTTGATGACGAATCCGACGGTATCGACAAAAAAGTACAGAGCAGGATTTCAAGCAGAACAGCGGTAAAAGTTACAAAAGAATGGCAACGGGTTTTCATACCATTTTCATCATTTGAAAGTATCGGACGTTGGTGGAATTCAGAATCGCACTATGAAGGTGTCGGAACGCTTGACTGGTCAAAAATTTCAGAGATCCGTTTCTCGATTGATTTATATGCTAATAAGCCAATTCTGAAAAGGCCTGATGAACCGGTTACACTATATTTCTCAAATATCCGTTTTATCAAAAAGTCAGATGTAGTTTCAAATGAACTTTTCTGGGAATCGTTCTCCCCATCCCAGGCAGATCGTTTGATTGAAGATTTCAATGCGTACGATCCCTCAAAAATCTCAATAAATATCGAACCAACTTCCACAATGGAAATCAGTATGGCGGAAAATGCACAAGACAACAGCAATGCCGTCAGGATGGATTACAAAATCGGTCTCTGGGGATCAGCTGCGTACAGTGTCCCCAATGACTCACAAAAATGTGACTGGTCTGGGCATAATGCAGTCTCTTTTGATTTCTATTCAAGCGAAAAGGGTCAAACTGGGATGCTTATGATAATTGACTCGGGAAGTGAAGTCTGGTCTGCTCATTTTATGGCCACTGGAGGCTGGCAGGTAATCACTGTCCCATTCTCCAGATTCCGTCAGTTTGAGTGGTGGCAGCCCGATAGTGCATATCTCAATGGTAAAATGGATTTGAAGGGTGTCAGAACTTTTGACTGGAGACCCGGAATAACCGGAAGAAAAGGGACTGTCATTATTGACAATATTAAAGTCATCAATTTTTCTCCCGATATGGCCGGGAATAAAAAGAGTATTCATATCAACCAGACTGGCTACCTGCCCGGTTTTTTCAAAAAATTTTCTGTTACCGACAGCAATGCGCGAACATTCATTCTTCAAAACAGCAGTGAGCGCGTTATCCTTACCAGCCCATTACTTAATGGGACATTCTGGGCGTCATCAGGTCAGTATGTCAAACAGGGTGAATTCAGCGGTATATCACAGGAGGGAGTCTACACTCTTACCATACAGGAAACCGGAGAAACAATTGATGTCAGTATTAAAGACACCCTGAGTTCGATCTTCAGAGATGCTGTTCGCATGTTTTATTACCAACGGGCCTCTATTGACCTGGAAGAGCCATTCGCCGGAAAGTTTCATCATATAAAAGGGCACCCTGACACTGCCGTAATGTTCCATCAGACTACAAATAAAACCGGTACTGCAGATGTTCATGGAGGATGGTATGATGCCGGTGATTATGGGAAATATGTAGTCAATGGTGGTATTACATGTTACCGATTTCTGTCGCTTTGTGAGCTGTATCCGCAAATCGGCGGGGATACCCTCCAGATTCCTGAATCGGGAAATGGTATTAACGATCTTCTGGATGAAGTCAGGTATGAACTTGATTGGTTCAAGCGGATGCAGGACAGTGATGATGGAGGCGTTTATTTCAAAGTCGCTCCCCTTAAGTGGGACGCATTTGTAATGCCTGACAAATCAGATCTGCCCCGTTACATAATTGGAAAAACAACCGCATCAACCCTGAATTTTTCAGCGGTAATGGCAATGGCAGGCCGGATATTTAAAAACATTGATAAAAAATACAGTAAAGACTGTATCAAACGTGCAGTAGCCGCATGGAACTGGGCGCTCCAGAACCCCGCTGTTAACCAGCCTGCAGAAAACGGCGGAAGTGGCGCTTATAGTGATAACTTCTTCAATGATGAATTCTTCTGGGCAGCATCAGAACTGTTCACGACAACAGGAAAACAGGTCTATAAAAAATATATCGCCCGTTTTCTCAACCCATCAGAAACGATTACGCCGGTTGATTGGCAAAATGTCGGCCTTTGCGGATATCTGACACTTGTAACACATTTTGATAATAACGAAGTTGAGGCTGTAAAGTATGGAAATATAATTATCAGAAATCTGGCTGATTCCATTTCCTCATCTGTCGAAAATACCCCATTTGGAACGCCTTCGTCCCTTTTTCTCTGGGGATCCAATGATTTTGTTTTAAACCACGCGGTTGTCTGTTGTTACGCTTACAAACAAACAGGAAAACGTAAATACCTCAACACCGTAGTGGAAATTGTTAACTACATACTGGGTCACAACGCGACCGGATACTCATTTGTAACCGGTTACGGCACTATGTCTCCTTTACAACCCCACCACCGGATCATGAGTTCCGATACCATTGAAGAACCTTATCCGGGATTTCTGGTCGGAGGGCCAAATTCTGCCCGGGAGGATGAAGCATCCTGTGAACCGGGAGTCTACTACCCTTTCAAGCAACCAGCCCGATCATATGTTGATGCTGTAGCGGCCTATGCCTCAAATGAAGTCTGCATTAACTGGAATGCCGTACTGGTCTTTGTACTGGGATTCCTTCAGATGAACAAGTGATTTACAGGTGTCTGCATCTGCCAGATGCAGACACATTCGTTTTACCTCAACACCACCATTATGCAGGCTGCTATTTAACGACCCCGTTTTTAACCCCGTTTTTACAACATACCGTTTACTTTCCCTATGCACAAATAGTATTATATATATATGATATATAAAAAAGATATAATTTAAGAGCTCCGTTTGTATCACTAAAGCATAACCATTTATATTTCAATTGGTTACCAAGTTTTATTCTTACGGCACACTATTTGTATATGTATCTCCTGAACATCGACAGACCTGTAAAGGAGTATCTTATGATAAAAAAATTTGTTACAACAATAGCACTGAGCGCACTTTTTTTTACACTGAGCGCTACAGACAAAGAAATTGATGATTCAAAAAAGCTGGGAGGATCAGGATATATCGGTATTGGAATGATAAGACTCGATCTGGATCCCCTGGAACGAATTGTTGAAAAAGACCTTAACCGATCAGGATTTGAATTCGACGACAACAGGTTTATGACAGTGACTCTGGGGGGATTCTTCGGTCCCCGTCGGAACGGTTTTCGCATCGGCGCAGCAGGGACATTTGGATATAATACATTGTATAGCGAGCCATGGAAGGGTATTGTCAGTGACTCTGAATATGTAGCACTTCATCCCGATAGTCTTGCGGACTCTATTGTACAGCTTCATAATATTATTACCATTGGAGGTCTGATCGTTGAAAAGAGTTTCAGTATTCCAGGAAATGTTTCCTTTTATGCTGGTGGAATGATTGGCGGTGGAGCACTGGTTTCCGTAGCTGATTATAAAATTGCAGATGACGGGTTCACAGATATCGATACTGACGATGATGACAGCGGTGACGACGACCCTTATGATTATGATGCCGATAATGACTCAGATGTCAAAATTGCTGCAGCAGCACTGTTTGTATTTGAAATTAATGGCGGAGCGAGCTATACGCTTACCAAATGGATGCACATCGGCCTTGATTTTTCGACTACATTTCTTTATTCCTCAACCGGTTTCAGTTTCAGACAGGGAAGCTTTATGACGGTGTACCCCGGCCTTAAATTCAGACTGATATTCGGGAATGCAGTTTAAGGGTATAACTTTGTAAAGGAGCTATTTATGAATATTTTTATAGTATTATTAATAATTATCAGTTCTGTATTTGCAGCCATCGCAGAAGAAACCGCTGCTGACAGTACAACAGCGCCTCTTGATGCAATTGTTCAAAATGATTCAACATCCCGGAACTTACCTGTTGCATATGATTCTTCAAATAGCAAACCCGAGGATAAACAGGCACAGGCAACACATACAAAAACGAAGTTGATTAAATCTTCTCATGTAGATTTAGAGGAACAGATCGATACCGAAATTGATGCACTTATAGATAAAATCCATGAACTGGAGGAAAAAATTGAAAATTTGCGTGAAGCAAAATATGACTCCAGAGCTCAGGATACCATCGATGCCGAATTTATCATTAATAAAATCAATGAAAAAAGAATACTTTTCACCGAAAAGGTAACAAAATCAAGGGCTCAGGGGTATGGTGGTGGTGTTATAATCCAACCGATGGTTCTTGGTATAAGAATGAAACCAGTTAAAAATTTTGCATTGAAAAACATCTCTCTTCGACCGTATAGATTCTCCAGACTGGAAGAAAGCTACAGGCCAGTGCTGGTAATGGGTGCATTTGCCTATGGTGGTGTTGGTAATGGACTGCGTATTGGATTTGGTGGATGGGGAGGCGATTCTTATTATGAAGGAGAACGCGTGGATGGAAATCTGGATACGGTGATGATTCTTAATCTGCACACATCTTTCGGTGGAATGCTCGTTGAGAAGGTGATTCTCCATAAAAACATCAACTTTCTTTTCGGTGGTGTAATTGGTGGTGGCACATTTTCACTTAAACGCTCTGTTCAGCTGGATAATGCATTCAATTCACTCAATGACTGGGAACAGTTAGATGATGAAAGTAATTATACAGAGGCAACCTATGCGGGCGTGGAAATTCATTCAGGATTTACCGCTACAATACTGCCCTGGATGCATCTGGGGATGGATCTTAATTCACTGTTTTCATTCTCTGTAAGTGGTTTCAAGGGTCTTGGCAGTCGGGGTTTTACAACGGTTAACCCGGGCATACGCGTAAGAATTGTCCTTGGAAACCTCGGTTGAACCATACAGATAAAAGTCTGATGTAAACCTTTTGCCAGTTTACATCATTTAGTTGTTTTAACGCTTGAAAATTAATTTTAATAGACTATACAGATACTTATGCATGATGGAATAATTGGTTTAATTCTCTACCTTGCGCACTGGCTCTCCCCTGGTGCAGATGTAGCAGATATTAATATAGAATTTTTACGGGTCCTTGAAAACCGCACTGCCGTATTTCAATGTCAACTTGAAACATCAATAAACCGGCAGCTTGAGCAGTTAATTGATGCAGGTATACCGCTTCGTTTCAAATTTTCAAATTTAATGGACGAGAATGACTCCCTCATATTTTTCCGTACCTTACAGTTTGACATGTCGGATTTTACCTACATGTGGACCGATTCATCCGGAGGACATTGTACGTACTCTGAAAAATACACACTTATTCACCTTGCAATGAGAGATTTCTGTAAATGGAGAATCGAAACACCTCAAAACTCAACTTCATGCCGCATTGAGGTTACCATTCTTCCAAGCAGAGCCGAGCAGCTTAACAAAGTTATTGATATGAGTAAGATATGGGGACAGCAGAGAGTAGTGCGTACATTTAACCCGGCAAGCCAGAAGAATCGACCCAGACAGCAGAAAGCAAGGTGAAACAAGATGTTTAAGTTTTTCAAAAACATTGAAATCGAATGGAAAATACTGCTGCTTGCAATGATTATTCTCCTTGCATTCGCATGTCCGTTTCAGCAGTTTTACTTATCTCATTTACGAACAGGTATCAGGCAGAGTACAGATCCCAGTCTTGAATCACTTCTTATTGCACTTGTAAAATCCACAGATGAAACTAACCGCGACCAGGCTCTTGAAAGCCTGAAGCGCCATCGTCAGTGGCAGGCTTTCATCCCAATTTTTATCCGTGAACAGCAGCAATCAGTCCTTCTTTTTTCATTTACACTCTTTATTCTTATTCTCCTTGCAGCAACTATTACAGTAAAAAAACTGACAAAACCATTAAAGGATCTCTCCAGAGCTGCAGAGGAGATTGGAAAAGGAAATCTCATTACTATTCCATACAGATCCGGCGGTGCCCTTGGGACGCTTGAAAAAGCTATGAATACAATGCAGAATGAACTTGAAAAACTGAGAGAAAAAACAAAAGTACAAGCCATGGAAATGGCATGGAGAGATATTGCGCGTGTGATGGCGCATGAGATTAAAAATCCCCTTACACCTATTCAGCTTACTCTTGACAGAATCCAGGAAAGAGTTGACAAGGGTACAACGATTACCATGCCGGATTTATCTAAATTTGTTGATCGGATTGGTACTCAGGTTGAAAGCCTTGAACGTCTTGTCAATGATTTCAGAAGTTTCGCCCGTGAGCCTGAACCTCAATTGAGCGATGTAGAGATTTCGCCGATTTTTAAAAAGTTTGCTGATAATCTGGAAGGATCAATCAGTACTTCGGTTAATGGCAATGCATCAGTACGTATTGACCCGCACCTTTTTGAAAGAGTTCTGCTCAACCTGTGGAAAAACAGTATTGAAGCCGGAGCTACACAAATAGTCGTTAAAATTGAGAACAGGGATTCAGTAATAATGCTGCACATTTCCGATAATGGAAGCGGCATACCGAAGGAGCATCTCCAGAATGTCTGGGTCCCCTATATAACATTTAAAAAAGGGGGAACCGGGCTTGGTCTTCCGGTAGTTAAAAGGATCATTGAATCCATGAACGGAACAATTTCCCTCTGCTCCTCTACCGATAAACAGGATCACGGTACAATGTTTATCATTGGTTTTAAAGACACATTCGCAAACTCGAATTCTCAGAGAAAGAGCCGCCTGTCATGAAAATACTGATTGTTGACGATGAAGCAGACATAAGAGAATCTCTCGGCGAAATTTTTACCGAAGATGGATACGATGTTATATGCGCCGGTAATGAAAAAGATGCACTCACTGCGGCCGGTAGTGGTGTCGATCTTGCCATAGTTGATATAAAACTTGGTGCAGATAACGGTATTGATGTATTACGTAAATTAAAAAGCAGCTTTACACATCTGCCGGTTATCATGATAACCGGGTTCGGGACTGTTTCACTTGCAAAAGAGGCATTTCAGATAGGCGCTCATGATTTTCTGGAAAAACCGCTTCGCCTCATTCAGGTTCGCACAAGTGTCCGCAATGCACTCGAGGGGGTTTCGCTCAAGAAGCAACTTATGCGCAAAGAGCAACCAATGGTACACTCTCCGATTCTCGTTTCTGATGCAATGAAACAACTTTACGCACAAGCATCCCGACTCTCTAATGTAAGAGAATCCGTGGTTATCATGGGCCCTTCAGGATCAGGAAAGGATCTTCTTGCCCGTCATCTCCATTATGAAGGTGTTCGCGCCCAGGGTCCTTTTATCGTTTCAAATGCCGCATCTTTACCTGTAAATCTTGCTGAAGACGAGTTTTTTGGACATGAAAAAGGAGCATTCACCGGCGCAGATCGTAAACGGGAGGGTTGTTTTGAACTTGCCAACAATGGCACTCTGTTTATCGATGAAATTGGTGATATGGATCTCCAGGTTCAGGCAAAGGTATTACGGGTGCTGGAAAATGGTGAGTTCGTCCGACTTGGAGCAGGCACGCCAGCAAAGGTAAACGTACGGCTTGTATGTGCCACCCATAAAAATCTTGAATCACTTGTTTCAACAGGCAAATTTCGTCACGACCTGTGGTACCGGATCAGTGCGTTTGTGCTTAACATTCCAGGCTTAGACAAACGAAAAGATGACATCATACCGCTCTCAGAGCACTTTTTACGACAGATCTGCAATGAGCTTTGTATAGAAAAACGATTTACTGATGATGCTCTTGTATTTCTATCTGAGTCAACTTTTCCCGGCAATGTAAGAGAATTAAAGCATCTCATTACGAGAACTGCCGTGTACAGTGACTCACACTGCATAAAACGCTCAGATATACAGGCTCACTACACAGGCCATTCCATTATCCAGACTACCCCAAAAAGCACAGAAACAGTGCCATTATCAGAATTTTCTTTTGGCCCCGACTTTAAAACCGCCAAACTCCAGTTTGAAAAGGATTATCTTATCAAAGCACTCTGTTCACAAGAGGGTAATATCACTGCAACAGCACGCCTGATCGGTATGGCGCAGTCAAATCTTTCACGTAAGCTTAAGGAACTGGGTATCGAATATTCAGATGTACACAATAGTAATCAGGCTACGGTGTGACATTCGTCTGAATTACAGGTTTATAGGGGTAACAAAAAAATAGATTCCGAAAGTATTCAAGTTCGTGTGGCGCTGTCACCTGTCCTCCATAGTTTCAACGAAGGCGGACCCCAGACAGTGAACTAACATTAAAACTATCGGAACGTACTTTTGTTAACTACTCTATCATTATTCATTCATTTTCGAAAAGATCCAGAAAGCGGTCTTCATAGAACTTGTACAAACCCCACTTATCAAGCTCACTCTTGAGTTCCCTGGCTTTTTCTTTATTCTTTTTTGCAGTAATGAACATTCGCTCGATCCTGTCCATTACATACTTCGGTATATCATCTTTCTCAATCTTTTCTTTTGGAATGTTAATTTCATCTCCATCACCGTTCTGAAACTCTTCCCCCAGCCCCATAGAACCTGTTGAGAAAAAATCCTTCAATTTTTCTTCAATATCAGCAAACATCGGTTCCGCAGAATCCACATCCTGTTCCAGCTCCCTTATATCAAATGAAACATTGGTAACCACCGCCAGACACTTTACAATTTCAAGGGCAGCCCGCGGATAGGTCAGGCCACTGGCATACGCCGGTATTGTCGCAAGAAGACACACAGCATCAATACCCCGGGCACCCGCAAATCCCAGCATCAACCCATTCAGTCCACTAATAACACCATCAGGCATCGCCCGCAATCCCTGCATCTCAAGCTCATTTCTTAATCCCGGGTTATTACATGCATACAACACCTCAGATTTTGAGGTATGACTCATCGGCTGGGGTAATGCTGCAGCAGTGTAAATTCGCGGTACATTGAGTTCTCTTGCAAGTTCCAGTATCGTTCGGATAACTTCCATATCATGCTCACCTGCATGAGCATTACTCTCGAACAGTACAATATCGGGATTATGACGATGATAAAAGATGCTCTGCGGAGTCTCCGGAAAATGTGTCACTCCAGCATTTACAATAATTGAATCAGGTGTTACAAATTGACTCATATCAATCTGCGCAAACATCTGTGCGTCAAGTTTCCTTCTAAAAAAGTCCATTGATAATATACCTACATTACCAGCACCTGTCCATGCAGCAAGCAGTGTCGGAGCCGAATTAAAATGTATTCTGTTTAAAATATTCATTTTTCTCCATTACCTCCTTTTTTCCGGATAGTAATATCCAGAAATTCTGGACTCATATTCACTGGTAACTGGAAACGCCTGATTGTATGAAGGTCCCTCAAGGATAGTACCTTTATTTACATTAACACTAATGGCTCCGTTCATCCATTCGATACCTTTAACAAGTTCAATGGGAATCAATACTTTCCTCCCGGGGAAAAAGTTTCCTGTGTCAATTACTAAATATTTCAGACGCCACTTTTTATCATCGATGAAAATTTCTACCATCTGTCCGATTTCACCATCAGCTGCAACAAGACGATACCCGATCATCTCTTTAGTCAATCTCAGATGTGATGATGACGGTGTATTTTCCATATGAGTTTCCAGAGGTTGTATCTCCACACACTCATCACCCCACCCGGCAGCGGGATAAGTAAACGGAACGCTTAACCCGGGATACAGTGCTCCACCCAGAAGATTGTATCCATCCGGGTAGAGCCAGTAACAAGGCCAGGAATAATATGCATGAAGCATCTCTTCCATTTGTCGGGATACCGATTCGGCAGTATCGATATCAGGACTGTTCTCTAACTGCTCAATCGATACATTTACCTGAAGTACATCTGGTGAAAGTATGTGCACTGCCAGAGGTGAGAGTAATTTGCGTGTTTGCTTATAATTTTCCTTTAAATCGATAACAATGTATCGTATAACCCAATTTCGATCATCAACAAGGAATTGCTCTACGTTACCGGCATCAACATTCTTTGCCAGCACTCTCAAACTTTTTAACCCACCTGTTCTCAATAGCATTCCACATCATCTCCCCGGCACTTTTGGTATCATTTATTCACCAACCGACCAGCCATATCTCAAGAATTGAGGGTAATTCGCACATTTATCATTTCTTTGGGTATAAGACGGCCCAGATACAACTTAAAGAAGATCAAACTCCGGGCCAGAAGAAAACGGTTATTTTCTGATCTGTTTTTTTGTATATTTAAAGGATCAAGTGTCTCCACACAGAGGAATATTCATGAAAAAGCATTTCACCATATGGATAGCAATCAGTCTGCATCTTTTATTACTGCAAACTTTTGCAGAACAAACGTCCTCGCAGTTTCCCCACCCCGGCGATTACGTAAAAAATGAGTGTTTAATCAAATTCCTGCCTGGTACAGATAAGACAGTTATCGATTCGATCAGTTCCCGTTCAAAATTCACGGTTCTCGCATATTACCCTCATGGCCGGTTCTTCAGAGTTAGACTTATCAGCAGCCAGAACATTCTCGCTTTTAGTAAACAACTCACGCAGTATTCCGAAGTTGAACTTGCCCAGCCGGACTACTTTACATCAACAAGCATCTATACCACAGACTCACTCGTTCCTGCTTATTTGAATACTGGAAATACAGTATCAACAAAAGTCAATCTGCCACTGTCTTTGGACACTTCCAGACCTGCTTTGGCGGATATTATCACAGCAATCATCGATGGCGGTGTCGCGTTCGAAAATTATCAGAACTATAAAAAAGCCCAGGCACTTTCTCATGCGAGATTCTCCAAAGGATACAACTTTGTCTTATTTAATGAACATCCCATCGATGACAATGGAAACGGTACGCTTGCAGCAACAATTATTGCAAACCATATTAAAAACACATCAGACAGCTTATCATCCGAAAAGAATACATCAATAATGCCTGTAAAAGTAACCGATAAAGACGGTATCGGTCGAACATCCACTCTTGTTGAAGGTATCTTATATGCTGTTATTGGTGGTGCTGATATTCTTACCATCAATGCGCGCAGCCACGATTCTCCACTCCTGAAACAGGCAATTATTCAGGCTCATAATCACGGTGTAACAATTATATGTGCTGCCGGTAACATTATCAGCCCTGAGCAGCACACTTTCCCGGCAGCATACAACCAGTATTGTATTGCTGTCAGCGCTACCAGTGTCCCCCCGGTCCAAGCATCATCAGTCCCCAACGCTGATTATATCGATCTTAATACTTCAGGAGAAATTCTTTACCAGAATCCCGATCCTTACGGCTTTTCAACGGTTCAGGGAGTAACCGTTGCAACTGCACAGGTCGCAGCAACTGCAGTATCGCTCATGCTCTCAGGAATTAACGGCAGTGACAGAATCAGACAGGCACTCGAACAAACCTGCCTGGACATACCACCTCGTGGCTGGGACAGGCAGACAGGCTGGGGAACACTTGACATTCATAAAGCTCTTCAGTTTTTCCCGAAACCGGAACATGACCTGCAAGTCTCGAATATTAAAGTCTCACCATGGTGCATTAAAGGAGAACGTTTACAAACGATCACGACAGTTGAAAATCAGGGTACCTTTGAACATGAGTTTTTAATTTCTCTATCAGATTCAAAAAGCAGCAGAATTCTCGCCAGTGGATCAGGTTCACTGAAACCGCAGCAGACAGGTCAATTCGTACTGGAATGGAATACCGCTCAAGCAACGGAAGGTACGCATCTGTTGTGTGTTTCAGCAACTATTCCCGGCGATGAAGATCCTGCAGACAATATGCTCTACACGAAAGTATTTGTTGCAGAAGATAAAAGAGATGTTGAAATATCTGGTGTCGAACTCAAGAAACAACCCGAAAAAAACAGTTTCCTTGCAACCGTTCAGATCAAAAACAGCGGAACCTATAATGAGATTATCAATGTGCAGGTTCGAAATCAATCAGGAGCACTTCTGGGTCAGAAGAATATCCAGATCTGTGCACAGTGTATCATGTTTCTGCCTGTTCAATGCCAGTTCGAAACTGACACTGCACTTAAAGAACTTGAAATTTCTATCGAAACAGCTGATTTGCAGGAATGTAACCTGACCAACAACAGAGTTACCTGCCCGATCACTTTTTCTGAATAATCAAAGATTCAATCAGATTAGCAACAGTCACCAGGTTAATTCCTGATGGGAACCTGTCGATAGAGCAGCATGCAGCACACCGGTATGAGTCACCAGCGGGGAAAAGTTTCAGGTACTTATGTGGCAGGGATGGATCATTTCTCTGGAGTGTAACGATGCTATTTTCAGCAGGTACAACAGAAAACGAATCAAGCGGACAATAAAGACCTCTTCCTATCGCTTTTATGTAACTTTCCTTTAACACCCATAACGTAGAAAATCTGTCCAGACGCTGCTCATCAGTTGTACACTGATTAAAAAAAGCCTGCTCGGCAGCAGAAAAAAAACGGGGAACAATTCCAAAATCAACATGTTTCACCCGCTCGACATCAATTCCTGTTTCATACTCATCAATTATACACATAACCCAAGACCCCGAGTGGGTCAGATTGAAGTGGATATTAAATTCCTCAATTACTGGCTTTTTCCATTGGTTCTCAATGATAGTAACAGAATTAAAATCAATACCGCACACCGTTTTAAGTGTATACGCAAGTAACGTTTCTGCGATTACCGACCGGCAGGAATCTTCAAAACGCAAAAAACGCTCAGCACGGGCTTTTCGCTCTGATGACACGATCGAAAGAAGCTGTTTATATTGATCATCGGATACCGCAGTACACTCCGGAACCGCAAGGATAACAGGGAACATTGAAGCTACACTTTTCTAATTATCATTATTTGATTGGAAATTTCTTCTTCGATAATCAATACTTGCATTCTATAGAACACTGCCATTATAACCGGGTTCATTTGCGCGAATTGTATTGATTGCAGCGGCAGCACACCCCGCACCAAATCCATTATCGATATTTACCACTGTCAGCCCTGACGCACACGAATTCAACATCGCCAGAAGCGGCACCATTCCATTAAGATGAGATCCGTACCCCACACTCGTTGGAACCGCTATCACCGGACAGGAAACATAGCCGGCAATCACTGATGGTAACGCACCTTCCATTCCGGCAACTACGACGATTACTGATGCTTCAAGCAGCTTTTCCCGGGATGCGAAAAGACGATGAATGCCGCTAACCCCAATATCTGAAAGGACCTCGCAAGGATGGCCAATCAGATTGATGGTATGAAGCGCTTCTATTGTAACAGGCGTATCCGCAGTTCCTGCTGCACATATCAAAATTTTTCCCCGGATGTTCTGCTTTGGCTTCCATGATGCCGATTTTTTCCAGAAACATCTCGCAGTGATGTCAACAGAAACATCGGCAATTTCTCTGCATATAAGTTCACATACGGCATCACTGGCGCGCGTTCCAAATATGGTTTCGCCATGATCGATTTGAGCTTTGGCAATAGCCAGCACCTGACTGGGCGTTTTTCCCTGGCAGAATATTACCTCTGGATACCCTTTTCGAATTGCCCTGTGATGATCAACGCGGGCAAAACCCAGATCCTGGAATGGCAGATCACGTAACTGTTCAAATACCTTATCTACTGATATTTGCTGATTTTTCAGATCATTCAATAACTGGAGTAAATTCTGATTATCCATAATACAAAAAAAATAGTTCAGGGAACGTAGTAAACCAAATTTCAAGACTCAATGTATGTTTTCATTGTAGCACTGAGGACTCAATTTTAACCAGAAATTCATTAGATTCATTTTGTTCAACCAAATTACCTGTGGATCATGTTATATTACCATACATCACAGCATTCCGGGATTCTGTTTTTTCATGATTATCTAATACAAATTTCTTATTCAAGACAGTTTAAGATCTATGCTCCAGAAAGAAAAAATCCGTTACGAAACTCCGGTTATCAAACTTGCGATCGATAGAAAATTGCTGACGGTTGAAAAGTATGAAGAGTGCAAAGATCTGCTGAAAAAAAGCAAAAAAATCGGTCTTGAGTCAACGATAGAAGAGATACTGGTTAAACAGAATATTCTTACACAACAGCAGCTTTCAGAACTCCAGGAAATCTCTAATCTGGGCGAAGGTGGTGACCACTTCGGAGGCTATCAACTGGGAAAACTTATCGGTAAGGGTGGAATGGGAAAAGTGTACGATGCAGTACACGAATTTACCGGACGAAAAGTGGCTCTTAAAATCCTCAACACAGTACCATCAAAAGATGAAACTATCGTTACCCGCTTTTTTCAGGAGATCCGGGCACTTGCGAAACTGGTTCACCCGGGCATTGTTACACTCTACGATGCAGGAAAAGCAGGCCGGAGATACTTTTTTGCAATGGAGCTTGTTCAGGGTACCTCACTTGCACAATTTGTTGAAAAACACAAACCTCTTTCAGAATCAAAAGCGCTCGCCATTACTAGAAAAGTTGCAATGGCACTAAGTTTCTCCCACGCATCAGGAATTGTGCACCGCGATATTAAGCCGGAAAACATACTCATCGATGAAAGCGGTACACCTAAAATCACCGATTTTGGCGTTGTGATGCATCGTGATGCCGATCACATGACCTTAACAAAAGAAGGCTTCATGGTAGGTTCAGTATATTTCGCATCACCGGAACAGGTCAAAGGAGAACGTGATATCGATGGAAGATCGGATATTTACTCACTGGGCGCCACACTCTACTATATGTTAACTGGAAAAATGGTATGTACCGGCGGTAACGCCCAGGAAGTCATGACCCGGACTCTGGTCGGTTCTTTTATCTCACCAAAAAAATTCAACCCCAGGGTTTCCGGAAGAACGGTCCGTATAGTGAGAAAGATGCTTGCCAAGAACAGGGATAAAAGGTACAAGTCCATGGATGATGTGGTAAAAGCTCTTAACCACAGTTCACGTCTGCAAATGGTGCTGAAACTTGCTGCATTTATCTCCGGTGCGATTCTCTTATTTGCAAGCGGTGTGCTTACTCAGCGTTTTTTTCCTGATCTGTTTTTTCAATAACAACACTCTACTTTTTCTTCTTTACCGATCTCACGGTCATGGTTCCGTTTGCAAACACGGTATACCCGCCGCAGTCACAGCTTGCCTTTACTTTCACCGGGGAATCGAGCTGAATGTTTATCAGATTGATCCGTGCCTTGCCATTGCTATCAGTGATATAACAATCCCGCTGCTCTGCGGCATTTACACCCTTACTCTGAGCTTCTTCTGTCAGAATACACAGAAATGTTCCCCATGATGCATTAAGCTGAATCTCTTTACCTGGAAGAGGATTACCGCTTTTATCTTTCAGGGTAACTTCGATTACCCCTCTGCCGCTCTTATCAGTGGCTTTCACCGGAGCCATTTTCATGTTCATCGAAATGTAACAGGTCGAATGTTCTTCAGATTCCACAAAGTCATACGCAAAAACAGATATAGCGCAGATTGAGATTATGCTTATAAGTACGTTTCTAAACATCTGATGCTCCTTTTTCCATGCTTTTTAACCGGTTGATTGATCTGGGTACTGCCGATTCTGACAGTGCTATATAGTTCAATATACACTATTTAATGGTTTGATTTCATTTTTCTTTTATATTTACCAACTATACGGTTTTAAATTTATTCTGGTTTCCGAGTAGAAAAATAATCAACCGGAGTTCTTTTGGAGGGTTGTTTTAGAAACGCAAGAAGATTCAGTGGGACTGTTGGATGTTTTTTAATCTACTGATCAAGGATGAACAGTCCCAAATATAATTTACCTGAATCAGTATTCCCGAAACCTGAAAACTCCGAAGGTGTATGACCCTGAATGTTGATGAAAAATGGACTGGAAAACCAAAAGTACCAAAGATACGGTTGTTGTACCAGTCCTTTGCAATGTATAGAACTTTTTTTTGAATGATACTTAATTATTTTTTTGTCAGTGTAACATTTTCCCCATTTTCGTTTTTAAATGTTAGTTTATTACCTTCAACTGTGTACGTAGTCGCCTGCTGACCGTCAACCAAAATGTGGGTATCATTGTATGTCCATGTCTGTGCTGGTGCATTAAAAGCAGTAACAAGGACCACATTTAATGCGTCTATTGCAGAACCTGTGATAGTTCCATTACTGTTGAACTTATATTCTAATCCATCATCATGAACCCAGGTACCTGCAACACTGTTTGATAGTCCTACGGGGGAATCATCGTCTTCGTTGCAACCAATTACAAGACCAAGCATAAGAAAAAAGAAAAAACTTAAAATTGTTACTTTTTTAGCCATTTATGGTTCCTTTCAAATAAGTGAGAATGCAGCCCTAAGCGATGATTGAACGCCTGTTTCTAAAAGCATGATAGATTGTGTTCGCGAGTAACACGATCGAGCAGACAATAACGACAGATTGAATCAATTTACTTTCATCTGCCTGTTGGTAAGCAATCGCAATGAACCCCCAAACACCCACTAACGCCGATTCACGTAAGTTTCTCGTGTAAATCAGATAGATATAGATAATCGTTGCTATAACAACAAAAATTACTCCCCGTATTGAAGCTCCCCACAGAAAACGGTCTCCGCCAGCACTGACTAATAAAACATTGACATTGAGAATCGTAGCAATCAGTATCCACCCGAAATAGACGACAATAGGCCACCAAACAAACAGAATGACCGCAGGAGGTGCATTCCATCGTTCAAGATTCAATCGCTGAATCAATAGTATGAGCGACCCCATAAGTAAACCGATACAAATGAGGGAAAGACCGATTCTGTCATTAACCCAGGTAATAATCCACAAAATGTTCGCCAGATTGGAAAGCGTGAAATAATAACCGATTGCACCAATCAGATCACGACCATTCTGTTTTTTCCATACGAACCATTGATACCCAATAAATAATGATAATAACAGATAGATAAGCCCCCAGATTGAAAAAGCGTAACCAGCCGGTGTAATTGCTGTTGGGTATCGATTGCTTATCTCCCCGACACTGCTGGTTCCGATCAGTTCGGTATTGGTGAGGTAATTAATAATCAGAACAAGTATAAAGGTCGTTGTATTCACTACCAGTTTGAAAAAATTATTCATATCGCAAGCCCTATCTCTCGTAAATTATAGAATTATAACGATCAGATAGAGTACAATCAAATTCTTTACCATTCACCTGTGGATAGTTCAGAAGGATTAATAACAGGGCACAGCGCACGAATTTATAATCCTCACGATGCGTTTTTTACTATCAGAAAATTGCTTTTACTTTTTAGTAAATTTTATCTCTATCTCTTCATAAGATCCGGCAATCAGAGCCCATGTTTGCCATCGGGGACAGTCATTGAATAAGCTCATCACAGTCAACCAAAACTATGAGCTGGTGAATTACACATTCTGAGAATAGTATTGTGCAACTTTTGTTCCCGATCAAGCGGTACCGCTTAAGCCGATATGAATACCATGCAGAGTTAGATTCAGGAATTTATAGAAATTAAATCATGCAATAGTTATTTTGATGTATGTTATTTCATTGCTTGAAATGGTAACGTAATGTGTGGAGGATGAAATTATGTCAGCTGCAAGAAATATTAACGAAAATATATTATAATGTAAGAGATTAAATCCGCCACCGCAGAAAAAGTGTTTCATCTTAAAATACCACTGCGTCAAGAGCAATATGAGTTTCACCGTAAGATGCTGTTGAGCGTTCCAAAAGCTGAAGGAAAATAAACCACAGAACACATCCTGTGGAGTGTACGGCTTATCACCATATATGCCCCAGTTAGTAAAATAACCGATTACATTGCCTGCATAGAGCGAATGCGCTGAAATCAGAATCAATAATAACATTGTAAATTGTCTCATGAATTTTTTATGTCCTCAATGAGTTAAAATTATTCTGTTGAACCGTTAAAATTACCAGGGTAAAATAAAATATTGTACTCTTTTGGTTCAGTTAAGCGTTGAAAAATAGCAGGAACAATCTCAGAAGAACAGATCAGATTGTTTGTGACTAAACGAAAGTCAGGGATGCTCTGGAAGAACCGGTTTCAGTGGTGTTTCATCATCATTCCCGGATAGAAGGTTCCACAAAAGAATCCCACCACCAGCTAAGCCTGCTGCCCCGATTCCAGAGATTACTGCAATCAGTTTACGATTTCCTTTTTTATCGGGTGTTGAATAAAGTTCTTTTCTTTTCTGAAGATTGGATGGCCAGGGTAACGAAATGGTAATCGTTTCGTTTTTTTCCTCTATTATTACTTTAGATGGATCGTTGATCAGAGGATCGCAATCCATAATCATTGTTGTAACATAATAAAATTCAGGATTAAGACCAGCAACATCCTGATTTTTATCTTTCAACTCTTCAATGAATGCAACTTTTTTAAGAGGACCTTTATTGACAGTTTTTTCTCTCTCCTCCAGCATGAAACCACCAAGTCGTGTGTTGACCAACGTTACAAATATCTTTTTTCCAATTTGTGACAATTCGAAATAAAAGAGGGGTTGTCCCTGACTGAAATTGAGAATATACTTGACATTCTGTTCCTCGCCTTTTAAACGTGCGTCAACCCGTGTTGTCAAAAGAATCGAAACAGAATCGGGATTCGGCATAAATTCAGCTTCATTGAAAGCATACGATGAAGTAAAACAGATGAATATGAAAAAAAACAATGCATTACTGCGCATGGAAAAACTCCTGCCGGCCAATGGAAATTTTTTGATACTGGACAAAGCTTTGCCTGGAGTTATCCATTATTGTCGAAAACTTTGCTATGTACACTCCAGATGTCAACATGACGTTAACTGACGGCTGTAAGCAGGTTGCCGCAAATTTTAAAACACATTTCCCCTGAAGATTAAAAAATTCTACAATCGCATGTTGTTGATTTCCGTTACTGAAATGGAATGTAATTCGGTTCTTATCAAATTTAAATGGTGCAGGACCAGGTACTTCATTCTGCACCGGCTGTGCTGGATACATTTTTTCAAAAGCAGGTTTATCTGCTGCCGCTAAATAAAGTACCGATTCGTTCTGTGGATTGATCCTGACAACATCTTTTGATACAACAGTGAAAACGTTTTCTTTTTTCCGCAGAAAACAGAATTGCATTGAACGTGAAGAATTAACTATTTCTGCAGATAGAGTGACACTATTTCCATTTGTTTTCGGAATATATAATTTGAAAAGAGATGCTGAATTATTGGAAGGACAGGATACTACACTTGCCTGCACATCACTTTCTCCCTGAAGGATTGACACACATGGAGTTGAAAATGAAGGTGGCTGAGGACAACAGAGTGTGTCGCTTCCCCGATGAGCAGCACACCAAACTGTTGTAGCAGTTCCATTTGCTGCAACGCCTTTAACCGCAATGGAATATGAGGCGCCTGCAGATCGTCTTGTTAATACCGTGCCCGCAACCGGTTGATCGAATGTGTAGACTGGAAAATGTAACTGTATAGCTGTATCAAACGGATTGTATGCAGTGTAACCATTCGATTCACTTGAAAAAGTAAGGTTACCGCAACTGTCACCATTGATCGTTTTGCTGAACATCAGATTGGCAGAATAGCTTTTTGCAGAATCATTTTTTACCCAGCGATAATAATAAACATCGGATGCTGCAGTTCCTGTAGTTTTGATTACATCAGAAAGACGTATGCCAAAACTGTAGGGAATACTGAAATCGGTCCAGTTTTTTGGTGAAAGTGTAACAATAAAATCACCTTTCACTGGTGGTGTTTTCCCTTTTCCAAGCTCAAAAACAACTGACTGTTTCGTTATTAACCAGAAGAGTGATGATGGAGTGAATTGAAAGCTGGATTTATTTCCAGATGATAATTCGAGCCATGTATTCTTTGTTGATACATTACTGGCGGATGGAGCCCAGCGATAAAGTCTGAAAATTGAGTTGTTTAACGTTCCGCCTGAAAGTTGAAATAGTGTTTTCAACGCAGAATGGACACCCGGGCTGTCAATAGTAACTGTTGTGAATACCGGTGTGATACATTTACTCTCCGTACTGATGATATCTCCGGTTACACGGATACTGCGGCGGGAAAGATCAACGGTATCCTGAAATGTCCCATCGGTTATAACAAGAAATGCCCTTGCCCCATTTTTACTGAATTCAAGAAACGGGAATTTGCAAATAATCAAACCTGAAGTATCAGGGACAATTCCGTTTGATACAGGACGAACAATGGTGGAGTCTTCATCAGAAAGACAGAAAAAGCTCCAGCGAACACCCGGGCAGTTATCATGTATCAGAATCGTGTCTGATGTGGCTTCGATATCGATAACAGAGGTAGTATCTGAGAGAACCTGAATAACCGGAGGAACAGTGTCTGTCAAAACAACAAATGGTAATTCCATTCTACTTGCGACTGTATAGATAATCGAATGCACCGTGTCATAAAAAGTATTCTTCTGTGCCCGATACAGTCCTGATGAATCCGTGAAGATGCGCGTAAAAGAACCGTTGAATTTACTGGTATCAATTTTAAATCCAATGTAAAAGGGAACCGTAGGTTCCGGATGTAAAAAACGAATTCCTGGTCCTGCAAGTGTAAGCCCCTTAAGATGCGACTGATCAGGAATGTAACTAACAACAGTGTCGATATGTGGAGGGATACCCAGTGGATAATCCCGATTTTTCCAGAGAAATACACTTTTTTTCAAAATCGCAACAGTATCAATTTTTTTCCCGGGATCAAAAAATTCAACTGGCTGTCTCGAAGAAGATTCAATCGATATCGTTCGTATTGAATGTGAATCAGGTGCGATCCAACCGTTCTCATTTTTCATCCAGATTGAAAGCGTGTATGTAGTATCAAAGTGCAATTCAGGTATGAAAAAGGTGGTATCAAGCAATGATGTTTCAAAGATAATCAAAAAATCAGGGATGCTGTCAGGTGTTTTTCCAAGGTTGACACTTATGCCCCCCTGATAAGCACCCTGAACGCCAGATGTGTCAAATGTCAATGACATCGCCACAGCGAAGTGGTCAGGATCAAATGCGGCACTGGAAATTGCAAATCGGTTGGAAATACCTGATGCGCAAAGCGAAACAGTAAAAAACAGCAGTAATAGTAATTGCTTCATGGTTTGATTCCAAGTATCCCGGAGTAAATAACTGGCTTTGCTTTAACACCTTCAGTTTCAACACTCACTTTTAGAACAACTTTGTAAATTCCTGGTGAAACCCGGTTTTTATTTTGAGCGTAGCCGTTCCAATAAACATAATAATGATAAATAGTACCATCATTATCCCATCCTGCAGGACGTATGTTTTTGTTTACGGGTCGTGTAATAACAGGTCCATCTGCAACAAGGTTTTTCCAGCGGTAATGAACTCCCGGGTCGGAGCAGACAATATTACCGACAGCATCGAAAATGGTGATCTGGCCTTTGACAGTACTCTTTACATTTTCTGGAAGCTTCAGGAGAAACTGCATCACAATACCCGCGTTGTCAGCCCTGACCCAGTCAGGAGCCATTGGATTATGATCAATATTGAAAAATCCTGCAGGTTCCCTGAGCTCTGTAGCTCTTCCCGGGTTGGGAAAGATCCTCATCTTTTCAACAACATTCCCGCGAATTTCCACATTTACTTTCCGGTTATTTTGATGTGGAACGTTATTATACCGGTCTGTCAGGACGTATGCTGAAGAATCTGTTCTGATATTGAAACAGTGTTTGTTGGTTAATTCTACCGAGTTGGTCGTATTGAAAAAAAGCTGATTGGGACTGAGAGGACCGTTAAATCCGGTAATTCCTGAAAGCAGAGAAAATTGTTCCATTGAATCCGCGTGTACCTGCCGCCAGGTATTAAAAACATCGGCAGGCATTTGAAGGAGAGAAAAGATACCACCGCCAGGTCCGGAGATCCTTTCACTGAAAGTAACAGTGATAAGGTCATTTTTGCGGTTGTTATCCTTGATCTCTTTTACGATCGATTCGATAACCGGGCCGGCTCCATCGGTTGTAGTGACTGAAAGTGTATCGGGGGCCTTAACAAGAAAATACCGGGAATTATCAAATGTAATTTGAGGAGTCCATGCAGTCTGCATCACTTCAGATGGTTGTTCCTGAAGGTAGAGTGACATGGTTTGATTATCTGAAGAAAGCGCTAAACTGTCTACTGAGAATGTTGTTGAACGGTAACTGATTTTGAAATCAGTCAGCTTGAGTGATGATTCAAGGTAGACCGGCCTGTCAAACGTAATGGTGATTTTATCGAGAAGACCATTCCCGTCTGTATCATCGGTAACAGCTGAGCTGACATTAGAGCGTGGTCCCAATATAAAGATATGTAGCGAATCTTTGATTGCATGGGATTGTGAAGATCGGGCAATAATGTACCCGCTCTCATCGTCAGTGACAATATCGGGATCGGATTCATAAAGTACCCGGGAAATGTTTATAGTATCGTGGAGTGGATGAAGTGTACCATTAACTGTCCAGTTACACAATTCTCTTCCACGCATATTTCTGTAGATATCGTAACCGACAGAATAAATCATAACCTGGTCTGACAGGTGTCGGAGAGTAATCGAATCCTCGCAACAGGGATATGTATGTGCAAGTTTCAGATGGTTGAGAGCGGCAGGTTTCAAACGGAATGTATTACTGAATGAAAGCACGGTATCAAATTCAGTTACAATCCGGTGAAGGCTGTCTTTGCTGGCTGGAGCGTTATACAGGACAAATGTAACAGTGTCAATTCCATCGTTAAAACACTGATCGAGGCTTGCATTAAATGATGGAACAAAATTTACCAGAGATGTTCCCTCATCGCATACGACTACAGGTGAATATCCGCTTTGGCCGTATCCAATGACATCACCGTATTTGATCTGATGTCCGGATGTTTTGTTAAAGCAGTATTGACCAGGAACAAGGCCGTCTTTGTTGTAAATTTTCACTGTGGCGGAGATACTGTCACCTGCAATAAGCTGTTCATGAGGAGTGGTAATAACTATTTCTGAACGGACAGGTTTTCCACGTGTAAAGTTTACTGATATGGTATCATATAGTTCATCGGTGCCTGCGATATGAGCGATTATGTAACCGTTTTGCGGCCGCACAGGGGAAAAAGAATACGAAACCGACCCGGCCGGTGGTGCCGGAAAAATAGAAATGGAATCCGACACACTCCAGTCAGATGGTACATCTTTCCATAGTGCTGTATCAGATCGCAATCCACGGGTAATCAGTGTGGTATCATCATTGGTGGTCATTGTCAGCAAAGGCAATGGGTTCAGATCAGGTGTCGTGATTTCTAAATCGACATAATGATAAGGGAGGAGTGTCACTGATGCACTGTCGGTGAAATTTCCGCTGTTCACAAAAATTTTACAGGATCCACTTATAACCGAAATGTTTTTGATAACAGTACCTGCGTATGCAAATGAACCAGCTGATACCGTTGCAATAGTATCGGTGCTTCCCCAGGTACCATTTCTTAATGAGTCGATATAATTTCCAAGAGAGTCTCTGACAATTGCATATACTGTTACCTGGGTACGATTATCAGGAATCTCTATATTGTTAATTTCTGAAGGTGCATTTAACGATCGGGAAGGATTGGCGTGTGATTCAATAACAACACGATATGGTGTACCCGGACCGATCCTGATCAGACCTGAATCTATCAAACTGCCAAAGGATGATTTAATTTGGACAGTCCTGTATGCCTGTACCGGCAAATAATCAAATGTGAATTTTTTCGACGACACAATTTTTCCTGTAGAATCATCGATGCTGACATTCTGCTTTTCAATTATTTGCCATTTTGTAGAATCTGTCAGCGATTGTTCTTTGAGTCGGACGCCCCGCTTATCGAAAATACAGGATAGTAAACCAATGGTTTTACCGGCAACAAATGTTGTATCATCGGGTAACGGTGAGCCGTTGTTAAGATAGATCATTGTTGAAAAAGGAGCACCGGGGAGAGCTTTTACGGGTAACGTGTAGCGCAGATAATTTTGATAAACAATCTCAATATATCCTGTTCCGGTGTCACTCGGACAGAACCTGTATGAACTATCTGAATGTAGTGTGGTTGTCGGGATCCATTTAAGAGAACTCCAGACTACCGTGACAGGTTCCCATTTATTGTTATCCTTCCTGAGACCGATAGCAACAAGTGAAGTACAGTTGTCGGTAGATATCTGAAGTGTCGGGAAAAAGTGAAAACCATTTGCCCCTGAACTGATGCGGATTGAATCATAACTGACAGCAGCAACATTGACTGTGAGTGTATCCGGCAAAATCATGGAGTTTGAACTCATCTTCGCAGTAGCAAGGATGTTGCCACTTCCCGTTCCACGATTGATAACACCTTCTCCTTCAGATGTATCTCCATTAGCAATAGAACATATGCCTCCGGTAAAAAGCGGCGAAGCGATTGTTGTTGTATCCCAGTGAGTTTGAGTACACGGCCCGGCGTAATTACCAAAAAAATCACGTAATACAGCATATATACGGAAAGATGCGGTGTTACTTGCCAGTTGCACACGGGTTGTCTGGACAACATGATTAAAACTGAAACCAGGAGTGGATGTATCTGCAATGACTTCAATTGATACCTGATAAGCAGGACCGGGGCCTGGAATGAATGTTTTACATGCTCTGAGAGTGTCCTTAATAATCGGAGAATATATTGATGCGCATACAGTAAATTGTTTAAAAGCTGTCCGGCAGAGAAAACGTAGTTGTGATCGATCACTTCCCTGCAATATCATATCGTTGTGAATCGCTTCTCCTGCAAATCTCCAGGAAACAAGTGTATCGTATTGAGGTGCTCTGACTTTGATTCCCTGGGAATCAGCCCAGACTTCTGCCCGGAATATCGCGGTATCACCAGCTTTTATCACCTGATTACTCTGAATCACCACAATTGAATCCGGCAATTTCTCGACATTAAGATGCAGGCCCCTTACTTTAAAGATTACATCATTGAAATCAAAATCAGATGCAACCAATGTATCGTTTGCGGGATTGATTTTTACACCTTCGTCTTCAAAACCAAAAACGATAGTGTCTGTCAAAATGTTATTATCAACTATTCTTCCTGCAACAGACCATCTGTTGCCATATCCTGGTCTCACTCCGAAATCTCTTGCAACGAAAGCTGCCCCTGGATAGGCCTGCTGGTTTTCCGGATCAACGCCTCTTCGGTTCTGTCCGGTATAGCGACGATTAGAGCTATTCTGACGCAAGTACATGAAAAATATCTCAGTACCGGGAGTGACAGGCGTTTGCAATATTGCCGACAGATTAACACTCGTTCCCGTTTGTTTGTTTGTAAACAAGAACAGCGCTGAATCGTTATATCCCGGAACCATAAAATAAAGGTTACCGATCTCATCAGATTCTGATGACTCACACCAGACAACAATTGAATCCTCTGGATTCAGATAAAAAAATGATGCGCCAACATAGAGCTCAGTCTGAGGTGATATATGCCAGTAGTCGACAATCACCTGACTGTCGGGTGTAAACCGTTCAGTTTGTGAGAATGCGGTTGCCCAGAAGAATGCAACCATTAAAAAAATATATTTGATATAATTGACAGAGATGAAATTGTTACAATGCATCGGTTATCTATTGTTTATCATAAGGGATGAAGAGTAGTTGTTTCCGTTCAGGATTCTTACAATACAAGGCCCTTTACCGACCACCGATGGCAGTGCTATGCTGGTCTTTCGGGTTGTGCCGGCAATTTTTGTCACACAACGGCCATCAACAGTGAATAGCTGTATTGATTCTGGAATAATTTCCGGCGAATAAATGGTTACAATATCCCCCTTTTTTTGTATTGAAAAATGAGGGTTAATTGTCCTGTGCTTTCTGATTGCTGATGATCCGGGAAAAACAATACCATTTACAGCTTTAACCATTGTATCTGCGATTTCACTGTATGTTTCAAGTAATGAACTGTAAATTCGAACAACTGTTGTATCGTCAGTTTTCTTTTTAAAATAAAGAAACCCCAGGAAACCCGAACCGGCAGGACAGAGCATTTCATCATCACCAAGAATAGATGCCCCTGTAATGATTTTAGTGGAATCCTTTTTTGAATATGAGCAATAAAAAAATGTCGATCCGTCCTTAGTCTCAAGGATATTTTTTTGAACGCCAGCCTCCTTTTTCCCTGTCAGAAATTGAAGATGTGATGTGTCAAATCCGACATGGATCTCATAACTGAACAGGTTGACTGCGTTAGTAACCTGAATAGCTGCTATGATAGTGTCTGCTATTTTGCAGGACTTGACCGAATCAATTGACAAAGTGTCTTGCCTGAAATTCACATGAATAACAGCATTGCTATTCGGTCCAGCCAAGCATAAGCTGACTATAAACAAAATCGAGATAAAACCAGTTACTAATTTAACCATATTTGTCCTTACTGTTGCAGTTCCCAGCATTTTCCAGCCTGACTTATGTCCCTTATATCAATTTTTTCCTGTCCGGATGCAGACAATCTGAGGTTACATTCAGGATCCCATGAAGGATCCGTTTCGTTGAGTTCCCAGAGTTTTGAAATTTTACTTATATCCCGGATATCTATTTTATTGTCTTTGTTGACATCACCAAGCAGGTGAGTACCAAAAAGCATTGTCTTTGATGCTGTTGACAAAATAATACACGGCAGGGAGAATGGTGAACCAGTCTGATAAATGGCAAGTGTATCGGATGTTATCCTTTTTCCAGCACAGTTAAGATATTCAATGTAGGAGATCCCGGTGAATGTACTGTTAATTTTGAATAATGCCGGAGTGTTTTCATTTTTGATTAATAATTCAAGAGTGCTGTTCCCGTCAATATCAATAAAGGTGAGTGGACCATGTAACATTGCCGGGGATTGTCCGGAGGTTATTGCGACTGAATTTGAGACGGTAAATATCGGAGCGATATCGGTTCCCTGATTCAGGTATACAGATATTCCAAGCCCTTCGTTATGCACTACGATGTCTTTATTGTTATCGTTATTAACATCAAAAACTGAAAAATAGAGTTTTCCATTAGGTACACTTACAACTGATTCAAATGTACCAGTTCTGAAATTTGCAACAATGATAGTACCCGAAAGATCTGAATAGATACAATCAAGATACTTGTCATTATTCCAGTCAGTAAATGCATAATGAAAAATTGACTTCGCAGGAATGGAATCTTCCAGGTCGTAGTGTGTTGAATTAAACCTTCTGCCCGTGGAATCGAGTCCTGGAAATACTTTTATACCTGAATCGCTCAATACCGTGTAATCAATGTACCCGTCATAATTCACATCTGAAAATGAACAGGGAGAATGTGAAAGTGAACGATCCTGAGCAATGAAAGAAGTATCCAGAAGTAAAGTCATTAAGGGTATAGACGATTCAAGTGTACACATTTTTGTAACAGATGAATCTGCAACTACTTTGACCGGAAATCGTTTTGAAAGGTATCCGTTCTTGTGAACTTCAAAGTGGTAGATACCGGGAGCCATTGACATGCTGACTGAATCGGTACCTAAAAATTCGCCTTTATGACATCCTTCAGGCATAACATGAATAGTACCTCCGGATGTAGTGCTGAGGATTTTAACATTTCCGGTTTTGTTAATATTGATGTGCATGGTAAAGCTATCTGCAGCGATACCATCTGAAGCATAGAAAGTAACAGGGTAAGAGCCTGGCTCATGAACAGCCTGCCATCTGAAAGTTCCGGAGCCATTGCCGGAGCTGGTGAAAGTGTGTCCGGGAAGGGCACAACCAACCGACAGTGTTGGAATTATCGTATCACCATCCGGATCATATGATTTTACAGGAATACGAACCATTTCTCCGGCTTTCGCATTGATATCAGACGTTCTGAAAATCACCGGAGGACAATTTACATCACGGACAGTTATTGTAAATGTAACAGAATCGGTAAAACTCTGATCCGATGCTGTTGCAGTAAGATTGAACGTTCCTGAAACATTACAGGGGGGTATCCAGCTGATAGTAGCTGTTCCATTCCCGTTATCCTTGAATGTGAGGTCGGATTGCTGGCCACTCTTTAAACTTAAAACGGGAATCGTTCCATCCGGATCATGTGCAGCTATTGTTGCTGTAAACTGTTTATTCTGATCGATTACAAAATTCTGAACGGGACTGAATTCTGGTCCGGTAACATTAACATTTGCAACTCTCAAGGTTACCTGTTTTGACACTGATACTGTTGTATCGGCTGCATCGATGGCAATAAAATCAATCTGAATTATACCGATGTCAACCGGTGTCCAGCGGACAAGTGCCGTGCCGTTATTATCAGATTCGAAAAGGGCCCCTGGCGGCAACCCTGAAACTCTGATACGGGTTGGCGTTCCATCGCGATCTTTAGCTGTCGCATAAATCACCACTGGTAAATTCAAAGGTATTGTAGTATCGGAAACAGAAACCATAATATCCGGCGGATACGCGTTGACATCAGTTACCTCTATGATGATTGTATCACGGACTGTAGTCATATCATCCTGAGCTTCAAAAATAACTACATAAAAACCATTGTCATTTTCATCGGGAGTCCAGATAAATGTGCCGGTTCCGTTGTTGTTATCTGTAAATTGAGCACCTTCGGGGGCATTGATGATTCTGATTTTCGGGTTGGGATTATCACAATCATACACTTTAATCGTAGTCCTGAATTCAACCATTTCATGAGCAACATAATAACTGGCTGTATCAAATTGCGGTGGATAGTTGATGTCATTGATAGTGACAATACATTCCCTGGTGACGGTGTCAATGCCATCTGTTGCATGGACTTTTACGGTATAGGTTCCATGATCTGTACATCCCGGATGCAACGAGAGTGTTGCATGACCATTTGCACTGTCACTGAAAACTAATGGAATCGGGAGGCTGTCAATAAAAATTGAAGGCGTTGTTCCATCTGAATCCGAGGATGAAATAGAAAGTACTATCATTTCACCTTCAGAAAGAGATGTGTCAGCCGGGATCAGGAGATCCGGTGCACGATTACGGATGACTGTTATTGTTTGTGAAGCTGCACTGCAATTGTTATTGGTATCACAAGCCGTCCATGTAATGCGGGTGACGCCTTCAAAATATAGCGTGTCAATAGGTAGTGCATCACTTCGTACCCCCTGAACCGTAACTCTGGTGCAATTGTCTGTTGCATTTGGAGTTTCAATCGGGAGATTTACTCCGGGAACAGTTGATCTGATAGCAATTGTCCTGTCTGCAAGTGCGGCAAAAACAGGAGGTATGGAATCATCAATGATAACTGTCTGGTTTTGAGTAGCTGTATTACCATTGCCGTCATCATATGTCCATAGTACAGTATGTGTTCCCTGATTGGTAATATTCATTAATGGTGTAGTAGCGGTGATTCTTGCACCACAATTATCGGTCGCATATGGCGGGATAAGTTCGACACTACATACAGATGTAATGACGGGGAGTTCAGACACTTCCGGTACCGGTGGGGTACTATCCCTGATCATTATGGATTGTGTTTGTGTGGCTCTGTTGCCGTGCAAATCATCATATACCCAGGTAATGATATGCGAACCTTGTTGCGTATAAATGAGTGGATCTGATGTGGTTGCTGATATTGTTGTTCCGCAATTATCTGTAGCCTGCGGGAATGATGTAACAGTGTAAGAACATTCTCCATGAAGAACCGGCAGTTCTGTCATCATTGGGACAGGCAGTGTAACATCATCGATGATTACCACCTGTGTCTGAGTAGACGTATTTCCCGATCTGTCAGTGTAACGCCAGGTGATTTTATATGTGCCTTCAGTAGAGTAACTCAGAGGATCAGATGTAACACCAGCTATAACTGTACAATTGCAATTATCTGTCGCTGCAGGTGTATCGGTAACTGTTACAGTGCATTCGGCTCGAATTGTGTCAAGTACCGGCAGATCCGGAACAGGTGCGGTAAAATCGACAATTGACACTTGTTGCTGTTGAGTGCTGCTGTTGCCGCTTGAATCGGTATAGGTCCAGGTGATTGTGTATAATCCGGGATTGTTATACGTTAAAGGGCTGGTGGTTGAACCAGTAATAATTTTTCGGGTACAGGAGTCAAATGCTGCAGGAATTGAAGTTACCGTAAGTGAGCACGTTGAAGTCAGCATGGGCAGATTTACATCAAGTGCAACAGGTGGTGTCAGATCATTGATAACGACATTTTGAGTTTGTGATGATGTATTCCCATTTCCATCTGAATAGGTCCATCTTATGGTGTAATTTCCAGGTTGAGTATACGTGAGCGGGTCGGTTGTTGTTGCAGTAACAATACCAGCACAGATATCAGATGCTGTTGGAGCACTGGTAATTACAGCTGAGCAATCGCCTGTTATATCCGGAAGAGATGCCCGCTGTGGAACTGGCGGGAATGTGTCACGAACAGTTACAACAACTGTATCCAGATCTGTCAGACCGGAATTATTGGTAACACTGAGTATAATCGTGTTTGTTCCGGTCCCAAGATTGACCGACGGTGTTGCACCCGTTAATGACCCCGAAAATGGTCCTGTCCACTGGTAAGTAATAGCTCCACCCCCTGGATCAGAAGAACCGGTTCCATCAAGTTGGGCCAATGCGAAACACCCGGAGATGCCAGTAAAAATTGTCTGATCTCTGCCAGCATTCGCAACTGGTGGGGTCGTCCCCCCTGAAATTGTGATTGCAACTTTTTGAGTCGCATACACTGCGCCATCACCTGTTGCACATACATCAAACTCATATAAACCTGGTAATGTTGTTGGTGGGACATGGAATGAAATGTCAAAAAAGAGATCTTTTGCTGAATCAAGATTGACGTTTGAGTAATAGCTGGGTGTAAGAGCACTCAACCAGCTCTGGTAAGTTGGATTATAAATTTTTAATGTGACGGTATCTATATGCTGGACATCCTGACGAAGAAGGCCCGTGAGATAGGTTGCGATATCTGTTCCGTCAGGAACTGTACCATCACGATTGATTCGAAAGGCACTACCACCAGTTTTTCGCGAATAACAATCCCAATAGTCATAGTATGAAGAACCGTTATACAAAGTGATTAACTTAATATTTTTGCTGGCCATTTGTGAGAGTACTGTCGCAAGTGCCAGATCGTCAGTTGTACCAACTATATTGTCTCTGCCGGGATCAGGACCACTTATTCCTCCAGGAAGACCGCAGTCAAGACCATAACTGCAATCATGAGGATTAGCATCTCCCCACAACAGAACAAATCGTTTAGCGCCACTACGCCATTTGATGTTTGCAGAATCGCCATAGGTTTCATAAAGTACACGTGTATAGCTTTCGGGTCCATCATTTCCATCACCTAATGAAAGAGCCGTAATTGATGCTGATGTCGCAGATATGTCATCAGTTAAACTTCTGTTCATTCGGTATGGGTAGTCTATGCCGGAGCCGTATTCTTTGGAATAACTACAACCAGTAAAAGTACCATTATAATCCATAAACGAAACTACCCCGAAATAACTATCGGGAATTATACTCCTGATCTGATTCATTATTGCTACAGCATTTCTTTTTACATTATTTAAGGCACCACCCATACTGCCGGTGAGATCCATTGCAATAATTATATCTGCTTTGGGTGGTGCCACATTTGTTGGCATATGTAGTTTTTTATGTTCTGTTATAATTGCGCCAGGGCGGCTCTCTACACGAAGCTCCTGAGGTACCAAAGTGACACCTTCATCCCAGAAAATTATAAAGTCTTTTGTAAAACTGGACGAACTGAATGGTGCAACACGAAAATAACAATGTTTTCCGGCACCAACAGAAAACGTCTGTTGCAGATCCCATCGTGTACTCTGCAGGGTGTTGACTACGTTTTCAAATGTTGAATCTTCGCCAAAAAAAAACATTCGCACTGATGCCGAATCAATGTTTTTCAATGTTACCACATAATTTCCGGTATCCGGCGCAGTAAATCTGAATAGTACACCACTGTCAGGGCGAACATTATAAGCGTGGGTAGTAAAATTATAAGTTGTTGGAGCAGGTGTCAGATCGTAAACGGGAATTGAGATAAAAGTAGCTCTGATGGTCGCATCTGTTGGTGTGAAAATTATTGTTGATGCGGAAAATGAATCTGCAAAAACAGGTATACCACTCATTGCACTCCACTTGTCAAAACGGTAATTTACATTGGGAATTGCTGATACGTTGACAGGTGTGCAAGATCTTGCAGATACAGTTCCTGATGGCGTTGTAGTACCATTGATTCCGGATTGTATTGTCAGATTAATAGTGGACGAATGAAAAATTTGAATATTGTCTATATACCACCCGTAATAATTATTCACATTGCTGGTTCCAAAGATGAAATGCAATCGGATATTGGAGTTCCGATAACTGCTCAAATCTAATTCTCTGTATTGCCATGTAGTATCGGATGTGGTAGGGTGATGTAAAGGTATCCATTCTCCAGATCCATTTTGCTCGATACCTACATATGCATGATCGTAATTGTATTCTGTGGAAAGCCACTCGTAAAAGTTCAAATAGATGTCACTTTGGTTCGGCAGTGATATTGTTGATGAGGTTAAAATGTAACTGGTATTGCTACTATATTGCCCATTTAAAACTGTACCGGCACATCTTGCTCCCTCAGGTGCAGAAGCCGGCCCTGCAGTAGGCGTGCCGAACTCCCATCCTCTTACAGTCGGAGATACCGTCCAACCCGACATTGAACCCTCAAAATTCTCGCTGAAAATTATCTGTGCTGCGATTTGAGCGGTAAAGATTACAACTACTAAAGAAATTTTGGATAATAACCTCATTTTCCTAAACCTCGTTAGATATGTGTGACTCCTGAGCCATGTACTTTAAATAAGTGACTATAGTAATCTAATTTACTGAAGATTTCCTCTGATTAACGGTAATATAATCAGTTTAAATTATAAAACCTACAATTTTTGTATTTTGCTGATAGTTTTTGGCCTCTCACCTCGACTACGCCCGGCACAACACCTGTTAGAGAGGCATTCATGCCGAGGACGGCATGGTGGGAAACACGATAGTAATTTCACGCATCAACGCTACATACCTGATCCGGGTTTACGCTCCGATTTTAAGGCAAACAGGCAAATAAGATCCGTACTCCCGTACTCTCATCATCCCGTCTTCCCATCTCCACTATGGCCGGGATTCATTGTCACTTTTTCAAAATTTTCCAGACGTCCTTCTTCGATTGCAGAAGCGACAGCGCTTTCTGCAGACAGTGGTCACATTCAGGTGCTTGAAGCGTTTTGGAAGTTGTTTGCAGATTCCCGCTCAGCCATAGATATTTATTCAATTCATTTTCAATATCCTGCCGGTTATTATCAATCTGCTCAAGCAGAAATGTCCTTTGCATATGTAACAACGCAACATTCATCTGATCACTCAAATTACCATCATATGCGGCAATCCGGTTCATAAGCAATGATGGTGCAAAAAGCCGGCTGGTGGAATCTGCGTTGTATACTGTTTCTGATTGTTCGATTACAAATTCCCTGAATTTTTCAAATACAACTCTGCTGTCACTCTTTATTTCCGTACTGTTGAATTCTTTAATGAAAGTATCAAAATAGTGCAACTCCTTCAACGCTCGGATAATTGACCTTCCCTTTACACTGACTGCCTCAAAATCAGGTACAACTCCAGGCACAGATGCAATTTCCCTTTGTCTGAATGTTGTGTAGTTCGCATCTTTATCGAACCCGCTTCTGTCAATGCATTTTCCTGCTGGAGAATAAATGAATGCAGTGGTCATCATTAACATATTACTTTTATCCAGAGGAAGCATACTCCCGACTCTGCCTGTTGCTGCAGTTGTATCACCAATAAGAATCGCTCTTTCGTGATATTGCAGTGCGGCAGCTATCAGTTCAGCTCCCGATGCGGTCTGCCCGCTGATTAAGATCAGAACAGGTACACTGTCAGGAACAATCGGCTTTGATCTCCCCTTAAATTCCTTGTTCTGCGCCCAGGCTCTACCTTTTGTACTGGCAATTACACTGTTTTTATGAAGGAACATACCTGCGATTGTAACACACTCATTAAAGAAGCCACCACGGCATTCACGCAGATCAAGTATGACTGCATCGACAGGAGGTTTTCGTTTCTTTTTAAGAAACTTTTCTACTTCAGTACTTATTTTATCCGGGATGTAATCAAACCAGATATACGCGGTACTTCCATTCATCAAACCTGCAAAATGATGTGTGTTTTTGTACTCTAAACTGTCTGATGATTTACGTGCAGATATCACGGGCTCATCTTTAAAAAAATACCCTGAATTATCATCAAGCATTCTGAGCATCCCGCTTATTGCAGCGTTAGTCAACTTCGATGATGGAATACTATCAACGTAATTCTTGTGAATTTTTTGCGCACAATTATCCAGCCTGATTATGTCGCTGTAAAAATTATTATCATCCCTACCAAAAACGTCGGCAATTAGAGATCCTGCAATAGTTGCAGCAAGAAATATACTTGTTTTCAAATTACATTCCTTTAAAGATGTGAATATTTTTTTCCTTAAACACCGGTAAAATGCATTATGCAAAAACACCTGCAAGTTTCTTTTTGATTTTTTTATACACAGCCATCATCCCACTTACTTCCCCGTCACCCAGTCAGTCTCCCCCCTCTTCTCCTGCAGTCTGGCCGTCCGGCCGTCTGCTTGTCCACCGCCTCAATAACACCGAACCTCCTCCCCTATCTCCGCACGCTCTCAACCAGTACGCAATAAGTTTCTTTCGTAAATTACCGAGGTCTTCAAAACAGAGATAGCTTCCGCATCGATCTTTCTGCATTACTTTTGTGGCGTAGACGTCGCGTCAGCCTTCTATTTTATTTCTGCGCATTTACATTTTTCTTTAATTTCTTTATAATCTCACTTATTCCCTCTACGATAATATCATTCATGGTTCTTTTTCCCTGTTTTATGTGGATATTAGTTTATCAATAAGCGGCTTTAGCATCTTCTACAATGTAAGATCACATATTTAAACAGGTACTCATTAGTTCACCCTTTTCGATTTTCTTCAAATAACTCAACGGGCATAGGGTTTTGTAATTTCCATACAATGCGAATCGGGCGCTCGCTCTCATAACTGACTAAATCTGCAGGTCCAAGGCAAACATAAGGTACTGTTACACCGTTTCGTTTTTTTACACTACGCACAAAAAGTAGTATGGTAATACCGTATTCCTTGTGATTAATCAAATTCTGGCCAGTTTGGGATGATTTAGATATTGTCGATTGGGATTCCCAATGCATAAGATCACGGCTAACAGGATAATCAGCGTACATTGTACTTGGTGAGAAATCTTTTTCAAGTTTCTGGAATGTAATAAGCATAGCATAAACTTTTTGAGCACTGAAATACAGCATTCCAACACCAGTCTGTCCTGCCGTATGTAAATTGGCTTTGCCAAACAATGCCTGTATTTCTTTTATACCATACTGTGCATGAAGTTCAAGTTGGATACTGTCAGGGACATCTAAATCCCAACCACCTGCATCTGTTTTATTATTTGACCAATCAAGAATTTCAAGAATATCTGAACATATTGTAGGATTTTTTCCAAGTTGCACAAAAGCTTTTTCAATTGAATCCATGCCACTTTTATTAGCTGGCTCACCCCAGATTCTATAATAAAAAAGCAAGGCAGATTTTCCTGCACGCTCGATTGCACTATTAATTGACTCCATTTTTATATGCATTACTATATCACGGATCATCGCAATCTCTTTTGGTCCATTTGTAAATGCGATACGAATTAGGGCTCTTTTTAACAATGTTAGATCTGGATCCATGGGTATTGGTGCAAGCAGTGCTTTTGCTTTCCAGCTTGACCATGTTTGATTGTTTAACAAAACCTCCGGTTCATAGTCATGATAGTCAATAAAATTACCAAATGTTAATTTTTTACTTGTTTCAAATTCAAACGTTCTAAGTTTTTCGGGAAGCTGAAGCGATAGATTGTTTATGTTCGCCCTTATATTTTCAATCACATACTTCTTAGTCAATCTGTCCAATTGGATTGAGCAACCAGCAGGCATATGGGGAAAATCGAGGTGTACTTCTTTTTCAATTGAAAATCGGTGACGTGGTAAAATCGCCTTAAATTTATTATCGATACGATATTTACGGTGTACCTGTCCAACAAAATCTAAAACAGTACAACAATCTTTTCCTGGGGCATGCCGCAATCCACGTCCTAATTGTTGCAGAAATACAGTCAAGCTTTCTGTCGGTCGAAGAAAAAGAATTGTATTGATATCAGGTAGATCAACACCTTCACTAAGTTTATCTACAGTGAACAAAAATGTAATTTTCCCATTATTGAGATCAGATAACTGTTCACTACATTGTTTACTATCAACACCAGAGACAATCACGCCGGAAGGTATACCTAATTTTGAGAATTCTTCCGCCATAAATTGTGCGTGCCGTATTGTTACACAAAATCCGATTCCCTTAATAGTACTAAAATCAGGTTCGTACTTCTGCAGTGCTGCCAGTATTGCATCAAGCCGTTTTGTTGCTACGACTCTGTCATATACATAAACATTCTCCAGCGCAGTTTCATCATATTTACCATTACGCCAAAAACGATCATCATCAAGAGATACCGTATCTGCAACACCAAAGTAGTGGAAAGGACAAAGAAGTTTTTCATCAAGAGCCTCTAGTAAACGAATCTCAGCAGCGAAATGGTTATCAAAATCCGCTACAACATTCTGCCCATCCAAACGCTCTGGTGTAGCGGTTAAGCCAAGAAGAATATCAGGTGAAAAGTGCTCAAATATTGGCCGATAACTATCAGCTGTTCCATGATGAACCTCGTCTATTACGATATAACTATAAAAACCAGAACCTACTTGTTGCCAGAGCGTTCGACTGTTAACCATTCCCACGGAACAAAAGAGATGTTCAAGCCTGCAGGCATTTTGATTACCTGTAAGAATTTCTCCAAAATTTTGGTCCCGAAGAACATTGCAAAATGTATTACGTGCTTGAAAGAGAATTTGTTCTCGATGTGCAACAAAAAGGAGTCGAACCTGTTTTTTATGTTTCTCATAAAATCGTTTGAAATCAAATGCTGCAATTACTGTCTTTCCGGTTCCAGTTGCAGCAATCACCAGATTGCGGTGACAGTCACGAATATTCCTTTCATGTTCCAATGCCTCAAGTATTCTCTCTTGAAATGGGTACGGTGAAAGGTCGAAAAATGTTATCTGCTGTTGTTGCGGATTCTTTGCTCGATTGATCGCCATCCGAAATTGTTCTGGACTATTTGGATCGAAAGGTACAAATTCGTGGCTGTTCCAATAAGTATTGAATTCGACGGTAAATTTTTCTAGAATATGCTCCATATCGATCTCTGTAATTTTAAGATTCCACTCAAGACCACTGGTAATTGCAGCATGCGACATATTTGCAGAACCTATATATGCAGTAGAAAAACCAGACTTTCTTTTAAAATGGTACGCTTTTGCATGCAAACGCGTCCGTTCTGTATCATAAGAAACCCGCACCTCGACATTAGGTAATCGTGCAATCCATTCAACAGCCGTTGAATCCGATGCTCCCATATAGGAAGTTGTAATCAACCTGACAGGTATTCCACGATCCCTAAGATCCTCAAAACCGGGCATTAAGAGACGTAAACCAGACCATCTGATAAACGAAACCAATATATCAACACTGTCTGCAGTGCGCATCTCTTGTAATAACTCATGTGATAGCTGCGGATCTTGAGGAGAACCGGTAAATAGACTGCTTTCACAGAGGGATGTGTATGGTTTAGGCAATCCAGATTCTGAATAATTGGGGGGTGTTATTTCGATAAGATTATTTTTTTCAGCATTAACAATTCGGTTTGCATGAAAATCATTTGTAACAACATCAGCAGCGATAGTCCCGATGATTTTATTGCAAAGTGCAAGGCGTTTTTGAGAATCAGTTTCCTCACGGAGCGCCTGTTCGAGTACTTTTGCGACAAATGTTGCATAACGACTTGGTTGTTCCTCCGGATCAATTTTGCTAAATACAGCACGTAGTTCCGGCTTTCGGCAAAGTGCATCCTGCAAAAATTCATCCAGAAGCTGATCGTAAACTCCGTACTCTATATTTTTCATTTTCTATCCATAATATTTAGCCATTAATAGCATTGTACTTCTTCATTAATCTTAGCCGCTTCAATGTCTTTAATATCTTGTACAATCTCTGCTACCCCATAACCCTCAAGTTCTTTACATACAACATCAAGAGTATCTACAATCAAATGGACATTATATGTCGGGATATTTTTAATCTTTGTCATGAATATTTCACCATTGTCTTTAACTTCTATTTTGTATACCATTAATTAGAATTCCGACACTGCTGCCACAAGTTGAAATATCACAATTTGTTCCCCAAAAATCCATAATCTGTTAGAACTATAAAAATATATTAAGGTTAAGAGAAAATAACTTCGATTTCATGGGTTATTTCCCGGGATCTTGCTTGACTAACCCCAACACAGTAACATACTACAAACAATTTCACTTAAATCAGGCTTTGAAGAATAGTCATTCAAAATATTCATTAATGAATCCGATGCTTCATCATACCTGTCCAGAGAAAGGATGCAGCAAGCACGGAGATAACGCACAATGGGTATATCCGGAGACATTTTGTACAGCTGTGAATAATGATTAAGCATTTTTTCTGCATCAGCATAGCATTTACTATATGTTAAGAACATACAGTATCTGAACAAATCAATTTTTTCCATATTTTCTATCCCATAAGTTGAGATAATATTATTATAAAGCGATATAGCTTTTTCAAAAGATGGTGCATTCAATTTTTCACATTCGAAAATATAACTTGAATCTATGGTTTGATGAATTTCATTGAATACACCATACATATTTTGACAGATCAACATATCACGGTTGAAATACAAGGACGCCAGGGTATTACAATAAAAATAACACCTGTCTTTCTTATATGAACCACAACCGGAACAATTTTTGTAAAGTTTTTCATACTGATCAATTACTTTCTGAACATCGTTTACAGCAGGTGTTTTTTTATCCGCAATATTGGTACATAACATATGCATCAGAATTAGCACAGATATTAAGATCTTAATCATATTTCTCACCATTCTATCCACTTTTTTGAGCCTAATATACAGATAAACATATTTTCATTTAAATTACCAGTCTCGTATGATGCTTTTACCATCAACTCCCTTTCCATTACAAAATACGATATTTCCTGGACATATATACAAGCTGACACAATATTTTTTATGTGTTTTGTGTTACATTCCCCACCATCTCAACCGCATCTTCCGGATTCCTCTACCCCGAAGGGGTTACGCCTCACCGCAGGGTCGGGTTTCCTACCCGATCCTGCTTCCAAATCGTTGCAAATCAGCGCGAATCGGGCAATCGGTCAACCGGGGTCGGACCTCAGAGATCGCATGAAAAATCAAAAACTTAGTTGCTGTAACCGTATCCTCTCAAAAAAAACTGGTTTTAAGCGGTACAAGGAATAGGTCCGGGTAGAACTAAGCAATAGATTTTATTCTTCTGAAAAGAGTTCGGGTAGTATAAGAGATGTAACATATTGCCCCAATTCTGCATCCTGCATACCTCAAACAGTATCTTACACCTTTCTGATAGCCAAATTTCCCATCATTAATGATATTGTAGATTGTTTATCGAATCACCATAATGTGTTATGAGGCTGTCATTATGTTCAGGAACCGACTGATCTTACTATGGGCTGTTTTGAACCTTCCGAACACCATCTTAGCAACTTCATTGAAAGAATGTTTTAGTTTGAGAGAACATTTCCAGACAGAAATATCCGGACTTGAAAGTAAAATTGCCAGCTTCGAACAACGCTTCAAGGATAATCCCGATGATTATCTTGCAAAACTTGCATCATCGATTTTGATAGTAGCAAAAGTATCTCAACTCAAAGCGGTCAGTGTCGAAACAACATCATTGGCTGTCAAATATTGTGAATACGTCATTTCGAAAGACCCATTAAACCCTCTTGCACTCACCTTCTGTGGTTTAGCCTACTCTTTAATTGCCCGAGACTCAAGAAATATGATTACGCAATGGATATCGATGAAAAAATGTTTGTTTCTTATGGACAAAGGAGTCAAAATGGGATCAGGCAGTGAAATGGAGTGGTATGTTCGTTTTTTACGGGCAAACTGCTATAGCAACCTTCCCAAATCATTTAATAAATGGGATGATGCCGAAAGTGATTACATCTATATATTCGCTCACTTTCTTTCACAACAGGAAATTGAGCCGTATCTGATTGCTGCCAGTTATTACAGAGCCAACCTGATGTATGCACAGAGAAAAACGGTTGATGCATTTAAATACTGGCAAAATGCGGTCACGATCAATAAAAAATTACATCTTAATGTATGGGAAGCCTCAAAAGCGATTGATCTACTAAAATATCACAAACAACAACCAGAAGATTTATGAGAAAAAATTATTTACCTCTTATTTTTTTCTTTCTGACAGTCATAATCAGCTCAGTCAGATTTACTCATTGGAATGCCTCACTTTTGGCAGGTTTACTTTTTTTCAATTCCGGCTACCTGACAACCTACTTGCAGATGGTGCATGAAATTCAAAAAAATCAGGAAGCGGTTCTCAAAATTGGTGCCAGATGTCCTTTTATACTTCCATTTTTATTCTTTTTCTTTCCGGCACTAATTTCTTTCATTTTTTTTATCCCTCAAAAAGTTGAACTCATGGTTATGTATGCAAGCCTTTTGTCATGTGCCTGTTTAACTTATTTTTGCGGTGTTTTTTTTGTCAAACAGACACTGAAAAAGGTATGTAGTCAAAATAAAAAAGTTTCTGTTACTCATTCAGAAAAAAAACAATTAATTCTTATCAATCCGGTAAATACCTGTAGAACAGGTCTCAGCATTAATAAATCATCTATTTTTCCTCCTGCAGGGCTGGGAATAATTGCATCGTTGACACCAGACGATTATGAGATAACACTTATTGATGAAAATATAGCACCATTCAGCTATGTAAAAGGAGACATCATTGGTATAACCTGCTTTACTTCAACTGCAAATCGAGCCTATGAACTGGCAAAATTGTATAGAAAAGAGAATACACCAGTAGTTATAGGTGGAATCCATGCATCGATGGTTCCCGAAGAAGCGCTTAACTATGCCGATTCGGTTGTAATTGGCGAAGCAGAAGATGTCTGGGTCCGGTTGCTTGAGGATTTTGAGCATGGAGTTTTAAAACGTCTCTACAAAGGTAATGTGATCGAACTGGAATCCCTGCCGTTACCAAAACGTGATCTGTTCAATGATGCCTATCTTTTTGCAACAGTACAAACATCAAGAGGCTGCCCGATGGATTGCTATTTCTGCTCAGTTACTCCATTCAACGGCAAGCGTTTTCGACAACGACCGGTTGCAGATATTTTGTGCGAAGTTGAAATGATTGAACAGTCTTTCATTTTTTTTATTGATGACAACTTACTTGGCTACGGCAAAGAGTCAGAAATCCGTGCAATCGAACTATTCAAAGGTATGGTTAAACGAAAAGTAAACAAACACTGGTTCTGTCAGTCATCCCTCAATTTTGCTCAAAATGAAGAAGTTCTGTATTGGGCGTCAAAAAGCGGATGTAAAATGGTATTCATTGGACTTGAATCAGCAGATCCGGAAGAACTCAAATTCATGAATAAGCGTGTCAACCTGATGAATGAATATGAACAATCGTTCAAAAAAATTCACAAATATGGCATAGCAGTGCTTGGAGCATTTATTTTTGGATCTGATTATGAAACTGTTGAAAGTATGCAGCAAAAAACAGATTTTATCATGAAAAGTGGAATCGATGTCGTACAGATAACAGTTCTGACACCACTTCCTGGCACCAGATTATTTAAAAATTTTTCTTCAGAAGGTCGATTAAAAAACAAAAATTTTCCTTATGACTGGGATACCTACGATATGAGTGAGTTAACTTATAATATGAAAAATATGAGCAATGAAAAATTCATCAGTACGCTTGAAAAATGTACCGGAAGAATATATTCCTTGTATTCAGTTTATTTTCGTTTTTTAAAAACGCTTGCAGCGACAAAACGGCTTACGCCATCACTTTTTGCATTAAGTTCGAATTGTGCCTATCGTAACATTGGACGAACCAGATTACGAAATACAGAGCGGATGATCTAAAAATATGGCAATAATACCGATAACAGGGTCCCGAAACGTTGAACTGTATCTCAAGGGATTTCTTCAAAAATTGAATTTCGATATCGCTGATTTTCACCTATACATCGTAGAAAAGGGCCAGGTGATTCCTGAAAATGGTTTGTCCATAGTATTTGATGAAACTTCTATCAATTCTCTCAGGTCATTGCTGGAAAATTTAAATGGAAAGCCAAAAGAGATCTCAGCAGATTTAGTGATGGGGAAAAAAAACGATTCGTATCATCCCTTAACGTATTCTACTATCTGTTATTTTTTTGCTCAGGGCAATACCGTATTGTGCCGGACTGATGCAGAACAATACGAAGTCAATAAAAAGCTTTACTTACTTGAAGCTGAACTTTTATCGAGAGGGTTTTTACGAATTAACAAATCAGTCATTATTAATGTAATCTGGATCGCAGAAATAATACCCTGGTTTGGAGGTAAATTACTACTTAAAGTGAAGATGATTAAAGATGAACTTGAAGTTTCAAGAAATTATGTCCCAGCATTTAAAAACTTCCTGGGCTTATAAAGGTAATTATGATTAAACTGACTGATCTGTTTTTTACAATCGCATTATCATCCTGTACTGGTGCACTGGTAGGTTTACCGGTTATTCTAATGGGTGACTGGGATATTTTTCCCAATCTTATGAAAAGCGCCTTTGTGGGAATGATAACTGGAATAACTGTAAGAGTTGCTTTCACATTTTTCTACAGAAACCTTAAAAATTCGAGCATTCTTCCATTCGTCATTTTTTTTATTATCATTGCAGGTGGAACTTGTGGAGGAGCCTGTATACTTGGTCTCAGAAATGTCCTGTACCACTTGATAATAACCGGACTTGCAGAACTTACCGGAATGCTTATGGCTATTACCGGCTACAATTATTATATAAAGCTGAATAAAAGTTTAGAAAAAATCCAAAAAAGGTTTAAATAATGGCAAGGCTATCGAATACGCAAATAATTTATTCAGTAACCTGAACGAAATGATTTCTTGAAGCGACTTGCTTCGTCCCCTTCAGACTATCGAACTCAGAGCTTTTGTTATTATTCATTCTTAAGGGCAAGATATTCCAGTGCTATTTATGAAATAGCTGTTAATTTCCTAAAAAAAATTATCATAACAGTTGTAACCGGCAGACACAAGTACTATATTAAACTTCCATTTAAAAACGATTAAATTGCATATCAGTAACCTGATATAAAGTGGCGTAGTGTGTACTCCCGCCTAGTATAGCATAAACCTCAGATACGGGTTAGATAGTTGTGGTTTTTATGTCTGAAGAGCTGTTCGCCCTAGAAGTTTTTTATATTACCAGGCATTTCTTAATTGATAATTTACTGATAAAGATGGTTGTATTGAGCAGGCTAACCGATGTTAATTGAAGCTTGCCACAGCCGGAAGATTGCATTTATATTGGTATGTAAAGTTAATTTTCCATAATAATTTAAAGGAGTTTGTATGGACAATCAGTATGAGAATATGCTCAAGAGCAAGATGAGTGAAGCCAGTTACCAAAAGCTTACTGCGCTTAAAAACCCGAAGTTAATAGAGTTTGTTGGCTTTTTCGCCGAGCACTGCGAACCAGCTTCGATTTACGTGTGTGATGACAGCGAGACCGATACGCAATATGTTCGTGATCAGGCTTTGGCCAAAGGCGAGGAACAAGTGCTTGCACATTCCCAACAAACCATACACTGGGACGGGTATGGAGATCAGGGCCGCGACAAGAATGGCACCCGATTCATGGTTTACAAGGAAAACCTTGAAAGCATGAAGGCGCTTAATTCCATCGAATACGAGGAAGGTTACGCGGAGATTATGTCTATCTCAAAAGGTATCATGAAGGGAAAGGATGCTGTTGTGCAGTTCTTTTCCGAAGGACCTACAGAAAGTCCATTTACCATCCCCTGCATCCAATTTACCGACAGCTGGTATGTCGCTCATTCAGAATTTATTCTGTACCGCTCGGCCTATTCGCATTTCATGAAGATGAAAGATTCAGAGAAAGGTGACTTTTTTCGTTTTATTCATTCCGCCGGTGTTCTTGATGCGAATAACTGTACCAAAAATCTGGACAAACGACGCATTTACATGGATACACAGAACAATATCGTGTATTCGATGAATAATCAATATGCAGGCAACTCGATCGGTTTAAAGAAGCATTCGATGCGTCTGGCGATCAACAAGTCGGGGAAGGAAGGCTGGTTGTGCGAACACATGTTTGTTATGGCCGCGGTCGACAACGAGAAAAAACGGAAGACCTATTTCTGCGGCGCCTATCCCTCCGCCTGTGGCAAAACCTCTACTGCCATGATACCCGGAGAGAAAATTGTTGGTGATGATATAGCGTATTTCCGTAATATTAACGGCGAATTCCGAGCTGTTAATGTGGAATTTGGTATGTTCGGAATCATACAGGATGTCAATTCGAAAGACGATCCGCTTATTTTCGAAAATTTGATGAAGAATCAGGAAATTATTTTCTCTAACGTGCTTATGGGACCAGACCGAAAACCCTACTGGCTGGGTATGGGTGTTGAAGCACCGACGGAAGGTCGTAACCATTTTGGCGACTGGAAAAAGGGTGCTACCGACTCAAAAGGTAAGGAAGTCAGCTTGGCACACGGAAATGCCCGGTATACGATGCGCCTGGATTATCTTGCAAACATCGACAAGGAAGGGTTTGAGGCCAAAAACGGCGTTATGGTTGAAGGCATCCTCTACGGCGGACGTGACAGCGATACAACGGTTCCCGTCGAAGAATCTCCTTCCTGGAAAGATGGTATTTTGCTCAAGGCGGCTACTCTGGAATCAGAGACTACCAGTGCAACCCTTGGCGCAGAGGGCGTACGCACACCGAGCCCTATGGCCAATATGGACTTTGTGTCGTATCCGCTAGGCCAATACACAATAAATAACATTAATTTCGGCGAAGGTGTTAAAAAGACACCGAAGATCTTCAGCAACAACTATTTCATGCGTAATCCCGAAGGTAAGTTCATGACCAGCAAGTTAGCCAAGAAGGTTTGGCTCCACTGGGCTGAAGGCCGCATTCATGGTGAATATGAAACCTACGAAACACCAACCGGGAAAATTCCGCAGTACCAGGACCTGAAGGCCTTGTTCAAGAAACACCTTAACGAGGATTTCTCCGAGGCTGATTATGTGTATCTGTTTACCTTCCGTTGCGGGAAATGGATCGAGAAGCTTGAGCGAACTAAGGCATTTTATATCAAGGTAGACCCAAATACGCCAAAAGAACTCTTCGCGTACTGGGATGCCGCAATCGAAAAAATTCGCATGGCGAAAGATACATTCGGCGACCAGATCAAACCTGGTTCATTTAAAGGCTGATTCTCGCGATGAGTACTCCGGGACGTTCCAGTTCGCACTGGAACGTCTCTGTTGTGCTATATCGACAGCGCGAAAAAATTCGGAAAAAATTGGTTATCATAGGCGGTTCGATCAGCTGAGCCAATTAAAATGGATTCTCAACAACTCAGCGTAAAGTACTGCTGGTTCTTGAAGTTGATTGATTGCTTCCCATATTTATTAACGATCACATCTCCATAAATTGAATTATAAATAACCTTCAAATACCCCCCCCCTTTAAGTGCATAGTTCATCACTACTGAATATTTTTTACTGGTTACTTCGGTTTTATCCATGCAGTGATTACAGGTCAGGCAGACCTTGTGAGAATAACATGTTGCTGAAGAAACGCACCTGGCGCCCGCTCAATCCTCGCGAAGCAGGTCGTCGCCGCCTTTCAGGGCGAACCGTAAAAATGCGACCGCGCAAATCTCGCGGAAGTCATCACCGGTGTGCAGCTCGGCCCGTGCCCCGAGGGTCATCTGTGGGGTAAGGACATAACCGAGCTCCAGTCCACCGTCGACGCCCAGCCCGAGCGACGCGCGACTCGGATGGCGGGCCGTCGGTCCAGACATCTGCGTACTCGCCGCAAGCGGATAGTAGGGGGCCTCATCTATCTGGAACCACGTCACGCCAGGCTCGAGGTTCAACCGCCACGCCATCGCCTGATAGCTGCCCCACCAGTTTATAGGCAGGCCGAAGTGAACAAAGCGCTGGGGACTGAAGTAGCCGCCGTGACCGTAGGTGAACTCGGACAAGTTGCGCTCGAAAGCCATGGCGGAAACCGCAACCCCGGTCTCGAGACGAGTGCTTCTGGCGCGGTGCAGCTCCCACTGAAGGCCGAGGTGCGCTGCGAGAGAATGATTCGGCTCGACATTCGTGCCGGTCAGGTATTTGTAGTCAAGGGCCGCATAGGACACGGAGTTACGGCCATCATGTCGCAAGGTCACTGCCCCGCCCTGCTTCACCACTCCGCCCCAAACACGCCCGGTACCTGGGTCTGAAACCCCTGCGAACGAAAGTACACTTTCCTCCACTGCCCGACGCGAGGCTTCGATTGTCAGGGCGACATCGCGGAACGCTCGTTTCCAGCGCAGACCACCGACTATAGTCGGGTGAGCAAAATTCACCGGGGTAACGCCCAGATCAAGTTGCCAACTACGATGCCTATACCCTACTCCAAGAGCCACACCTTCTGCCTTGATATCGCTTTGACCAACGACCCCTTCGACAGTGCCGAAGGGCATCGAATCGGGACCGCCACCTAAGACGAGTTGTCCAGCACTGAGATGGATGGGTGTGACCTGAAGAGACAGCGTCCCCCACGGATTCGGAACTTCCAGCCGCGAGGGCGCCGCTAACTCGAACAGTGCATGCCGGCCGGGTAAACCCTGTCGCGACCGCATCGTCATTTCCGGCTTGATTTTGGTGCCGGCGGCAGCACGTACCCGCTGCGTTTCGGACAGAATTTCCGAGCGCAAATGCTCGAGCTCGGCCTCTGGTTGCTGGGCTTGGGAGGACAGCCTGGTTGTCGTTTTCACCTTGGAGGTAGGTGTCGCGACAAAACGCATTTCATCCTCTATAAGCCTCTTTGCCTGAGCAAGCTCCTCGAGCGCTGCTGCATAGCTCCCGGCCATGGCGTCCAGGCGAGCAATGAACAGGTAAAGGCGCGGATCACCACTATGCATCTGTAGTCCCTGTTGCAGAACATGGCGAGCCTGGGCCAGGTCAATACCACCGCTCAGAGCCGCATACGTTAACCCTTGCAATGCGTCGTGGTTACCTGGATCCCGTTTCAAGACACGGACAAACTGCTCAGCGGCTGACACACAATCGCCGGCATCATGCAATACCCGCCCATAGGCGTTGGCGATTTGTGGTTCAAGAGGACGAGCGCCAATCCAGGTGGCCAGCTCGCTCCGGGCACCGACCAGATCACCTTGTGAACGCCGCGAGTCGGCAACGCGCACCACACAACCAATGCGCAACTTCTGTAGCGAACTCAGCTCTGCTGGCGCCAGACCAGGCTGAGCGGCAAGTTCCTCAAGAACGGCCATCGCCTCACTGGTGCGACCAGCCCGCAACAGCAACGCCGCCAACTGCAGTCGTACACCCGGCTCCTTAGCCGATGCCATTTCTCCCGCATGCAGCAGCAACACGGCATGGTCAACCTCACCGATGTCGGCCCACGCCTCAGCAACAATCGCCAGATGGGTCGAGCTGGGTGCCACCCGCTCGAGCTCTGAGAGCTGCATACGGGCGGCACTCACTCCACCAATGCGAAAAACACGCACCGCCTTTGCGGCGGCAAGACGCACCTCGAGCCGCCGACGCAGTTTGTCGATTTCGTCAGAGGAGGCCAATGCGGCAATAGTGCCGAGCAACTCGAGGCCGCGCTCATGCTCGCCACGCAGCTCGGCAAGCCGAGCTGCGACCAGAACCGCCTCGGGCAGCCTTGGCTCGGCGATCAACAGCGCCTCGACCGAGCGTTGTGCCTCGTCAAGATCGCCGAGCTCGATATCCAAATGCACCAGGTCGAGCCACACCTGCGAAGCGCGCGGGTCAAGACCAGCCGCAGCCACCAGCGTATCACGAGCGGCAATGACATCACCTGCTTTACGCAGGAGTATCGCTCGCAGTCGCAACTGCTCGGCCCGAAGACCTTCCGGGCTAAAGGCGGCCACGGCATCAATGTCGCGCAATGCCTCATTGGCAACCGCAGCCTGCTCATCCAGGTTGGCGCGTAGCAGCAGCAACACCAGCCAGCGCAGCCCCCCGGTATCAGTCGGTGGTGCGGTCAGCAGCTCATGCAAGCTGTGTTGAGCTCTTGAGAGTTCGCCCCGCTCGAGCAGAACTTCGACGAGAGCCAACACAGCCTGGTACCGCTCAGTCGCAGCTGAGGTTGCCGCGTGCTCGAGTAACGCTTGCGCCTCTTCGAGCCGGCCCTCACGCCGCAGCACGTCGGAACGCTTAATGGCCTGCCAAAGCTCAGCCGTCTGCAACAACGGCTGCCACAGTTCGGGCCGCTGCGGAGCGAGCTCCCGCGCTTGGCACAACAGCTTAGCGGCCTGATCGAAGGACTCGCGTGCAAGTGCGACACTCGCCAATCCCACCAGCGCTTCCAAGTCGCATTCAGCGCCTGAGATACTCTGGAACTTTTCTTCGGCCTGATCCAGCTCACCGGCCTTGAGGGCCTGAAAAGCCTGGCGCAAGGCCGATTGCCGCGCCAGCTGCGGCTCGAGCAGTTCCAGGCGGTGGCGCAGTTCATTGTCCTGCGGGTTAGCTTTCACGTAAGCCTGCAGCCACGGCAACGCCTCCGGGCTCTCACCGAGCCACGTAACAGCCTGACGCCAGCCGGCGTGCGCTTCGCTACTTACTGAGGGCATGCCGGCAAGCTGCTGCAATAACCGGATACCACGAATGCGGGTGGAGGGCTCGTTGGTGAGATGAAGGGCCAACGCAAGCTGCACATGGGCCGCTTTAGGATACAGCTCTGCCAGGCGCTCGAGACCGACGTGAGCGTCATCCCAGCCATCGGGAGCAGAGGCGAGCACCTGGTAGTATTCGAGGCCTGAGAGGGTGGTGGGCTCGGTTTCGCCAAACGCCTTCCTGTAGTGTCTCAAGGCCATTTGGGGGCGTCCTGCCTTGGAAAGCAAACGCGCCTCCCGCAGCTCGGCTGCGACCTGGTCGCCTCCGCGCAACATCGCACTCACGAACGCGAGCCGACCATCCCGCGGATCCGCCTCTTCAAGCTCATGCAGGTACTGTTGCGCCTCCGCCAGCACGCCTACAGTAACGGCATGAACCGCCAGCTCGCTGAGCGCAGTCGCATCTTTCGGCCGCGAGAGCAGCAGCTTGCGCCAAACTTCAGCCGCCTTGTCTGCGCGCCCACGTTGCATCCAGATGTATGCCTGATCTTCGATGGTCTGCGCTGTGCTGCTTTGCGCAGCTAAGGGAGAGTACAACCCAAGCAAGAAACAGGTTACCAGAGCGTAAGCATTCACGGGGTGCCAGCTTCGGCCTTCACGAGATGATGTAGACACGAAGAAACTGGTGTGGCCGATCTTGCGCGTGAGGGCCAGGGGGAATGCAAAGGCGCACCTCCAACTCCCGGGAAATCCGGAGGAACAATTTGTAACCCTGAACTGTAACGCCGGAGCGGCTGTCATTGATTGATGCATTGATACTCCCAGCTTGGATATAGAGCGCCATCCACTAAGAAGTGGCAGCGACCCAGGATGAAGCCGTTGTGCCATTCCCAAAACCAGGCGAGCAACCTGTTCTCGAGCCGGCCGGCCGATAAATTGTCTTCGGTCCAACGCAGAAGCTGCACGAAACGCTTCCGGCTATGAACTACCAGCGCAAAGAAGAGTGCATAGTATTGTCCTTCGGAGGTCATATGATCGCCGTTTGAGTGATCGATCACGCAACCGCTCGCATTGACGAAGTATTCAACGTAGGCCCGCCAGAGCGACCAGACATCGCCACTGTGCCCGGGGCCGCTCAGGGCGATGAAGCTGGTCAGAGCGAACATGGCAATCATAGTTGCCTTCGTCGCGGTATTCGCAGCCGCCTCTGCGCCAGGAGCTCGAGTGCCCGCGCGGACCGTCGCCCCAGCAACAGAGCTGAGACGACCAGCATCGGCACGAGCAGGAGCCAGTGAGTCGCGAAGAACCAGCGTCCCTTGCACCACAGTGGCAGCGCTCCGCGGGTAGTACGCGGCCCGAGTACAAAGGTACCACGGCGGGCGGTACCAGCGAGCAGCAGGTCACCGCCAGCGAGCGACGCCTCCGCGTGGCCCATCGCGTCGGCTAAGGCTGGGACCTGACTGTTTTCGGTCGCGAGCAGAAGAACGGTGCTGCGGTCAGGAGCCCAAGGCGATACGACGCCGGCGACACCAAGAATGGGCAAGACCGTCTGAGCAAAACGGCGAGCCAGGGGCAACTGAATGAAAGCGGCAAATCCGGTCAGGTAGTTAAGCAGCACACCTGGCCGCCACGGACAACGCGGTGCCAGGCCGCCGGGAGTGTAGACAAAGGGCAGCTCGTCTGCATAGCTTCGAAGCCACGGGTGCCAGGGTCCGCCGGCCACTACGAGCAGATCTCTGTTACGCCCTGCCTTCTCGTAGGTGCTGCTTGAGTTCGCGAACACCACACGCCTGGACAGCTCGCCCGTAACCGCGGAAACGTGCGCCAGCGCGGAGAGCAGCAAGCCAAGCTCGGCCGGATGTGGCTGGGGAGCGAGCAGTACAGCGGTCTCACGCAGGTCGGCGAAACGAGTAAAGGGAAAACCATCATAAACAAATAGCTTCACGTCCGGCATGACAGCGAAATGGTGTAGTTGCTCGACATGCAGAGCGGTGCTGCCCTCGATCACGACTCGGGGAAGCACTGGGCCCGACATCTCACAATCACAACCTCTCCCGTCAGAACTGAAGTCAGCATGTAGACGCAACTCGTTGTAACCTGATAGTTGGCTCGTGTGAATAGCGAAGCGGGCGCATTGGAGCGTGGAACGCTGTGCCGGCTCAGGTACTGCCAACCTGCCAATAATGTGATGATTCAGCTCCACTACTAGCTCTGGAGGAGGAGCCCCAGGCGGCACGCTCACTCGGTAGTCGATAACGAGCGGAATCGCCCGGGTGATCCCGGCAAAAAGATCGGGCGCCAGCCGGAACGAGACCGCTTGAGTCACCCCGTTAGCCCCTTCCAACACGAGGTCGGCACCCGAAGTCAAGTCGTCCAAACGAATCGCCTTGTCACTCTTCACCCAGCGGGGCGCCTCGTAGGGTTGGTACTCGCTTCGGTTACCGGGAAGTACACCGCCACGAGCGATAGTGCCCGTAGCGAACCGCTGCGCAATCGCCAACAGCTCACCAGGCGTCGCCGCCGCGATGACGAGCAACTTGGCTGCGTCATCCACACTGTTCGGGTGGTCGACCAGACGAACTGTTGGGCCTTCGCCCTTGCTCCGACCGAGCGTCACCTCTGATTCACCTGCCGTAAGCACAACGGAGTTCCCAACGGGCAATTCATTAAAGAAGACCGCAAAACGAAGTCGCGAGCCACCCTGAAGCCCGAAATAGGCGGCTACGAGGCTGGCTGCCCGTACCATCTCCAGCGTACGCTCGCCCAACAGCACCACCTGGATGGTGGTCGGCTCCTCCACTCGGGGGTCGAGAAATGGCAATGGTAGTAAAGTCATGTCGTTGGCGATCGGCAGCGCAACCTGCTGAAGCTCTAGCTCAGCGGCTTTGAGCGCCAGAAGAAGCTCGTCGCCTGCGGGTTCGCAGGAGTCGGCGCCCGGCAGGCGCAGCACCAGGACGTTATCATCGGAGAGCAAGGCTGGGTCGAGGGTCAGAACTTTAACCTGCCCTGCAGTCAGCTTGATCTGGCCAGCAGTGTAGCCGTTGAGAGCGACCTCTATGTCAACCACCCCACTCTTTTCGCCGGTTGTACTGAGACGAAGTCGCGCCGCAGTCACCAGGCGGTCAACGCGTAACCTGAAGGGAACACGAATCTCGGAGCGGGAGGTGCTGAACTTTGGAGTTTCTCGACCGGGCTTTACGATCGAAATGGTACGCCAGCCAGCTGCCTCAAGCGACTCGGGGACTGAAGCCTCGAGCACAGAGCGCTCATTCCGGTCCAGAAAAGCAGCTCGTAAGCCCCATTTCCGAGCCGCTGGTTTCGATTGCGCCAGTAAACTACTACAGGTGACCGCAACCAGCGCTAGCCAGACAAAGTTACGGGCAGTCATTTTTGCCGTCATGTGTACCTCTCGTGGTCGTTGAGCTAATAACAAGCTGTTTAAGGCCACGCAGGCCACACAGCGAGATATCCAGAAACGAACGCACCGGCTGATCGAGCGTACGGTCGTCAGCCCAGCGGATCCAGGAATCCGCCCGACAGAAGAGCACCCGCACCAGGAAACGCTCTCGCTCGGGAGAAAGCGTTACGAACTCGAGACGCAAGACTCCAGCCTCGGTACTCACCACCCGAGCCGGCAGTGGCAAGCTCTCTTCGCCGAGACGCAGAGTCAGATGGAGCTTTTCACCGCGCTCGAACTCATCACCAGCGTGATTCAATGCTGCGCCAGAGAGCGACAAATCACTAAGCTCACAGGCAACTGTGTGCCCGCATGAACGCTCCACCATGGCCGGCAGCCGAGGCGCAATACGGGCGTGTCTGCGGCGCTGTTGACGCTCGAAGGCGGCGGCAATGGCAGTCGAAAGAATAATCAGATTATATGTGGCCCAGCCAACATTGATGAGCACGGCATCGAGCTGTTGCCTACCGGTACTGGCAGCCCACAGTCCGGCGACGATACCAGCAAGATTAAGGCCAAAAAGCACCAGAAATGGCATTGCAATGCGCCAGTCAAAATAGCTCGTGGCAATTAGTCCGCCCTTCGCCGTAACGTTAAAGCGCCCGAGCCGTGGATTGACAAGAGCCAAAATCGTCGGCAGGACGATGTAGACGGAGAGAACCGTTTCATACAGCTCGCCCCAAAACGACCGCCGGAAGCCGCCCTGAATGCGGGAAGCCGTCATGAGCGTGAACGTCAGATGCGGCAAGGCATAGCTGAGCACCATGACAGGTGCGGCGGCGAAGATATGGGCATTGAACAGAAAGAAGCCCAGCGGCGCCGTGAGGAAGATTAGACGCGGAAGCCCCGACAGGAAATAGAGCTGCCCGTTGAGGTAGCAGAGCCTTTGGGGCCAGGTCAGTCCCGGCCCGAACAGCGGGTTATCAACCCTTAGTATCTGCACCATACCGCGGGCCCAGCGGACACGTTGGCGTATGTGGCCGGAGAGAGACTCAGTGGCGAGACCGCCCGCCTGGCGCACGCCAAGAAAAGCTGTCCGCCAGCCGCACCGGTGCATTCTGAGAGCTGTATGAGCATCCTCAGTGACGGTTTCCTCGGAAATACCGCCCACATCGGTCAGGGCCGCTCGCCGTATCACCGCACAGGAGCCGCAGAAAAAAACGGCGTTCCAAAGGTCATTGCCGGGTTGGATGAGACCATAAAACAGCTCGCCTTCATTCGGGCAGGTCTTGAATACACGCAAGTTCCGCTCGAGCGGGTCGGGAGAGTAGAAGTGGTGCGGTGTCTGCACCATTGCCAGTCGGTCATCCTCGACCAGCCATCCCATCGTGAGCTGTAAGAAGGAGCGGGTCGGGACGTGATCGCAGTCAAACACCGCCACAAAGGGTGCGTCAGTACGGGCCAACGCCGCATTGATGTTACCGGCCTTGGCACCATGATTGTCGTGACGAATGAAATAGCCGACCCCCACATCCTTCGCGAAGTGCTGAAAATCATCACGGTTGCCGTCGTCGAGCACGAAGATGCGCAGCTTGTCCTGCGGCCAGTCGAGTGCCTGAGCAGCCAAAATGGTAGCGCGTACAACCTCCAGCGGCTCGTTGTAAGTGGGGATGAGCACATCCACCGCCGGCCATTCTCTTACGTCGGCGGGTAACGCCAACGGTTTGCGCGCGATCGGCTGCGATAACTGAAAGTAACCTAGGGCCAAGACCAGAAAGGCATAGAGCTCAGCAAACAGCAAGGCAGCACTGAGCAGGAGGTCGAGCGACTCTATGCTCATGGTGGCGCTGATTCGCCAGGCCAGGTAGCGCGCCGACACCGTTATCGCCATCACCATCAGTATTAGTGTGCTTGCACGGTGGCGCAAGTGGGCAATGACCAATGCCACAACGAATAGCATCCCACTCAAAGTCACTTGCTCACGCAGCTCCAGCGGCGTGAGCATCACCAATGTCAGCATTACCACAGCCACTACCGTTGCCAGCAGGCGCACCGCACGTGCAATTCCCCCTGCAAACGGAATGGCAGACGCGCTAAGCAATTTTGCAGTGCTCATGATTCCCTCGCTGGCTGCAAACTCGTAGCCGTGTGTCGTCGAAGATCGGCGAATGATGTCAGCAGGCGCTCGCTCAGCTCACGCAAAGCCGCCACAGCCCCGGTCATGGGGCTGTGCAAGGCGACCGGCAGCTGTTGCGCCCATGCTTCGCCGACGACAGGATCGCGTGGTATCGAGCAAGGCACCAGCCGCTCACCGAGGTGTTGCCTCAACAATAACTCCGCGTCACGAGCAAGCTCGTTGCGCGGCTCCATTTGGTTGAGGACATGCCAGACCACCGGCGGTAGCTCACTCCCTCGGCACCGACGTTCCAATATGACCGCTATAACCGGAAGTGTAGCGAAACAGGCGGCATCGGGCAGGTGCACACCCACGATAGCATGTGCCATCTCGAGCACGCGTTCCGTCCAGACCCGCTCCCCAGCCGGTGTGTCGACCAATACCAGCTCGGTACCGGTAGGTACGATCTCGAGTACACGGCGCAGCAGCCAACCTGAATCGGCCAGGAGAGTGCTCTCAGCTTGCTGCAGATCGTCGCGATCACGGGCGCCAAATGGAATGTAGGGCACCCCCCCTCGTTGCGCGGCCAGATACTCGATGATTTCGTTGGACGAGGAGCCTTCGGCTATACCAACCCTCAACCCAGGCAGCATACCCAGAAGTGTCCCAAGAGCGTTTTGTGGATCACAGTCCAGTGCAAGCACACGGTAGCCCGCACGGGCAAGTATGACACCCAGATTGGCTACTAACGTCGTGCGGCCAGTGCCTCCTTTAGCCGAGACAAAGGCGATGATCTTCATATAGCAACTCCATCCTTTTGCAAAACAACGGGTTTGGCGACATCAGCGGGTTCTTCCGGTTGATCGAGCAACTCGGAAACAAGATGCAACAAAGGCCATCGCTGTCGGGTTTCAAGCTCACGGTGCACGCTGTTGAACTCGATGTATTGCATCTCCCCACCTATAGCGGCAAGGAGAGCGGCCACATCGACAGCATTACTCGTGGTTCCCCCCAGAGCCACAAACGGCATTCTTGCCGCAGACTCCCGGATTGCTGGGCCCTCGACAGGGAAAGAAGAACCGCCATCGCCACTATTACGTATCGCTACATTTCGAGGAAAGAACGGCTGTGAAAATGACCTTCCCACTTTGACCATAGAACCTCCCTCCGATTCCGATAGATGTGAGGGGTATAATAACAGGGACGCCGAGAGCGTGACCCGGTGAGAGCGCCCCAACCCCGCATAACTTAGTAGTTTCAAGAGTTGTGCCATCAGGACAATGCAGCGTTTGCAGATACCTGTTGTATTGTGTATTTGTAAGCGTTCAACCAGGGCACGTGGTCAGTTCCTTGAAAATGGAGAGAGTCGAATTGAAGCCCCGAAATTTTCGGGAGTGTTTCAGTGTTTAAGATTTCAGACTTGTGCCGAAAGGCACGGTTTCTGCTCTTCTTGAGATTATGGTTACCTGTTTCATGCTTCACCATTGCAATGTGAACAGGTAAATCCGCATTCTCTCTTTTCTGTTTTCGGGATTTTAGGAAAAAATTACAATTTGAAGACGTTTACAATTGTCCTGCTCAGCTATATCCTCGTAGCCGGAAAGACTCTGGATATTTGGGTAACCACAAGTGATAAATCTTTTATTCCAGCATGCCGTATCTGCATATCAGGAATCGATTCTTGTTTGTATTCGGATCTAAATGGACACATTGCAATTAACTTTAAGGACCAGTTTGGACCAATTCTGTTCTGTGCTTCAGGTTATGCAGATACAATCGTAACTGATCTTCCTGATGTTGATACACTTACAATACAGCTAGAGGAGCTGTCCCCGATTAACACACTTGCGCCTATCAAAGTAACAGCGCCACAAATAAAGCTAACTGGCTTCCAGCTTAAGAATCGTCCCATTCTATTTACATCCTCAGACATTCTAAATACTGCCGGAACCGGTGGCGATGTCAGCCGATTTATCGCAACACAACCATCCGTCGTTGCTTCAATCAGTGAAGGATATGATAATACACTGTATATCCGTGGGGGAAGACCGACAGAAGTCCTGTTTATTGTTGATGGAATCGAGTTTGAGAATGTTAATCATTTTTCAAAAGCAAACGGCTCAGGGGGACCTGTTGGATTCATCAATTCCGACTACATTAAAAGTGTCAGTTATTACGCAGGGGCAATGCCTGCTGAGTACCCTTCAAGATTATCATCCATTATAAATATTTGTATGAAAAACGGGTCTTTTACTACTTATAAGGGTTCAGCCGCAGCAAAAATGACAGGAGGCATGCTTTCGATTGAAGGTCCATTGTTGCATCAGTACGGAAGCATTGCAGTAGCCGCCAGATACATCAATTTTGAACCACTTTCAAGACTTGTTGACAATAGCGGATTCCCGAAACTTGGTGATATATATGCGAAATGTCTCTTCTCCCCGAATGAAAAACTCACAATGTATGTAACCGGAGTTTACTCATACAACCATAACAATTTTCGATACCCTTCACTTTTTCCTTCTGGTAACGGCTACAATCGTAATACTATTAATGAGATTGAACAGATCGGACAAGGCGGTGGAGGCTTTACCGTACGTTATAACAATAAAATAACGCAGGAATTAACTCTGGGTGTTTCGTTCCGTGAAGGTAAAAGGTATGACAGTTTGAGTGATTTTAATTCCGGATATTTTCTGAACAGCTTTGCGCAGAACCCAATCTCGGAAAATATTATTAACAAAAACAATACATCATTAAAGTATAAGGCAACCTTCACCATTGGGGGTTTTGATTCCATTGTTGCCGGAGCCCGTATTTCCAGCAGTCACTTTTCAATAAAAAACGGTGAGTATTCACAATATATTGTATCGCTGTCAACAGATACTGTTTATGCATTATGGGCAGATACCAAAAAAGCCTGGTTTCACGGAAATGAAGCGGGATTGTTTTTTGATGTACCTCTACAAAAGCGCAACATGATTGCTGATGTTGGCCTTCGATATGATTATTATGGGTTACTTGGTAAACATACACTATCACCATCTGTTGTGGCAGATTTCACATTGCCTTCAGCTGCGGTTTTAACAATAAGCTATGGGTTATACCATCAGTTCCCGACAGAAATACCACTCTTATTATTTAATTCACTTTCGGCCAGGAGATTTATATCCCGCGATTCTCTTGAAAGAATGGAATTGCAACTTCTCCAGGATGTGAAACCCTACAGGTGTCAACAACTCGGAATCGGCTGCAAGACATCTCTTTTTGACCATTTTTTCATCAAAGGTGATCTCTATTACAAATGGTATGACAGGGAATTTTTGCATAATAATCAATTTTCTATTTCCGTACTGGAAATGGATAGCAATGGTGATTATAAAATTTCCAATCAGAACGGTAAACGCAAATCAATGGGTGTTGAACTGATGCTCAATACTGATGATCATCAATGGTGTTATTTTTCGATAGGCGGTTCCGTTTTCAGTGTTCTCAACAGATACAGTAACGGTAATTGGTATCATGACTGGACCGACGTAGGATATACATTTTCAGCCTGCAGCCGAATATCTTTTTTTGAGCACCACATGGTTTCTCTCACTGCCAGTGCAATGGGTGGCCGGCCATATACAAAACCTACCACAGGTAGAACTCTTTTCTCCTCAACCCAATCAGAATGGTTTAGCGACCGACTTGATCGAATCTTCTATGTTAACCTACTTTATAAGTACACAACAAAAATCCGTGCACTATCGCTTGAAGGGAGCATCGAGATTCTCAATCTCTTTAATGCACAACCTGCATTAGATTACAGATTCAATGGTGAACGTAATATAAAAATTGCGCCTTTCGGAATTACTCCAATTCTGGGGATAGCGGTGAATATATAGTAGACGTCTTATTTCATAAACATAATCACCTATTCGTTCTCCACGATATTACGTTGGTATTCTAACAAGAATCGGTGGTTGCGCTGATAAAGACTATTTACGATCAGCTTTTTTTCTTTTTTTGTCCATCATTTTTATTTTTATATTTCAGAAGTGAAACTAAAGTGCTAATTCCACCCATGTGTTTCTGTTTGCTGGTTGCAATTGAATTATTATTACCCAGACTTCCCCCTCTGCAGGACCTATTGGAAGAAGAACAGCACTATTCAAATTAAAAAGCACATCCTCAAACTTAAGTATATCAACTTTTGCAGACATAGGCAGCGAAATAGAAATTGTTATTGGAATACCAGGTTTCACAATAATTGGATCTTTGAGCGGTAATGTTACGAAAAACAAATTTTAACTGTCGAATCCGGAGTTAAAAGCAACCGGTTCCTGAATTCGTCTTTAATATTCAATCTATATACATTGTTGTACACAAACGTGTTTAGTACCATCTGTACGATGTCAAAATATGCAGAGCTAGAAAAAATTATAGTAAATCGCGATAGCCGTTCATTACAAGGATCTGCGCAATTGTCCTTATGGAGAGCCGGATTTATTTCTCCAAACATCATTTCAGATAATTAAACATCCGTAAGAGTAAACGATTGCCGGTTTTAAGACAAACGATATAACTTCCGGAACTTAACCTGTCGCTGTTCCATGCAACCGTATAAACACCCGGTTTCACATGAAAACCAAAGAGTTTCTCAATTTTCCTTCCATGTAAATCATATATCAAAGTGTGGCATACATTTCACATGGTACACTATACCTATACTGTGATTCATATATGTAAAAAGAGGTCATTTAATACCCTTTGAGGTGTGCCTGCAGATTTCTTTACAGGGATATCACCTGGTACTTTACATGCAACGCTTCGCCATGCATATCCGTTCCACTCCTCAACCAGAATGTTTTCAATATTTCTTTCTGATTCTTTACAATATTTGGGGTTGAGTTGTAAAACAGCATTTCCAGCAGTTTCGGGTTCCGGATTCGTTAAATCTGGAGAAACTGGGTGTAAATAAAAGCTGGAAAACAAATTGGGGAGCAGATATAATTAAATTTCCCAATCAATACCACATGGGACCACTTCCCGAAGCGGGTAAATGGGTAAGACTATCCGTACCTGCCAAGCTTGTAGTTGTAGGTTTGGAAAATCATTCAATTCTGGGTTGGGCATATACGTTGCATGGTGGATCTGCCACATGGGATTGTTCTGGTGTTCTCAATCCTGCGATAAACGCCTGGGTTGAAGACGAGATACCTGGTTCTGCCACTTCTGTGGGACAATGGTCTTGGGTTACAAAACCATCGCATTATCCAAAATCACAATATAGTGGGACAACCTTGCATTTGTCACCAGTAGTTCAATCGTTACTCCAGGGGGACTGCCTGGCATCCTGTATATAGTTTGGAGAAACCGGATAGCCATACTGTAAGGGTTAGTATTTGAAACGTTCTAATCAACAATACCCTAACTACCCTCCCCTTTTTCAGGATAATACCGGTAATGGACAGTGGGTTAATATATTTTATTCCTTAATCGGTTGAACCGTCTGAAAGCTGCATGATTGATGACCCTAAACGGATCGCGTCAACATCCGCTAAGCAGCGTTCTCTCATCTGGTTCAAAGTAAACGGAAACTCAACACGAAAGAGGTTCAATGAATACAATCGTGATGACTGGTGGAACATCCGGTTTCGGAGCAATAACGGCACGCGAATTACTGTAATCGAAATCTTAACACAATATAATTTCAGTATTTTAACATTCACAAATTAGGTTCTCAAAAATATGCTTCCAAAAATTTATATTTAGAGCTATTGATAAATCTCGCCTAATATATTGTTGCTGAAAGTATTATCCATGATTCTGCCGTCTATTCCTGTCTTTGAAAGATATATACCATATTGTCGATTATCGTGAAAAAAACAATTCTGTATAGAGACTGCAGCATCAACATAGACACCATTAGTGGCGTATGAAATATCACAATATCTAAGCGAAGTAGAACTTGTGGCGTAATTACCGATTCGAAGGCCGGCGCTGGCAAATCCCCACCAAATGGTTTCTGATAAATTCGAAAAAACAATTGAATCAGTTGGCAACCCACTTGCAATAAGCGTCCCTTCATTAGTATTACCGACTTGAATGTAACTTCCGATTTTAGTGAACTTAAATCTACACCCAGGCTCAATGGTTATTATTGTACCCGCTGCAGAACCAATATCTACACAATTATCAATAACAAAAGGGACATCATGATTCTTCCACAGTGCAGATTTAGCCACAATGTCACCGTGAACAAGAATTCCATCAGCGCCATTACCGGTGAATGTTCCAGATCCCGGCAGATATCCGACACGATCAGCATATATCGTTATGGCATAACTTCCATTTCCAGTAATGACATTATTGAGAAAAGAACTGGAGTCTTTTGGACAGCCGTAGGCAATCTGACCATTGAAATTTCTTGTCTTTGTAAATTCAATACCATTGATACGACAATTTTTTATGGAACAGTTCGAAACAGTTATTGGCGCTCCAGCAGTTATTCCTGTATTCGCATATTCAATAACGCAATGTTTGAAATTAGCCTGACCATAAAAAACATCATCCACTCGTACCCCTGCCCAGTTTTGTACTGATTTTTCTTTTGTAAAAACTATTGGTTCACTTTCAGTGCCAATAGCGATAAATGTACATGCCCAACCGATTTCCATCCCGTTATATTGACCAGAATCAAATTCGATTCGACACCCTGGACGAACGATTAATGAATCTGGGCTTGTTCCTGATAAACGCACTACACTTTTCACAACATATGGGACATTATGTTTTTTCCAAACCGATACAGTATATGGGTAAATGCCTCCTCCAAAAATTAAAATGCCATCTTTGGCATTCCCGGAAAAATCTCCGGTTCCGGACAGGTTACCTACATAAGCAACATCCCTGATTGTTAATGGATAGCTACCATTTTCTGTAATCACATTATGCAAAAAAGAAGCGGAATCTTTTGGGCCTCCCCAGTCGTTAAAAACCACTCCTTCATGTAAACAGTTTTTCACAGTGCTATGTGATAATTCAATAAAAGTGCAGCTATCGTTTAGTCCGATAGTTGCATATTCAATTATACAATGTTTTAAAGAAACCTGACCGGTCGAGTGACCATATCCGTTAACAAAAATACCACCTTTACCTGATCCCCACACGTCTGTCGAGGAATCTCGAGTAAACGTAATTGGTGAAGTCGGATTTCCATGTGCGATGAATGATCCATTTTCCCCGATCTGAATTCCTGCATACTTACCAAAATACAACTTTGTTCCTTTCCCAATAGTTAACATTGGATTAGCGGTATGAGAATTTACATATACTACTACCGAAGAATCAACAACTATTGAAGAACTGTCACCAACAGCTAAAAATGCTTCCAGGTAGAGGTCGCAGGTGATATGGTAGATACCTTTTGCTGGCCAGATTGTATCAGAAGATATTGTGACACTTGGCTTTGGTACTTTGATTGAATCATTTTTCAACGGAGAAATACATCCTGAAAGTATACTGAAAAAAATGATACCAATTACAATTACATACGATTTCATCAATCCCCCTTAATTTCATAAACTGAGGTGGTAAACTTTTTCTGCATTTTTTATATTATAATATATGTTATTGGCAAATATAGAATTTATTGGCACCATTGTAAAATTAATAGTTTTTTTGTTTTATATATTAAAGACATGTAGAATCCTGTTTATGCTTTTTTGCCGTAATTTTTCTAAATGGTGTCCAAAAATAAGCTTGGGCCGGGTTGATGTGTGGAGAAAAATAAGATATTTCGGTCCCTCTCAGTGCTGCTCTGGGGTTGTTTACGGGAATTGAGTGTCGGTTAAAGTCTGGTTGAGGTGAAGTTGCCGGGCTTACAAGATATGCACAAATCGACCCCTCGGCGCTGCTCGGAGATTGTTCACAGGGTATTGAGTAACGGTTACATTCAGGTTGAAATAGGTTGCCGGGCTCAGTCGGGGTGTATGGTTAAATAAATTATTCTTTAAAACTCATAAAGATTGTGAAAATACTTTTAGGAAAAGACAGGCCCAGTAAATCTGAGAAATCATTTCAGCAGAATAATCTTGCCTTTCTCATAGTTTTCACTTCCGATCCTCAAAATATAATAGAATATACCAGGGGTGTATCTGTTACCATTAAATTTAAATTTGTAAGTACCAGCCCGTTGTCTTTTTTGTACCAATACGGCAATCTTTCTGCCCTGTGAATTATAAATACTCAGTGTCAAATTATTTTTGCCAGGGTTATTATCTGGTATAGTGTATTGAATAGTAGCAATAGTTTTAAATGGATTAGGGAAACATTTAACTTGTCCGGACCTTTTTTTATTAGTTATGGATTGTTTTATTGATACTATCGATTTTGATCCAAATTCAAAAGCTCCTGCATCAACCTTTTGGTCTTCATTGTATCTGCATGATTCTGATATATCAAAATATGAGTTTGACTTTTCGAGTTTTCCAATATTTCTGGCAGCACTCTTTTCACCTATTCTCAAATCTGCATTAAATCCATAGTCACTGAAAAGTTCATCTTTTCCCAATATATCAAAAAAAAGCGGATCACCATATAAACTTGACAAATCTTGATTTTGTGATTCCTGCCATTCTTTTAATGTAAAATATTGTGATGTTTCATCAGGAGCGATTCCAATCTGAAAAAACTTTCCATCTTTAGTTCCATCACTGGCAAAGAAAAGATTGCCGTCTGATTTTACCTGTGGGAGCACCTCATCAATATCCTCAATAAGTAAAAAACGTGTAAAATTATTGTCGCCATACGAATAAAAAATATTGTTAGCGATATTTATTTGTTGATGATTTTTGTAACTTACTTTCCGCGGGTTGGGGTAGTGCGTTTTTTCGAATTTTACCACTGGAAAAATTTTGATCCATCGATATCGAGTAGCTG
>JAFGIN010000207.1 GCA_016929595.1 Chitinispirillaceae bacterium
CTCCAGGCCTCATCCAGAACACGCAGTGCCGGGGATCCGCTCCAGGCCTCATCCAGAACACGCAGTGCCGGGGATCCGCTCCAGGCCAGCAAAGATATAAAAAACTGAAAGCGAGTAACAAACTGGGGTGAATCCTGCGCGATTCTCCTCACAAACCCACATGATTTTCACCTCCCAAACATATGGGCGACCAAAGCTGGCTATAATAAAATTTAATCCATATACCCGTTTTTATCCTTAAAATTAAAAATTCTTACTACAAACCCATAATTAATACTTTTTTTCACATATTTATATGGTGATCTCCTATTATATGAATTGACAAGTATTATATTTTCGAAAGCTCCAGAGCAAGGCGAGTTTGCGATTACCTACATTTAACGTATTGATTTTTCAATATTTAACCATTTTGTAGTAGAGAGTAAGATCTATACACCCCTATATATATACTGAACACAATACAGATGATACTGCTGTTCTATCATATATGTGTATTCTCACATTTTTCTTACTCATTTACTTAATAATAAAATAAATACATATAATTCAATAAGTTAAGTGTAGTAGAATAAGTAAAGTTTTTGTAGTTTTTGTAGTTTCTTGGCTAATAACACGTTGGTTTTTATTGTAGTTACACTTGTTTGTATAGCAACAAAAGATAATTTGATATTAATTTAATCTTTTTCTGTTGCATACCCCTGAAATTGACAACACGTACACTATATTGATTTTAATAAATTAGCAGTCTTTTTCAGTTGGAGGTTTGTATGCCCGATCATAATCAGTACCAACCCGGAATTGCGGTTGAATCATTCAGAAGACAATTCACTGAGGAAAAAGCAGATAGAATGTTTTCCTTCCCAGTTTCAGATGTTGCTCCTCAAAATAAAAATATGATGATTGATCCCGGAGAGAAGAGAGGGAGGGGGGAGTAAAAAGTCTGGAGGCTAACTTGATAGACCGAGGAGTGTACCTTCGTAAAAAAAAACTTCGGTTTATTACGCTTTTTAAGGTTTTTCCAGGGGAATTTCAAGGTGTTTTTATCATAACTTGAAAAAAGTTTACAGGTAAAATTAACTCGAAATGTTGTCAAGTACAGTTTAAAAGATATTCAAATTATCATTGGTTTTATAACATGAAGATAGCAATAGTAGGCAGCCGATCTTTTCCGCAATTAAAATTGATTGAATGGTTCGTAAATGATTTACCACTTGGTGTTGTCATTGTTTCAGGTGGAGCAATGGGGGTTGATAAGGCTGCGGAAGAATTCGCAAAAAATAGAGGACTTGAATTTGTAGAATTTTTGCCAGATCTGACCGGATGCAGTGCCAGGCATGAATTTACAGAAAAATATTATGAGAGAAATCAAAAAATCGTTGATCATTCTGATTTGATTGTGGCTTTCACCGAAAAAGAACACGGCGGAACATGGGACACAATTAAACGAGCCAGGAAAGCAAATAAACCGGTAAAAATAATCAGACCATCACTATTGTTTCCTGGTGATACAAAAGAGGAACCTGTTGATGAAACCATCCAGGAAGAGCAAGAAACAGATACGGAAAGTCGGGAACATAACAAAAAAGGTAGAGGTCCTTTCCAGATAAAACGTGTTTCACTTGGTTCTTATGCTCTCAGAAGGAAACTGTATATAACAACTGAAGAGTGGGCCGATATTGTTGTTATGAAAGATAATAGTCCAGATGAACTATCGGAAAAGATGTTTCCAGCTTTTGTTAATTTCTTCAAAAATTCTAAACATTTTGGTTTTATACACGCTATAACCGTACCTCCAAGAAGTATTAGAAATATTGATAAAAAACATGTAATGGATATTCTTGCACAAAAAGTTGCAAATGAATTCGGATGTGATTTTGTAAGAATGTTTGAACCATGGGAGAAGAATTCAAGAGGTAGATTTGCAAAACACGGTGAAATTAAGGTCCTTCCTGAAGTTTCAAAATATATCGGTAAAGTGATCTGGGTACTTGATGATGTGACAACAACAAAGTTCACCTTGAGAGCTGCAGTACAATCTCTTATGAGCCTTGAAATTCATGCTCATGGTTTAGCATATGTTCTTATGGCTTAACGTTTTATGTATAATACATATCAACACTGTTAGTAAATTAAAATGGGTAGAAACGCAAAAAACATCGACTGGCACGAAGCAAACGGGAATCGATCACATCTTTCTGTTGAAGAAAAAGAATATCGACGCGAAAGCGAAGTTAAGCTCGGTGATAAAAATTTTAAAATTCCTATATTCGTAAAAGAAAGAAGATTAGCGTTTAAAAAGTGGAAGGAGCTGATGAAACTTTTTAAGGATAATCCTTTAGTTACAACTGCTGATACCAGGACGATCGAAAGTTATTGTTTGATGTGTGCCGATCTTGAAGATCTTCGACAATTAAGAAAAGGTCTGGTTATAGTTGATCAGACTGAATTGTTTGGTGGAATAACGGTTGATAATAAAAAGGAGTTTTTTGCTATTGAAAAAGCAATACAATCTAAGAATGCAGCGATCATCCAGCTTGAAGACCGGTTGATGCTCAATCCTATATCGAGGGTAAAAAATATTCCTGCTCCAGCACCCAAACAAGAGGATCCGGCTAAAAGTGCCGGTTTTGGTAATGTATGAAGCCCAGTGATTTGATGATACAATACTGCAACGATATTGCAGATAATAAAATTCCAACATGCACTAAACATAAGTGGGCGTGTAAAAGATTTATTGACGATCTGCAGAAAATTGGTACCTGGGATTGGATTTTCGATGAGAGTGCAGCACAGCACTATTTTGACTGGATGAAATTATTCAAACATTCTCAAGGGTACCTTGCTGGCCAACCTAAAATACCTGATCCTTACGAACAATTCGTTTATGGTAATATTTACGGTTGGAAACATAAAGAAACTGGTGACAGAAGATTCAGACGTTCATACGAACAGATCGGAAGAAAAAACGCAAAAAGCCAGGATAAAGGTATTCAGGCACTTTTTGAACTCGGAGAGTTTTCCAATGTAAAAGTTGAAGTTTATGTTTGTGCGACAATTAAAAAACAGACACGGTTTGTATGGGGTGAAGCGAATTGGTTATATAATCATTCAATTTTAAAGGATAAATTTATCACCAAATACGATGAGGATTTTGATGATAAAGTAATTATTCACAAAAAAAGCGGATCCATTTTTTCCAGGCTGACCAGTGAGGATAAAAAACGGGGTGATGGCCCAAATCCTCACTTTTTGATTCTTGACGAATATCATTTACAGGAAGATACTTCGTTTTATGATTTGGGAGCATCTGGACAAAAGGTTTTGAGAAACCCCTTGATGTCTATCATTACCACTGCTGGATTTGATCTCAACAATCCCTGTTTTCGAGTGGAATACAAATACATATCATCGATCTTGAATCCTGATGACCCTATCACAAACGATGAATACTTTGCTATTGTGTGTGAACTTGATAGAAACGAGGGATACGAACCAATAATAATAAACGATCGCAAGGTTGAGCCTGGTGAGATTATTGATGATTATGTTAATGATAAAAGTACTTGGCAGAAAGCCAACCCGATCATCGGGAAAACTCCTGTAGGTATCAAAAATATAGAATATGACATAAAAGAATCTGAGGGAAAACCAGAAAAAAAACGTGATCTCATCACAAAAACCTTTAACATATGGATAATGCAACGTGAATTCGGATACATGGATCTGTCAAAATGGAAACAGTGCGAGAATAAAAACCGTGATTTAAAGGGCCAATCTTGTATTCTTGGGGGTGATTTCTCATCAAAATTAGATTTAACCAGCATTACTTTTGAATTTTACATTGATGAAAAGTATGTGTTGCGGTGTCATTCCTTCATCCCAGAATCAAAAATGTGGGATAAAATCAAGGGTGATAAAATACCATATGATCTTTGGGCTGACCAGGGATGGATTACACCGGTACCTGGAAGTGTAATTGACATAAATTTTATCAAAACATATTGGGAGGAAACAGCAGAGAAAAATAATTGGCACATTGTCGAGTATTGCTTTGATCCCTGGGGAACAATGCAACTTGTCGGAACACTTCGGGAGGAAGGACAGACCGTAACAGAAATTGTTCAGGGGATAAAAACACTTTCTGAACCGACAAAGGATTTTCGTGACCAGGTATATCTTAAAAACGTCGAACACGAAGGGGATCCTGTTTTAACGTTTGCGGTTGGCAATGCAGTTGCTGAAAAAGTTGGCAGAAATGAAAATATTCTTCTCAACAAAAACCGATCGAAAGAGAGAATTGACCCGTTAACATCTGCAATCAATGCACATACCAGGGCGATGTTTAAAGAGTTTAGTTTCAATGAACCAAAAATTTTGTATTGCTAAAATAAACCAAAAAAACTACTTGTTTTATGAATGACAAGAATTATATTGTTAAGAATAACTCTGTATCTTGCGATAAGGATAAGACTGAAACAGCTTTCCGTACAGTACGACAGTTGAAGCAAGATAAGTTTAAGGGTAAAATGGTTTTACATTTTGATGGCAGCGGGAGAGTTGCACGTGTTGAAGTAATCCAGGAATTTTAAAATACAGCGCTTAGCGCAAATACGTAAGGTTAAAAGCCGCGTTTAAATTCGATAGAAATATCGGGTATAAATGCGGCTTTTTTTTTGGTCTTTTATGAAAAAAATCAGATCTGCATTTCAGGATTTAATGTTGATAATCGGATATAGTTCGTTGGTTTATGGTGTTTATTTGTTAAATAAGCCAGCTGCATATATTGTTGGTGGCTTATTACTTTTGATGGCCTTTGTGCCAAAGACCGGAAATAAAACAGGCGGTAACTAATGGGGTTTCTTTCTGACACTATCCGGCAGTCTCGTTCTTTTGATGAATTAATTTCTGTAAGAAATCCTCCTGCACATTTACAGCATATTTTTGGTGGATACAGCACAAACTCTGGTGCTACTGTAACAACAGAGAAAGCCCTTGGCCTAACAGCTGTCTGGGGCTGTATAAAAATCCTTGCCTGGTCAGAAGCTTCATTACCATTACAACTTTACGAAAGATTAGAAAGTGATGGGCGGCGAAGGGCTTCAAATCATTATGCATATAAACTAATCCATTCGAAACCAAATCCGGAACAAACGTCATTCCAGTGGCGGTCTATGATGTCTGTACATCAGAATTTATATGGAGCTGGAGTATCAGAAATTGAGTTTGATAAAAAGGGTTATCCTGTGGCCTTATGGCCAATACCTACACCAAATGTCACATTGAAAAGAACAGCCAAAAAAGAACTGATTTACGAAGTGAATGTTGATGGTACCACATACCGTTTATGGCCATCTCAAGTTGTTTGTTATGAAAATTTACAAATAATTCGCGACAGGTGGATATCACCAATAGGAATGCACCGGGAAACATTAGGTTCTGCATTAGCTGTCCGTGAATTTGGAGCACGTACTTTTTCACAGGGAACGAATCCAGGTTCCGTTATTTCGTATCCTAATCAGTTAAAATTCCAATCCACTCCATCTGAAGATGATTTTAAAAACAAAATGCGAGACGCTTATGAGGGATTGTCAAAAGCTCATAGGTTAATGTTACTTGATCAGGGTGCTAAATTTGAAAGAATTGGTTTACCTCCTGAAGATGCGCAATTTCTTGAAACAAGAAAATGGGATACAGCCGAAATCGCAAGGATTTTTAATGTACCTTTGCATTTATTACAGGATACCGAAAAAACAACCAGCTGGGGAACTGGTTTAGAGGAATTGAATTCTGGTTTTGTTGTTTTTACTTTAATGCCGCATATGGTTTTAAAAGAACAGGAATTATCAAGAAAGTTAATTGATAATGACGAATTGTATTATATCGAACACAATGTTGATGGTTTATTAAGAGGTAAATTATTACAACGGTACCAGGCTTATGCGATTGGTAGACAATGGGGTTGGTTAAAATCAAATCAGATTTGCAAGTGGGAAAATATAGATCCGCTTCCGGGTGATCAGGGTGAAATCTTTATGAACCCTATGAACATGGTTCCATCCGAATATTTTAAACAAATTAGTAAACCAGAAAAGGATGATAAGTGATGCCTGTTTTAAAAATTGAAAACAGAGATACTGTTTATGCTGCTGTTACAGACATTGACATTGAAAATCGCGATGACTCTCAGCGTTATGTGAATGGAATCGGTATCGTTTATGATAAAGAAGTTGAATTGTGGCCTGGTTACAGAGAAAAAATTCGTAAAGGTGCATTCGATGAGGATCTGAAAAACACCAAAGAAATTAAAAGTTTTTACAATCATAATCCGAGTATGGTTTTGTCAACTACAAGGAGCACTCCTGCACTCCAATTAATTGATACTGAAAAGGATTTGCGTTATAAATCACCTATACCACCCACATCGTACGGCAATGATCTTGCCGTAAACCTTGAACGTAAAAACGTTCGTGGAAGTTCTTTTTCTTTTTCTGTTGCAAAGGACGGTGATATACTGACCCGTGATGAAAAAGGTGTTTATCATCGGGAAATTGTAAAGGCTAACCTTTATGAAATTGGACCAGTTACCAATCCTGCTTACGGATCGACAACTGCACAGTTACGGTCAGTTGAAGAACTTTGTGGAGATTTACTGATGGAATATGAGAGTAGAAATAATACACAAACAGCTGATCTTGAAAAAAATGTAAACGAACTTGAATTACGAAAAAAACTTTTAATTTTATCCGAAAGGGGTTGAACCTATGCCCAGAAAAGACATAATGAAACTGAAGCGTGAGCGGAATGAACATGTATTAAAAATGCGTGCAATGATAACTACTGCTGAAAATCGTTCCGATAAAAAATTCACTGATGATGAGACTCGACAATACAACGAACTTCAGATTGAGCTCGATCGCAGAGACGAGGAAATAAAAAGAGAAGAGCGCTTACAGGCTGCTGAGCTTGAAACAACATCTGATCATGATGTTAGTGACCCTGAGACAAATTACCGTTCCTTCGGTGAATTTCTTGTAGAATTAAGAACACATCTCGATGGCTCAGACAGGTTGATACAACGTGCTGTAACTGCAAGTTCAGGACCGTCTATGGCATTTGTCGTACCCGACCAGTATGACACACAGATCAGGCAGATCGGTGCTCAGGCTGCTATTGTTCGACCTCGTGCATTTGTTATACCTGCGGGCGATCCTCCCGATGCAAAATTCAACATGACAGTACTCGACCAATCTGGTGACAAAGGTGTTTTTTCCGGTGTTGTAGTTAAATGGATTGGTGAAAATCAGGACAGAACTGATGCCGGTGATCCCAAAATCCAGTTACAAGGTGTTGAACCGCAGGAAGTACAGGCTTATATAGATATATCTGATAAGCTACTCTTAAACGCTCCAGCCTCAGAAGCGTTTGTCAAAACCTTACTTGGTGCAGCAATTAGTGCAGCTGAAGATCGCGAATTTTACAAAGGCAACGGTGTAAAAAAGCCGAGAGGAATAGTTGGTCATGATTCAGCCATTAAAGTAAAACGAACTACAGTAAGTTCCGTAAAGTACGATGATGTTGTTAACATGCTTGCAAATTTTCTTTTCGGTGGATCGCCAGTATGGGTTGCATCTCAGTCAATTTTACCCAATTTGATGAAAATGGAAGATTCAGAGGGGCATCTTGTATGGCAAAACTCGGCCCGTGAAGGTATGCCTTCGACATTAGCAGGATTTCCGGTGCTTTTCAATCAAAGATCTCCCAGGGTCGGTAGTAATGGGGACCTTGCACTTGTTGATTTCAAATACTACGCAATCAAAGATGGTAGTTCTCTGGCAATGTTCATGGATCCGTACACTCAGAAAAAGAACGGATTGACGAGAATCTATGCAAGTTGGAATGTTGATGGTCAACCAATGCTGAAAAGTCCACTTTTGACTGAGAATGGAATAGACAAAATTTCACCATTTGTTACACTCGAATAGTTTAGGTAAAAAATAAAAATTTCTGCCTAAATAACAAGTAAAAAATTTTATAACGAGGTAAGGTAATAATGAATCGTTTATCTGATATTTTAAAGGTCGATACAGCGTTAACTCCTGTATCGCTTAACGGTGCCTCAACCGGCTTTTATTTCCCAATGAAGGATTACAGAAAAGCTCTTTTTATTGTTAATCTTGGGGCTATGGCTGCCGCTGTGACAAGTGCATTACAGATTATGCAAGCAAAAGATAAGTCCGGAACAGGTGCAAAAGTAATCACAAATAACACATGTACAATTACAGCAAACACAAAAGTTGCTGCTGCTACACTAACTGCTGCTGCCTGTGCTGTCGCTGACACATTTTCGTTGCAGGGGATAACATTTACTGGTGCAGCTGAGGCAGATCATCTAAACCATATTTTCGCTACAGATGCCACAGAGAATGATGGTACAGCCACAGCTATTGCAGCTGCAATCAATGCTGCAGTTGCCGCTGGTGATTTAAAAAATCTTTCCGCCTCTGCTAGTGGTGCCGTAGTAACTATTATAGCAGACGAAACAGGCGAAATGGACATTACTGTTGTTGGTACAGCAGTTCGTCTTGTAGCTGCAACACTTCGGGCTGTAGGATTTATTGAAACTGATGTTGGCTTTCTTGATAATAACAGTGATTTTACACATGTTGGTATCAGAGTTACCAATAGTGCTGCAACACTTACCAGTGCAATATTGATTCGTGGTAATGGACGTATTTCACCCGAACAATTTGTTGCTGCATCGAAAGTGACCGTTGCTGCATAATGAACTATTCGTTAAAAATAGTAACTCCTCCTCTGGTCGAACCAGTTACAGCCGGGCTGGTTCGGCTTCATGCTCATATCAGCCACACAGTCGAAGACCCGGTCATAGATATGTGGATTAGAGCATCAAGAGTTCTTGCTGAAGCCTATTTAAGGCGTGCTTTAATCACACAAACACTGGAGCTATCTTTTGATAGTTTCCCGCAAATGCCGATATTTATTCCCAGGGCACCACTACAAAATATTGTATCTGTAAAATGTTTCGATTACGAAAACATTGAAACCACTATTGATAATAGCCAATTTTTAATAGATACCGACAGCCAACCTGGAAGATTCTGTTTTAATTATGGAATTTCTTGGCCATCTATACAGTTGCGACAATTAAACAGTGTCAAAATTCGTTACGTTGCTGGATACGGTGATGATGAATACGATGTCAGTAATGGTGAATTAGTGCCTGGTTCAGTGCCCGAGAATATTGCACATGCTATATGTGTTTATTGTACATATCATGACGAAAACCGTGCTGCTGAACTTGACAGTGCACCCAAACAGTTTTATGATCTTTTATTTTTTAACAGGTTATTTGTATAATGGATCGTAAATCAAAAAAAACAAATGCAACACGCAGAAAACACCTGGTATACATCCAGACAAAAACGTCTGCATCTGATGGCAGGGGCGGTTTTACTGAGACTTGGAACGAAATTGGACCGGTGTGGGCAAGTGTAGATCCGATACGAGCTGTAAAATTGCAGGAATATCGATCTGCAAATGTTAATGCAACTCATTTGATAAATATAAGCGCAAAAGCATCTATCACAGAACACAATAGAATTCGTTTTGGTACCAGATATTTCGAAATTCAGACTATCGAAAACCTCCAGGAACGTGATATTGATCTGGTGATCACTGCAACGGAGACCAGAGCATGAGTAAATTCAAATTTACCAGTTATTTAAAAGATGTTCAGCGTGATCTGGATAAAGGTGAAAAGCGCAATAGAAAAAAAGCAGCTGCACATCTTGTATCTAAACTTAAAGAGAATCTCAGTAAAGAATATCCAGCAGGAACGGCATCTCCACCTGGAGCAGCTCCAGGACTTGTTTCGGGAGATTATAAAAAAGGAATTGGCAGTAAAGATATCGGTAATGCAACACTGGTTGGAGTTGGTCCCCCGGCGTATCATGCCCACTTGCTTGAATTCGGGACTGAGGATCGTTTTACAAAAGATGGTACCTTCAGGGGTAGGGTTGAACCTCGACCGGTTGTATACCCGACGTTTGAAGCTGAAGCTGATGAAGTCAAGAAAATTCTTTCGGAGCCATATTAATGTTTGCTGATGCTCTCATAGCAGAATTAAAATCTTATACCAGTATTGCAGGGTACGTTTCTCCTTATCTTTCTTCTCCTGCAGTGTTTTCAAGGTCAGCTCCTGACAATGCTGTATTTCCATATATCATTGTCAGAATTAATATGGCTGATGGTGGTAGTACGATAATTGATAGCGGTAATCTATATATTGATTTGTACGAAGAAAATAGTAGCGATGCAAATCAGATTGCTGTTGCAACTGATATTTTAAACAAACTGGATCGTAAAACACTTTCAAACACCATTTATTCAAATATTCGTTTTTTCAGAAGCTCCTGGGATTCGGTCTCAGAATCACGCTCAATGTTTAAACATTACAATATTCAATTCGAGTGTCGAGCGATAAGAAAACTGTGGAATCAATCAAACTTTTAATATTGGAGGTTAACTATGGCCAGGTATTACAATCTTACTGAAGAAACTTTTAAACGGCTTGTACTCGATGCCGGTAAAGTATACAAAAACTACACATCGCAAACACCTGTTGCTTTGGGGGCAACAAGGGGCGGTAGTACTTTTACTATCGAAACCGAATACAAGGATATGAAATTCGATGGTGCAAAGGGATTTGTTAAAGGAAGTCGCCGTATTACCAATGTTAAAGCAATTTTGACAGTGAATTTTGTTGAATACTCATCAGATTTACTGCTTTTGGCTCTAACAGGTGCCGAATCTGCTGATTATCCGGAATCTCCGGCAATAAAAACTCATGATGAGATTATCAGAAGTCTTCAGATTGCCCTAACAAATTATTTGACCGACATCACTATTCTTGGTGAAGTCGCTGAAAATAATAATCCTGTTGTTTTGGGTATCATGAATCCAATTGTTGACGGCAATTTCGAAATGGCTTTTGTTGACAATGAAGAGGCAGGATTAACGATTACATTTACCGCTCATTTTGATCCTGCAGACCTTGAAACTGAGCCATGGTTTGTTCGTTTTCCAGTGATTGCAGAATAAGGAGTGTTAGCATATGGATCCAATAAAAGTCAGACCTCTTAAGCTCAAAGATCGGAAAACAATTTCCGATCTCATTCAGAAATTAGCTGAGAAAATTGGCAACGATCAGTTGTTGAATATTATCGATTCAACGGTATCTGATGCAGCTGTTGAGGCAACTGAAGAACAAAAGATCATTGAAAAGAAAAAAATGATTTCCTTCGCGGTCAACGTTCTAAAGCAGATTTTTGATGTACTTGATAATGATGTTAAGCTGTTTCTGGCAGATCTTATTAATTGTCCTGTAGTCGACTTTGATGAACAGCCGTTTGATGTTGAAGTGCAGATACTTGAACAAATTATTGAAAAACCGGAATTTTCCAGTTTTTTTACTGGTGCCTCTCAGCTTGTCAGCAAGATACAGCTGTTAAAGAATGGTTGAAGCGCAAAGAAGATCGTGTTCGCTACTATCTGAAATTGAATAGTAGCGAATTTGACGACACCGATTTTGAACACGTTGTTTTTATATCGGAACAAATTGAAATTGAAAATGTTGAGAGGCAAACTGAAACTTACAAATCTGCAGCATATAATCACTGGCTGACTGGTGCAGTTAAAAAAGAGTTCAATGCGTATTGCATTGAACTTGGATTGAGTCCTAAAAAAAGTAAAAAAATGTCAAAAAGACAAAAAGAAAAAAAGATCAAAAGAGCTGATGAACTTGCAGAAAAGATAATGAAGGCTGAGGGCAAACAGTGAGAAAATTATTTGATCTTGTTGGCAAAATAACTGTCGAAGGAATTGAAGGTTTGCAAAAGAATTTGCAGGCAATTAATAAGTCTGCCGAATCTGTTGTTAAACCGATTGCAAAGATGGGTAATCAACTATCCAGACTTGGCACACAGATGAGCAGGAATCTTACAGTTCCTCTTGCTGCAGCCGGTGTTGTAATGTACAAGGGTGTTGAAGCTGCATCAGATCTTGCAGAAACCGTTTCGAAAGTCGGTCAGATTTTTGGTGATTCTGCGGATGAAATTGATAAGTGGTCAAACACTACTGCAAAATCAATTGGACAGTCGAAACAACAGGCAATGGATGCTGCATCGACATTTGCTGTTTTTGGAAAATCTGCTGGTAAAACCGGTGATGAACTCTCTGATTTCAGTATAACTTTTGCTAATCTTGCATCTGATCTTGCATCGTTTTTTAACACAAAACCTGAAGACGCCATAACCGCAATAGGCGCTGCTTTTCGTGGAGAAAACGAACCTATCAGACGTTATGGTGTCCTTCTCGATGATGCTGCAATGAGACATAAAGCATTGGAGCTCGGTATTGTTTCTACAATCAAGAATGCTCTCACTCCACAACAGAAAGTGCTTGCTGCCCAGGCATTAATCCTTGAACAGACGAAAGATGCCCAGGGAGATTTCGCAAAAACACAGTATGGACTTGCAAACCAGACTCGAATCTGGAAGGCGGAAGTCGCAGATCTGACTGCGAAACTCGGAAAATCTTTTCTTCCGATTGCACTAGATGTCACAACCATTTTCCGTGAAAAATTGCTCCCGACTATCGAAAAAATTGTCAATTGGTGGAATGACTTACCAAAAGGTGTACAGGAAACCGTTGTAAAATTTGGGGCGTTTGTTGCCATTGCCGGACCTGCAATTTTGTTATTAGGGCAGATTGTATCATCTGTGACAATGATTACGACCGCTTTAAAAACAGCTCAGGTTGCATTGATGGCATTTAATGTGACAATGATGGCAAACCCATTTGGATTAGTTGTTATCGGTGTTGCTGCAGCTACAGCTGCTGTAATTGGCTTGGTCAACGAATATAAGAATCTGCAAAGGGAGCATCAGAAGTATACTTTGATGACTGTTGATCAGGCAAAGAAAAAAGAGTATGTAAAGAGTTATGATGAAATTGTTTCTAAAGTAAGAGAATATGGTGATGTTCTTAAAGACGAAACTCAGTTTAATCAGTTACTCGGTAAAAGTATTGATGATCTTACCAAAAAAGCTGAAGAACTTGGGTATGTAATCACCGGGAACAATGAACAGAGACTCCAGGCATTAAACACCATTTCTCTTGAATTACAAGGTGTTCGCGATACAAATGGACAGGTAATAACCTATACAAAAAGTGTCGAAAAAAATACTGAAGTAAAAGATAAAAATAGGCAAAAAACATGGGAACAAATTGAGGCTGAACAGAAGTTAGCTGATAAACAAAAAAGAATTGCAGAACAACGCAGGGATTTTGAAATGGACTGGTCAGACAAAGTCTTGAACCAATCTGGTGACCGTATTGCTATACTTAATTCAGAAAAAAAAGATGCTCTTGATATAGCAAAAGGTCTTAATGCTGAAACATTAAACATTTACAAATACTTTGATCAGGAACGTCTAAAAATATTTGATGAGAATATTGAAGAATTTCAAAACAAAAATCGAGAAGCTGCTCTTCAGGAAGTAAATACATACTGGGAGACAATAGAACGAAAGAGAGAACTTGAAAAAAGCCTTGCTGAAGAAAAAGAGCGTTTAGACAATGAAGAAAAAGCAAGAAGGGAAAATTTAAAAAACACCATTCTCGGAGGAGTTTACCAGTTGTTTGATGTTTTTTCGATGTTTTCTGCAAACAGAGAAACCCAAATTGACAACGAATTAAAGAAAAATATCGATTCGATTAATGCGTCGAAGCTTTCAGCGGAGGAAAAAGAAAGAGCTATAAGTGATGCTGAAAAGCAAAGTGACAAAAAGAAACGCGACTTAATGCGGAAACAATCCATATCTGAAAAAGCATCTGCTATTTTCAGCATTGGCATTAGTACTGCCCAAGCTATAGTAAAAGCTCTTGCGCAGTTGGGGCCAATTGCTGGAGTTGTGGCAAGTTTTACTGTCGGGGCATTAGGTGCTGCTCAAGCTGCTCTCGTTGCTGCGAAACCAATCCCTCTTGAAAAGGGTGGTCTTGCAAAAGCAACCAACGGAGGTATTAATGCAACGATTGCTGAAGGCGACCAGGATGAACTTGTTCTTCCTCTAAAAACAGGTGCCAAAATGTTAGTAGATGAATTTTTGCAAAGATTATCACAAGTTACTTTACCCGATCCCAGGCAAAGTAATATTAAGTCAGTAAATGTGGGTGATAACAACACCAATAGTTCACTTGCAAACCGGCAAATTATCGTGCAGGCAGGAGTTATTATTGCTGACGATTTTGGTTTAAAAACCCTTGCACAGAGATTAAATAAGTTTATCATATCAGAAAACCAGAGGATTGCGGTGGCATAATGGCAGTAGAAATTTATTTAGGGCCGGTTGGAAATTTGTACCTGTTAACACCTTTCGGAAGAACACTGTCAATGGGAGATATTGAAATTTCCCGAACAGACAGAACTGCTTCAGGTCGTAAGGTTAGCGACATTATAACAACAAAGAAAAAATTTACAATTCAATACAGTCTGATCGATGGACAAAATTTACAGTTGTTGCAGGATATTTATAATTTGCATTCTGAACTGATTATTGAGATTGAAAATCTTGGTACAAGTACGGAATATACTGTGTTAATGAGCCCATTTGATCAGACCAGGGTACTCTCTGTCGGTGCTGGTTTGTGGCAAAACGTTACTATCGAACTCGAAGAGGTTTAAACCATTTTTAATAATTTCAAAGTGGAGGTGCCATGTTTTCATTCTTCAAAAGTGTCAGTGTTGCTGTACTTTTTATCATTCTGTCGCTTTCTTGTTTTGTATTTGCTCAAGATACGAATTCTGTCGGAATTCTTCAGTCTGAATATTATAAGATTTTGAAAGATATACCTTTTTTAAGGGACTTGTCGGGAGATATTGCCGGGGTTATTTATTTCCTTTTAATAGGTTTTGTTTATAGGGCCACACAAGAGATTTTAAAAAAGTTACCAACGCGATGGGGTGTGAGAGGACCGAATGTTTTTTGGAAAATCGCAGTAAGGTTTTTCGGAAAATCGATTATTTATTATAACACTTTGGTAAAGAGTTTCGACCCGGCAGAAAGAGATGCGATACGAAGTAAAATTATAGAGGATGTAAATAGCCACTTCGAAAAACATAACGTATTAAAGAAGTCATAATGAATTTACATGAATACAAGCAGGCTATTGAATCGATACTCTATGGACTTGGTATTTTATCAGGTGGTATTGGTGTGAAATATTTGATTAATGCAATAAAACTATTTATATTGTATGTAATGCCAATGATCAAGAATACTAAAGGCCATACATCTGAGAAGTGTGCGTATCACGATTCGATAGATACGATTGTTATAGAAATACGAGAGCAGAGTAAAACTATAATCAGGATTGAGACAAGGATTGAAGAATTTTTTCGTTTGTTTGGTAAACAAGAGTCAATTAATAATGAAATTTTTCAACGGTTAAGGGATATTGAGAAAAGTGTTGGAATTTTAAATGATAGAAAAGAAACGATAAGGAAACCAACAAAGTGAAAATACTACTGTGTAGTAGGTCAGAAAACACTACGTTGAAGGTGAGTAAAATATGATTATAATGTTGATATTGGTAATTGCTATAGGTATTGACATGTGGAACATGTACGAGAGGATTTGGTTTTAAATGAAAAAAATAATATTGATTTTGATGTTGGCTTGTGGTGTCATTAATGCCAAAACGTGCTATGTCGATTCTGCGTTGGATGCAACATACACAAAAACATACGACACGGCTACGCAAGCGAGCACCGGGGGCAATCAAATATGTTTTAAGGCGTTGCAGTCCGCACTCGATTCAATGAAAATTGGGTGGTATACAAATGCGTATTTACGAAAAGGAACATATTATTCAACGGGCGCTGTTGATTCAATGTTTAAACTGAAATACGATGGCACGACGTGGGAAGACCCAGATAGTTTTTTCAGTTTGCAAAGTTACCCTGGCGAGTGGGCTATTTTAGATGGTGAGAATAAGATAAAAACAGGGGGGCTGTATGCAGTTATAGGTTTCCCGACAGAAAGAAAATTTTGGGAGCTAAAACGAATAGAAATAAGAAATGGCGGCTCTGGTGGTGGCACTTCTGGAACTGATGCTAGGGGGTTTGCTGGTAATAGAGGGCCGTTTAAATTTAGGTATTGCTATATACATGACAATCTTTGTGCAACTGCTGCCAATATACCAGTTGGCATATCTATACACAGAGCAACCAGGTGCATAGTTGAATATTGCTATTTTAAAGATAATGGGACGCTAATAGAAATGAATAATAATGCAGCGTCTGTTTTGTTTTTTGGAGATTACAAAGAAGATTCAATTGCTAATAATGGATTTGCGTATGCAGATTACCAACACACTGTAAACAATGAGGTTAAATACAACCTGTTTGAAGGCGGTTGCGTAGGATTTTGGACAGCAAAAGAAAATCAATATTTGTGTGGCAGAAATTTTGAAGCTGGACACGGATATGATGATACGTATAAAGATTTCGGGGACAAAATACATCATAATATATTTAAAAATAATGGGTTTAAAGCTATTATTATTACGCAAGATTTTGCACAGGTTTACAACAACATTATTGATAGCAGCGTTACCGGGGTTGAGGTAGGTTGGATTGAGTCCTACAACTACAAAGTATGTGTTTACAACAACTATATAAAAAAATGTGCAACATCTGGGATTTTATTGAAACAATGGGAATCGTTTGCTGCAACATTTAACCCTGAGCCAATGTATTACTGCTATATTTATAATAACATTCTCGACAGTTGCGTTTCTACTCAGACATCAAATAATGAAGAATTTAGTTTACAAGTAGATGTCAGCGATTTTGTTGGTGATTTGCAGGATTCGGCAATATTTTTAAACAATTACTCATATCGTACATCAAAAGGCTCTTACGATCCAACTGGGGATAGTATCACATATATCAAGAATACAAGATATTCAATATCGACATTAAATAATACAAGACCGAATTTTGTACACTACCTGAATCAATATGATAGCGAAAATAAACTGATGCGTGGTGATGTAGGAGTTTTACGATATTTACCATACAGCGAGCACTTGTTAAGCGGAACTACAACCGTTTTAAATGGAGGTAAGGGCGGTAATCATCCATATTTATCAGGCATTACTATACCATCATACTGTGGTGCAGTTAACCCAACGGCTACTGATTCCCAATGGGTGAGCATAGTTTATAGATTGACTGGTTTAAATAGCGGCTATTTACCAGATACAAATAATTTGAGATACCAAAACGCATGGTGCAATGTTTACACTGTTACAACTTATGGTTCAGATTCTTTGAAAATTCCTGTTAAAAGTACATCTGTAACACACAGTGTAAAATATATACTTTACAACAGAATGGGTGTTGGAATTGATAGTCTATCGTTGCCACCAGGTTCATCAGGAGTATTAACCGGCAGAACGAGTGTTGGCATCGTGAAAATGATAACGGAGAAACTATAATGAAAAATATATTAATTCTTCTGACAATGGCTGTATCATCTTTTACAGAAACGTATACAGATAATTTTAATAGAGCAGCGCTTGGAGGTGATTGGACGACCATAAACTCAGCAAGTGGTGTCACTATACTATCATCTGACACATTAGCACCATCAACACTATCTGCCCGTTGTGGTGCATACTACAATGTGGCTGATAGCGCAGATTCACAGGCTGTTACAGCTACTATTTACTACGGTGCAGAAGTGTCAAATTGTTGGGTAGCAGCTCGAATAAAAAGTGGCGTGCAAACGTGTTATTGTTTTGGATTTGCTGGTTCGAGTGGATCAATAAATATTAGGAAGTACATAAACGGTACTTCAACGACTTTATCAACTTTGTCAATGCCGTACCCGTCTGGATCTATATTTACAATAGTAGTGCATCACGACACTATTGTAGGCATTGTAAACGGTACACCTGTTGACACTGTAACTGACGGCGACATATCTGGAGAGGGTTACGGCGGGGTTTTTGGATATTTTGCGGCGGGGCAGGTTGGGTATTATGATAATTTTACCCTTACCGACAACAATATGTCATCGGTTTGCGATACCGCAGACGCAGTTGTATACGATTCGACAAAATCAGCTTTGCAATACAAGGTTTTCGCACGTTGCGACAATACTGATTCGTTGGGTCTTATCTACGCATTAGACACATTGACACCATTAGATACAGTGTGGCATATAGATGGTTATGCTGATGGGGATTCTGCTGTCGATTCAATAATTAATTTAAATCCATCTACTAAATACTGGTATGCTGCAATTGATTCAATAAATCAATCTATTTGGAAGTTTGCATATACGATGAATGATACCGATAGTGTTGTTATAAGCAACCCCCCGGTGATAACAGCACAACCTGAAAATGATACTGTTGACGAAAACAGTACTGCAACGTTTTCAATCACTGCGACGGGAGCTACTGATTATGTTGTCTACCGTAATTCAGATTCGGTTGGAAATAGCAATTCATATTCGTTCACGGCTGCGTTAGATGATGACGGTGATTCTATCTGGTGGAAGTTGTCGAACGATAGTGGTGACGTTTATTCTGATACCGCGTTTCTGACTGTGAATGATACGATAATTTCATCGAACACTATCACCATCACCGATCAACCAGACTCGCAGACGGTCCAGTCTGGAACGCCGGTAACATTCTCTGTCACCGCTACTGGATGTGAAAACCTGCATTATCAATGGACTATAAACGATAGCGGTTACACGATTGATAATGACTCGATTAGCGTTATCCCAAACACGTTGCATGATAGCTCGAAAGTTACTTGTAAGGTCTGGTCTGATGAGTGCGATACAGTAGTTTCCGACACGGGGCGATTGTATGTGACTCCAGTGTATATGATACCAGTTGATACTCTAAAAGTTGGCTCGTTCGACTATATCAACAGCTCCGGCACAATGTACCCGACAACTGGATGGACAATCAGGATAGTTCGAGGAATAACTGATACTGTAAATACAACGATAACAGCTCAAAACGAGTACGGTTTTACAGGTGTGATATTTGACGATCCGCTTGTCGTTCGTTCTGCATTATATGAGGTCTTGTATATAAATGGTAGCATGACTATAAAAAAATATATGAGAATATCAGGATCAAGCAACGGTAAATCAATTTTCTATTTTTTTAAATAATGGAGGCCAATATGAAAATAAAATTGTTATTGATGACATTAGTTAGTTTGTTATTGTTTTCGGTTATTTTTAATAGTAATGCTGCAGATGTTGTTGTGCCATCAAATTTAGATGATGACGCACAAGAGTCATGGTCTCCACCAATTGATAGTATTTTAAATGCTGGTGATACTGTTCGGTTTGTAAACAATCGTGGTAAAGCGGTAAACGTACCATGGATTGGTTTTTTGGGAATTGACGATGGAACATTAGTTTACAAAACAACAAAAAGTGTTAACTGGGATACTGTTAGTTTTGTATATGGAGGGTACCACCAACACTTTATTAATAAAATTTCCCCATCATCTACGGGTGGTAAAATTAGAGTTAAATACCTATACAAAGCAAAATAATGATACCAGTATCATCATCATTTAATTCAGCTGCGAAAGCTACTATTCGGAAGCCTAAAGCAAAAATAGAAATTTGCTGGACGGATCCCTTTTTAGATTCGTCCATTTTGGTTGAATCTAATTCTATAAATAGAGGGGCCAGGCTATTTCAGATAGCCGATTTGAGTAGTGATGTTCCTGTTAAATGGTTTCATCTTGATGGTATTTGCAAATTAAATGGTGAATTTTATTTAATGCCATCGACCGACAACGAAGCACGTAAAACGCAAGTTAGCTGGTGGGGTAAGAACCGTAGTTCTGCAGGCGGCATATTTTCTCCGTATGAAATAATTACTGTTTCATTTTCATCACGGCCCGTTTTTTCAGTGTTTATTTCTGGAGATTCTGCATATAACGAATACCCTGTTGATTTTAATGTTTACTTTTACAAAGATGAAAGTTTTATTTATTCTTTAGCAGTAACAGAAAATTCAGATTTACATTATTCATTGTCTGTTGCTGATGCTGAATTGTATGATGTAACATCAATGACTCTCGAAATTACGAGATGGTCTGCTGCAAACAGAGTAGTAAAAATAAGTGAGTTTTATTCATCTATCATTCGCGAATATGATGGTGATGATATAGTATCTATCAATATTCTCGAAGAAATGGAACTGACAAACGGTTCATTGCCTGTTGGCAATATATCCTGTAATGAAATTGATCTTGCATTAATAAATATTGATGATCAATTTTTCCCTGGTAACACTCAATCAGAATTGCATGCACTTGTAAAAAGAAACCGGCGTATAAAAGTGTGGTTTGGATTTCAATTCACAAACAACGCCATTGAATGGGTTTCAATGGGGACTTTTTGGAGTGGTGACTGGGATACTCCGGAAATGAGTACTGTAGCAACCACTACGGGTCGTGATCGCATGGAACTTTTGCGAAAAAAGGATTTTTCATCAAGTGTAATTTATACAGATAAAAACCTATATGAGCTTGCGGAAATAATTTGCGAAAGCGCACGGTTGACAATGCCTGACTTGATTTACTGGATTGATGATGCGTTAAAAGAGTATGTGGTACCGATGGCCTGGTTTCCGAAAAAAAATTATATGGAAACAATCAGGGGGCTTGTCGAGGCTTGTTTGGGATTTGCTTACATGGATCGATATGATGTATTGATAATAGGTAAATCAAGAAGGATAATTGATTTTGAATATAATGAAGTAGATATTGTTGAACAAAATAGTGAAAGGGATATTCATGAAGTACATTCTAATGTTGATATTTTTGAGTTATAATATTTATTCTGAGACAGTTGGTAAGCAGAGTGTTATAGATACATCTACTGTTTCTTCTTTTAATGTGTACTGTGTCAATAAACTTGATACAAGCGTTTCGATATCAATTAGAAGGCCTGTTACCTTAACTGGTAATCTAGTAATTCAAAAAAATTTGCGTATTGCATCTATTGAAAATGGAGCCACTATTAATTTAGCTGGCTATAATCTAACATTAAGGAACTGTACTGATGCTTTACCCGAGTCGTGTTTTGTAGGTTCTGGAACTATAATTTTTGACACATGCGCAACAACATATTTCGATACACGATGGATAGGTAGCGCGAGCCTATCATATTCTTGGTACGGGTGCAATGGTGATACTGTTAAATTCACGTCTTTACAAGCGAATACAGCAGGAATTAATGCAGCTAATATTACTACGACAAACACAGATTCGCTAAGAATTGGTTATGGCGTACCGTTTATATTTAGTAAACTCATTGGAGCTTATTACGGAGGTTTAGCAATAAAGGACACTACTGGTGTAAATAACATGATTTTTACTTGCCATAGAGTTGGGATAAATGTTGCGGAATTTCCCAGGGGGACACTAGAGGTAAAAGCAAATTCAAGTGGTTCACAACCTACTTTTTTGCTTAGTAATTATGATTATAATACTGTTACACATACAGGATCTGCGATGATGCTGGGGACGTCGTATGTATCGGGCAATGGCAGCTATTTCATTGATGTTTTCAATAATGGAGCAGAATCAAAAGGTAATTTAATATTACAAAGAACTGATGGTGGAGTTATGATAGGTAAAACAACTTCAACGTTTGGTTATAAGTTAGATGTGAACGGAAAAATACTTGCAAGTGACGATATTGTAGCACCAGATTTCAGAGGGCAATTGACTGGAGATGTTATTGGTAATGTAAGTGGCTCGTCTGGTTCTTGTACAGGAAATTCAGCGACTGTTACAAATGGAGTTTATACAAGCGGTTCATACGCAAATCCAGCATGGCTTACATCTATTGCGGGGGATAAG
>JAFGIN010000208.1 GCA_016929595.1 Chitinispirillaceae bacterium
AATTTTACTCAGAATAAGGAACCCAATCCGGTCGGATCATACCGCCGTGAATTTTCTCTCCCTTCGGAATGGTCGGGTAATGATGTTTTCATTCATTTCGACGGTGTGATGAGTGCCTTCTATCTGTGGGTAAACGGCCAGAAAGTAGGTTACAGTGAGGGAAGCATGCTGCCTGCTGAATTTAACATAACAAAATATCTGAGACCGGGAACCAATAATGTATCTGCAGAAGTTTACAGGTGGTGCGATGGAAGTTATCTTGAAGATCAGGATTTCTGGAGACTCAGCGGGATCTACCGTGATGTTTTTCTTTATTCAGTTCCAAAAACTCATCTCTGGGATTATAGTCTCAAGACTACTTTTAATGACGACCTTACAAAAGCTGATCTTATCATGGATCTGCAATTCCGCAATGCCGGAGGGACGGGATCATATATTTGTGAAGTTTTCCTTACAAAATACGGACAGGCCCCCGATGGAAAGAATCCTGTTGCATCAATACCAGTAAATAAGGTTTCCACCAGGACCGGCCTGAAAATTTCAAAATCCGTGGCTGTTGACTATCCGCTTCTATGGTCAGCTGAGATTCCAAATCTCTACCAGGTTATTTTTGTTCTGAAAGATGCTGCGACTGGCAGGATTTCAGAAGTAGTTTCCACTCCATTCGGTTTCAGAATGATTGAGATAAAAGATCAGCAACTGTGGGTAAACAACCAGAGCATCAAGATCAAGGGAGTTAACCGGCATGAGCACGATCCTTTTACCGGGAGAACCGTAAGTTTCGAAGTTATGAAACGTGATGTCGAACTGTTTAAACAATTTAACATCAATACTGTCAGGACCAGCCATTATCCCAATCATCCTGATTTCTATAAACTCTGTGATATTTATGGCATATATGTAATTGATGAGGCTAACATTGAGTCACATGGAATGGGGTATGGCAAGGAATCGCTCGGTCACGTTTTATCATGGCAGAAAGCTCATGTTGACAGAACAGTAAGAATGGTGGAGCGTGACAAGAATCACCCTTCAGTAATTATCTGGTCGCTGGGCAACGAAGCAGGACCCGGGGAAAATTTTGTGGCATCAAAAAATGCCATCAAGGCTCTTGATGCTGAAAGACCTGTTCATTATTCAATTTATAATGATGTTGCCGATATTGAGTCAACTATGTATCCTGCGGTGGAATGGATGGAACAAACAGGACTGAAAGATAATCCAAAGCCTTTCATAATGTGCGAATATGCCCATGCCATGGGTAATGCTGTTGGAAACCTTCAGGAATACTGGGATGTGATCTATGCACATAAAAGACTTATAGGCGGATGTATCTGGGATTGGGTTGACCAGGGCCTTGCCAAAGCCGTGCCCGGAAAGCCAGGTGAATATTTCTTTGCTTACGGAGGTGATTTTGGAGACCAGCCAAATGACGGAAATTTCTGTATCAATGGTCTGACGACACCCGACAGGTCTGTTACTCCCAAGATGGAGGAGGTAAAAGAAGTCTATCAGAATGTGGTAGTTACACCGGTCGACCTGCTTAACGGCAAGATCAATGTCAGGAATATCAACCTGTTTATTAATCTCAATCAATATGACCCTGAATGGGTACTCGAATGCAATGGGAAGACAATCCAGTCAGGACTTTTACCATCGCTCGATATTGCTCCTCTTGCCTCACAGGTTGTAACAATACCGATAACAAAGGTAGTGCCTGCTGCGGGGGATGAATATTTTCTTAAGGTCCTTTTCAAACTGAAGAACGATGAACTCTGGGCAAAAAGAGGGCATGAAATTGCTTCGGAACAGATGAAAGTACCTTTTGATGTTCCGGCAGTTGCAGCTCTGAATATTGATTTAATGAATGCTCTGACACTTGAAGAAGACGGCGATATTGTAACAATTTCCGGAAAATCATTTAAAATGAATTTCAGCAAAACAGCCGGTACAATTACCGACCTGGAATACTATAACACCAAAGTTTTCCAGTCTGAATTTATTACTTTGCGTCGTCCGTTTATGAGAAGACCTGATCCTGCCCAGCCAGCACAGGCACCTCCTCCTCCCCAGGTACTGTTTACCAGTATCGGAGGTCCTGTAGTTAATCTTTATAGGGCACCTGTTGATAACGATGCACGCGGCAGGGGACGAACATCAGCAACCACCCAGTTATGGAACCTTAAGGGCGAAGTTACGGGGTTCAGTGTACAAAAGCTGAATGACAAAACAGCTGAAGTTAAAATTGATCTTAAATCGACGGAACCCGGTGGTTATTCAATAGCTTCAAGCTCCACTTACACTGTATACGGTAACGGAACAATAGATGTAAATACAACCTTTACCCCCGATGAAGCTACCTGGTCGCTGCCAAAACTTGGTTTCATTTTCAATCTCAATCCCGGATTTGAGGAAGTCGAATATTTTGGAGCAGGACCATTTGAGAATTATGTGGACCGCAAGCGTGCCTCCTATATAGGGAGATACGTTACAACTGTAGATGATATGTTTGTACCTTATGTCAGGACACAGGATTGCGGTAACAGGACTGATGTACGCTGGGTTACTCTTACCAATCATGCCGGAACAG
>JAFGIN010000209.1 GCA_016929595.1 Chitinispirillaceae bacterium
TATTAAATGTATAGCAAAACTGCCAAAATTAAACACGTCCCAAAAGTGTCTATTGTCAAGTCTCTTGCGCGCGCGCTCAATTTTCAGGCGTTTTTATACAAAGCACTATCACCAATTGTTAATTTTTTTGTAAAAAACGTTACCAAAGTTATAGTATTGTAAAGAATCCAGTTTTTTTCAGAAAATTGTGTAATTTTTGAAAACAAATCGGCGATTTTAGGAAATAATATAACAGGTTTAACAAAAATGGAGGTATGCTACTGGAAAGAGAATTTGTGATAAAAGGTATTTATAAATGCAATATGTTGTCTCAAACGCTGCTTTTAGTGTTCGCAGTAATAAATAAAGTGATATATGGTGCAACTGTGCAGTATATTTCCGGATTTTGAGTAATGTACAGGTATGTACATGTCCTTATTGTACTGGCGCGGGTTTGGGTGCAGTACAATAGGGGGACCTGGTACATAACGAATTGGAGAAATAATGAACAAATTTCTATGTGTAATGTTAATCGTTTGCGGGTTTATATGGCAATCTTTCGCTGGTGTACACTGGGCATGGTCTGGTGTGATAAAGGGAGTGATGGTTACTGGTGATAAATTGTGCTTTAGTGTAGCAGGTACAAGAGAAGAAGCTGGGCAAACTAAAAAATTCTATGTTAGCACAACTGGTCCTGGAGAGAAATCTACAGCTGCATATATATATCAGGCATATAATAATGGTTGGGACTTAGATATAGGTTGGGTTGATGAGAATCCTCTTGATCCAGGTGATGGTCTGTGTTATCCAATAATTCGTATTCATACAAATGGCTACTATTTTTTGAAAAATGCTTGGGCATTCGCATTTGTCCTTAACAGCTTTATAGGCAATTAAAATGTTAAAGCGCTATACTAATATTAGTTACTTCTAAAGAAGAATAAGAAAAAAACTGGTGTATATTAAGTTTAGTTATTTCTTAATTTGGCTAAAAGAAAAGCCCATACACTCCGGGATAGCGAGTGTTACTGGAAAAGATCTTTGAACATTATGGTTTGTGTTGCTGAAAGTCCCGATATTTCTTCGGGAGTTCGGAAGAAAGAAGAATCCTGATATTAAATTGGGTTATTATATTGTGTTTAGTCTCATTTTTCGCATATTGTCTGAACTGTGATTTATGTGATTATGGTGATGGACAGGATTTAAAGAGATTTGGATATTATGATTTGTATGTAAAGTTAAGTTTAATCGCAGAATTCTGTAAATCTCAATTTTAAAAAAAGTGAATATTAAATTTTTGCTGTTATGGTGTGTAAAATCTCAGTTTCTTCAATTATGCTAATCGAAAAAAACATGATTGGATGAAGAAATATTTCAGTACAATAAGAACAATTGTTCAGTCCCTTGCAAGGTATCCCGAAGAAATTTCGGGACGATTTATTATAATTTTTTGCAAGGGCTGCACATTTTGGCATTGTACTGGCTGGGTTTGGGTGCAGTACAATGGAATTCATCAAAAAATAGATTCAAATATTAGAATAGGGAGATTATCAATTGAAACTATTTAAATGTAGCGACGTATTCTACAAAAGATCTGAGTGCCAACATGAGTTCTGAAACACCCCGATACCTTCAACTTCACCTTTACCATCCGCAGGTCTCGTTCAGCAAGATTGTTGATAAACGATACCGAGAAGTCATACATGAAGGCAAGAACTTCATCGATATGATTGCTCAAACGGTCAAGCATATTGCGGGTTGACTTTTTTGTTGCAAAAACTGTAATGGTTGAAATAAAAGCAGTTGAAATACTTCAGGATGTGCATAAAGCACAAGCGATAAATTATTGTGAAGCGTATACTATTGCGGATGGGTTGCTAATCAATTTTGGAGCAAAAAGTTTAGAGTATAAGCGTGTTTATAATAAAAAGCTGGTTTCTCCCAACCATGTCCACCCATTAATACAAATAAAACGATCAGATACTTTTTCTACTCAAATTTCCCATCCTGTTATTCCTGTATTCCCTGAATCGTGTACAGACAAGGAGGAATCATGAGTATGCTTCCATACAAAAACATGTGCACGAAAAGAAAGGATAGAAATTGAATATAAAAATCGCTATGCTTGCTATTCTCACAATCAAAACAGTATGTTTTTCTTTCACTCACTATAGGGAAATTGACCAGCTTAAGGAAAAGGCCATTAAAGGTTATTCCGTATATCGCGAAGCCAGTAAGGCAAAAGGAATGATTGTCATTTTTGATGGCTACCCAGGCGGATATGATGATCCGGAAGGATGGGCTGAAACACTTTTTAAATGGACAAAAATTCCAAAAACAGGATATAGGAATGGTCTGGTTACCATTGTGATACCTTATGACAGAAAACTTTACATTACTGATGAACTTTACGAAGCCTTCCAGATATGCGTAAACGATGCGGTTAAAAGATTCAGTGTCGAAAATGGGAAGTATGTTGTTGGCGGTTTTTCTGCCGGAGGAGCTATGGCGGTGGGTTTCACAGAAAATCTCATAAGAGACAAAAATGAAAAACTCATTCCAGATGCAGTATTTGCTGTTGATCCGGTTCTTGACCTGTATGAATTTTATAAATCGTTTCAGCGGTCAATAGACAGAGATTGTACTGCTCCCAATGCATATATTGGCTTAAACGAGGCAAAAGATTTGAAACAAATACTCGAAAATGAATTGGGAAATCCCGCCGACAGTTTAACTAACTATAAGCTGCGTTCTCCTTTTTTTATGAATGAGCCAGATGGTGGAAATGCCCGTTATCTTGTCTCAATGCCTGTAAGGCTTTATCATGAGTTAGACCCAATGTGGTCAATAAAAGAACGATGTCGTTCAATTTTTGAAGAAAATGGAATATACGGCTGCAAAATGATTCACACGCTTTATATGGCGGGGAACAGGAAGGCAGAAGTAATCCTTACTCAAAACCGGGGATACAGATTAAATGGAACAAGACATCCACATTCATGGAATATTGTGGATGAAAAGGATTTTATTAGATGGGTAAAGGAAAAATTAATATAGTAAAGAGTCACGAACAAGAGAAGAGTGGGTTTACAACAAGCCGAATTGACAATACTTACTTAACGATCATTAATATGGATGGAGATGCAAGTTACCGATAAAACTTTACATACCGGCTACAGCCCAACCACCATAGCTATATCTAAGGTGGATGCCAGTCTGCTGTATCTTTAGTGAATGTGGGTAAAAAATCCAGAAGAATAATCTTCAGAATTTTCTGGTTAACTGTTAAAATCCCTGAAGTGTGTTACGATTATTTAATTTGAAAAAGTATTTCCTGGTTTTTAACATTTAATATTGCACTTGCAATTTCTAAAATATCCATACCCACAATTCCATTTAGTTCGTATCCATAGTCCATAGAACCAACTTGAATTGGAATATCTTTTAGAGAAAAAAAATCGACGATCAAAATATCAATACATTTCTCAAATACATATTCAAAACCACCAATACCATGTACTTTTCTTAATGGATCATTCAGCTCTGGACAAATCCCAATTTTTTCCAAATATTCAATTGAGAACAGTGATTTCGCAGAGCCGGTATCAATTAAAACATGTGGAATGGAAATTGTTTTTTTCTTTTGCTCAATTATAACATTAGTAAATGGTAAACTAAATTTTTTTCATATTTCATACTGAAACCGCAATCCCAGACATGTCTCTTCTTTAATTTCCAAATTCTCCCTGCTTGTATGTACATATAAATATTCTCTGTGTGGATCTACTTTATGTAACGCAGTATAAGCATTGAAAAGCAGATATTCCATTTTTACCCTGCTCGATTACTGCTATTTTATTGTAAACAATTTAAATAATATGGACCGCAAAAGCGGAAAGTGTGGGTATGAAAGGATTTTACGACGTCGGGAGACCCATTCACCCACACTTAGAAGCAGAAGGTTTCGCCTGGTGAATCGTTGACATCATCGTTAAAAAGTAATGTGTCGCTCTTACTCCGGTTAAATCTATCAACAGCCTGCCTGCTGAAGTTTTAGTGGAGGTGAAACCGCAATTCCAGACATGTCTCTTCTTTAATTTCCATATTCCAGATATTCCTGACTGGGCTATACCTTTAATTGTATATTTATCATTATGAGAGTTAACCATATATGGCAATATGGGTAGATACGAATGAATCGGAAAAAGCTATTCCCTGTGAGGTTTCTTAATTGTGTTTCAAAGGAGGAGGGCTATGCGTAATTACATAAGGTTTATAGCAGTACTGTTACTCTTTGAGGGCCTCCACACCATTTCAGTTGCTCAGAACAACTTCACGGAAGAGGTAGAAGGTGTGTCTTTTGATATGATATACGTACCGGGAGGCACATTTACCTTAGGGTGCGAAAGCAATCCCTGTCCGGCTAATACGGCACCTGTTTCGGGCGTGAAAGTCAGCAGTTATTATATCGCAAAAAACGAGGTAACGGCACAGCTGTGGAAGGCTGTAATGGGCAGCAGTTCCGGTTTAGGTGGCACTAGTGACATAACCTGGTATAAGGCCATGGAATTCGCCTGCTTGTTATCCACGAAGACAGGTAAAAATTATCGTATGCCGACCGAGGCTGAATGGGAGTACGCGGCAAAAAAACACTTGAGCAGCCTGGAAGATATAGGCAAAGGCGAAGAATGGACGTATAACTCCTGGAACAGTACGCATATGGGTGGAACTGATCCCTTAGGGCCCTATAGCGGAAGACACACTCAGAAAACCCGCCGCGATGCGCAGAACACCGGCGACAATATAACAGGACGCCTGATCCGTTCGATCGATGGCATAGGCCCCAAGTTGCGCCTGGTTATCTCGGCTGATACCGACTTCCCGCCAGACTATATTCCGCCGTGTAAACTCCACCCCCCGGTTTTAGGCCCTGAACCGGAGAATTCCTACCGCGACCCGCGGTGGATCACCGGGAGCGATTCGAATTGGACGGGAGACTTCTCTACTATCAGGGTTTGGGAGGACGGTACCGCAAGACTTGGCAGCAAAAACGGTCAGTGGTTCACTTCGAACAACATCGCCTTCGTGTTTGTTCCTGCTTCAGGTGATCCCGTAAAATTCGCCTATGTTCTTCTTGATGAAACACAGGGGTCGGTTATTTCAAATGCGGGTTTCATGCGCGGAGGTTTCTTCGGCAGAATATTTAAGGAAAAGGCAGATAACCTCGCAAAACCTGCCGTAGCCAATCTGAAGAGCGGTGCGGAACTGGCAGCAGCGGCAGGTGATGAATACAGGATGGTTGACATGGAAAACATCCCGGAATCAGCCAGAAAGCAGGATGAGCGGCTGATCGACGGACCGGGCTACGGATGGTCCCAGAAGAATGTCGGCTCCGTACACCACTACAGAAAAGACGTAGACCGGGACGAATTCCGGTTTACCGTTAACCAGATGGGGGACCGGACAATGCTCGCCAACGGCAAGTGGTTTACAGTAGGTAACACATTCCTGCGCGTAACACATCCGGACGGATATACATGCGAATATCTTTATACTGTAAACGAGGATGGGAACTTCTATCACAACTCGTTCCAGAAATATGAACGCGCTGACTTCAGGATGTTCACAAAAGAGACCAACGGTCCTGACTTCAACGACCTCTGCGGCGACATCTGCAGCAACGATATCCCTAAGGGACAACCAGCTTCGGTGTATGCCATTTTGCCGGAAGGAGTTTCGACATTTGCACCCGCACCATGTCCGACGGGTGGTTGCGATGTGGCTGTTACAAATAAACAAAACAACAATAAATTGCCGGCAAGCCTCATGCAAAACGTGTACTATGTTCACGGTCCGAATGGTGTTTCTATCCATTATGAACTAAAGAGCGATTGTCATGTCCGACTTTCCGTGTTTGACATACAGGGCAAGAAAATAAAGACTCTTTCAGATGGACCCCTGCCAGCCGGCACCGGGAACATACCATGGAATGAACGGAACTTCAATGGGGGAATTGTGTCCCCGGGATTGTATGTACTCGCATTTGAAATTGTTGAAAAACAGTATTCAATGCATCTGAAATTTAATCGTCACTGATAGCACTTGCCTTCGACAGTTTGATAATGAGAAAACCTTTGAGCCGTCGTGGCTCAAAGGTAACTGAAATTGTTCACCAAAAGTAAAATAAACAATGATAACTTGCAATCCATCACACGACATCAGGCTTATTCTGAAGTGCTTAAAAACACAAAGAAAAAATGACCATTTCTCGCTTCTGAATAAGCATCAGAATGTCAAACTGGAGAAAGTATACTTAATGAACAATTAAAACCTGTACACTTATTCGAGGAATAAGAGATTCAATAAATGAATTAAATAATATGGACCGCAAAAGCGGAAAGTGTGGGTAAGAAAGGATTTTACGACGTCGGGAGACCCATTCACCCACACTTAGAAGCTGAAGGTTTCGCCTGATGAATTGTGGTTTATTAGTATTGATTCATTATCCGAATATAGAGATATTGCAGATCTGGAAAGCGATATTTAGATCACATTGTCACCGTAAAATGTACAGGTTACAATAGTATAATGATTCCTCTACAAGGAATAATACAATTGTGGAATGTGTCTTATGCTACAATAATTCAGGGCCTACAGGCCAGTTACGGTGGTCGCTTTGACACTTCAACTACCAGCCATAGATCAGGGTATTGCTTTCGTATTTAATCCCAGTTCTTACAATCCTTCACAGATTATGGTAAGTAAAATAAAATATTTTTAAGCTGGCCGTCTCCTTTGCCCGCTGGATCAGTACACCTCAGAAAAGTCAGTCCCCTCAACCGTCAGATCATCGATCCAGAATCTGACAGTATCCCCTTCGAGGACGTTGAATTCGATGCGTTTCACTGACGGGGCGCATTCCTTCCAGGAGAGTAATGGATCAGGGTTGTCATCAGGATAAAAGGAGAGTGAGTCAAACGGAATTACTATGTGTTGCCACTCTTCTGAAAATGTAATACTGGCGCTGTAGTGCTTGATATAAGACAGCTTGTCGAGAGTGTCTGTTTCGAAGCTGATGTTAACAGTCCCCCGCCCTTTTCCGTAAAATGAAAAACCGGTAGCTTTACTGAAGTCCCAGAGGCTGTCGCCGTCGGGTTTGTAGCCGATGGAGAGTCCCACGAGCGCGTATGATCCCTTCCGGATAAGCAATCCCTCAAGTGCATTACTGCTCAACCATGCATCGGAAACAATACTGTATTCCGCACTCCCCGTACCTGCTTTTGTATAGGTTCCATCACGACGCAACAGTCCCCCCACACCGGATGTGCTGGTAAGATTTTCAAAGTCTTCAATAAGAAAGGTCGTGAAAGAGATATTCCGGTTGTACGTACTTGACGCTACGGCGGTAACGGCTATCGAAGGGGCAATTGTCCACCGTGAATCCGAGGACATCACCATCGGGACGAAAACACTTTCTACGACTTGTGCAAGTGTAAATGAACCGTCTGCTCCCACTGATGCGCTGTAGGCTGAACCTGCCAGACTAATCCGTGAAGCTGTATTCGATGTGCCGCTGATAATCTTTCCGGATACAGAGCCGTAGTTCTCAAGCCGGATATTCAGTGCACCGGAGGAATCAGCTGTGGTAAATCCGTTGATAAATGCACCTCCATTGACGTGATCGACCTGGATGTTGTAAGTGCCACTATCAAGGGAATCCAGGGTCGCAATTCCGGATGCGTCAGTTGTAAAACTGCGGGAAACGGTGTTTTTTCCCTGCAGCGTCTGATCAATCCAGTCATTTGATGGAATAAGCTTAATTGATGCATTTCTGACAGGATGATTTGCCGAATCGACGACACATACCTTTGTTGGATTGCCTATGTCAATACCGCCACCTCCTGAGTCAGCAATGCCGCTGGTACAGGAAAACAGTGTTGGAAAGAATGCGGCCGTTATCAGTACTATCGTTGAAAAAAGTGTCCGTTTCATGATCCGCCATCCTCCTTTTTTTTAAGGCGGGATGGCCGGTCCGTTTTCACGAGCGGAAAAAACTGGAAATTGAGCTGGTAAACCTGATCGGCATTCTGACTGCCGGCAGCGAAATCAAGCAGTTGCCTTCGGAAGTTCTGCAGCAGTTTTTTGATCCTGGAGGTGTCATCTCCCGAAAACCGCAGAGTAGTACTGCTGATTTCACGCAGTTCATGGGAAAACCGTGCGATGGCTTCCTTACCGAGATCAATCATTTTCCGGTGAAAATCAGCAGCGTAAACATGCGTGACTTCCGGGTCTGACAGCAGTGTCTTCTCAGCGGGCTGCCAGCCGGTTTCTGTTTTTCGCAAAAACCCGGTCCTTTTCAGCAGTTCCAGCGATGCAGCAGCGTCTTCAGGGGTGATGGGCGGCTCAAGTACTCGTGAAATCCACACTGATGAATTCCTGAAATCAGGAAGAGCGGTTACCTCACGTATTGCTGTATGCCACCATTCGCTGAGGATCTCCAGCTGCTCGTCTCTGAGTTTTGGAGGCAGCAAAGTGTTTCTGAGTTTGATCAGTTCTCCAAGGCAGTGCTCCTTCTCCTTCTGGGATACCGCCGTATTGAACCTGACAAGCAAAATGAAATAGTAGCGCTCACTTTCATCCATTTTAAAAGCCCGGGCAAATCGCTCGGCACCATCGATGGAAAGGTGACGCTCTCCATTGATCACATTCTTGAGAGAGTTGGGGGATTTGAATCCTGCTTTTGAAACAATATACCGGTGAGAGAATACAGGTGACAACACCTTATGATAGTTGAAAAGTGAAGACAGGTATTCCCTGTAATTAAAATAGGTGTAAATATTGGGCTTGATCACATCGTTTGACATACCTCAAATATACTCATGATTCCGGAAAATAGCTTTAAAGAAATTACGTTCACTAAAATATGAGACATTTCAGGATACATTCCAGGGAATGTAGTGATAGAATTATCTGGATACCGATAGGAGAATCAATAATTAATGCTGTAATGTTTCTGTTATTCTTTAAAATCGCCCTTAAAACTCTTTTACTGCATCAATTAAAAAAGCCTTCATTGTATCTTGAAAATAGTAATATGTTCTGCAGACTGGTGAAAAATGAACATTTTTGTTACATTGCATATTTCCAACATCACGCTCCCCTATCCCCATCCCTTCTCCCGCTTATGAGGCTGACCATGTGACATACCTGACTCCGTCTTTTTCATGTATTCTGTAAGGAAAAAATAAAACGCCCTCCTACATGTAAAATTACAGAAGGCAGGCAGAGAGCGCTGAGGGCACCCGCCTTCCGTAGTCTTGTACGAAGGAATGGCAGAGACAGGCACGCAGAGGAATGAAATATATAATAGAAGAAAACAAATAACAATTTACATTATAAATTCTGAAATCTTTCTTTTTTTTTAACCTCTGCGAACCTCTGTGTTCTCTGAGTCCTCTGTGTTTTAAATTTTTGTCTTTTACATAACAGTAATTGGAATTGGAAAGGTCTCTATTCCAAAAAAGATGAATACAGGGACGGAGCCAAGTTTGGGGGCAAGACCAGACTGTATCCTCAAAAGATACAGAAAAGTGAGATGAAGGATAAATTTTACCTCTTTTATAGCAATAACCGGTTATATTTTCGACTAAGGCATCCGTGAGATGACGTGTTTGAAAAAGCAGACAGTTCAAAGTATATGAATACTGTGCGGGAGAAATTATTATGAAGAAGGTACCGGCGATTGCAGGGTCGATTGTTATTTTTGTATCTGCTCTTTTTGCGGAACCGGTTTCCCTCAGCGGGATGGTAAAAGATGCGGACGGCACTGCCCTTGCAGGGGTCAGCTTATCCCTCGCAAAGATCGAGGGTTTATCGGTTGTTTCCAATGCTCAGGGTGTATTCAGCCTTGCCGGAACCGGTGTCAGAAAAGTACAGTGTGCATCGGTTTTATCACATGCCCGGATACGGATTTCAGGTACCAGGCTGTTCATCTCATCACTGCCTGCTGGTTCACCGGGAAGTATCGCTATTTTTTCCAGCGACGGCAGACGGGTTGCATTTCTGCAGTTTCAAGGTAATGACAACGGTTTGGTCACCGCAGCGCTTCCACAACTCACTCCGGGGTTGCATCTGCTTCGTTTGACTGCAGGGGAACAGTCTGTCATCAGAACACTTCTGAGTCAGGGGATATCAGAAACTCATCTTATAAATAGTACTGAACAGAATGCTGTAACATCATCTCTCACGAAACATAGTACTGTAACGGCTGTCGATACGATCAGAGCAACTAAAACCGGATATGTCGATGCCCTTGTACCTGTTGATTCATACAACATAAAAGATATCGAAATAGTCATGCACAAGGAAGGTGAACCGGGGGGCGAACTGCCACTGGTGTACGGGGTGGAAAACACCGGTGCGGCCTGTCAGAAACCAACGCTACTTGCAAAGGTCGCCGATTATCCGGTTGTCACTAATCTTCCAGACCCGTTTTTAATGGCTGACGGCAAAACCAGGATGACAACCAGAGCGCAGTGGAAATGCCGACGTGCAGAGATCAATGCAATAATCCAGAAATTCCAGCTGGGGACAAAGCCGGAGCTCACCAGTGAAGATAATCTGACTGCAGATTTTTCAGGCGGTACACTCACCGTTAAAGTTACCCATGGTGGGCATTCGATTACTCTCACCTCCAGATTGAGTATACCTTCAGGCACCGGTCCCTTTCCGCTCATTATCGCACTAGGTATGTCAAATTCCCCTTCGAACGGGTCTCTTCCGGATCTTTTTTCAAGTAATAATATAGCAAAAGCGGGTTTTGATGCGACACAGCTGGCTCCACAATCCGACGGTACCCGGGGAAAGGGAAACTTTTTCAAACTATACCCGGATAAAACTGTCGGAGACTATGCCGCGTGGGCATGGGGTTTCAGCCGCATTGTTGACGGAATATTCAAGACCGCGGCACAGACAAAAATTGACACAACAAAACTCGCGGTTACCGGTTGTTCATGGGCAGGAAAAGGTGCGCTTATGCTGGGGGCGCTTGATGAACGTATTGCACTTACCCTTCCGCAGGAGTCTGGTGGTGGTGGTGAAGCTGCATGGCGGGTTATGGCAGACAATACCGGTATGGAAGATCTGGAACATGCACAGGGAGTTGCATGGTATGCCCAGTCCCTCAAGGATGTTAAAAATTCCATGGCAAAAAATTGTCCTTGGGACAACCATGAACTGCTGGCACTGGTTGCACCCCGTGCAGTGTATGTCATAGGTAATCCCGATATGGAATATCTTGGTTCAAAGGCCGGGTATATTTCGTGTCTTGCGGCAAAGGAGGTCTGGAAAGCTCTCGGGGTCCCTGACAGAATGGGGTTTGGCTACATCGGAAATCATGGGCATTGTTCGGATGTTCCGGCGGGAAACAAAAAGGATCTCGAAGCTTTTGTAAAAAAGTTTCTGTTAGGGGACAAGTCGGCAAACACCAGTAATATCGCCGTGTGGACCAATGTCAAATCATCCATGCCGACGGCGTTCACAGCGAGCACGGATAAATACATTACCTGGGATGCCCCGGAACTGAAATAGAATAAACCGGCATGCAGGAAGACTGTCAATCTTACATTCCTCACTGCATGATAGGTACTTGTAAACTTATACATACCCGTTTTCATGTTTCTAAACTACCCTGTCTGCTGGAGTTTTTATGAAAAAATACACTACCAGTCTGTATCTGATGATCAATTTACTTGCAAGCACGCACATTTTTGCTCAAACCGCAACAAACCAGAGGGACACCGACTTTTACAAAGACTGGAAATTCATCAAACAAGATGTTTCAAATGCCCAGAATCCGTCGTTAAGTGATGCAAGCTGGCGCCAGATTGATCTTCCCCACGACTGGAGCATCGAGGGGAAGTTTTCCGCAAGTGAACCGACAGGGTCTTCCTTCGGGTATCTGCCTTCAGGCATCGGCTGGTACCGCAAGAAATTTTCTCTTTCCGGATATGATCTTACTGATAAGAAAGTATTCATCTATTTCGAAGGGATATATCATCAGAGTAAAGTGTATATCAATGGTAAGCTTCTGGGAGAGCGGTTTTACGGGTACAGTCCGGTTTTTTACGATCTCACGCCGCACCTTGCTGCGACCGGTGAGAATGTCCTGGCTGTACGTGTTAACAATACCGACCCCGACAGCAGATGGTATTCAGGATCGGGCATTTACCGCGATGTATGGCTGATCATAACCGATAAACTCCATGTCGAGCATTTCGGTACAACCATTACCACTCCCACTGCTGCTGCTTCGGCAGCAGTTACAGTCAAAACAAAGGTGAAAAATGAGTATGGCGCTGCAAAATCAATCACGCTCGAAACGGTCCTGGAATCGCAGGATGGAAAGATGCTTACACAAAAAACCACTTCGGAGCAAATCGATGCCGGTGCGGTATACGAATTCAATCAGGAGTTCACGGGCGTACCGGTAACCCTCTGGTCGCCCGAAACACCAGTGCTTTACAATGCCGTTTCACGGGTAATAGCGGATGGAAATTGCAAAGACAGCACGGTCTCACCGTTTGGAGTCCGGAAGATAGCATTCGATAAGGATCGCGGTTTTTTGTTGAACGATAAGGTCGTTCTGATGAAAGGGGTGAACATTCATGAAGATCTGGGGTGTCTGGGTACGGCCTATTACAAACGTGCGATGCAGAGGAGGCTTAAACTACTGAAGGGAATGGGTATCAATGCCATCAGGACAAGCCATAATCCGCATGCATCGAATCTTCTTGACCAGTGTGACAGCATGGGGTTCCTTGTTGTCGATGAAGCGTTCGACAAGTTTTCAAGTGATTTTTTTCCGTCGTACAACCAGGACTGGAAGAAAGATCTGCAGGATTTTATCGACAGGGATAAAAACCATCCGTGCGTGGTGCAGTGGAGTGTCGGCAACGAAGTGGCCAATGATGACGCATCACGATTGAAGCAGATGGTTGACTTTGTCCACAGCTATGAACCGACAAGGAAGGTATCATTTTCCTGGTCGCCACATACTCTGAACAGTTATTTCGGCGGCGATGCCGGCCTGAAGTCACAGGTGCCACTGATGGATGTATTGAATATCAACTACAGTGAGCATCTGTTGGAAAGAACCCGTTCGTCCATACCTGACAAAGCTATGATAATGACGGAAGCATTTGTCTTTTACAGGGGACAGGGAACGACTATCAAGGCATATTACGAGCGTAATCCCTGGCTGGACGTAGTAAAATATGACTATCTGGCCGGGTCGTTTTTGTGGTCGGGTATCGATTACATTGGAGAAGCGGTAAGCGGGTGGCCCATGCACGGCTGGAATGGCAGCGCGGTGGATCTTACCGGATATATGAGGCCGGTTGCCTGGTTGCATAAAAGTTTTACAACGAAAGAGCCGATGGTCTATCTCGCGGTGCGTCATGATAAACTCGATGTACCACCAACGACAAAACCACACTGGGACAGTCCACCGATAGTTGATCACTGGACACTTCCTGCATCACTGAATGGACAGAAAGTCAAGGTGTATGCATTCACCAACCAGCCGACGGTGGAGCTCACATTAAACGGTGTTTCTCAGGGCAAAAAAAACCTGGCTGATTTTAGTGATAAGATGATGTACTGGGAGATCCCTTATACACCGGGCACCATACGGGCAGATTACGGCAGTGCGGAGAATCCGGTTACCAGTTGCGTTTTAACAACAGCAGGTCCTGCAGCGAAAATCGCACTTTCCGCCGATACACAAGCCATCGTTTCCAACGGGAAGGATGTCTGCCACATCGAAGTACAGGTTCAGGATTCTGCGGGAACAATTGTGCCATCAGCAACAAATGTCATTACCTTCGATGTTACCGGCAGCGGAACCCTTCTGGCTGTTGACAACGGTAATCTTCAGAGTACCGAACCGTACCAGCTTACCAATAAGCGAAGCGCATTTTATGGCAGGGCGCTTTCCGTGGTGAAATCATCAATGACACCTGGTACGATCAGTCTCACAGCGTCTGCACAGGGACTTACCAGTGGAACGATCGATATAAAAACGATCCCGGAGCTCAACACTTCGACAAAAACCGCACGTACTTCCGGCACTACTCGGAAAGCAGAGAAATGGGTACACATTTCCAGCTGCGGGAGAGACTTTACTATTTCGATACCTGAGAACATTCTGCATACTGTCAGTATTATGCGGGCCAATGGCAGCAGTATCAGGAAGTTTTCTTCAGAAAGATCCGCTACGTACACATGGAAGACTGCATCTGTGGCACATGGTGTCTATTTTATCTTTGTCCGGAGTGGAGAGAGTTATTTTACGAAAAAGATTTTTATTTATAAATAACAGGTGCTACTCAGCAGGTATTCAGGACCATTAAACAGCTGTTTTGCCCATGTTACTTCATCACGCGGTTTGAATCCGATAGAAAATTGTGAAGTCCATCTAGTGCACTTATCCCCCATAACCATCAGTTCCATTGGCCTGGAATAGGTTCTGACATTATTTAATTCCTGGGGAACCCTCAATTTATTTTTGTCTGAACCGTGTGCCAGTGAAAAATCGACAAAGCTTACATAATGCATGGAAGCTATATTTATCTCATTGGTAAGCAAAATACCGGAGCTGATCTCATACGATACATCCTTTGGCTCGTAATCATGAATCGTAATCTCTATTCCATCATTTTCAACTTTATCTTTCATGATGCTGTATCCGCGCTGTTTAATCAACTTTCCTCCAACCATAAGTGTTGCGAATGCTCCATGCCTGCCGGCTCTGAAATTTCCATCAAGACCATACGCGTAACGTCCATGATTGACAAAATGACTGACAGACTTCGAGTAAAATTCCTCTTGTTTTTGACCGGGATAAAAATTTCACGCTTTTTCTTCAAGATTTTTATTTGAAATACTCATGTCTATTGATGCTTTAGCTCCAAGCGAAAGATGAGTATTCTTTCTTAAAATAAAAAGGGTATGCTCTTCCCTGAGGGGTTGATTTTTACCATATGGTTTGATTACAGCTCCTTTGTATGAGATCCATCCCAGCCGCGGAAAGACTATAGGATGATATTGAACATTGACATCAATTTCTTTTAACGCCGGAGATATATCGGTAAACCAGGCGTACCGGTTATAGTAATCATCATTGAGAAAAAATATTGATGTATTGGTGGTGTCTTCACCAAAAGCTGATAGGCATTTTGATTTTTATTACTTATGAGTCTAAAATAATGCTTGCATTGGGCTGATACAACTATATTGCCGAAAATTTTAGGAGAATTAACAACCACATTTGTGTATGCAGCAGTACCTAATAGCTTAAAAACAGACACAAATATCCGGTTAAGACAAAAAACACCCCGTGGCTATTTAGCGAGCGAATAAAAAACAGCTTCAAATACAGTTCTGTTCGAAGCATGCACTGAGCTTGTCGAATGTGAAACCATAATCCAAAGTAACTTCTTCGGCTACCAATGCAGGTTCAGCAGCTATTTGCGGAGGTGGTCTGGGAATCGCATCTTTCCACTTGCCACAATGTTTCAGTATCTTTTGAATTGTGGCATCATCTTCTATAAAAGAGATAATCTTCATTATTCCACCACACTTAGGGCATTTCAAGGGGTCTACACTTCGACGCCGCTCAGTGCAGGCCTCATAAACAGCCTTGATAAGAGCAGCCCAGGTCATTCTGCATTTTTTTGTATACGCCGATTCCGGCTCCAGTTTTTCCCAATCCTGATCGGCAATAATCGGAGTTGGTGCTGTGAATGTTTCAGTGTTTTTGCGTAAACCCCTATTCTTATTGGAATACCAACCATAATAACGTGCTGAACAAAGTGAAGTCCCGAACACATTCGGGAATGTTCACCTTTATCAGGAATGTGCTGTGTCACCGCAGCAATAAATTCCAGCGACTCATAAATCTCGAAATTCCTTGGATTACCAGCAACAAGCTCATTATCTCCTGTTTTGGGAAAAGGGATGCATCCTCCTCCGTGTAAAACTATGGAGGACAGGATTAGGAGCTGATGCTCTGTATAAAATTTTACCATCATCGGTCAGACTGATAATTCTGGCAAGTGAAAATGGACATCTTGAGATGTATTCCACCAACCGCTACATCGCCGCATAGTCTTTCGCTCCGGTACGCACCGAATTATCTACGCTATTGAGCAATGCGAAATCCCGATTGGAATTTCGGGAAAACCTGAATGCCTCCAGGTACGCATACCCGCAACGGTTTCCTGATCGATTTTCTTTTCGTTAAGCAACAATTCGAAAACTTTATCCTGCCATATCTCAATCGCGCGGTGTTTCCAGGTATCACCAATATGTACAAAATGGCCAGAATCCATAAAAACCCCTTCCGTCACGACCGCGTGAACGTGACTGTGGAAATTTATAAGATCACCAAATGTCTGGATCGCACCAATCATTGCAGGTATTCCACAAGTGCCGTCAACTTCAAGTGCATAGAGATCCCTTGAAGATCTGTTGCGTCCTTTGCACCGGCAGCAATTGCTGGATTATAAAGTAGGTTGCAAGGGCTTTAAGCCCATTTCCATATTGAACAGGTGCATTGATACCGGGCGGAAACTCTCCGGTATGTATTTTTCCGCATGTACACATGATTGTCTGAGATTAATGTTCGGTTACCTGCACTTTTATCTTCTTCGGCAGGTCAAAAACCTGTTTTTTCGTCGTGCCGATAACCCTGGCATTCTCAAGGTCTTGTCCGCAGGAACACCTGCCGCGTGGACGATGGATAATTGTGTCGTCCGGATTTTCAACCTGTTATGAAATTACATTCAGGGACTAGCATTTTCATGGTCTCACTTGTCAACCTATTGCAGTTACAGGAAACGGTGAATACAGCATGTTGATGTCAAAGAACCTGAATAGTTACCTGTTTTTTCTCATTTTCTACCAAGAAAGTGCACAAAAATTACCGGATCAACATTAACGGATAATAATTTATGTTATTCTCCAAGGTCTATCGATGATACTTTCCACATTATTGGAGTAACTATGATGACGCCACCAATTGCGGATTTCAGGGATGCTCAATGCAGTTGTGTAGAGCCTATCCGACAGATACCTTGGTCTCAATACCGTCGTGGTTTGGACGAAAAAACGATTTCCGAGATCCCGACATCGTCGAATTTTTCACCCTTGAAAACCGACTCGATCGTAAACCTGATTCTGGTAACGCCCTTGTAGTATCCTGAAAGCTGATCGTCTGGTTGAAAAAGCATCCGCTCGTATAGGGGTTCCCTAAAAAAATTGGCATATTTGGTATATACGCTATCTCTGAAAAAAACATCCATTTTCAACTGCCTTACACGACTGTTCTTATAAAAGGTTCCCTTCGATTTGGTATAGCCGTTGACCAACTTGATCTCACCGATGAGCTGGCTGGTATCGAATATGAATTCGATCCATTCGCCCACGCCGTCGCTGGGCGCACCTTCCACCCAGGCGGTTTTTAAATTCCGATCAAGCACGTTGGCGGGTTGGTAAGCGGGACTATTGTGGTAAATGCTCGATGCGCGGACCTTGCGAATTCGGGTGTCGCCAGTTCTTCCTTTGAGCTGTTGATTAGCAAGTGCAGACAGATCCGGTTTTGGGTTATCGCGGAAAAACGGTAATCCATGGTTTTCATTTTTTGATATTTGCCAGACGTTTTTAAAATCCCAGCCATCTTTGCGTAGTTGTACTTCATTTTTAAGCGGGGTAGGTGCATTGGTTGTGTCGAGACCGAACGGGTCGGCAACCAACGTATGGTACAAATTGGTTGAAGCATACCGGTTAAAAGGAGGAATGAAGCCATATTCATCCGGCTTTCCTTTTGAAAAACATTTTCCAGCCGTGTAACAGCATACAATTGGAGTGAATTGATTTATCAAAAAGTTCACACGCTTTTCGCCCATCACTTCACCTGTCAAATAGCTATTGAGTACCAGGCCATTGCCTCCCGCCAGCCCGCCGACATCAATATTACCTTCGACCAAGACATTGATAAGACCTATGTTCTCGACGATTCCCGCGCCAGACGCGAACAGACCACAATGATTCTGTGCGGGGCGAGCGATGTGCAGATTCCGTATGATATGTCCATCCCCGTCGAGTGTTCCATTGAATCCGTAATGGAAGGAACCGATCGGCTTCCATCCTTTACCTGCCAAAAATCGCTGACTTGATAGATCAATGTCGTTTTTAAGTATGAAGGAGGCATCGAGCGCGTATCTGATGCGGTCCAGATCCTCGGCGTTTAAAATCCAGTACGGGTTGAGTGGTGTTCCCGAACCCCCGGGAAACACCGCGTACATCAAACGCACATTATGCACCGTAATCTTCGAATCGCTAATATCAACAATGGTGCTGTCGATGCCAGCCCATCCCGGCCTCGAAGTGTAGATGACTGACCGTTTACTGATGCGCACAGTACCGTTTTCAGGCGGTCGGCGAAGCGTAATCGTGATTATGGAATCATCAGCATCGCTTACAATACTTGTATCAGGCATGTCAGTGCGGCACGCTTTTATTTTTTGCACGTTACATACGGGGCATCATTGATCGCTTTTAGACCAGGGAAACTCTGATTTTCACGCAATTCCCACAAGGTATCGAAATTCCACCCCTTTTGAGTTAAAAACTCTTTCTTTTGCATTTGTGTTGTAGAAAAGAAACTTCGTTCATTGCTTGAAAAGAAGGCGTCATTCGTGGCACTGAGTTGAAATAACGACGGCGCGCTATAATAATCTGCCGCAACTCTTTCACCTTCAGGCAGTAGGGGTACCCTGCCGATTGCGATGGAAGTCGATTGATCAAATGCATGACGGGTGCCCAGGAAATAAGAATCATGTATGATCGCACCCTCGCCGACAACATCTCCCACATATCCGTTCTCCGTGAATAAATCGGCGCTTGCATAACACTCGTACCCACCCGACGCGCCTCCATTCACGCCAACGATTCCGCCTACAGAACGATTACCGCGAATCGTACCGATGAAATATGAGCGTGAAACGACTGAGCTGTCGTTGTTGTATCCGACAATACCGCCAACTCTTGAACCGGCACTGATTGAGCCATCGACAATACCAAGGTTGGTTATGACCGCTTTCCGTGTTACACCAAATAGTCCGCAGCCATCGGTGCCGTTTCTGTTGATATATAACCAGTGAATCTGGTGACTGTTCCCGTCGAACCGACCGGTAAACGGATTTTGTTCAGAGCCGATAGGTACCCAGCCGGAATCTTTGTTGAATGGTGCGACATTCAGATCGATGTCGCTCATGAGAATAAAGTTTTTGTGGAGATGATGCCTTACCGTGTTCAATTGTTTTGCATTGGTAATCCGAAACGGATTGCCGGGTGTGCCGTCGCCGGCAGTAAAACCGGAAAATACCGCCATCACCCAGCCGAACGGATTGGTTCCATCCTGAGGCCCGGCAATGCAAAGCATACTCGTGAAAACCACAAATAAAACTGGCAAAAAAAATAAAGGATGTACCGATTGACCATGTACGACTCCGCGAGATCGGTGGATTTGGGTTTATAGCTGGCTGATAGGCATTTTGATCTTTTTGACTTATGATTTTAAAATAGTGCTTTCATCGGGCTGATACAACTATATTGATGAAAAATTTGGGAAAATTAGCAACCATCTTTTGGAATTGCAGTATTAGACGTTTTTATTTGCCTGATTTCAAAAATTATTTCATTTAAGAAAACACTCATACATTTTATTTTTGCACAATATTACAGCATTGTTTTCATAAATGAAAGCAGTGCTGACTGGAACAGTATCCTGAACAGATAAATAATTCCATTTACCGGATACCCTGTTAAAACAGATCACAGAATCTTTTTGAGACATACCTAATATCCAGTTTTTTGAAACCGCCAGAAACTTTTTGATATTGGATACAGGTAAAGGGGTTATTTTACCATTATGCACTTGTTGAACAAGCGAATCTGAAATTAAATAGATATTATCCGGGTCACACTCAATTGAAATCGAATTGGGCGATTTGAAAATATTTTTGAAATTATCCTCACCAGGTATAATCTTGTGTAAATTCCAGGAAAGAGTTGTTTGTGGCTTTTTATCTATATCATCCAGAATATCTGTTACTGGTTCTTTTTTACTGGAAACAGAAACAAAATAAAGTGCATTTTTGTGAAACATCATCTTGAGAATATGCTCATTCAGATTAACTATCGTATCGGCTGAACCTGTTTCTACTGAAATGCGAATAATACAGTTGCGGGGATGTAATTGTCTGGTATCATCATATAAAACAGATGCAGCAAATACATTTTGTTCGTTTATAATGATATCTTCAACAGGACCGGAAAAATTCCTCAGTAATACTTCTTTTGCTGATTCCCTGTTGAAAAGAACAAGATTCCCATAATCTGTGGAGAGATAGATCCGGTTATTATAAATACCAAAATCCGTAATTCGCCCCTCACCGCACCTGTAAACCAATTGCCTTTTTGGTTCAGCACGACTTGTAGACAAGATTGCATCATTTTCAATCCAGCATATTTCATCATTATAAATTTTGAGATTTGAACAGTTCCTGGTATCCACAAGGTAACGGCAGGTTGTTTCGGTTTCCTTTCCTCCTGCAGAAAGGCAGGTCGTAACTACGGAAACTATCAATAAAAGTTTATAAGTTATCATGATACTACTACCACACCTCTCCAGAATCTGTCCACAATAACCCATTAGAAATTGTATTTGTAATACCACCGGGATCGTCAATCCATTTTCCGTCTGCATTTTTCACCTGATTTACAGCAAGTATATTAGTAGTATATAGGGCCCATGGGTCAGGTGATGAACTACGTGTATAAAGATAAAAGTTATACTGATCATCAGAAAGAACTGCTGTATCTGATGAACCATGAGGTTTTATCATTAGAATGGGTGTACCTGAAAAAAAACGGAGCACTACTGGTTCTGTTTTGGTGAAAATATAAAGATGACCTTCAATACCTGCTGTGTGCATTCCACTTCGGGATTCAACAGTTACATTCATATTGTTCAAAGTTGGATTTGCTTCCTTAATAATGTAAAATGAACCTGGAAGTCTGAAAAAAGGGTATTCGTTTTTTCCTTCAACTTCACGATTCATGACTGTTTTGGATCGGGCCCACCGATGAGTATTCCATGATGGTGTTGCGGCACTGGATGCATATAGTAAAGAATAGTCAAAATGTCCGGTTTTATCTTTGCATTGAGCAGAAGCAAGAGAAAATTCCCTTTCAACAAAATTAAAAAATGGTGTACTGTCATTTGTGACTACTGTCATTTCTCCACCTATATAATTTGCCTGGTTTCCCATTGGGGCTCCCCAGCATGGCTTTCCCAAAAATGAAGCAGCTGCACTGCAGTATTCTCTTTTTTTAACCGGGTCTACAGTACTTCTTTGATACAAATCAAATTTCAGGTATTCAGAAGAGATATTTTCTGAATTCAGGTTCCGGTGTACCAAAGTAAATTCATCACGGGGTTTTCCCTCTGCTGCCAGCTTGTTTGCAGATTTAAGCTTCTCTGTATAAAACGGATTCCAGTGACATCCCCATAATTTAAAAAAACCATCAGGGTGAAATGCATCTTTTAGTTTACTGTATTTGCTCATAGTTCCTGGAGACTGCCAGTCTTTCGATCTTCCATCAAGATCCAAAGGATCCCTTTGGGTATCGGAACCGCTTCGATCATACGTATTCCATAAGATTGGGCCAAAAAAGTAGGCGTGGCTGAATATTCCGGTTTCCATCAATGTTTGAGGTGCGTCATGTCCCAGACAATCAAGATATTCATAGTAGGAAAGTATTCCCATTCGCTCATCATCTGCGCCAGCACCAGGAGCAGTGGTTGACATAAGGTCCTTTTTCGAAACAGTAACCCATCCAGCATGTGCTTTAACAACAAGGTGTCTGGTTCCCTCCTGTGGGTTAAACAAGGCTATTCGCGCACCGGCATCAATAACGCCATCCTTGAAAAGCTGTTTCATCCTGTTTTCCGCAAAAATTATAAATCGGGTACCTTTATGATCGTAATCTGTTCCTGCCATGAAAAAGAAATTACTTGTTGGGAAAAGAGTCACAGTGATCAGAGTATTTTCAGCAGCTATCTGTGCAGCATCCCCATTCGCGTAATTTGCTAGTGATACAGTTGCCGCCCGCGCCTGTTTGCTTCCGGTCAGATTTGCATCTTCACTTTTCCATCCTGCATTTGCATGCAAAATGCCATTTCGTTCTTCAAGAGTAATTCTTTGAATAACAGGTGTTTTATCATCTGCCCAGACAACAAGCAGCCATTCTCCTGGTTTGGGATCAAGCGCGGGATTATCGGCATCTGTTAAATTTGCCGAGGTAATCTTGTTGAGGTCCGGAAGATATCGGCCATTGGCAGTATGAGTATACGTTTCGGCTTGCCAGTCCTCTTTCCAGTATGGTTCCAATCCGCTTGCCATCATTGGATCTGACGGATTTTCACGAATCAGGTGTTTGGGAATAAATGTAACATGAGCATTAATAAAAGGTTTTTTAGGATCACTGGCTGTTGCAGCAGACAGTACTTTAATCATTATACGGGCTACCATACGTATCCTCCACATGATTTTTTTCGATATCAGGCACATCAGTTAGTGTTTGTTCTTCCACAGACAGAAATTCTTCAATAAAGTGTTCGAAAGTAGGCGGGTTATCTTTATCATGAATAAATTGACTGTTCCATAATATAAGCTCTTTTTCAGAAGATTTTCCTGTTAGTGTACATTCTTTTTTAAATGGAAGCCGATTGAATATAAATTGACGCATTGTATCCACAACCGTACCCTGAGTCCAGTCAACACTTACAGATACATCACCGGCCTTTGCTGTAAGAGTTAAATCCTGCGGCATGTTTTCGGAAAGATTTTCGGGCCATTGTATGATCAGATCACTGAATGAGCCTTTCCCATCAATGTCTATATACACCGGATCATAACAGTTTTTTTTATATATCTCACACACCTGCGGATTGTCACACCCTCCATTATTATTACAAGACAGTGATGGTTCTTCACCGGTGTTAAAAAAAAGCAATTCAACCCGTCGGTTGGTATTGCTGCGAAAATTATCCTTGTCTTTTTCCTCAATGGGATGACTTTCACCGCACCCAGCAGTCTTTTTTGACGAGTCGACAAACACAATCAGAGATCTGTATTCAGCAAGCTGTTCTTCGGAAACTGATAACTGTTTCCGTAATTCACTGGTATAAATGTCAAAGATCGCTCCCCATGTCTGTTTCCCGATTACACCATCAACAGTAATTGATGCATTAAAGAGTGAGTTGTATTGGGACTGGAAACTTTTCAGGGCGTCAGTTGTTTTATTTCCCTTTATATTATCAATTTTTCCGGGATCACAATGCCAATCAATTTGTGTTGTAAACCATTTCAGGATAAACTGATAATCTTCAACTTTACTTTTTTTCAGACACAATTCTATCCAGTTGTCTTTATTGCCTTCCAGACAAGCGAGTACACTTTCAGCGCGCAGCATGGAAAGTTCTGCATTGTATGCGTTTTCACCGCTTGTATCGGTATGCCCGGCAATAAGCAGTTTGTCATCGGGATATTTTTTGGCATGTTTCAGAGCTGAAGAAAGAACAGCAATGCCCGAAAGCCCCTTTTGAGGATCATCATCAATTGCGCCTGGAAGAAACACTGCACTATTATGATGAAAGTGGATATCTTCCATTTCGAGAATACGTCTTTTCAATTTTTTAATTATTATTTTATACGTTTCTCCGGGCTTGATATCAGATATTTTTTTCGCAAGATCGCGCGACAGGATTCTTTTTTCTATCATGTTTTTAGCTCCTGTGACATTTTATTGGAACATATAAGCCGGTATTAACATTTAAAGTATCAAAGTAAGCGGGAATTTCACATTATATTATACCTAAACTATTTGATTAGTTTACACAAAAAAGCCACCTGATTGAGCTAAACATATTGTATTTTATAAGTGTAAATAATTATACAATA
>JAFGIN010000210.1 GCA_016929595.1 Chitinispirillaceae bacterium
AAAGATCAAATTGAACTGTAAAAACGATTACTTGTAAACGCATTTTCAAACCGGTCGAAAACCTACATTTTCAGACCGGTGCCCGCAATATCTAATGATAATAAGGCAGCACGATCTCTTGCAGCAAATTCGATGTGGAAACAGTCTCCGGTTAATGGTGCTCCTGGATACCAACAATCTGCTAATAACAGTACCGGTTTTTCAGCATTTCCAGTCGGTCGCCGTTGGGGTGATTTCGATTCAAGAGGGACCAAAGCTTTTTTTTGGACATCTTCTGATTATGGTTGGCCGACTGGAATTAGCTGTTGGTATTATTTCCTCAGCAATGATGGAGAAGACATTCACTGGGGGTTTGCCGATCTTGGATACGGTATGTCGGTGAGGTTAGTTAAGGATGAATGAAACGATCTTTTGACAATGGCCACACACACAGCAAAGCAAATGTTAATAATTGTACACCAGCTGTTCACGGGAAAATTAGGTGCTTTTGAATTTAGCGAAATAAGCGAATTCTATCAATTCGCAAATTTACCTAATCCTTACCTTCTCTCCATTTTTACTATAAATAGGAGGAACCTGCATTGTGAAACAAGCATAAAAATAAAAGAATAAAAGGTTTTTATGCCAAAAGCAGAAAAACAAGTCCTTTCATTATTTACTTACATTATCCGTTTCATATATATCTGTATCATCAACAAGCGTCGGCGTTGTCCAGTCGATCCAGTCCTTTTTCTCCTCATGAGTACCAGCCTCGATTTTTCCGGTTTCTCCGGATTGGTGTAGAAGAAATTTATTTACACATGCCGTGAGTGATTTCGTATAATTTTCACTGTATATACAATGACTTGTATTTGTCGGCGTAGAGTTGTAAGTAAGATTCGAGTCACAACCCAGAGCATTATACACTTCGCGACCACCCTGGAACGACATATTGCCTGCCTGCGGACACATCTGCGACGCTGAGGACGATGAATTGTCAATACCGTAAAGTCCTCGTGGGGCAAATGTGGCAACAAGTTCATGTGCATCAATAGGTAACTGACTGGTATTTTGGACAAAAGGTGCAAAGCTGTTGCACAACCAGATCTGATCCTTATAATTATATTGCGTTTTTTCACTACATTGAGCATCTGCTATACGATAGGCTACAATGCCCCCAAGGCTTGTTTCTTGAGGAATCGTGAGTGCGATTCGTTCATCAAAAAGGCCCACAGCGAAAGCATCCTTGCCGTCTCTGGAACAACCGGTGACAGCAAGACGACGATAGTCGATGATATCACCACCGAATTTTTGTAACACGTCAACTATTCTGCTGGCACCCCATGCCCAAGCCATCATATTGCCGGCAGGAGGATTGGTGACGTACATATCATAAAAAGGCCCTTTGAAATCGGTGTTCCTGTTAACTTTCCTGTCCTCGCCTGGTGTGGCTACTTTACTATAATTATAAGTGATAGTGGCAACACCTTGACTGGCAACTTTTGAAACAACCGGAGAGTAACCCATACTAATAATTGCAGGATAAGGAGCCTTCCCGGTAGATGGAAGTTTGATATCGGCGCTAAAGTCCATTTTCTTACCCTTGTCTTCAACATGAACAGTAATCTTTGTACTATTAACAGTACCTGTCACAACTTCGGGCGGCTCAGGTTTTTCACCATAGATATATTTCATTGCCTGCTTGAGAATCTCCTGCCTACGACAGCGCCACTCGCTCTTTTTTGTAATTATGGTTCCATCGATCTTTTTAAATGGATTAGGCAACTTTGAATTTTTGGTCAGTTTTGATGCATCAGGCAGCTCAGGAACATTACAGTCACTACAGGTGTTTTCCACTGTTGCGGCATAAGCATAGACAGGTTGATTTTTCATTACAATTGTTATTCCGGTTTGCTTATAAGAAGTGATCGCCTGTTTTGTCGTTGTAAACCCCGTCTTTTTTACAATAAGAGTATCAACAGCAGCTGCTGCAGAGCGAGAAATCCATGCAGTATTTTTCACTCCGGATACAGTATTACTTACGTAAATATGGTTTCCTGTTACTAAAAGGTTCTGAGTTGAAGTTACTTCACCAATCGTAATATCTATCAGATAAAATCCGGCAGCTAATCCATCAGGAAGTACGAACTGATGCCAACCCGGTTCCATTTTACCGAATCGAACAGAAGCCGTTTTTTTCCCCAAACTTGAAAATAGTGTAATACTCCCATGATCTGCTGGTAATGTAATCGAATATTGAAGTCTATTACCTTTGATCGAAATTCCGTCCACACCTGGCAGCAATGTTCTGTCTTTATTTCTTTTCATCACAAAAACATTGCTGATACTGAACTTACCATCAGCACTACTGACCGCATTAATCGATGTATCTGAAGCGAGCGTAACTGCAGCCTGAGCAATTGCAGCCCCGCTTGCATCTTTCACAGTACCACTAAGTGACACTTCGACTCCCCACCCGGTAGAAAATATCGTGCAGATTAAAAGAGTGATTAAACTGCCTTTTTTTTTCACAGCGTTCCCCCAGACATAAGTTAAACTTTCTACTAATATATAGGTTATTTTTAAAAAAGAGAGAAAAAGGTATTAACGAAAAAGTCGAGTATATCTATTTTTATATCAGGTAGTGAATCGAAGTCACCAGTTTTCTTGAAAAATGTCCATTAAAAAATAATTTAAAAATCCGCTCAAAGCATTGGTGCGAAAAGGCGCAGGATGCTTTGCGCCAGCCGTACGGGCATTTTATGGCGTATCGTCTGCCTTTCGATACGGACACATTTTTCCAGGGTATCGAGAAAATCATTTTTGATCGCCATGACCGCCGATGATCCGTAAAGATACACACCGCACTCGAAATTGAGATACAGACTGCGGTAATCGAGGTTAACAGTTCCCACTGTCGCGATTTTATCATCACAGACCGAACACTTTGCATGAAGAAAGCCGGGGGTGAATTCATATATTCTGACGCCAGCCTCGATAAGCGGACGGTAGCAGGACCGCGTGGCATGGAAGACGATCTTCTTGTCGGGAATACCGGGGGTCATGATCCGTACATCCACTCCGCGCCCCGATGCAAGGCAGAGCGCAGTCATCAGTTCGTTATCGATGATCAGATATGGCGTAAACAGGTAGACATACCGCGTTGCCATATTTATAATGTTCAGATAGACGTTCTCAGCGACATATTCATCGTCAAGCGGAGAATCGCTGTAGGGTTGTACATACCCGTCGTGCTGATGATGTATCGCACTATCACAGGAGGGTTTGAACACCTCAATATCCTCATCATCCCGGTGAAGAGCGTGCCAGGTGGCAAGAAACATGATCGTCAGACTGTAAACCGCTTCACCACTGAGCCGTATCCCCGCATCCTTCCAGTAACCAAACGGCCTGATTTCATTGATATATTCATCTGCAAGGTTGATACCGCCAGTGAAACCGACGCATCCATCAACAACTAGAATTTTCCGGTGATCCCGGTGGTTGATTACCGTAGTGAAAACAGGACGCACCGGATTGAAAACTTCACATTTTATTCCATAGCCGGCAAGCTCGTCCCTGTACCCGTACGGAAGCCTGTTGAGACACCCCAGATCATCATAAATCAATCGTACATCAACTCCATTCTTTGCTTTTTCCTTCAGAATCGTGAGAATCCCGCTCCAGACCTTTCCAGGTGCGATTATGAAATACTCCATGAAAATGTACCGTTTCGCACTGTTAAGTACCTCAAGCATATCGGGAAACATCTGCTCACCGTTGTAGTAATACTTTGTCAGGGTGTTACGGTAAATGGGGTACGCAGCGCTCTTCCAGAGGTAACGCGCCTGTCCGCAGGCGGCAGCATCAAGACCGGCAATCTCATCGGACACCGTCCTTTCCTGAAAAAGAAACCGTGACAGTCTTTCCGAGGATTCATTAAACGCCCTCAACATTCTCCGCGCAGGTTTCTTACCACCGAGCAGCAGATAGAGCAATCCCCCGAAAATGGGAAACGCAAGAATCGGTACCACCCAGGCAAGCTTGTAGGCAGGATTGTCTCTCCTGTTGATAATCACCAGAATTGCGATGATACTGATCAACTGAAGCGAAGAGGTGATCAACCAGGAATGTGTCGTAAGCCTGATGACTATGAAAGCGAACCAGGCCACCTGCACAGCGATCAGGAAAATGACTACAGGAATACGATTGAAGAGCCGTTTCTTCAAGTGCATCGAAAATATCCGGGACAGAGGTTAGTATGTATCCGGAATAAAAATAATGTTTCCCCTCCAGGGAAAAAGCATTTGTAATGTAGCTTTTTTGCTACAATAATAAATGTTCTACAAACATTTATTAAAAATGGATAATAAGAAAAGCCAGTTTGTGCAAATTTAAAGTCTGACTTTAAATTTGCATGAACATTCAAACACGCTTCAATGACTCCATACAAATACGGAATTGAATTCCGTATCTGTATAATATGTCAGGGTATATTCAGGTTTATGATTACAGGCGACAATACTGCAACTTTTACGTGCACATCGTCTGAAAGAAATGCGTAAAAATGAATTAAGGCTTACTCAAAAGGATCTGGCATTAACTGTAGGGGTAAATGTCCGGACCCTTCAAGATTGGGAACTTGGAAGATGTCCAATGCCAAAACCGGTAGAAAAATTAATGAATTTAATGAAAAAAATGCCATCTATAAAAAAAGATCTTTTGTCTGAAGCATTTTGAGCTGCATTTCCCGAAAACATCAGCTCCAGAATGATTTCAAATGATTTACAAGTGTATCACCGGTCACCTGTTTATAGGGAAACCACTCAGCGGGAAACAGATTACGATATGAAGAGAAATTGTATCTTTCGTCAATTAAAACAATAACGCCCCGATCGGTTTCCGATCGAATGACTCTTCCGGCAGCCTGCATTACTTTGTTCATTCCCGGGTATTGATAGGCGTACTCAAAACCACAACCCTGTTTGTTTTGAAAATAGTCCCGGATAATGTCCCGCTCAGAGCAGATCAGAGGAAGCCCAACCCCGACTACTATTGAACCGATAAGCCTGTCATTTTTCAGGTCGATTCCTTCAGAAAAAATACCGCCTAAAACACAGAACCCCACAACGGTCTCCTGTGGATCGGGTTTAAAACAATCGAGAAACGCTTCCCGTTTCTCTTCTTCCATCCCTGATGACTGTGTGATAATTTTAAAAGGCGGATTCGTTTCATGTAAAGCTGATACGATACTGTTCATATAGTGATATGATGGAAAAAAAACCATATAATTGCCGGTTTTACATCCGATGACATTATTGAGATAAGTAACTATTGAAGCAGTGCTCTGCTCACGATTCTGATATTTTGTAGATACATTTCCGGCAATAAGCATGCAGCGGTTTGAAATGCTGAATGGTGATGAGAGCGTGATGAACTTATCATTCTCAGATCCCCCGAGAATTTCACGGTAATACTCAAGCGGAGCAAGGGTTGCGGAAAAGAAGACTGAAGCTTTTCCGCGCTTGAGCGTTTCACTCATCAGAAAAGAGGGATCGATACAGAACAGTTTGACCGTTGTGTCCTCTGGTGATGCATCAAGCACAAAGGTATATCTGCAATCAAACAGTTCTGTAACTTTTAAAAAGATATACGCATCAAAGTATAGTTGAAGAATTGTATCATTATCGTTCATTCTGTTTCTGATAAGATACCGCTCACATTCATTTACAAAGACTTCCAATGAAATAACAAGCTTCTCATCAATTTCTTTACTATTGTAAAAACCTTTTTCATCACAGAGTTTTTCCAGAGCCCGTATTCGCGAATGTACCTTTCCTGAATATTTATATAACTCAGCATCCACGCCCTTGAAAAGTTTTCTACACTGAAGAAACGGCTTGCGCTCAATTTTCGCTGAAAACATCTCACGTGAACGGTCAACCAGATTATGGGATTCATCAACTAAAAAAGTATAATCGGTCCGTCCTTCACCAAAAAACCGTTTCAGATACACATGCGGATCAAAAACATAATTATAATCACCGATTATAACATCACACCACAATGAAATATCAAGAGACAGTTCAAATGGACAGACACGATGTTTACGGGCGTACTCTTCAACGGTGATCCGTTTGAATTCATCACCGCTGTGAAGCACCTCCCAGAGGCAGTCGTTTACTCTGTCATAATGACCTCTGGCACATTCACACACACCAGGTTTGCATACAGTTTTTTCCATAAAGCAGATTTTATCTTTTGCTGTAAGCGTAACCGATTTCAGATGAATCTGCTGATTTCGTATGAAAGAAAGTGTCTCTTCTGCTACACTTCGTGCAATAGTCTTCGCCGTAAGATAAAAAATCTTTGATGTCAACCCCTGCCCCATCGCTTTCAGTGATGGAAACAGCGTTGATACTGTTTTACCAATACCTGTTGGTGCTTTCGCAAAAAGGTTACGTTTGTTTTCAATTGTCCTGTAAACGGCAACAGCAAGTTCCCGCTGCCCTGCACGATAAGCGCCAAAGGGGAACGCCAGCTTTCTTAGCGATTCGTTCCGTTGTGCTGTCCACTGTAATCCGGCACGAACCCAGGGTTCATATTTTGTGATAAGTGAAGTAAAAAATTGTGTCAGATCATCGATGCCATACGATCGGGAAAAAGCTCTGCTCTCCCCGGATTCGACTTCACCATAAATCAATCGAACATCGATCTCTGATATTCCCTCCCTGACACAAAACATGTAAGCATAACATTGCGCCTGTGCCCAGTGGAGAGGATAATCATTTTCATGTAGTTTTTTTACATTCTCAAGGGTCGATTTTATCTCATCAATACAGTAGCGTCCCTCACACTCAGCAACACCATCTATTCTTCCATCAACAATAAGTGTAAAATCATCCCTTTCAATGGTGTGTTTTACAAACACCTCAATTTCATAATTCTCTTTCTGCTGTTTCTGAATTTTTCGATGAATTCTGGTGCCTTCAGCCGCTCTTTTGCTTCCGGAAAATCCCGAATCTATATCACCACAGCGAAGAATGAACTCTA